>CAMFMO010000013.1:0-67342 GCA_945963595.1 uncultured Clostridia bacterium | reverse complement strand
TATGAGCTGCTGGAGATACCTGTACCCGGGTGTATAGGGTAATTCTGGGAGGAATTAAGGGTACAATATCAACTCGGACTTCCTTTTTACATTTGGGGCAGTACAGTGGAAAGTTCAAAACCATCGTATCATCGTAAACTTTTGTCCGGGTTTTGTTGCCGCAAACAGGGTATAGAACCCATTTCGTATTTGCCGAATCTCGATTCATTTGTTTGCTCCTTCATGTATAATTCATTGTGAACGGTTAATCCCACATCAGTCTTGGTACAGAACACGGCAATCCGTATTCCGTCTGATAAGTTATGCGGTTCCCTACATATTGAAAGTTCCCATTTTCCAGTGGCCTGACGGTCACTTCATGTGCAAACAGGCAATCCATTTTTAAATCTGTGGAAAGCATTTGGATGGTCAGCGTCATTGTTCCGTCCGGATTCATGACATAAGCCGTAACTTCTGGCTCGATATTGTAGTACCATATTTTAACAAAATCGTTTGTGTTCAATGGCATCCAAGGGTAGTAGTCACCTTCAGTATGATATTGTGCAAGCGATTGGAAGGTTTCTATGTCAATGTTATAGTACGGTAAGACGATTCCTTCAAATTCGCTGGCCGGTATGGCATAGCTGCTTTTGTCTCCGAGAATGGTATAATGATCGGCAAGGAACTGCTTTCCATGATGCGCAAAGTATAGATATTCAAACTGATCGTTAAAGCTTAGATTTCCCCAATTTCCTTCCTGCCAATCAATGAGGAAAATATTGGTGGCAATGTAGCCAACAGGATAGATATAGCGAAAAGCAAGATCAAATAGTTCCGTATTCGGAGCAACAAGTCGAATCAGACAAAAATCTGGATAGTGTTTATCATTTGCAGGATAGATCCTGTAATAGAAATTACCTTTCTCTGTTAGTGTCCAATCCTTGATTTCATGACATTCATAATATGGCTCTTTTATCTCATCCGGGTAATACGTCATACTGTAAACAAAAGCGCCGGATTTGTCATATGTGAATAGTCTATATGATAAGCCCCCCGATTTCAAAATGGTGATAACCTCTTGTTCGGTATCTCTGTTCTGCTGTACAGCATCCCAAAATACATAAAACCTTTCGGATGTGGTCAAATATTCCGGGTAAGGTTCGTTTGTATCCATTACATCATATCCTGCATCATAAAGCAGGTCCTCTATGGAATCGATACTGCTTTGGGACAAGCAGGAATCGTCCCATGGACTGTCTGGCACTGTTTTCTCGGCAGACTCATATAGTGCATGGTACAAAGATTCGATTTCTTTACACCGGACTTCAAGACGGTCAAATATAGGGCCATCAATCGGAACGTTATTATGGCTTTCATTTGTGGTTGCCGGAGCAGTATCCGCTTCTGTGGCGGCAATCGTGTCTTTTGACTGAAAACTTGGCTTCGGGTTTTCAGTTCTGCTCCCGCAAGCATATAGTCCGATAATCAGTGCAAAAAGAACAACAGTAATTTTAAGATATTTCATGAATTTGGACTCCTTTTTCTCCGAATTCAGTAACGGTTTCTTCTGTAACAGGGATGATGCAGAAGTGTTCCCAATCGCCGATAGCGAAGTAGGGATACACACCGATTCCTTCCCGATAGAATAAGGCGAAGGGGACAGCATTCTTGCTAAACCACTCGTCACTGGAAAAAACATTCTGGTTTCCCAGCGCAACGATCTCTGTGCATAGGTCCATAATACGCGCATCAGGCAAGTCCGGAAAGAATACTTTCATCGTGTAATAACACATCTCCTTGTATTGCTCGAACCCAGATTGCGTAAATCTATGCTCGTCAAAATTAACGGTGATTTGTTGTATGTAGTCATCATTTGTCGGTACATACACCGTGATCGTAGGCAATGAGTATATATGCTCATCCTCGGTGAAGGAGTAACATTTTGTTTCGTATTCTGAATGGATTGCAGAATCGTAGGTAAAACACTGCCACTGGGATACTGGGGGTAACAAACTGCGACAATAGTCAATTTTATAATAGCTGTTATAGCTTTCCACGTAGTCGCTGGTGGAGATCGTAAAGACTAACTCATTTTTTCGATTTTCCATGACCTGTATACCCAAAGCACCGGTTTCCACCTGTGATGCGGTTGACTCGGCTTCGTTATCCAAAGTCTGGCGTTGCGTGGAGCCATCAAAATACAATAGGATTTGCTCGTCAAACTGTTCGTACCCAGATAAAACCACTTCCACATAATCTGTCATCCAGGCAACTGTCCAGCAGTTGCTGCTGATGCTGCATCCATCGTTTTTAAGTTCAAAATCCGCCTGGTTGATCTGGTTGTCCCCCTCTTTCAAAGTCAGCCGCCCGGATGCAGGCCCGAAGGGCCACACCGGTTCTCCAATTTCAATGAGCGTTAACTCATACTTTCCGTCTGGGGAAACGGATGTATCCCGTATTGTTTTCCTGTGGTCCACTGCATAGCGGAAGTATCCTATAAGCAGAAAATTCATTCCAATGACCACGCAGATAGCAAAAAGCGCAATCCGAATACGTTTTTTCATGTGATTTCACTCCTTACATTTGTAAGAATTTAGGCTATAAAGTAAAGCCGCAAAAGCAGCCTTACTCTATAATGTTCATATCCTTAAGAATATTCGATGCTGTTTCATAAGCCAATGCGCCATCGGAACCATTCTGGCTGTGCAGATAAACTGCAACGAAATAGGTACCCTGATGTGTTTCTACGAACCCTATAAACCAACCCGCAATGTTGGTATCATTCAGCCGCCCGGTGCCGGTTTTTCCGTACAGCCCGTCCTCGTCCAGCAATATAGCATCCCGGACAGCGGCAATACTTTCATTCCTGAAACCGAAATCGTTGCGGTACAGTTTTACCAGCAGTTCTACTTGCTCCAAAGCGGAGATTTTCACACCGGAGCCATTCCAAAACCCGTCAGAATCGTTGCCAAAGTTGCAGTCACCGTAGCCGATTTTTGAAAAGAAGTCCTCCATCTGCGCTGATTGATCAAGGGCATTAAAATACCAGTTTACGGAAGCCTGCATAGCGGAGCGCAGGGTTTGATCTCGGTTCCATGACTCAAAAGGATACGCCACCCCATCCCAGGTAATGGTATTTGCTTCGGGAGTGATGATTCCTTGCTCCAATGCGTTGAGGGCACTGTAAATTTTATAAGTAGAGCACGGCGGGACACGGCGGGTTACCTCTGATTCGTTGGATACCGTATATTGGTCTGTGCTAAAATCATAAACAACAGCGCAGCCATCGGAATTGCCGAAAAATCTTTCCCAGTCGGATTCAACTACGGTCAATGTACCAGAGGGACTGTAATGGGTTTCAGTGTATTCGGTGCAATAGGCCAACACAGGAATTTGCCCGATTGCTGCCAAAGCCAGGAATCCCGCGAAACACCGGCCCAACAGGCGCTTCCATTTTGTCTCTAGTTGAAAGTCTACTACTTGTTGGAGACGATATTTCAACTGATTTTTGCCCTGACAGAAACCTGCCGCTGTAGGTAGAGGGGGATTGGAGACGGCAGCAAAGCGCAAGATTGTTTGACCATAGGCAATTCGTTCTTTTTCACAGGTCATCTCATTCATAACATCCCAATCGCAGTAGGCTTCCCGATCCCTACGAATTTGCCGAAGGGCGAGCCATACAAGCGGGTTGCACCAAAAGAGGATCTGTATAACGCAAAGCAGGTAATTGGTCATTGTGTCTCCGTGCTTGATGTGTGTCAGTTCATGGAGCAGTATATGATCCAACTCGGATTTCGGCAATCCGTCAATGCCGCCTTTTGGAAGAACCACGAATGACGTTTTCCATCCGAAGCTGATTGGGGTGGTAATAAATCTGGACTGCAGCAGTTTGATATGCCGTTTCAGTCCCAGCCTGAGTTGGCACTCGTCGAACCGCTTACGGCACGCATAGGATGGTTCCACTGAAAGATGCTTTATCGTGTGGAGCCTCCAGATTCCAACCAAATATACGACGGTGAATGCCAAAACGCCCGCCAGCCAAAGAAACGAAGCAATAAAAATAAAGCGGCTGTTTTCGGGACGGGCAATCAACTCTGTTGTATCCTGAAGCCATCCTGCCTCTGTAGCAACTACGGCGGTATTGATGGAGGTATTCGAAATGGCAAATGCTCGCTGCCCAACAGATTTTACGGATTGAAACGCAGACCAAATCCCATTTGGGAGGAAAGACAGGAAAAGGGAATAAGCCAGGACAAACCAGCTGCGATATTGAAAACGCAGGGACAGCCGATTGCGAAGCAGCCATTTCAGGCCAAGCATCATGCAAATGAGACAAGCATTCCATAGATTTCCTATCAAGAATTGTTCTAAGAACATTATCATCGCCTCACTGTCGGCGCCGTTTGTCGAGAATACTCTGTAATTCATCCAAGTCTTCTGGGGTCAAATCCCTCTGATCCAGAAAACTTACAACCATCTGTTTCATGGCTCCGTCAAAAAAACGGGTTGCCAGGGTGCGGCTTTCAGCAGCCAGATAATCGCCTTTTTTTACGCAGGGAGTATAGACAAAAACACGGCTTTCCTTTTCATGTACGATCACGCCCTTCTTTTCCAGGCGGGATAGCATTGTGTAGATTGTTTTCGGACTCCAATTTTTTGTCTTAGCCAATCGATCTGTGATTTCATTGGTACTGATGGGGGCATATTTCCAAATAATATCCATCACTTCAAACTCGGCATCTGAAATCTGGGGTAACTTGTTCATACTGTCGCTCCTAAATCTTACAAATGTAAGAACAATTATACTGTGTGGGGACGTAGATGTCAATGTTTCTTTGCATTCTTAATCAAAATTTTTCCTAATAGCGGAAACGGATTTCAAAAAAACGACAGCGGAGATTCTGGACATCTACCGCTGCCGGGACACAATTGAAAAGAGCTTTGATGATTTGAAAAACGGATTGGATATGAAGCGTCTGCACATTCATACTTCTGAAACCGCCCAGGGGAAAGTGTTTGTCTCATTCCTTTCATTGATTGTGCGGGCTTATCTGCTGAGACAGTTGAAAGACTATATGCGGCAAAATGGCCTGACGCTCAAGAAGATTCTGTTGGAACTGGACAAAATAAAGACGATCCAGTACCCGGGCAGCGACGAAGAACGGCTTCTGAATCCGCTGACAAAACGCCAACGGGAGATTTATGAGCTGCTGGAGATACCTGTACCCGGGTGTATAGGGTAATTCTGGGAGGAATTAAGGTGGTAAGGACAGTATACGATCATTGCAGCGGCAAAGAGTATCTGCACAGGCAGTGGGCAAATCACAGACACGGACCTCACAAACCCGGAGATCGTCGGAATCGAAGCATTTACACTTATCATCCACGCACTGCTCATCGTGCGCTACGGGCTGGATGCGCTGAAAATCACGGCAAAAAAGCTGACCTATCGGTTTTCACCTGATGGGTCAGCCTTTTCATGGAAAGATCAATTGGCGCTGGCGGCATAATGTGCCGGATACCAGCGCTGGAACCAAACCGTGAATATGCCCAGCAGAATGGGCAGCACGGAGTTGAACGCGCCGGTCAGATAGGAGACGGAGGTTTGCATCAGCTGCCAGGTCCAGATCGGCGTAAGCAGATACAGAACCGCCCAGCAGGCTGTGAGAATCCGGTTCGTCCGCAGAAACAGCGGATTTTGCAGTGCCGTCTCGCCGCCGTAGCCGTTCATGGAATAGTGCGCCGTCAGCGGCAGTTGACGGAACACTGTCACACCCCACATCAGGCCGAACAGAAGATACGACACCGGCAGGAGCACCGTAAGGGGCAGCGCGTCCAGAAGCGTCAGCACACAGATGCTGCCTACCGCCAGCATGGAGCACGGCTCAAAGACGGTCATGCGGTATTTCAGAAACGCAAACGGCAGCAGCCCGCAGACCGCAAGCCCGATGCACGCGCCGGTCCGGGCCTGGATGGACAGCGCGATCCAGATCGTCATCCACGGCAGCAGCATAAGTGTCATGTTGGTCTTTTTCTGGGGCGCGGCAGGCGGCTTCGGCGCAGCCGCTCCCAGACCGAAAATCTCGTCCCAATGGAGCATGACCGAGAAGTCGCCGGTCACGCGGTACAGATGCTCCATCATGGCCTGCTGTCCGTTCAGCTCTCCGCTGCCGATCCTCTGCCAGACGGACAGCGGCGTTTCGATGCGCGTGGTGCAGAGCAGGAAGTCGGCTTCCAGCACACGCTGGCCGTCCTTTCCCAGCACGATCTGATAGGTTTCCCCAGCGTCCGTATAGAAAAATTCCAGCACACGGTCCTGCCCGTTCCAGCTTGTGGGGTTATAAAGCGCGGCCATCTGCCGGGTAAAGGCCAGCGCCGGAGAGAGCTTTGCCGTCTGTAACGTTCCCGGCTTGGCAGAATCCTCCCGGCGGACACCCCAACTGGCATCCGCCATCTGCTCAAACACCGCCCGCGGAAACAGCGGCTGCCGCAGCGCACAGGCTGTTTCCTCCGTAACAGCGCCTCGCGCGAACTCCGCGCCTGCCCGCTTCACATGCTCCAGATAGGCGTCCGTGCGCTGGCGCAGCTCCGGAATGCGGAACAGCTCCCCCTGACCGCAGTATATGGCCGTATAGCCATCTGCGCCGCAGAGACGAGAGAACTGCGCGTCCACCGCGTCATAGTTGCCCGCTGCTGTGTAAAAGCCGCAGGTGGAGATCACCACCTGACGCTGGCCGGAGCGGTCATAGCGGCTGGGGTGGCCGCCGGAAACATTGTCCGTCATAAAGGGCAGCGACATCGGCAGCTGCCGGTCGATGAGCAGCTTTAGCTGGCCGGGGATGCCGAAATAGTAGAGCGGAAAGCTCCAGATCAGCACTTCGGCGGCCAGGAGCTTTTCGATCACACCGGCCATATCGTCCTGCAAAACGCACTTTCCCGGCGTCTTGCTCCAGCAGGCAAAGCAGCCCCGGCACGGCAGAAGATGCAGCTTTCCGACCTCAAGGACCTCCACCTCTGTCTGCTGCACTTGACGCAGGCCATCCAGAAACGCGCCGGTCAGGCGGTAGGTGTTGCTTCTCTCGCCTTTGGGGCTTCCGTTCAGAACCAGGACCTTCATGCCATCTCCTCCAGCTTTTTGATGCAGTTCTCGGCCCACGCGATGCACACCTGTGCGTAATCCCGGCCAAACTGCGCCGTGAACGCCCAATACACAGGCGCGCTGGCCTCGGTCAGCTTGCCGTATTCCTCTATGTTCTGCGGAACGCTGTCCAGCCCCGCAAGCCACGCGCGGCAGCCGTCCGCGTATGTGCGCAGCATCGTGATTGCCTGCCGGGGCGGGAGATTTTCAGCGAAAAAGACCTTCATCAGAAATTCGCTCTTATAGCCGTCTGTGGCTCGCCCCTGCTCCGACAGCCAGCTCAGCAGCTCCGCCCGACCCGCTGGCAGGATGGAATAGACGTTCTTATTGGGCTTTCCGGTCTGGATGACCGTTTTGTGGGTGATGTACGCCGCAGCTTCCAGCCTGTTCAGCGTCTGATAAATCTGACTGGTCTGCGCAGGCCAGAAAAAATGCAGGGAGGACTGAAACGCCTTCGTCAGCTCATACCCACTGCAAGGGCCGTAATTCAAAAACCCGAGAATCCCATGCTGTAACCCCATCGTGCGTCTCCTTTGCTATAGTGTAATTACGCTATATTCCAATATTACAATATGCTTTCCCATTTGTAAACCATTTTTTCTTCGCTGTACATAAAAAGCGGTGTGAATGCGCCGCAGAAAGATCGAGGTGAACGAACATGGCAGTTTTTCGCGTGGACGCCATCGGCGCGGCGCTGAAGGAGCTGGAAATCAGCGGCTATCTGGTGTACCGCCAGCTGCGGGACGCCAGAGGCCGGATCACAGATACCGACTACACCATCTATGAGCAGCCGCATACATGTACGAAAGTACTGATTGCGAACGAAATATTCTCTATTTCTTAGTAGGCTTGCTGAAAATACGCCTGAAAAGTCTGCATCAAAAGTGGACGCAACACACAAAATCCCGAATGCCGATGCATTCGGGATTTTTATCGCTTCACTTTTTCTGAGAAATGATGGAAAACGCCCTTGCAGAGCCAACCGGTCTGCAAGGGCGTTTGTCATGTTTCGCTTTGCTGGAGCTGCTGCTTCTGGAATTGCAGGGTATAGAGCTGGTAGTACCGGCCCCTTTTGTGCAGGAGCTGCTGATGGCTGCCTTGCTCCATGATCTGTCCGTGGGACAGGACAATGATGTTGTCGGCATGCTGAATGGTGCTCAGGCGGTGGGCGACGATCAGCATGGTGCCGATGTTCTTCATCTTCTCCAGGGAGTCCTGGATGAGCACTTCCGTTTCCGTGTCGATGTTGGCCGTGGCCTCATCGAGGATCATTACGGAGGGCTTGTGCAGGATGGTCCTTGCAAAGCTCAGCAGCTGCCGCTGTCCGGCGGAGAAGTTGTTGCCCTGCTCCCGGACGGTCTCGTTCAAACCGCCCTCCAGCTTCTTGATGAAGCCGTCGGCGTTGACATACCGGCAGGCCTGCCAGACCTCCTCATCGGAGACATTGTCAGAGCGCAGTACAATGTTGCTGCGGATATCTCCGGCGAACAGGAAAACATCCTGGAGCATCTGGCCAAAGTGGCGGCGCAGGGAAGAAATTTTGATATGCTTGATATCAATGCCGTCGATGAGAATCTGGCCTTTCTGGATGTCGTAGTTTCGGCAGATCAGGCTGAGAATGGTGGATTTTCCGGAGCCTGTGGAGCCCACAAAGGCCACGGTCTGCTTGGGGTATACATGGAAGGAAACACCCTTGAGCACCCATTCTCCGGGATTGTAGGCGAACCAGACGTCCTTGAACTCGATCTCGCCCTTGATGTCGCCCAGCTCGATGGCATCGGGCTCGTCCACCACCTCGGGCTCCATGTCCAGAATGGTGAAAATCTTCTCTGCTGCGGCAAAGGACTGCTCCAGCATATCGAATTGCTCTGCCAGGGTCTGGATGGGGTTGAAGAAGCGGGAGATATACATATAGAAGGCGACCACGGTCTCGCTGGTAATGGTGGTGCCCAGGAAGGCGGTGTCCCGGATATAGCCCTTGCAGCCAATATAGAACAGGAACAGGTTGGAGGTCACGAAGAGCATATACACCATGGGGCGGAAGACGCCGAAGACGAACATCCGGCCCAGCTTTGCCTTTTCCAGTTTTTGACTGCGGTCCAGGAACTCCGTCAGCTTCCGGCTCTCCTGATTGAAGATCTGTGTGACCTTCATGCCGGAGAGATTCTCGGAAAGGTAGGTGTTCACATCCGTCCGGGCGTTGTTGACGCTGCGGTGGACGTGCCGGGAGAATTTCTGGAAGATGACGGTGAAGAGCACCAGGAAGGGCACAAAGCACAGCACCATCAGCGTCAGCGCATAGTTCAGGATCAGCATGGCGCCCAGCACACCCAGAATCACCAGGGTATTCTTGACCAGGGTGACCAGAATATTGGTGAACAGATAGCTGATGGAATTGGGGTCGTTGGTGACTCTCGTCACCAGCTTGCCCACGGGAATCTGATTCAGCTGGGCGTGGGACAGCTGCTCAATGTGGGTAAAGGTATCCATGCGCAGCTGGGTCAGGATTTTTTGGCCGATCTTCTGGAGAATCATAGCCTGGAAGTAGGTGCAGACCATGCTCACAGCCAGAATGCCCGCATAGACGGCCACCAGGGTAAACAGTCGGCTGAGCTGGAAGCTCTGTTTAATGGTGCCCTGAATGGTGGCAACCAGCAGGGGAGACACCACATCGTAGGCGATGGAGACCAGCATGATGAAGAAAATCAGTGCGAACTCCTTCTTATAGGGCGCAGCGTAGCGCAGCAGCCGACGGATGATCTCGCTGTCGGACATATGCCGTTCGCTGGTTTCCTTGGCGGTCTTCTTTTTCAGTACGGCATTGGCGCACAGAAAGACCAGGGTAAATACCCCAATAATGGCACAGGGAATGATGAGTGGCAGATATTCACGCATTTTGCTCCCCTCCTTCCTCTTCCAGGCGCTGCAGATCTACCATTTTGCGGTATTCTGCATTGGTTTCATAGAGCTTGTCGTGGGTTCCGAAGCCTGCAAGACGGCCGCCGTCAATAAAGAGCACCTTGTCCATCTGCTCAATGGTGGAGATGCGGTGGGCGATGAGGATGGTGGTCTTGCCCTGACGGGTGGCGCGGAGATTGTCCAGAATGGCCTTCTCCGTCTTGGTGTCCACAGCGGACACGGAGTCATCCAGAATCAGAATGGGTGCATTTTTCATCAGCGCCCGGGCGATGGAGATTCGCTGCTTCTGGCCGCCGGAGACGGTGACGCCCCGTTCGCCCAGCACGGTCTGGTAGCCCAGCTGGAATTCGGAGATATTGCCGTCGATGTCCGCCAGCTTGGCAGCCCGCCGAATCTCTTCGGAGACGGTTTCTTCCTTGCCGAAGGCGATGTTGTTTTCAATGGTGTCGGAGAACAGGAAATTGTCCTGGGGTACATAGGCGCAGGCGTCCCGCACGGAGCGGATGGAGAGACTGTTGACATCCTGCCCGTCCAGGAACAGGGTTCCGTCGGGCACATTGTAGGTCCGCAGAATCAGGTCCACCAGAGTGGTCTTGCCGGAGCCGGTCTTACCCACCAGGCCGATGCTTTCACCGGGCTTGATTTCGAAGGAGATGTGCTCCAGGGCGGGGAACTCGCCGTCGGGGTAGGTGAAGCTCAGATCCCGGAATGCAATGTCACCCTTGGGGTTTTCCAAGGCCTTGACATCGGGGCGGTCATAGACGTTTTTGGGGGCATCCAGCAGCTCGCTGATGCGCTGCAGAGAGGCCTTGCCCCGGGAGGTCATGTCGATCAGCTCGGCAACGGCCATGATGGGCCAGATCACCGCGTTGAAGTAGCCAATGAATTCCATGAGCTGACCGGCGTTGAATTCGCCCTTATAGACCAGATAGCCGCCGTAGCCAAGGATGACGCAGATGACGCTTTCCACAAAGGTGGTCACCAGGATGCGCAGCAGGACCGTAACCTTGGTGTAGTCGATGTTGGAAACTTCGCTTTCCTTGTTTAGCTTTTCAAAGGCCAGCAGCTCCTTGGTCTCTTTCACGAAGGCCTTGATGACGGCAATGCCGGAAAAGCTCTCCTGGGCAAAATCGGACATATTGGAGAAGCACTCCTGCCGGTAGTCCCATTTTTGGGTCATGCTCTTGCCAACGATGGTGGCGGTGGCGAAGAGCAGAACCATGGGGATCAGGGACAGAACGGTCAGCAGATGGTCCATACGCCACATCTTCGTAATGGCCAGGGTGCACAGAATAATGGGGTCGAAGAACTGCATGAAACCCCAGCCGTAGCACTCCTGCACGGTGTCCAGATCGTTGGTGAACAGGCTCATGAGGTTGCCAACCTTGTTGACCTGATAGTATTCCCGGCTCAGGTCTTCGGCGTGGCGGAACATCTTGTTGCGCAGGTTCGTTTCCACCTTGGTGGCCGCGCCGAAGATGGTGACGCGCCACAAAAAGCGGCCGAATACAATGGCCAGGATGATGGACACCATGGGCATACAGATTCGGTCCAGCATGAAATCCATATCAAAAGGGATCTGCACGCCATTTTCCAGGATATAGCCCTGGTTCAGGCCGTTGATGACCAACTGATAGATTTCTGGGATTTTCAGCTGAAGATAGTCCACCGTGAACAGGGCGAGCAGTCCTGTCAGCAGGGCCAACGCATACTTTCGATAGTAGACGTTGATGTGTTTTCCGAATATCAAATGAATTCCCCCTTCTCTCTTACCCCCTGCCGGAAGGAATCCGGCAGGGGCGGACAAATTTCTCTAATTGTAGCACAAACATTCGTTTCGTGCAAGAAAAAAGTTGCAAATAAAAGGAATATATTTGCAAAATTGTATAATCTTCATGGAAAAAGAAAGTCTGCCGGACCACTTGACAAGTATTACTTGCTGTGATATTATTTAGTTCAAATTTGAAATATCTAAATTTGAAGAAAGAAGGCGCAGAATGCTTTTTTGTTATGAGCTGACCCGAAAAATACTGACCGGCTACGATCAGGTCTGTGCGACCTTTTGCCGGGAGCAGGAGATTGCCCGAACATCTTTTGATATCCTGCTGTTCCTGGCCAACAATCCGGCCTATAATACGGCCCGGGACATCGTGCAGGTGCGGCACCTGAAAGCCAACCTGGTTTCCATTCACCTGGACCGCCTGGAGGAGGAGGGGTATCTGATGAGAACTGCCGTGGCAGGGGACCGGCGAAAGCGGGCGCTGCGCCTGACGGAAAAAGCGGACCCCATTGTGACGGCAGGCAAAGCCCTTCAGCAGAGCTTTTTTTCAAAGCTGGAGGAAAACATTGATGCCGACTCCATGGCCGTATTTCTGCGAACCCTGGAGATCATGAATCAAAATATGGACAGACTATTGGAGGAAAAGAACTAACATGCAGATATGGATCACCATTCTTGTCACATTTTTTGCAGGCATGGGCGCCGGCCTGGGTACAGGCTTTGCGGGCATGAGCGCTGCTGCCGTCATCAGCCCTATGCTCATCACCTTCCTGCACATGGACCCCTATATGGCCGTGGGCATTGCCCTGTCTTCGGACGTGCTGGCCAGTGCGGTTTCCGCCTATACCTACGGGAAAAATAAAAATCTGGACATTCGCAATGGACTGATCATGATGTTCAGCGTCCTTGCCTTTACGGTCATCGGCAGCTACATTGCCAGCCTGGTGCCCTCCCGGACCATGGGGAATTTCTCAGTGTTTATGACCTTCCTGCTGGGTGTGAAGTTTATTATTCGGCCTGTTATGACCACCAAAGAGGCCATGCAGGGGGTATCCGCGAAAAAACGGGCCATCCAGTCCCTGGTCTGCGGCTGCCTCATCGGCTTCATCTGCGGCTTTGTGGGCGCAGGCGGTGGAATGATGATGCTGCTGATCCTGACCAGCGTCCTGGGCTATGAGCTGAAAACCGCCGTTGGTACCAGCGTGTTCATTATGACCTTTACGGCCCTCACCGGTGCCGTCTCCCATTTCACCATCGGCGGCGCACCGGACTGGACGGTATTCATTCTCTGCGTGGTGTTCACCTTCTTGTGGGCCCGGATCGCCGCTGTTATTGCCAACAAGGCCACTCCGAAGACCCTGAATCGTGCCACCGGCGTGATTCTGATGGTCCTGGGCATTGTTGTGCTGGGCTTTGGGGCGCTGGCATAAGGAAATGCCGCACGACATAAACTGAAACGGCGCACTGTTTTAGGCAGTGCGCCGATTTGCTGCGGTATTATGGATTGGATTGCTGTTTTGGCTTCCTGATACAGGTCAGCACACAGCCGAAGCGCTTTTGCTCTTTTAGGTATGCGCTGAGGCTCGTTCCGTAGAAGTCCAGCCCCTTGGAGTCTGTATAGGTATTGTAGCCCCAGAATCCTTCTGTATTCGCAGTGACACAGACGAAGTGGGCACCCACGCGAAGGCCCTTGCGCCAATAGTAGAAGAGTATGCCCACATCTGAGTGACGGCACATCCGGTCAAAGCGGTCCAGATCTGAGCACAGCGTCACGTGGTAGCCCCATTTTTTCAGCAGCATGGCAGGCCCCAGCACGTTGGTGCCCAAATTGCCGTGAATGAGGGGCAGCTGATGCTCCAGTGCGTCAATGATCGTCTCGGGCAGGGGAGACTCGCCCAGCTGAATCAGGGCGTTGTATACGGCAATCCATCCGCAGCCTACTTTGGCAGAGGACCGCAGTCCATAGCGCCAGCGGTCCTTGGGAATTTTTGTCTGATTACAGATGAAGGTCTCCATGGTCGTCCTCCCGAGGTTATCCAAAAGAAACCGGAATGGGCGGTTATGACTTTGCCGGGGCAGCTCTGCCGCATATCTTTTGAAAGCCATTCCGTTTCTGATAATTTGTTTTTATGTAAATCAATTATAACATAAAAAAACAAAAATGCAATGAAAAATTCCCGCAAGCCGAAAAGCTTGCGGGAATCTCACGTGTAGGGAAACTTACTTGGCAGCGCCAGCGATCTGAGCGGCGACTTCTGCAGCGAAGTCGTCAGCCTTCTTCTCAATGCCCTCGCCCTTGACGTAGTGGATTGCGTCAACGAAGGTCACCTTGCCGCCCAGCTTCTTGGCAGCGTCGGCAATATAGCCTTCCACGCTGCCCTGGAACAGATCGGAGCGGACGAACTCCTGCTGCAGCAGGCAGTTGTCCTTGAAGAATGCGTTCAGCTTACCGGCGGCGATCTTCTCCTTGACCTGAGCGGGCTTGGAGGCCATCTTGGGATCGTTGTCCATCAGCGCAACCTGAACCTGCATCTCGTGGTCAACATCAGCCTGGGGAACCAGGGACTTGTCCCAGTACTTGGGGTTCATAGCGGCAATCTGCATGGCAACGTTCTTGCCGATCTCGGTAGCGTCGATGTTGCCCTCAACAGCCAGGTTCACCAGAACGCCATGGGTGCCGCCTGCGTGAACGTAGGCAACGGAGGTGTTCTCGGGGAAGCGGGCGAAGCGGCGGATCTGTATGTTCTCGCCGATGGACATGACCTTCTCCTGCATGATCTCGGTAACGGTCAGGTTGGAGTCGGGATAGGTGCAAGCCTTCAGAGCTTCCACATCAGCGGGGTTCTGCTTGGCAACGACCACGGCCAGGTTCTTCACCAGGTCCATGAAAGCGTCGGTCTTGGCGGCGAAGTCGGTCTCGGAGTTCACTTCGATCACAACGCCCACGCCGTCCACAACGGTAGCAAAGGCAACGCCCTCAGCGGCAATGCGGTCAGCCTTCTTGGCAGCCTTGGCCAGGCCCTTCTCACGCAGCCAGTCAACGGCCTTGTCCATATCGCCATCGGTAGCCTGGAGAGCCTTCTTGCAGTCCATCATGCCGACGTTGGTCATTTCGCGCAGTTTCTTAACGTCCTGAGCAGTAAAAGCCATTTTGGTATCCTCCTATAAAATCTATATGGGATTATTCAGCGGCGGGAGCTTCGGCAGCGGGAGCAGCCTCTTCCACGGCAGTGTCTTCACCCTGACGACCCTCGATGGCAGCGTTGGCCATGGCAGCGGCGATCAGACGGATGGCGCGGATGGCGTCATCGTTGCCGGGGATCACGTAGTCGATCTCATCGGGATCGCAGTTGGTGTCCACAATGGCGACGATGGGGATGTTCAGCTTGCGGGCCTCAGCGATGGCGTTACGCTCCTTGCGGGGGTCGACGATGAACAGAGCAGCGGGCAGCTTCTTCATTTCCTTAACGCCGCCCAGGTACTTCTCCAGCTTCTCGATCTCAGCCTGGTGCTTGATGACTTCCTTCTTGGGCAGCATAGCGAAGGTGCCGTCCTCTTCCATCTTTCTCAGCTGAGCCAGACGGTCGATGCGGGTACGCATGGTGCGGAAGTTGGTCAGCATACCGCCAAGCCAACGGGCGTTGACGTAGTAACCGCCGCAGCGGGCAGCCTCTTCCTTGATAGCGTCCTGAGCCTGCTTCTTGGTGCCCACGAACAGAATGTTGCCGCCGTTGGCAGAGGTGTCACGAACGAAGTTGTAGGCCTCTTCCAGCTTCTTAACGGTCTTCTGCAGGTCAATGATATAGATACCATTGCGCTCGGTGTAGATGTAGGGGGCCATTTTGGGGTTCCAACGACGGGTCTGGTGACCGAAGTGAACGCCTGCCTCCAGCAGTTGCTTCATAGATACGACAGCCATTTTTACAGTTCTCCTTTTGTTTTTCCTCCACCCCGATCATCCCGGAATCCCCGCCGCAAGTGCGGCACATGGGGCTCCCGATCCCCGGGTGTGTGGTTTTGATAAGCTATGGGCGCAAACCCACGCCGGAATATTATATAGGAAAGAAGCGAAATTTGCAAGCACTTTTTTCGGAAAAATGAAGAAATTTTCGCTTCTTTACAGCGGGAATTTCCCTTTCGGCCGGGGAACACGGCAGTCGCAGGGCTTGATGTCCACAAGAATAATGTCCGGGCCAACTTTTTTGACGCAGCTCCAGGGAATCACATAGTCGTCCTTCCGCCCGGCAACGCCCAGCAGCTTGCAGGGGCCGGGAACCACAATGGCGGCAATGATCCCCTCGGGCACCTCTGCTACAATATCTGAGAGAAATCCAAGCCGTTCTCCATTGGCAATGCAGATAACCTCCTTGCATTGCAGCTGCGTGAATTTGACGCCCATGGCCATTCCCCCTTTTGGAAAGCCTATGCGCCGCTGCCGGAACTATGATACGCTGACACTTTTTCGCATGGCGGCAATGGCCCCTTTTTCCAGCCGGGAGACCTGAGCTTGGGAGATGCCCAGTCTGGAGGCCACCTCCATCTGGGTTTTTCCACTGTAAAACCGCAGAGAGAGAATCTCCTTTTCCCGGGGGTTCAGGGTCCGGAAGGCATTTGCCAAGGTGATGTGTTCCATCCAGTTGGGCTCAATGTTTTTGGTGTCCTGCACCTGGTCCATGACGGTCAGTGGGTCCCCGCCGTCGGAATAGACGCTGTCATAGAGGCTTACCGGGGCGCACACCGCATCCAGCGCCTGGCTGACCTCTTCCCGGGGAAGCTCCAGGGCTTTGGCGATTTCCTCCAGGGTGGGCTCCCGGCCCAGAGAAGCTGTAAGGGCTTCCTTGCATTGCAGAACTTTGTAGGCAACGTCCCGAATGGAACGGGAGACCCGGATTACGCTGTTGTCCCGGAGATAGCGCCGCACCTCACCGGCGATCATCGGGACGCCGTAAGTGCTGAAGCGAACGCATTTTTCCGAGTCGAAATTGGCGATGGCCTTCATCAGGCCAATACAGCCCACCTGAAACAGATCGTCCGGGCTTTCTCCACGTTTGTCGAAGCGCTGGATTACGGAGAGCACCAGCCGAAGATTGCCCTCGATGAGCATTTGTCGGGCCCCTTCGTCCCCCTGCCGGGATCTGCGCAGGAGAGAATCGGTTTCCTCCTGGCTCAGAACGCGCAGCTGGGAGGTGCTGATGCCGCAGATATCTACCTTTCCCTGCATGAATAGCCTCCTGAAGGTATAGAATGCTCTTCTAGTATCTCCCGGGGGCAGGAAAAGCATACGGAGAAAAATTTGGTGGAATTCACGAAATTTTTTTGGCAGTGGGGGAAACAGGACGGACGGTGCCAAAAAGACAAGGCGGAAATTCAATCTTTTCAGGTTCAATGGGACTGGTTGCGCTTTCTGCCTGCCACGGGCAGAAAAGTGCGGCGTGTTTTTAAGCGGTGGATTCGTGAACGCATCCAGCGCATTTTTTTCACAGCCCGGGAGGAGGTGCTTTTTGAAAAATCAATGTGGAAAACTCACTGTTTTCCACATTCTCCACAGACTTTTCCACAACCGGTTATCCACAATTTCACAGCCTTGTGGAAAAGAACCAATGTTGACATAAAATATTTACAATTTGATACGCAATTCTTTACTTTTCCTGAAAATGGGCAATTTGCCCCGGTCAATCGGTTTGTGGAAAATTACCCTCTTGACAAGAAAAGTGGATGCTCGTCAGCGGCAGGCAAGGACGGATAAAAAGCCCCCGCAGATTTTCAGGCGAAAAATGCAGACCTAACGGGGAAAATGCGGATTATGATATTGCATGTGACGAGTGTGATTATTTTTTGATCTGCTTCTCAGAATGGTAGGAGGAATTCGCAAAGACGGAAGAAAGGTATTTTGGCATGTCCGAAACAATGCGTCAGGAGCCCATTTTTTCCTTGAAGAAAAATTTTCAAAAAAGGGTTGATTTTACGTGAATTTTCCGTTATAATACAGCACTGTATGAAATACCGTTGTGAGGAGGTGTAATCAATGCCCAACATCAAGTCCTCTAAGAAGGATGTCATTTCTTCCAAGATTGCTTACGAGAAGAATAAGGCCGACAAGTCCGAGCTGAAGACCAACCTGAAGAAGTTTGAGGCTGCTGTGGAAGGCGGTGACAAGACCGCTGCTCAGAGCGCCTACACTGTCGCTGTGCGGTCCGTGGACAAGGCTGTGACCAAGGGTCTTCTGCACAAGAACAACGCTGCCCGGAAGAAGAGCAGCATGACCCTGAAGCTGAACAAGCTGGCCTGAGTTCTCTGAAAATATCTCCTTCCGAGCGTTGCTTGGAGGGAGTTTTTTCATTTTATATGGTACATGCGGGCATAAACAATGCGGAGGTGACCTATGGCCAGACTATCCGATCCAGTGACAAGCCTGAAGGGCGTGGGCCCGGCCCGGGCAAAGCAGCTGGAAAACCTGAATATCGTTACTCTGGGGGACCTGATCTGCCATTTTCCCAGAGGCTATGAGGACCGGACGAAGCTGGTGCCCATCGCCCAACTCCAGGCGGATGCGCCCGCCTGCTTCCGGGCCGTGGTCATGACCACACCCAGAACGGCCCATATCCGAAAGGGGATGGACCTGACCAAGGTGTCTGTGGCGGACTACTCCGGGCGCATCAATCTGACCTTTTTCAATTCCAAATTCGCAGCAGAGACATTGCAGTATGGCGCTGAATACATCTTTTACGGTATGGTCTCCGGAGACTACGGCGGCTACGGCATAACAAACCCTGTGTTTGAGACGCCGGATTCCCGCCCGGTTGCCACCCGGCGGATCATGCCCATCTATCCGCTGACGGCGGGGCTCAACAATGGCACATTGACCAAGCTTATTGCCCAGGCCCTTGCGGTGTGCGATCCTCCGGAGGAGATTCTGCCGGAGGAGATTCGGCGGGAGTTCGATGTGCTTCCGGCGGCCCAGGCCTATACGGTGATTCACGATCCGCAGACCATGGAACAGGCCCAGGCGGCCAAGAAAAGGCTGATTTTTGAGGAGTTCTTTGTGTTCTCGGCGGGACTGTCCCTGATGCGGGCCGCTCGGGCGGAAAAGAAGGTGGCACCCTATGAAAACATCGACCTGTCACCCTTTTATGCCCGGCTGCCCTTTGCACTGACAGGGGCGCAGAAGCGGGCTGTTGAGGAAATACTGGGGGATTTTCAAAAGGGCGCGCCTATGAACCGGCTGGTCCAGGGCGATGTGGGCAGCGGCAAGACCGTGGTCGCCGCTGCGGCGGCGTACTGTGCGCACTTGAACGGTTTCCAGACGGCCCTTATGGCCCCTACGGAAATTCTGGCAGAGCAGCACTATGAATCCCTGGGCAAGCTCTTTGCTCCGCTGGGCGTGCACACGGTGCTGCTCACCGGTTCCCAGTCCCAGAAGGAAAAGCGGGTGGCCCGGGAAGCACTGGCCTCGGGAGAGGCCCACATTGTGGTGGGAACCCACGCCTTGATCTCCGAGAGCACCGTGTTTGCCAACCTGGGGCTGGTTATTACGGATGAGCAGCACCGCTTCGGTGTGGACCAGCGCAGCCGCCTGAGTGCAAAGGGGCGGGACCCTCATATTCTGGTCATGTCCGCCACACCCATTCCCAGGACGCTGGCCCTGCTGATGTATGGGGACCTGGATGTGTCCGTGCTGGACGAGCTGCCCCCCGGGCGGCAGAAAGTAGATACCTTCCTGGTAGGGGAGAGCTACCGTGCCAGAATCAACGCCTTCATCCGCAAGCAGGTGACGGAAGGGCACCAGTGCTTTGTGGTGTGCCCTGCGGTGGAGGAAAATCAGGAGCTGGATGTGAAGTCCGCCGCCGCCTGGGCGGAAACCCTGCAGAAAACCGTTTTCCCGGACCTGCGGGTGCGCCTGCTCCACGGCCAGATGAAGAGCGCGGAGAAGGAGGAGGCCATGGCTTCCTTTGCCCGGGGCGAGGCGGATGTGCTTGTGGCAACCACCGTGATCGAAGTGGGCGTGGATGTGCCCAATGCAACCTTGATGGTGATTGAGGACGCGGACCGGTTCGGCCTGAGCCAGCTCCACCAGCTCCGGGGCCGTGTGGGCCGTGGAAGCGCCAAAAGCTACTGCATTCTCACCACCCACAACCGGAACGAGGACACCGTCTGCCGCCTGAAAGCCCTGTGCGCTACCAACGATGGCTTCAAAATTGCCGAGGAGGATCTGAAGCTCCGGGGCCCCGGGGACTTCTTCGGCTCCCGACAGTCCGGCCTTCCCGCCTTCCGGGTGGCGGACCTTTCTCTGGATATGACCACATTGCGGGATGCTCAACAGGCCTCGAAGGAGTGGATTGAACGCTTCGGCCAGTCCGATAGCAAAGAGGCACAGGCCTTGCGCAAGCGTGTTTCGGCCCTGTTTGCCAGGACCGAAGGAACAATGAACTAGGAGGTTCCTATGAAAAAATACATTTATAGAATGCTTATCTGCCTGATGGCGGCCTTTGCGCTGTTCGCCGTGAACGCGGCAGCGGAGGAAACCAATGCCTGCGGCGATGCTTTGACCTGGGCCTATGCCGACGGTACCCTGACCATTAGCGGCAACGGCCCCATGTATGACTATGAAGAGGGCGCAGCCCCCTGGGCAGCTTATAAAGACCAGATCACCAAGGTGGTCTTCTCCGGAAATGTGACTACCGTGGGCAGCTACGCCTTTAAGGACTACGATGCCATTACGGATGTGGACTTCGGCTCCGCCATGCATACTTTGGGGGCCAACAGTTTCGCCCAGTGCGATGGCCTCACCAGCATTTCCCTGCCCGCTACCTTCCGAATATTCGGGGAGCAGAGCCTTTATAGCTGCAAAAATCTGAAAGCCATCCACTGCTATGGTCCTTTCCCGTCTTTCAAGCTCAATTGCCTGTGGGACAGCTATGTGACCATTTATTATCCGGCCTCCAGCCCTTGGTCCGTGGACCTGATTGCCCAGCTGGAGGAGGCCTTCCACGGCCGGATCGAATTCCTGGATTCCGACGGAAACGATCACTACACTCCTGAGGAGACCACGGAAGCCACCACCCAACCGACGACGGAGGCGACAACTGCCCCGACGACGGCTCCCACTACGGCGCCGACGACCGCACCGACGACCGCACCGACGACGGCACCGACGACGGCTCCCACCACTGCGCCGACCACGGAGGCTACTACAGCCCCTACGGAGCAGACTACATTCCCCTATACCTTCCCCACGGACCCCACGGAGCCTGAGAAGCACTCCGGCTCCGGCGTAGGCCTGGCGCTCATCGGGTTTACCCTGGCGCTGGTTGGCCTTGGAATCCTGATTTTCCGGCCGAAGAAGAAAAAGGGAAGATACAGCCGATAATCCGGAATCTTTTCCAGGCTGCATCTGTGAACGGGGGAAAGACGGCAGAATCGCTTCACAGAAAATTAAAACTTCCGGGATTATCACTCATTTTTGGGGACACCCGGAAGTTTTTTTGTTCGGAACGGAAAAAATAAAAAAAGAGTTGTAAGTTTTCCGTTTCTGATGTAAAATAATACAACTGGTATCATGCCATTTTAGAAGACCTATCCCGTGTAAAGTTATAGATATTGGAGGTACTACTTATGGAAAAACCCATTGTACTTGTCATTATGGACGGTGTCGGCAAGGGCGACGGCGGCAGCGGCGATGCTGTGAAGAACGCCAATACCCCTACTCTGGACCATTTGCTCGCTGCCTGCCCCCATACGTATCTGAAGGCCCACGGCACTGCCGTCGGCCTGCCCACCGATGACGATATGGGCAACAGTGAGGTTGGACACAATGCCCTGGGCTGCGGCCAGATTTATTCCCAGGGCGCGAAGCTCGTCAGCGAGTCCATTGAGTCCGGCGCGCTGTATGAGTCCGCTACCTGGAAGAAGCTGCTGTCCAACGCCGTTTCCGGCCATGCCCTGCATTTCCTGGGCCTGCTGTCCGATGGCAACGTCCATTCCAACATCTCCCACCTGATCGCCATGCTGCGTCAGGCCCACAAGGAGGGTGCCAAGAAGGTCTACTGCCACATCCTGCTGGACGGCCGTGATGTGCCTGCTACCTCTGCTCTGGAGTATGTGGCCCAGCTGGAGGATGTGCTGAAAGAGTTGAACACCGAGGGCTGTGACTACGCCATCGCCTCCGGCGGCGGCCGTATGAAGATCACCATGGATCGCTATGAAGCCAACTGGCCCATGGTGGAGGCCGGCTGGCACACCCATGTGGAGGGCCAGGGCCGTCAGTTCGCCTCCGCCAAGGAAGCCATTGAGACCTACCGTGCCGAAACCGGCTGCATCGACCAGGATCTGCCCGCTTTTGTGGTGGCCCGGAACGGCGCACCCGTTGCCAAAATCGAAAACGGCGACAGCGTGATCCTCTTCAACTTCCGGGGTGACCGCGCCCAGGAGATTTCTCTGGCCTTTGACCGGAAGGACTTTGACAAGTTTGACCGGGGCAACTACACCGGCGTCCTCTTTGCCGGTATGCTGCAATATGATGGCGACCTGAAAATCCCCACCGACTACCTGGTCCAGCCCCCGGTCATCAAGAACACCCTGACCGAGGTCCTCTGCGCCGCCGGTATTCATGAGTACGCCCTGTCCGAGACCCAGAAGTTCGGCCACGTGACCTACTTCTGGAACGGCAACCGTTCCGGTAAGGTGGACGAGAATCTGGAGGTCTACGAGGAGATCCCCTCCGATGTGATCCCCTTTGAGCAGGCCCCTGCCATGAAGTCCAAGGAGATCACCGAGAAGATGGTGGAGAACATGGCGTCCCACAAGTTCCAGTTCCTGCGCTGCAACTTCCCCAATGGCGATATGGTGGGCCACACAGGTGTGTATGATGCCGTTGTCTACGCTATGGAGTGCGTGGACAAGAGCGTTAAGGCCATCATCGATGCCGCCGACAAGTACGGCTATACGGTCCTTGTCACTGCCGACCATGGCAACGCCGACCAGATGACAGAGACCAAGAAGGGCAAGACCTCTGTCCGGACCGCCCATTCTCTGAATCCCGTGCCCTTTATCATCTATGATAAGGACCACGAGTGGCACATCAAGGACGGCCACTTCGGCCTTGCCAACGTTGCTCCCACCGTCGTGAAGATGATGGGCCTCACCGCTCCCGATTGCTGGGAAGAGAGCATGGTGTAATGAAACGGGAGGCTCCGGGCAGACCGGCTGATGTGTCCGGAGCTTCCCAAATTCTGAATAAGGAGGATTTCCTATGATCCGTCATGAAAATGCAAACGGCACCGTCAATGTTTCCACCGGCGTTTACACCGGCATTGTGGGCACTGCCGCGTCCAACTGCTTCGGCGTGAAGGGCATGGCGGCCCGCAGCGTCAAGGACGGCGTCTACCGCCTGCTTCGCAAGGAATCCGTGGATAAGGGCGTTCGCGTGACCTTTAACGACGATGATTCCATTTCCATTGATTTGCACATCATTGTGGACAACGGCGTCAATTTGTCCGCCGTTGGCACCTCGATCATTTCCGAGGTCCGCTATGTGGTTACCAAGTGTACCGGGACGAAGGTCCGTGCGGTGAATGTCTATATCGATTCCATGATGATTGGATAAATTTCGGAGGTGTCAACAATTGCAGACCATTTCTGGGGCTGAACTGAAGCGAATGATCCTCAGCGCAGCCGCCTCGATCGAGATCCACAAGCAGGATCTGAATGAATTGAACGTTTTCCCCGTGCCCGATGGCGACACCGGCACGAATATGTCCATGACCATCCACGCCGCAGCCAACGATCTGCGGGGCGTGGACGGCTCCGAGCTGTACGCCGTGGCCAAGACCGCCGCTTCCGCCACATTGCGGGGCGCCCGGGGCAACTCCGGCGTGATCCTGTCTCTGCTCTTCAAGGGCCTGAAGCGGGCGCTGAAGGGCCATGACAGCTGCGATGGTATCCTGTGGGCCCAGGCTCTGCAGGAAGGCGTGGACGCTGCCTATAAGGCCGTTATGAAGCCCGCCGAGGGCACCATCCTCACCGTCTCCCGGCTGGCTGCCGCCAAGGCTGCTGCCGCCGCCCAGGAGAAGAACGATGTGGAGTTTGTCCAGATGGCTGCCTTGGAAGAGGCAAAGATCGCCTTGGCCGATACCGTGAACCAGAACCCTGTGCTGAAAAAGGCGGGAGTTGTGGATGCCGGCGGCAAGGGCTGGACGCTGGCACTGGAAGCCATGCTGCTGGCCCTGCAGGGCCAGGATGTGGTCGTCCCTGAGGACGGGGCCGAGAATGGCGCAACCAAGGAAGCTGCCAACTTCTCCGACTTCAATACCGAGGACATCACCTTTACCTATTGCACCGAGTTCATTATTGGCCGGGAAAACAAGAATGATCCCGAAAAGCTCCGCGCCTTCCTGAACAGCCTGGGTGACAGCCTGGTGCTGGTGGACGACGACGAGATCATCAAGGTCCATGTGCATACCAACGACCCCGGCAAGGCTCTGCACGAGGCCATTGAGTACGGCCATTTCATCACCGTCAAGGTGGAGAATATGCGCCTGCAGCACACGGAGAAGGTTCTGCACGAGCAGGACAAGACCCCTAAGATTGCTGAACCTGAGAAGCCCATTGGCGTTGTTTCCGTCTGCGCCGGAGAAGGCCTTGCGGATGTATTCATGAATCTGGGCGTGGACCAGATCATTTCCGGCGGCCAGACCATGAACCCCAGCACCCAGGATATCCTGGAGGCTGTAAACAAGGTCCCTGCCGAGACTGTCTTTGTGCTGCCCAACAACAAGAATATCATCATGGCGGCGGAGCAGGTGAACGGCCTGACCCCCAAAACGGTTGTGGTCATCCCCAGCAAGACCGTGCCCCAGGGTGTCACCGCCATGCTGAACTTCAACCCCGAAGGCACTGTGGAGGAGAATACCCAGACTATGACCGAGGTGCTGCCCACAGTGGAGACCATGCAGATCACCTATGCTGCCCGGAACTCCGATTTCGACGGCTACGACATCCACGAGGGTGACTATCTGGCCATGGTCGGCGGCTCTCTCTTCGGCACCAGCAAGGATATCACCGTGCTGCTGAAGGGCCTGGCTGAGCGGGTCCGGGATGAGGAGCGGGAGTTTGTCACCATCTACTATGGCGCAGACACCAAGGAAAAGCACGCCCAGAGGGCTGCGGACCTGTTTGCGGACATCTGCCCCAAGGCGGAAGTGAACCTCATCAACGGCGGCCAGCCCGTTTATTACTATATGATCTCTGCGGAATAAGCAGCTGAATTGCGAACCGGCGCATTCCGCCGGTTCGCAATTCCCATTCACAGCCCCTCTTAGGGAGCAAGCCGAGAAAGGAGCATCCCCATGAAACAGCTGCCCCAGGGCGGTATTATCGGAAAAACCGCAGCGGCGGCAAAAACCATAGCCGCACTGAATATTCCCTTCCGGGCGGCCTACGGGGCTTACTTTTTGATTCTGTCTGCGTTCCCGGCGCTGCTGCTGATTCTGAACTCCCTGCGCTTTACCCAGCTTTCCGTGGCGGACCTGACGGGGGCCCTGGAGAATATCCTGCCGGAAGCTCTGATGGACAGCGTGCAGGAGCTGATTCTCAGCACCTATCGCAATGCCTCCTCTGCCGTGGCGGGAGTATCGGTGCTGACGCTGCTGTGGTCCTCCAGCAAGGGCATCTATGGTCTGCTCAAGGGCCTTAATGCGGTTTATGGCGTGGAGGAGGACCGGGGCTATGTCTATACCCGGGGCATCAGCGTTGTGTATGCGCTGCTGTTTCTGGTTGTGGTGGTGCTCACATTGGTGCTCCATGTGTTCGGGAATACCCTGATGGAGCTGCTGCGCGGGATTCAGAACCCGGTGGTGATGACCCTGGTGGATTTGATCGATTTGCGGGGAATTTTGCTTCTGGCCATTCAGGTCTTGTTATTCTCCGCCATCTATATGGTGCTGCCCAATAAGCGCAATGGCTTTTGGGAGAGCCTGCCCGGGGCGGTTTTCTCCGCCGTGGGCTGGGCGGTATATTCCTGGGCATTTTCCCTGTATGTGACCCACTTTTCCAAAATCTCCAATATCTACGGCAGTATGTATTCCATAGCCGTGAGCATGCTGTGGCTGTATTGCTGCGTCAGCATCCTGTTCTACGGGGCTGCGCTGAATAAGCTTCTGTCGCAATATCGGGAGAAAAAGGCAGCATAAGCGAGGGGAGTACCCGGATTGGTGCCGTATTTCCAAAAATTTTTGGCTTTCTTTACGGGCTGTTCACAGTTTGCTGATATTTTGGTAAGAAAAGATAAAAATGCGCGGTCCCTGTTCCGTGTCCGCCCGCGCGGCGGGCAGGGAAGAGGCATCGCGGGAAAGGGGTTGCAAGCCGTGTTTGGCTATATTACCGCCAATTTAACAGAGCTTTTCCAGCCGGAGAAGGACCGCTACGGAGAGGTCTACTGCGGCATCTGCCGGGCTATGGGGAAGGAAGCCTCCCAGCTCAGCCGCTTAGGGCTGCGCTACGACATGGCCTTTCTGGCCCTGACGCTGCTGAGCCTGTATGAGCCGGAGGAAGAAAAAAGGACAGCCCGCTGCCTGACCCATCCTCTCCACGCCCGGACCTATACCCGCAGCGAGATCATCACCTATACGGCGGATATGAACATCGCTCTGGCATACTACAAGTGCCTGGACGACTGGAATGACGACAAAAAGTACTCTGCCAAGCTCCTGGCCAATGCTATAGAGCCCTATGCAGAGCGGATTGCTGAGAAGTACCCCCGGCAGTGCGGCACATTGCAGCGCTGCCTGACAGAGCTGAACCGGCTGGAAGCGGAGAAGTTCCAAAATCCGGATATTCCCGCAGGCCTGTTTGGGGAGATCATGGGGGAGCTCTTTGTCTGGCGGGAGGATACCTGGGCAGAGACCCTGCGGGAGATGGGCGCAGCTTTGGGCCGGTTTATCTATCTCATGGATGCGGTGCTGGATGCGCCGGAGGACCGGAAAAAGGGCAGCTACAATCCTACATTGCTTTTGGAAGAACAGCCGGACTGGGAGCAGGTCTTCTCCCTGACCATGGCCCGGTGCACGGCCTATTTTGAAAAATTACCCCTGGTGCAGGACAAGGCGCTGCTGGATAACATTCTTTATAGCGGCGTGTGGGTCCGTTATCGTCAAAAAAACAGGAAAGAGGGCGCAAGTGCAGATGGATCCCTATAAGGTGCTCGGTTTGGAGCCGGGGGCTTCCGATGAGGAAGTGAAGCAGGCGTACCGCCGCCTGGCAAAAAAATACCATCCGGACCTGAATCCCGGCGATGCCGAGGCGGCCCGGAAGATGCAGGAGGTCAACGAGGCCTACGACCGGATCAAAAATCCGGAGAAGTATTCCGGCCCTACTTATCAGAACCAGCGCAGCGGCCAGCAGGGTGGCTATGACCCCTTCGGCGGCTACAATCCCTTCGGCGGGGGCTGGTACTATGAGACCCGGCAGTCGAGGCCGGAGGGGGACGACTACCAGCGCTCCGCAAGCCAGTATATCCGCTATGGCCGCTATCAAGAGGCCATCAATGCTCTGAACAATAGCACCAACCGGGACGCCCGGTGGTACTATCTCAGCGCTCTGGCCAATCAGGGTGTGGGCAATCAGGTGACGGCTCTGGAGCATATCCGCAGAGCGGTTTCCATGGAGCCGGACAACCAGGAGTACCTGTCCGCCCTGGAGCAGATCGAGCATGGAGATCAGGCCTATCGCCGGTCCGCCGGAAATTTCCGGGGCTTTACTATGGGCGGCAGCCCCTGCGCCAGCCTGTGTATGTGCTATCTGGCCCAGCTGCTGTGTTGCCGGGGGCAGTTCTTCTGCTGCTGAGCTTTCGCGTTCCATTGTATACTGCTGCGATAAGAATAAACTGACCGGACGGCTGTCGAGCCGCCCGGTTTATCTGTTTTATGGGGATTGCGTCAATTGGTTGCCTCCAGGGTAGAGACAAAGTCGCCGGGGGCCACGGGGGTTCCATTGAAGGTGATGTTGTCGCAGTCATCGGAGACATCATAGATGAAGCCGTACATTTTGGTGCCGAGGTCGTGGAAGTTGTTGCTGTTCATGTTCACTTCGCGGCTGGAGAGAAGCCGAATGCCGCCCATGGAGCATTCGTAGATTTCGTTGTCGGTGATTTGCATATTTCGGCAGGAATCAGCCTGTACACCGATGGTGCCGCAGCCGAAGAGGCCGGTGCCGGAGACAGTGACGTTGCCGCAATAGTAGAATTCAAGAACGCCGCCTAAGCACGTGCCCGGCTCCTTGGTGTGCCCCAGAGTCAGATCCTTTACGGTGACATTGGTGCAGCTTTGGAAGGAGAGCACCTGTGCGTATCTGGGTACGGCAGAAATCAGGTTTGCGCCTTTGCCGTCCTTGCCCCGGATGGTCAGATTTTCCACGTTTATAATGTCTAGCTGAGGACCGTCATAGGGGTCATACCAGCTGTAATAGTCGCTTGCACCGTTTTCACCATAGTGAGAGGCTGTGCTCAGGTCCAGTTCCTGCGCATCGATGACAATGTCCTTGTTGGGGCCAATGGCAGCTAAGAATTCGTCCACAGTGGTGACGACGACGGTCTCCTGGGGGGCGGTGGGTTCCGCCACGGCGCTGCTCAGCGTACCGAAGAGCTCCTCCATGGCATTATCGCCCAGGTCGAGGCCCATGCCGTCTACGACCATGCATCCGGCACCTGTGCGTGTCCAGTCCCAGGCGTTGTTGTTGGAACCCTGGCAGTTTTCCAGAGTTACCGTTGCAAACTCCGCGTTTTCGCTGCTGTTCAGTGCCAACGCCACATCCGACAGGGTATTATTCTGGAAGGTGCAGCCGCTGAAGCGAGCATCCTGGTAGAGAGTCAGCAGATTGTAGGCATTGATGCCGGTAAGCTTGGTGTCCTCAACAACGAGATCTTCGCCGCCATATGCACAGATGGCGGTGAAGGCAGCTGCCTGCGGACGTCCAAGATCCCGGATTGTGCTGCCGGTGACTTTGCAATCCTTCACTTCGTTCAGATTGATACCGGTGTTGGAGCAGGTGTAAATGTCGCAGGTGCGGATATCGAGCTCCTGGCATTGATTGGCGTTAATGCCGATATTGCCGCAGCCGAAGATCCCCAGATCCTCCAGCAGCACATTTTGGCAGTCGCCCAGGTCAATGACGTCCCCCTCGCAGCCCTCGGCCTGCTCGGTATGTCCGGCGGTAAAGCCCTGTAGTGTCAGATTGCCGCAGTTTTCGAATTTCAGTACGTCGGCAAAGCGGGGATCTGTCTGAATGCGGGTGGCATCCCGCCCCGTACCCTGGATGGTCAGGTCCTGGACTCCGGATATGACCAGCTGGAAGCCGTCCTCTACGGCTTCCCACCAGCAGTATGGATTTCCGGTATTGATGTCGTCACCAAAATCCAGCTTGAGCACACCCTCTCCCAGGGTGATGGTGGCTCCCGGGGCAATTGCTGCTGCCAGCTCCTGGGCGGAATTGACGGTGACGCTGGTGGGAACGCTGGTTTCCACAACGGGCTGGGGGTCAACGGCGGGCAGGGTAGCGGGGGCATTGACGTTGGACGCGCAGCCTGATAGCAGCCCGGCCGCCAGCAATCCGGCAAACAGGGGTTTCCAATTCATGGTTCTTCCTTCTTTCATGCTTATTGCAGCAGCCCATCGGGAATATAGCAGTGGACTGCTGTGGGTTCTTTGGTAAATACGGGCAGCTCCTCCCGGCTGGACGTGCGCACACCGGCGGCACAGCCTACGAGAAGCACGCAGAGAATCGAGCCGCCGCAGATCAGCCGTTTCAGAAAAGTGTTCATTTTCAAGGGCCTCCTTTTTCGTGTCAGCGGATTTTCTTTCCGAAACAAATTGTAGCACAATTGTAAAGATTTGTCATCCGACTTAATGGGATATTAAGATTCTGCACCGAAAACCTTAAAGAAAGTCTCAAAAGTTCCCCCACCGGGGGGAGCTGGCCCACGTCAGCGAGACTGAGGAGGGGCGTAATGGGTAGGAGTGGATAGAAATTAAGAACCGGCTCTTGGTTGAGACCATCCACAATTGTCACGATTTGCGGAAATAATACTTCCCTTTTGCTGAAGAATCCTGTATAATGGAGAAAATATAAAACAGGAGGCATCCCCTATGAAATATGGATTTGGCGTTGACCTGGGCGGCACCACCGTCAAGATCGCATACTTTGACGAGACCGGCAAAATGCTCAGCAAGTGGGAGATTCCCACCCGCCGGGAAAACGGCGGCGAGAAGATCATCCCGGACATTGCAGACTCTGTGAACCGCTACCGGAAGGAAAACAATATTCCGGACGAAGTGCTTTTGGGCGTTGGCATCGGTGTGCCCGGGGCTGTGGTCAAGGGCGTTGTGAACCGCTGCGTGAACCTGGGCTGGGGCGTTGTGCCCATCGAAGAGGAGCTGTCCAAGGGTACGGGCCTGAGCGTCAAGGCCAGCAACGATGCCAATGTGGCGGCCCTGGGCGAATACTGGGTCGGCGGCGGCCAGGGAAGCGAGAATGTCATTTTCATCACCCTGGGAACCGGAGTCGGCGGTGGCATCATCCTGGACGGTAAGCTGCTCAACGGCACCCATGGAGCCGGCGGCGAGCTGGGCCATATGGTCCTGAATCCCAAAGAAACCGCGATTTGCGGCTGCGGCAAGCGGGGCTGCGTGGAGCAGTATTGCTCCGCTACCGGTATTGTCCGCTTGGCTAACCAGCGCCTTGCCAAGGATGACGTGCCTTCCTCTCTGCGGGCCCTGGAGGAAGTGACCTGCCGGGATATCTTCGATGCAGGCAAGGCAGGGGACCAGGTGGCTCTGGAGATCATGGACAGCTATTTTGATTACATGGGTCAGTTCCTGGGCTCTGTGTGCTCTGTCATTGACCCCGAGGCGGTGGTCATCGGCGGCGGCGTCAGCAAGGCGGGGTCCGTGCTGCTGGACGGAATCGAGCCCTATTTCCACAAATATGTGTTCCACGCGGCCTCCGGCGTCAAGTTTGCTCTGGCCTCTCTGGGCAATGATGCGGGTGCATACGGTGCCTTCAAGCTGGTGCTGGACGCGGCAAAGCAATAAGTTTTCTGTGGGGTAGGATGGGAAAACCGTCCTACCCCTTTGGTATGGTGATGGTCAGCACGATCTGCGCGTCCGTTTCCCGGCGCTCGGAGATGGCCTTGACGCCGGAGCGCTGGATTTTGGCAAGGGAGTCCGTCAGGGTGTTGAGAAAGCTGGCAACGTCGGTTTTCCTGGGGCGGCTGGGAGCGGCAGAGAGAAGACTGGCTACATATTTTTCCGTGGCGGCTACAGAGAGCTCCAGGCGTTGAATGGTGGCAATGGCTTCCAGCTTCTCCGCCTCGCCTGGCAGCTTCAGCAGCGCCCGGGCGTGGCGCTCCGTAAGCCCGGCCTCACGAAGGGCAGAGAGCACTGTCTCCCCATGGCGCAGCAGCCGCAGCTTGTTGGCCACGGCGCTCTGGCTTTTGCCCAGCAGCCGTGCCGTCTGCTCCTGACTCAGATTCTGGGCCCGCATCAGTGCGGCAATGCCCTGGGCCTCCTCTACAAAGTCCAGATCCTGCCGCTGTAAATTTTCAATCATGGCGGCAAGGCCGGATTCTTTGTCATCCATCTGCATGACAAGGCAGGGAACCTCGCCCAGCCCTGCCAGCTGGGCGGCCCGCAGGCGGCGCTCTCCGGCGATGAGCTCATAGCCTCCCTGGACGCGCCGCACGCTCAGCGGCTGCAGGACTCCGTGCTGCCGTATGGAATCGGCCAGCTCAGACAGGGCATCCTGGGAAAAGATCCGCCTGGGCTGGGACGGATTGGGCCGGATAGACTTGACGCTTAGAAAAATCACCCTCCCGGTCTCCATATAGGTTTTCAGCTTCTGGCACTGCATTGCCCTTCCTCCCCCGGTACAAGATAGAACCATTCTAACCTGCCGGAAAGCGGAAAGATAGGGAAACGGAGACACTTCCATTTTTTTACAGATTATAAAAATATATCTTTACTTTTGTAGCGATATGGTGTATAGTGAGTGGCGAACAGAGTAGAGAATCCCGCGTGAAGTGCTGTCAAGATGGGGAGTTGTGTGATGGACGAAGGGCATCCAAGCCCGCGATGGGATTTTCGCACCCGCTGCGCCATAAAAGTGAGGGAATCCTCCTTTATGTAGCAACGATACTCGGTTGAGCGGCGAAGGGCGAAAGCCCTCTCTTCCTCACGGGTAACTCGGCAAATATGGTTTTCAACTCCCCGGCGGCATTGTGTCCGTTGGGGCTTTTTCTTTGCCGAACCGTTGGGCTGTATCCCGGCCGCTCCTACAAAAAGGAGGCTATTTTTATGTCCAACAATCAAAAATCCACTGCGCTGTATCCCCATCCCTTTTCCAAGGCCTATTGGCATGACGCCGCTGCAGAGCTGAAGGACACCCATATGCTGGTGTTTGCCGCCCTGATGATCGCCCTGCGGCTGGTTATGAAGCAGATCTCCATCCCCATTACCCCGGAGCTGCGCATCAATACAGCCTATATTGTCAATGCCCTGGGCGCCATGGTCTTCGGCCCGGTGTTTGCAATGCTGTGCGCCGCCGTTACGGACGTGCTGGGCTACCTCATCCGACCCGACGGTATTTACTTTTTGCCCTTTATCCTGACAGAAATCGGTGGAAGCGTGGTCTTCGCCCTGTTCCTGTACCGCGCCAAGGTCACCACCACCCGGGTGATGCTCAGCCGCTTCACCATCAGCCTGGTCATCAATGTGCTGCTGCAGACCCCCATCATGATGTGGTATTACGCCATTTATATGGGCGGAAAGCAGTATACCTTCGCCATGGCCGTTCCCAGCATGATCAAGAACATCCTGATGTTCCCCATTGAGTCCGTGCTGCTGACCTTGTTCTTGGGCATCATGCTGCCCATCACCAACCGCCTGGGGCTGACCTATAGCGTGGGCCACGCCAAGGATGCACTGAAATTCAGCAAAAAACAGGTTTTGACCCTGGCGCTGCTGTTCGTGTTCGGCGTCGGCTGTGTCTTTGGCTATCTGGGTTACTATTATACAAACACCTCTCTCTCTGCCAGCTACACCACGGAGGAGCGCTACCGGGAGAATACCCACATGACCCAGGTCCTTGCACAGGAAGATACGGACATTGACCCGGACAGTACCGTTACCACCATTGAAAGCGCCTACAAGAAGTTCCTGACCGATGAGGTCACCTATACCGTGGCTGTCTATACCGTCGACGAGGAGGTTCTTTCCGGGTACGACAAGGACCTGGAGACCATCCGCGGCATGTCTAAATCCAAGGCAAAGGCCGTGGCAGAGGACGGCGTAATGGAAAAAGTCGGCACGGCCACCATCGTTCTCAATACCAAAACGGACGAGGTCCTGTCCTACTCCATGAAGTAATCTAGCTCTTAAATATAGAAAATCCCGGAGAAAACAGCTTCTCCGGGATTTTTTAGACCTCTTTGTACATGGCGCAGGCATCATCCTTTTTGACGGTTTCGGCTACCTGCAAAACCTCAACTGCCAATGTACGGTTGCCCAGGGCAATCTCCAGCCGGTCGCCGACCTTTACATCGTAGCTGGCTTTGACGACCCGGCCGTTGACGCTGATGCGGCCATTGTCGCAGGCCTCATTGGCCACGGTCCGGCGCTTGATCAGCCGGGAGACCTTCAAATACTTGTCCAGTCTCATGGGCGTTACTTGGCAATGGTATCCTTCAGAACCTTGCTGGGCTTGAAGGTGGGAACGTGGGTCTCGGGGATCTGCATGGGCTCCTTGGTGTGGGGATCCCGGCCCATGCGGGCCTTGCGCAGCTTGGACTCAAAAATTCCAAAGCCGGAGAATGCGACCTTTTCACCCTTGGTGAGGGCAACGGTAATGGTGTCCAGAGCGGCATTGATGACCCGCTCCGTATCCTTCCGGGACAGGCCTGCCTTGTCGGAGACGGCGGCGATAAATTCAGGTTTATTCATAAAAAGCGAATCCTCTCTTTGTGTTGGTGTCGTCTCATAGATTAACATAATACATGGAAAAAAGCAAGGGGAACGGACGTTTTTTTTGAAAAAAATAAGGGCTCATTTGCCCCAACATTTTCATTATACAGCACAGTGTTGCCAAAATCTATGGGTGAAACCCTACGAATTTGCAGTGCATTTCTTGGCACTTTTGCGGTCTTGCAAAATGGGAGAAGCCCTGCTATTATATAGACACAAGGAGTGATTCCAATGAAGTAAGAAGAACCACTCAACAGAAAGGGAGGTTACAAGTGAAACTGCAAATTGACAGTGAACAGATTTGACCCTCAGTCCGAGAAGATAGCGGGACTGAGGGTCAAATCTTTTTTGAAAAAATACTTGACAATTTGCGGAATTTCCTGTAAAATAAACCGGTCTGCAAAGAAAGCAGACGATCCTTGCTCCCGACGGCGTCGGGGGCCAAAAGTCCAAAAGGAGGTGCAATCAACATGGCTAAGATCACCGGCAAGTACGAGGTGCTCTACATCATCGATCCCGCTCAGGGCGAGGAGGGCATCGCGGCTCTGGTAGAAAAGTTCAAGGCAATGGTGGAGGCGGAGGGTACTCTGTCCAGCATTGATGAGTGGGGCAAGCGTCGTCTGGCGTATCCCATCAACGATCTGGCAGAAGGCTACTACGTTCTGATGAACATGGAAGCAAAGCCCGAGTTCCCCGCAGAGCTGGAGCGTGTGATGAAGATCACCGACGGCGTCCTGCGCTGCCTGACCACCGCTGTGGAGGAGTAATTCTATGCTCAACCACATTGTCGTCATGGGTCGCCTGACCCGTGATCCCGAGCTTCGCCGCACCGGCAGCGGCATCGCCGTCACCAGCTTCACTGTGGCTGTGGACCGCGATTTTTCCAACAAAGAAAGTGGCGAACGGGAAACTGACTTCATCGACTGCGTCGCCTGGCGGAGCACCGGAGAGTTTGTCTCCAAGTACTTCACCAAGGGAAGCATGGCGGTGGTGTCCGGTCGGCTGCAGATCCGCAGCTGGACCGATAAGGATGGCAACAAGCGCCGCACAGCGGAAATCGTAGCAGACAATGTCTACTTCGGCTCCAGCAAGCGGGATGATGCTTCCAATTCCGGAAGCTATAGCAACAGCTACAGCGCTGCCCCCTCCGGCAACTATGGCGGCGGTTATTCCGCACCCGCCTCTTCCGGCAATTATGGCAGCGGCTACAGCGCGCCCGCCAGTGCCCCCGCATCCGATTTCGCGATGCTGGAGGATGACGACGCCCAGCTGCCCTTCTAAGAAGCTTTTCTACTAGACTTATGAAGGAGGTTATTTCCATGGCTAACGAACAGCGTATGCGTCCCCGCAAGCGTAGAAAGGTCTGTGCTTTCTGCGTGGATAAGGTGACCAGCATTGACTACAAGGACACTGCAAAGCTCCGCCGTTACCTGTCCGAGCGCGGCAAGATCCTGCCCCGCCGTACCACCGGTACCTGCGCAGCCCATCAGCGTGACCTGACCACCGCTATCAAGCGCGCCCGTCAGATCGCTCTGCTGCCCTACGTCACTGACTAATTTCAAAGATTCAGCCGTCGAGGTTTCTCGGCGGCTGATTTTTTTAGGCGAATAGCCCCCGAATGCGGGCTATGGTGATTCGGAGCCGGTACAGGGTGTTTCCCTGCAGCCAGAGCAGAAGAACGCGAGGGAGAAATCTTGGAGAGAGGGAAACCTTTTCCGTGCGGCTTCGGAAAACGGACAGGGACAAAAGAAGCTTGAATAGAAAACTTAGTATCACAATTTGCAGTAGAAGTCCATTGTCCAGCAGCCCCAGGAACAGACAGATAAGCACAATCAGGGCTCCAACCATTGATAGAAGCGGTGTCCAGAGGGAAAATACCAGAAATAGAAGATATTGAAGTGTCCCTCCGCCAAACCGGTACAGGCACAGCAGCTCGGCATTGTCCTTCATGGCAAGCTTCATGCCTTCCTGCCAGCTGCGGCGGCGGGTGAGCACCTGCGGGAAAGTGTCGCTGGGGGGCAGAACCCCCTTTGCCTCCGGAACGTACACAATGCGGCAGCTCTGCCCCTTTTTGCGGCAGTGGCGCTGCAGGGTCAGGGTGAGACCAGGGTCCAGGCCATCGTCTCTGGCTGGGAAGCCGCCGACTTCGATGACGGTGTCCTTCCGGTATGCCGAGGGACCGCCGAAGAGCAGAAGGGTCTTGCTGTGCAGGAGTACCTGCATGGCAGGAATGCTGCGGTCATATTCCAGATTTTCCAGAGTGGTCAGGGAAGAGGGGCGTGCGCTGGATGCTTTCTGGATGCTCCCCCCTGTGTCCATCGTGTCGCGGTGCTGGAAAAATGGTCCCATGAGCGTGTCCAGGCCGTATGCATCCAGCTGCATTCCAGCCCGGATGCAGGCAAAATAGGGATATCGGGCGATGTTAATGCCCAAATTCCAGGCGTCCCCCAGGCAGGTTTTCGGCCTGCGAACCAGACGAAGCGGAAGCTTCCCGCTTTCGTAAATCGCGGTTTCCGGCGTGCATTTGAGCTGCCGCCGCACCGGCTGCGGCAGGGGCAGCAGTTCCAGCTGCTCAGTCAAGGCCTGTACGTCCGAATCCTTCATGCAGTCCTCCAGAACGATGATTTCATACAGAGGATAGACTTGTTTTTGGAGACTGTCCAGGGTGGCAAGCAGAGCCTGAGGCTCTGTTCCTGCCATGACCAGCACAGACAGGGGCATATAGCGGCGGTCCCGCTGGGGGCGGAGAAAGGCCTCCCGCTGCTGCGCACGGAAGCGAATATGAGAATCGAAGATGACGGCTCCCAGGGCCATCAGGCAGCGGCAGATGAAAAAAACAGTAAAGAGCAGAAGAAGCCCGAGAAGGATGTTTTTGAGGATATTCATGCTTCCTGCACCTCCTTACCGGTTTGTTTGTCACGCTCCAGGCAGTAACGGAGAATCTGCCCGGCGTAAGGGTCCTCCTCCTGCTCCAGCTCAGAGCGCAGGGCGCTGTCTCCGACAGTGCGGACCAGACTGGTGGCGGCATTGCGGCGAACATGCCAATAGGGGCTGTGCAGCCCGGTTTTCAAAAGACCGAAGGCATTGGCGGCGGGGTAAGCACCCAGCACATACATGGTAACTGCCTGGAGCTCCCATGGATTTTCCGGCTGTGCAAACCGCCGCAGCAGCGGAAGAATGTCCGTGCTTGGGTATTTCCCAAAATAGCGTAGGCAGGCAATCCTGACATCCAGGTCATTGGTGGTTTCCAGCAGCTCCAGCACTTCCGGGCACCAGCAGGGAGAGGCGAACCGTACGAAATCCACCAGTGCGCAGCGCATGGCATCGGAACAGCGGAAATTGTACCACAGCCGCCGAATCAGAGCTTCTCTGGGTTGAAAACGAAGCAGGCCCTCTACAAGAACCTTCCGGTGGATGGCTGGGCCCTCCGGCCTGTCCAGAAGGGCAAGTGCGCGAAGAATGAGCTCCGGATCGCCAGCGGCGTACAGCGCATCCAGAGCATATTCTGCGCTGCACAGGTCCCGCTGGTCTGTCAGAAGCCGGAAGAGGAAGGCAATCAGCCTGTCACAGGGGTAAAAGGAAAGGACCCGGTATTGGGCGAGCAGACTGGCGTAGCAGGTTCTGGCATGGAAAGAGGCATGGCGGTAGCTCTTCTCCAGCAGTGCAAGAATCTGGGCTGCCAGCTGGCCGGATTCCGATTGCTCCGGCAGCTGCCCCATGGCCTCGTGGAAGGCTTGCAGCCAGCTGACCCGGCCAAGCCTGCGGCAGAGCCATGCCACCTGGTAGCCCAGCTCTGCCTGGGAAAGCTGGGAGTGCTGGTCAAGCAGCGCCTGGAGCCGAAGCAAAAAGCTGCGCTTTCGCCGCGCAGACAGAATCTCCCGGGCTTTGAGTACCAGCAGGCGCAGCAGACAGTAGAGCCCAAGCAAAGCGGTGGCGGCGCAGTAAATAAGCTGCAGCGTATAGGACCACATATGCCTGACCTCCTCTTGAGAAATAAAAAATAGAATCAATTCTTGCTTGCCTTTGCCCCTATTATACAGGGAGACGACGCATAAGTAAATCATACTTTTTAATCGAAAACGTATGTTATTTGATGAAAACAAAAAAAGTCCGCACAGAGCAGAATGATTTTCGCTCCGTGCGGAAGAAGAAACTGTTTTCTTACAGCTTGCAGTATGCTGCAGCGGTCTTGGCGGTCAGGGCTGCGTTGTTGTAAACCAGCTGGATGTTGGAAGCCAGGCTGTCACCGCCGGTAAGCTCAGCAACACGGGCCAGCAGGAAGGGAGTGGTCTCCTTGCCCTTGATGCCCTGCTCCTTGGACTCCTTGATGGCCTGGTCGATGGCTGCGTCGATGACGGCTTTGTCCATGGCGTATTCTTCGGGGATGGGGTTGGTCACCAGGAAGCCGCCCAGCTGCAGATCGTTCTGTGCCTTGAAGGCAGCTGCCAGGTCCTCGGGGGTATCGATGCGGTAGTCCACGCCGAAGCCGGACTGACGGGTGTAGAAGGCGGGCAGCTCATCGGTGCCATAGCCAATGACGGGCACGCCCTTGGTCTCCAGGTACTCCAGGGTCAGGCCCAGGTCCAGGATGGACTTCGCACCGGCGCAGCAGACCATGACGGGGGTGCGGCCCAGCTCTTCCAGGTCGGCGGAGATGTCCATGGTGGTCTCGGCACCGCGATGCACGCCGCCAATGCCGCCGGTGGCGAAGAAGCGGATGCCGGCCATGTGGGCAATGATCATGGTGGTGGTAACGGTGGTAGCGCCGTCCTCACCCCGGGCGCACAGCACGGCCAGGTCCCGGCGGGAAGCCTTGTGAATGGCGCGGCCCTTCTTGCCGAAGTACTCGATCTCCTCAGCGGTCAGACCGGCCTTCAGGCGACCGCCGATGATGGCGATGGTAGCAGGCACAGCACCGTTCTCGCGGATGATCTTCTCAACGTTCAGAGCGGTTTCCACGTTCTGGGGGTAGGGCATACCGTGGGAGATGATGGTGGATTCCAGGGCAACAACGGGCTTGCCGTTGGCCAGAGCCTCAGCGACTTCGGGATTGACGTCCAGATACTTGTTCATGTTCATAGCTGTACATTCCTTTCTTTTTTGAAAAAGCCTTGTTACCGCTGCATCCGGCTGCGAAGACCGGCGGCGGACATGGCAGAATTGATGGTTTCAGAGGATTCCATGGCGATGGAACCGGCGGCGAGACCCGCCAGAGCGGTATCCCGCAGGGGCATGCCTTCCAGGTAGGCCCACACCAGGGCGGCCATGAAGGCATCGCCGCAGCCGGTGGTATTTACCACATTGCCGGGAATATTGGGGAGCTGCACCCGCTCCTCGCCCATGGCGGCATACACGCCTTCCGAGCCCATGGAAATGAAGACCCGGTGGACGCCCTTTTCCAGCAGCACATCCGCAGCCTTTTCCACATCTGCCGCGCTGTGAATGGGAACGCCGGAGAGAAGCTCGGCTTCCAGACGATTGGGCTTCAAGGTGTGGATCTTGGAGAGAATGGGCCGGATCTTCTCCGCCTTTACGGTGGAGACAGGGTCGATAAACAGCGGCGCTGTGCAGTTCTCCGCCAGGAATCGGAGAGATTCCTCGGGAATATTGGTGTCGGACACAACAACCTGTGCGTTTTGCAGCAAAGGCAGCTGGGCGGACAGATAGGCGGGGGTGATCTTTTTGCAGATCTCCATATCGGAGACGGCCAGGGCCATTTCCCCATGATTGTCCGCCAGATACAGATAGGTAGAGGTGACGCCTCCGGGGATACGCAGGGCATGGCTCAGATCAATGCCCAGCTCAGAGCAGGAGGCGGCGACCCGTTCACCGTGGAGATCGTCTCCGTAGGCGGTGAGCATTCTCACATCGGTGCCCATGAGGCTCAGGTTGTGGGCAATGTTTCGCCCTACGCCGCCGAGACTCACGCTTACTCTGCCGGGGATGGACTGGGAGGCTCCCAGGGGGGCAATGCTGGGCCCGCCGATATCCCGGTGGACACCGCCGACGACCACCGCATAGGTGCCCGCATGGAGGACGTACCCCCGACCGGCGATGCAGCCCTTCTTGGTCAGATTGGCAATGTGTACTGCCACGCTGGAGCGGGTAATGCCCAGCTTTGCGGCAATGTCCTGTTGTGAAATAAGGGGATCGGCTTCAATCAGCTGAAGCACCTGTCGTTCCCGCTGGGTCATGGAGCAGCCTCCTAAACATCGTGTATTTTTCTAAGCACAAGCTTATTATAGACGGGGTATACCCGTTTGTCAACTGCTATTTTCCATAAAGATCGAGGCGGGAAAATGGTGATTCTGTCAAAAGCGGTGGTGCAGATTGTGTGGTATAATTTCGAAAACAGATGTTTTGCTCCTGCGGTGCTTTTCAGCAGGCCAGAAAGATGAAGTCGTATGGGTCCAGATTGGCCTTTTCCAGGGTTTGCACCCGCTGCTGGGGCGTCATTTTCCGCAGCGCTTTTTCGCTCAAGCCTGCCTGGGCCAGCCTGCGCCGAAGGGGCCGGTATTCTGCCGAAAGGGCAGGGTCCTCCTTGTAAAGCTTCTTCCAGATGTGAATTTTCATGAATAACCCCTCCTTGTGTTCCTTGCTGGAATTATACAACGAGTATGGTCCAATAAATTGGAGTTTTTTGGAAGGAAGCTGTAATATTTTTCTTGTTTCTGCGCCTATATAGGTGAAACACAAGGAAAGGAGGCACGCATATGGAAGATCAGGAAATTGTGGAGCTCTATTTCCACCGGGATGAGCAGGCAATCGTTCAGACGGACAGAAAATATGGCCCGTACTGTTATTCCGTAGCTTACAATGTTCTGTCGGATCAGGAGGACGCCCGGGAGTGCGTCAGCGATACTTACCTTGCCGCCTGGAACCGGATCCCGCCTGCCCGGCCCAGCCTGCTTGGGGCATTTCTGGGGAAAATCACCCGGCACCTGTCCATTGACTATCCCCACAGAGCCCCAGGCTGCACCTCACAGCATTGTGAGCCTCCAGGGAACAGCCAACCGGAAGGCGTTTGCCGAATGGCAGGCATTCCTGGAGCAAAGCGATGCCAAGGGTGCCCAGGCAGACCGGAACGCTGCATTCATTCCCGAGAATTTCCGGGATATCTATTACTGCGGCACACCGGAGGCGGTTCAGGCCCTGAAGGACATTGCCCAGAAGTACGGTCTGCACCTGCTGGAAAAGGAATATGGCTGCACCTATGACTACGAGGCAGGCGTGCTGCTGCAGTCGCTGCACCTCGCGGGGGTTATGCAGGCAGATGCGGCAGGGAATTGCCGGTATCTGCACGGCTATTTCTTTGACGATGGGAGCTTCTCCATGCCTATGGAGCTGACCGTGGACCTCTGGCCCCAAACGCTGCTTGCAGAGCTGACTTATGTGCGCAAGGACTGCCTGTATCCTTATACGGCCTCGGTGGGCCTTTCGGAGCAGCTGCGGGAGTGGAACTACGTTACCCGGGACGGACAGACGCTCCTGCTGGTGCTGGACGGGGAGCATGCCCATATTTTTGCAGACCGGGAAGCGGCATCTATCCATATCTACATGGCTTCCAACTGCCTGGCGGGAAATACCCGGCGGGAAATGGAGCCGGAGGAGCTGGAAAAGATCGCAGAGTGCTTCGACTATTCCATTGCCCCCCAGCAGCCGGTTCCGGCAGAGGTGACGAAGTTCTTTGCCCAGGCGGAAGCGGACTACCGGGCCCAGCGGGAAGAGGCCCGGCAGGCCCTCTATTCCGGCGGCTATGGGGATTATGTCGCCCAGCGCCTCGGGAACGCCCGCTCACCCTATGATCGGGACGCCATGCTCTATTCCCTACGGGATCTGAACGGGGACGGGGTGGAGGAGCTGATCGACTATCGGTATCTGCGTATCCTGACCATCCGGGACGGACAGTGCACCGTGTATTTTGATACGCAGGATGCCCCGGGGGTTGTGGGCAGTCTCTATTTCTGCCAGGATGGAACGGTTATGATCAAAGGCTTTTTCGGTCAGGAGGCCTATTGGTTTTTCACCCCCGGCGAGCAAACCCTGGAATTTGACCGGGCCGTGATTCAGGATCAGAATGGCTGGCATTTGGATCGGGAGCTGGGCCGCCTGGAGGGGCAGCGTGTTCTGGAGCCTCAAAACAGGCAGTCCATCTCTAAGGAACAGGCCTATGCCATTGTGGATTCCTATTCTGTTATGGATATCGGTGTTCAGTCCATGAAACGCTTTGGAGAACCGATGAAAACCTATCCCTATCAGGATGACAACGCCTGGTTTATCGCCAGAATGCTGGATAAATACGAAAATTCAGACCAATTTGTCTATGCACTGGAAGACCTGCGCGGGGATGGCAGCAAGGTGCTGATTGTCAAAACGCCCCTGGTGCAGGATTGGGAGGGGACGGTCAGCGAGGCAAAGCCCACCGTCTATTGCCTCCGAAACCGTATCAGCGGCGACAGTTTCGTCTTCGATTCCCTCTGCGAAGGCGGCGTGCTGTGCTGCCGCAGTGGGGACCACTATGAATTCTACCGCATGGAGGGGGACCGCTTCGTCAGTATTGAAAAGCTTTTTGTGAATGAAGAAGGCTATTGGGTCCGCAGAGATCCGAGCTTTGACCCCAATGCAGAGCGGGCCGACTACCAGGTCATCACCCGGCAGCAGGCCCAGGAAATCATCGCGTCCTATCCTGAAAAAACAATCAACTGGAAGCCCTTCTCCCAGTATCCCCTGCGGTAAATAAGGCACCCGCCGTTGCATCAAATGAAGTGCAATGGCGGGCGTTTTCGATTTTTTCAATTATCGAACGGTGCGGTGCCAGGTATGGCGGGAGAAGAGGCAGAGGATGGGGAAAATTTCCAGCCTGCCCAGCAGCATATCGAAGATGAGCACCAGCTTGCTCAGAATGCTGAACCCGCTGAAATTGCAGGTGGGGCCAACGGCTTCCAGACCGGGGCCGATGTTGTTGAAGCAGCACAGCACGGCGGAGAAATTGGTGCCTGTGGAGAATCCGTCCGGGGATAGCAGCAAAAAGCTCACGAACAGGATGAACACATAGGCGATCAGGTAGGCGTTGGTGGTTTCTACAATCTTGTCATCCACCACCTGACCGTTGTTGCGGATCATCTGAACCCGGCGGGGGTGGAGCATTTGCAAAAAGCTTCTGCGCAGGCTCTTAAAGAGCAAAATCAGCCGGGAGACCTTCATGCCGCCGCCGGTGGAGCCGGCGCTGGCGCCGATGACCATGAGGCACAGCAGAATGGTTTTCGAAAAACTGGGCCACTGGTCAAAGTCCGTCGTGGCAAAGCCGGTTGTGGTGGTGATACTGGAAACCTGGAAGGCTGCGTGGCGGAAGGTCTCCTCCAAGGTGACGTACTGCCCCCGGATGTTCCAGGCGATGAGCAGGGTGCTGCCCAGGACGATGCCGAAGTAGGCCCGCAGCTCCTCGTCCCGGAATACGGCTCCAAACTGCCTGATCAGCAGAAAATAGTAGCAGGTGAAATTGACGCCGAACAGGAACATGAATATGGTCGTCACATTTTGCAGATAGGGGCTATAGCTGGCGAAGGAATCGTTGCGCACGCCGAAGCCGCCGGTTCCTGCGGTGCCAAAGGCGTTGCACACCGCTTCGAAGACATCCATCTTGCCCAGCACCAGGAATATAACGTCCGCAATGGTCAGGCCGATATAGAGAATGTAGAGAATGGCAGCGGTCTGCCGCATCTTGGGAACCAGCTTGCCCACGCTGGGGCCGGGGCTTTCGGCTCGCAGCAGGTGCATAGTGAAGCCCTTGCCTCTGTCCGTGCTGGGGACAATGGCCAGCAGGAACACCAGAACGCCCATGCCGCCCACCCAGTGGCTGAAGCTGTGCCAGTACATGATGCCCTTGGGCAGACTTTCCACCTCCGGAAGAATGGAAGCGCCGGTGGTGGTAAAGCCGGAGACGATTTCAAAAAGCGCATCGATGAATTTGGGGATCGCACCGGAGAGCACGAAGGGCAGGCTTCCGGCCAGGGAAAGGACGATCCAGCTCAGGGCCACGCAGACCATGCCGTCCGTTGCGTAGAAGTTGCTCTTTGCGCCCCTGCACAAAAACCGCAGCAGGCAGGAAACGACCAGCAGCAGCACCATAGTGACCAGAAACGCCTTCACAGAGGTGTTCTCGCCACAGTACAGGCTGATGAACATGGCGGGAATCATAAAGAGTGCTTCCAGCAGCAGGATCTGGGCGATGAAACGCCCCGTCATTTTGTAGTTCATAGCCGATGCCTCACGCGAAGATGTCGTTCAGCTGCCGCAGGACCACGCCGCTGTTGGTGACCACGATGATGGTGTCGCCCTGCTGATAGACGGAATCGCCGTTGGCGATTTCCGTGGCGGCACCGTGGCTGATGCTGACCACGCGGACGCTGGACTTCATCTTGATGTCCTTCAGAGGAACGCCGCAGAACCGTGTGCTCTCATCGGCCAGAAACTCCATGGCCTCGATCTGCCCGTCGGCAATGGTATGGACGGAGATGGCCGCGCCGGTCTGGTTCTGCATGGCCCGGACGTACCGGACGATGTTGCTGCAGCACAGCTCCTTGGGGCAGACCACGCTGCCCAGAGCCAGGGAGGACACAATGCCGCCCTTGTCCGCGTGGCCCAGCTTGGTGATGACCTGGGGAACACCCTGGGAGATGCCATACAGGGAGACGATCATATTCAGCTCGTCTAAGCCCGTCAGCGTCACCAGTGCATCGCACTGGGCGAGGCCCTCGCTTTCCAGAAGGTCCTGGTCGGAGGCGTCCCCGTGGATGATCTCTGCCCCCGGCAGCAGGGTGCACAGCTCGCTGCACCGGGCGGCGCTGTTGTCCACAATGACGCAGCCAATGCCGGCCTTCAGCAGCTTGGTGGCCAGATAGTAGCTGACCCGGCCGCCGCCGCAGAGCATAACTCGCCGGACCTGCCGGGTGAGGATGCCCAGGTTCTTCAGCAGGGTCGTCAGGTTTTCGGAAAGGGCGGTGATGAACAGCCGGTCCCCCTCCCGCAGCACAAAGTCGCCGCCGGGGGTAATAGCCTGACCGCCCCGCAGCACGGCGCACACCAGAACCTTGCACCGGATGATGCTCCGCAGCTCCACCAGGCGGACGTTGCACAGCTTGCTGTTGGGGTCCACCCGCAGCTCTACGATTTCCGTGCGGCCCTTGGCGAAGGTATCCCGCCGGAGAAAGCCGGGGTATTTCAGCAGCCGGTCGATCTCCGCGGCGGCCTGGTTCTCGGGATTGATGAGCATGGACAGACCGAAGGTCTCCCGCATTTTGAAAATCTGCTCGGTGTATTCCGGATTCCGCACCCGGGCGATGGTGTGGAGCTTCTGGTTCATGGTGTGGGCCGTGGTGCAGCAGAGCAGGTTAACTTCGTCTGCACCGGTGGCGGCGATGAGCAGATCGGCGTCCTTCACACCGGCCTGCCGCAGCACATCCATGGATGCGCAGTTGCCCTGAACGGAGATCACGTCGTACCGCTCCACACTGGATTCCAGGGGGGAGGCCTTGGAGTCGATAATGGTCACGTCGTAGCCCTCGCTGGTGAGCTGACGGGTCAGAGTGGCGCCGACTTTTCCGTCGCCCGCAATAATGATTTTCATATCTGCCTCCGATTCTGAAGAAATCAACAGGATTTGTTTTGTTCAAAACCTAGAAATTTGTCCCATTATACCATTTCCTTATACAAAACACAATCTTTTTTGAGGAAACGTGAAAAAAGGAATCCGATTTTGAAGCTCTGGCAAAAATAGCACCACCAGGGACGAGAAAACCGTGAAAGTTTTGAAATTATTTTGGTGGATTTTTGCAAAAGAGTTTGGTATAATGATAAAAATAGGGGAGGTGTGGCCGGTGGAGATGGGGGAGCTGCTGCGGCAGGCGCGGCTGGAAGCCGGGCTGACCCAGCGGGAGCTGTGCGGGGAGCGAATTACCCGCAATATGCTTTCACAGATTGAAAACGGCACGGCGCGGCCTTCCATGGCAACGCTGCAATATTTGGCGGATGCCCTGGGCAAGCCCGTCAGCTATTTTCTCGGTGAGACGGTCCTTACGGATAACCAGCAGCTTATGCTGAAGGCACGGCAGGCCTTTTCTGAAAAAAGATATCGCGCAGCGCTGGCGTTCCTGGAGGACTATGCAGGCCCGGATCCAACGCTGGACTGGGAGCGGGGGCTGCTGGGCTGCCTGTGCTGCCTGAACTTGGCGGAGGAGGCTGCCCGGGAGGGACGGCGGCCGGTGGCACGGAAGCTCCTGGGTCAGGCCCGGCGCTTCGAGAGCCCCTATATTGTCCCGGAGCTTCGCACACGGCAGGCACTCCTGGCCCAGCTTCTGGGGCAAAAAACCCGGCAGAAGCAGCTGCCTTCACTGGATGGCGAGCTCCTTCTGCGCGCTCGCCTGGCACTGGACGCCGGGGACACGGACAGGGCCCTGGCGCTGCTGGCGGCTGCGGAGCAGGCGGGGGCGGAGGCACTGATCTTGAAGGGCAGAGCCTGCCTGCAAAAGAAAAATTATGCCGCAGCTCGTACCGCCTTGGAGCAGGCCGAGCAGCTGGGTGAGCCTCGCTACGACCTGCTGGAGCTGTGCTGCCGGGAGCTGAAGGATTTTGAGAATGCCTATGCCTATGCCTGCCGTGCCCGGGAAAAGGAAAATATACGGGGTGCTGATTGATTTATGCGAAAGAAAATAAAAAATTGCAGGCTAATTTTTGTGGAGATTGCTATTTCTCAGAAAAGGTGTACATGATTTGTTTCATATTCTTGAAATTTATCGCATGATGATGTAAAATTCACCCGATATATAAGAGGGTGTCTAGAGATATAAGAAAGTGTGGTTTGTTCCTATGTTCAATTCTCAGCAAAAACGGGGGGCAATGCGGACGCTGCTTGGGCTTTTGCTGACAGTGGCAAACAGCCTGCTGTTTGCGCTTGTCTGGTTTCTCTACTATCGGACGCAGATGTATATCTACCCGTTTTTCATCAAGGGCGACATCATTGTCGTGTTCCTGTTTGCACTGCTGTTCTATATGTTTGCTCACCTGTACAACGGGTTTGACCTTGTGTTTCAGACAGCGGGGGAGATGATGTATTCCAATACAGTGGCAACGGTCATCAGCTGCGGCATTATGTATGTGATCACGGCCTTGCTGATTCGCGCAGTGCCCAATGTGCTGCCCATGCTGGCCCTGGTGGTCGGCTGTGTGGCTGTATCGGGATTGCTCTGCTTCTGTGTGAAGAAGGCAACGGCGAAGCTCCTGGTTCCCAGGGCGATGCTGCTGATTTATGACAATCCGGAGGCGAAAAAAGAGGGCGAGGATATTCTGCGCCGTCTGCCCGGTGTTTTCTACCTGCTGGACAGCATTTGCGCGGAAGTGGGTGTTGACGAAATTTGCCGGCAGATTTTCCGCTGGGATGCCCGGGCGGTGATGCTTTGCGGCGTTCCCTCCAGCAAACGGAATGACCTCTTGAAATATTGTGTTGACCGGAATGTGGAGGCCTATGTCCGACCCAGCATTGGTGACCTTTTGGTCAAGGGTGCCCGACCGGTGCAGCTGGATAATCTGCCTGTGCTGGTCTGCCACCGCAGCAGCCCTGCCATCTGGTATCTGGCCCTGAAGCGCTTGACAGATATCGTTCTGAGCTTGGCAGCCCTGGTGGTCTTCAGCCCGTTCATGCTGGTTACGGCTCTGGCCATCAAGATTTATGACGGCGGACCGGTCCTGTATAAGCAGCTGCGTCTGACAAAGGACGGTAAGGAATTCTATATTTATAAATTCCGTTCAATGCGTGTGGATGCCGAGAAGGATGGCGTGGCCCGGCTGGCCCAGGAGCATGACGATCGCATTACGCCTGTGGGCAAGATTATCCGTGCTGTCCGGATTGATGAAATCCCGCAGCTGTTCTGTATCCTGGCAGGAGATATGTCCATTGTCGGTCCCCGGCCGGAGCGTCCGGAGATTGCTGAAAAATACGAAATGGAGATGCCGGAGTTTGCGCTCCGCCTGCAGGCAAAAGCCGGCCTTACCGGTCTGGCTCAGGTCTACGGCAAATACAATACGACTCCCTACAATAAGCTCCAGATGGATTTGCAGTACATTTCTTCCATGGGCGTTGTAGAGGATCTGAAGATCATGTTTGCTACGGTGAAGATTTTGTTTATGCCGGAGAGCACGGAGGGAGTAGCCGATGGACAGACAACGGCCATAAGCGAAGAGAAGAAATAATAAAAAAATATGAGCAAGACCAACGGCTCAGACTCTTGAGATTGAGTCTGGGCCGTTGGTTTTTTAGAGAGAGGAAGGGTTACGGAGTTGGAGAATTATAAAAGTGCGTGTTATTCTTACAAATTATGGACATGAGTACTATTCAATCGTTCAAAGTTCAAATGGGATTTGTTATTTTATATTGATTGAAGGCGGATTTTCTGTTGCATATCTACTGAAATGTACGAGCCATATGCAAGAAAAGGTTATCAAAAGGTTCAGAGCCTTTATGCGGGGCCTAGAACATATGCTACATAGGGTGGCTATGTTGATGTTAATGGGGGTTGTGGCCATTACATTGATTTATCCGCTTATTCTTGCAGACAATAACTTAGGAACAGTAGAAATTAGGGCAATACCGCACAGAAAAAAGTGCCAGATACCGCCAAGTGTGATATGATAAAACTATGGATAAACAAATGACGATTTCCGCATTCAGTGACGAACTGGCACAGGTGCGGACGAAGAAAATTATTGTAGGAGGTGCGCACCATGAACGATTTGTTTTTACATGATTCCCAGGACACCTCCCCAATTGTGTCCTCTGACCGCATCCTTTACACTCCAACGACCTTTGCAAAGTCTGCCCTGCTCTATCTTCAGGAAATTGGTTCCTTGCAGGCCGAGCAGCCCCATACTTCCTCGCGCACACATCTGTCCTCTTATCTGTTTTTCTGCGTCAATTCCGGTTCCGGTGAACTGGAGTACCAGGGCAAGAGGCACAAGCTGTCAGCAGGGGACTGTGTGTTCATCGACTGTCAGCTGCCGTATTCTCATAGTACGGATACAGACCTCTGGTCGCTGTCGTGGATACACTTTTCCGGCGTGACCATGCAGGACATCTATCAGAAATATGTAGAGCGCGGCGGTCGCCCGGTGTTTCACCCAGAAGATATAACCGCTTTTTCGACCCTTCATCAGTCACTTTTCAGCATTGCTTCTTCAGATGACTATATCCGGGACATGCGGATCAACAGCGGACTGAATGAGCTGCTGGTTCTCCTGATGAACGAGTCATGGCATCCTGCGGAACGGTTGGATGTGGCTCTGAAAAAGCAGAACCTTGTCCCGATTCGAGATTACTTGGATGCGCATTATACGGAAAAAATCTCGCTGGATGCGCTGGCAGAGCAGTTCTTCATCAGCAAGTTCTATTTGACCCGTGTGTTCAAGGAGCAGTTTGGCGTAAGCATCAATACTTACATTCTGAATCTACGCATCACAAAGGCAAAGCAGCTGCTTCGCTTTACAGACCAGAAGCTAGAGGATATTGGGTATCAGTGTGGATTAGGCGCACCGCATTATTTCAGCCGAATTTTCAAGCAGGTCGAAGGCATTACACCCTCTGAATTCCGGGAAAAGTGGTAATCATTCAGGCAGCTGCAGCAATGCGGCTGCCTTTTGAAAAAGAAAGCAATATCGTGTAAGAGAATCGGACCGAAAAGCAAGATCGTGAATTCCGTTTTTGAATTCAATTCGTTAAAATGATCATGAAAACAAAGCAGAGGACTGCATAAAACGACAGGAAAGTTAGAGGTCAATATATGTCTAAAGTTGCGTTGATTACTGGTATCACCGGTCAGGATGGCTCCTATCTGGCTGAGTTCCTTCTGGAGAAGGGCTATGAAGTCCACGGCATTGTCCGTCGCGCTTCTATCTCCAATACCGCCCGTATCGATCATCTGATTGAAAAGAATGCCATCAAGCTGCACGACGGCGACCTGTCCGATTCTTCCGGCCTGATCCGTCTGGTGGGCGAGATCAAGCCAGATGAAATCTACAATCTGGCTGCACAGAGTCATGTTCAGGTGTCCTTCGATGCGCCGGAGTATTCCGGCGATGTGGACGCACTGGGCGTTCTGCGTGTACTGGAGGCTGTTCGTGTCTGCGGCCTGACACAGAAGTGCAAGGTGTATCAGGCTTCCACCTCTGAGCTGTACGGCAAGGTCGAGGAGGTCCCCCAGCGGGAGACCACACCCTTCCACCCCTATTCTCCTTATGCTGTTGCCAAGCAGTACGGCTTCTGGATGGTCAAGGAGTACCGTGACGCCTACGGAATGTTTGCTGTCAACGGTATCCTGTTCAACCACGAGTCCGAGCGCCGGGGCGAGAATTTCGTCACCCGGAAAATTACGCTGGCCGCCGGCCGCATTGCAGAGGGCCTGCAAGACCACCTGGAACTGGGCAATATGGATTCCCTCCGGGACTGGGGCTATGCCAAGGATTATGTGGAGTGCATGTGGCTGATTATGCAGCAGGAGAAGCCGGATGACTTCGTTATTGCAACCGGCGTGCAGCATACCGTCCGAGACTTCACCGAGAAGGCTTTTGCGGCCAATGGTATTACCGTCCGCTGGGAAGGCAAGGGCATCGACGAGAAGGGCTACGATGCAGAAACCGGTAAGATGCTGGTTTGTGTGAATCCGCAGTGGTTCCGCCCCACCGATGTGGACAACCTGTGGGGTGATCCGACGAAGGCAAAGACTGTTCTGGGCTGGAACCCGCAGAAGACCAGCTATGAGCAGCTGGTTGAGATCATGGCAAAGCACGATCGCGTACTGGCAAAGCGTGAGAAGGCTATGAAGGCTGCACTCTAATTTGGAAGGGAAGCAATGATCATGATGGAAAAGAACGCAAAAATCTACGTTGCCGGTCATCGCGGCATGGTGGGCAGTGCCATTGTCCGGGAGCTGCAGCGCCAGGGATATACCAATATTATCACCCGTACTCACAAGGAGCTGGATCTGACAAGGCAGGATGCGGTCGAGGAATTCTTTGCGGCGGAAAGGCCGGAGTATGTGTTCCTTGCTGCTGCGAAGGTGGGCGGCATTGTGGCAAACCAGAACGCACTGGCGGACTTTATGTACGACAACATGGTTCTGGAGATGAACGTCATCCACTCCGCCTGGAAGAACGGCTGCAAGAAGCTGGAATTTTTGGGCTCCTCCTGCATCTATCCCCGCATGGCACCTCAGCCAATGAAGGAGAACTGCCTGCTGACCAGTGAGCTGGAAAAGACCAACGAGGCCTATGCCTTGGCGAAGATTTCCGGCCTCAAGTATTGCGAGTTCCTGAATCGCCAGTATGGTACGGACTATATTTCCGTTATGCCCACAAATCTCTATGGGCCCAACGACAATTACCATCCCACCCACAGCCATGTGCTGCCTGCTCTAATCCGCCGCTTCCACGAAGCCAAGCTCAGCGGCGCAGAAAGCGTCACCTGCTGGGGCGACGGCAGCCCCCTGCGGGAATTCCTGTACGTAGACGATTTGGCAAACCTATGTGTCTTTCTGATGAACAACTACTCCGGCAACGAAACTGTCAACGCAGGTACCGGCAAGGAGCTGACCATCAAGGAGCTGACCGAGCTGGTTGCCAGGGTGGTCGGCTATACCGGCGAAATCAAGTGGGACCCCAGTAAGCCAAACGGTACGCCTCGGAAGCTGCTGGATGTCTCCAAGGCCACAGCCCTGGGCTGGACATACAAAACGGAACTGGAAGAAGGCATCCGGCTTGCCTATGAGGATTTCCTGAATAACCCCATGCGGGCCGAACGCTGAGGGAAAGATTATGAATATTATTTTGCTTTCCGGCGGATCCGGAAAACGTCTTTGGCCCCTATCCAACGACATCCGTTCCAAACAGTTCATCAAGTTCTTCAAAAAAGAGGACGGCAGCTATGAGTCCATGGTTCAGCGGGTCTACCGGCAGATCAAAAAGGTGGATACGGATGCCACGGTGACCATTGCCACCAGCAAGACCCAGGTCTCCGCTATCCACAATCAGCTGGGGGAGAATGTGGGCATCAGCGTGGAGCCCTGCCGTCGGGACACGTTCCCGGCCATTGCACTGGCCACGGCTTATCTGGTGGATGTGCTGCACGTTTCGCCTGAGGAGTCTGTGGTGGTTTGCCCCGTAGACCCTTACGTGGAGGACGGCTATTTTGAAGCTCTGAAGGAGCTGTCCGCCCAGGCAGATCAGGGAGAGGCCAATTTGGTGCTTATGGGCATTGAGCCCACCTATCCCAGCGAAAAATACGGCTATATCATCCCGGAAAGCGGGGACCACGTGGCCGGTGTCAAGACCTTCAAAGAAAAGCCCACGGCGGATGTTGCGGCAAGCTACATCGCCCAGGGTGCCCTGTGGAACGGCGGCGTGTTCGCCTATAGGCTGGGCTATGTGATGAACAAGGCTCATGATCTGATGGACTTCACCGATTATCAGGACTTGTTCGATAAATACGATACCCTGAAAAAGATTTCTTTCGACTACGCAGTGGTGGAGCACGAGCCCAAAATTCAGGTGGTACGCTATGCCGGTATGTGGAAGGACTTGGGCACCTGGAACACCCTTACCGAGTCTATGGATGAGAACATCATCGGCAAGGGAGAACTGAACGACAAGTGTACGGGCGTGCATATCATCAATGAGATGGATGTGCCGGTGCTGGCTATGGGACTGCACGATGTGATCATTTCTGCATCCCCCGAGGGCATCTTGGTTTCCGACAAGGAGCAGAGCTCCTATATCAAGCCCTTTGTGGACAAATTCGAGCAGCAGATCATGTTTGCGGAGAAGAGCTGGGGCTGCTTTAAGGTCATTGATGTGGAAGCTGCTTCCATGACCATCAAGGTGACGCTGAATCCGGGCCACAGCATGAATTACCACAGCCACAAGTACCGGGATGAGGTGTGGGTGGTCATTGCCGGCGAGGGCAGGACCGTCGTGGATGGCATGGAGCAGAAGGTCAAGGCTGGCGATGTGATTACAATGTCTGCTGGATGCCGCCATACGGTCATGGCAGATACAGAGCTGAAGCTTATCGAGGTGCAATTGGGCGAGGATATCAACGTCCACGACAAGCAGAAGTTTGAGCTGGAATATTGATGCAGCACAGGAGGCATCTATGCAAAACAAGAATGAGCCTCTGCTGCTTCGCCCATCTGGCAAAGATTATCTCTGGGGTGGTAGCCGGCTGAATGATGAATTTGAAAAGAACATCGACTTATCTCCTCTGGCAGAAACATGGGAGTGTTCCACGCATCCGGACGGTCCCAGCTACGTGGTAGACGGAGCGTTTGCCGGACAAGAGTTGGCAGAAGTCCTGAAACTGCATCCGGAGTATCTGGGGGAACGCCATAAAGGCGAAAATAGTTTGCCGATTCTCATCAAGTTCATTGATGCCAAGAAAGACTTGTCGGTGCAGGTGCATCCAACAGATACTTATGCGCGGGAGCATGAAAATGGGCAGCTTGGCAAGACCGAGATGTGGTATGTGCTGGATGCCAGCCGGGATGCAAAACTGGTCTACGGACTCAAGCAGGACTGTTCCAAAGAAGAAATTCGAGGCGCGATTCACAACGGAACCGTGATGAAGTATCTGCAGAAAGTGCCGATCCACAAGGATGACCTGTTCTTTATTCAGGCTGGAACGATCCATGCCATTGGCGCAGGGGCGCTTGTTGCAGAGATTCAGGAAAACTCGAACCTGACCTATCGGCTGTATGACTATGACCGTGTGGGAAAAGACGGAAAGAAGCGGGAACTGCACATTGACAAAGCATTGGATGTGGCCAATCTCCACAGCAGCGCAGAGCCGAAGCAGCCGCTCCGGGTCCTGAAATATCGGCAGGGTGTAGCCTCTGAACTGCTGACCCGCTGCAAGTATTTCGAGGTCTACCGGATGTTGGTCAACACAGAGCGGCGTCAGACAGTGCATTACCGTGCAGATGAACTGGCATTCAGGGTGCTGCTGTGTGTGAACGGCTGTGGGACGATTTCCTACGAGGGCGGCTTCATTACTTTTTATAAGGGTGACTGCATTTTTGTTCCGGCTGATTCTGTGACGATGACCATCCATGGACAGGCACAGTTCCTCGATGTGCGAGGATGAAATAGTAAAGGAAAACCGGAAGTATACGGAAAAGACAGGTGAAAGAGATGGACATCAAGAAAGAATATGAGCGGTGGCTTGTAAATGCAACGGCGGATGGGGATGTTGCCGCCGAACTGAAAATGCTGGATGATGCAAAAGTCGAGGATGCATTCTACCGCGACCTTGCCTTTGGCACGGGTGGCCTGCGTGGCGTAATCGGTGCAGGTACCAACCGCATGAATATTTACACGGTCGCAAAGGCGTCTCAGGGCTTGGCCGACTATCTAAAGAAAAACTATGCAGAGCCTTCTGTGGCAATCGGCTATGACAGCCGCATCAAGAGCGATGTGTTCGCAAAAGTGGCCGCTGACGTTTTCGCTGCAAATGGCGTCAAGGTCAATATCTGGCCTGTCCTGATGCCGGTGCCGACGGTATCTTTTGCGACCCGTTACCTGCATACCTCTGCGGGTGTGATGGTCACCGCTTCCCACAACCCCAGCAAATACAACGGCTACAAGGTTTATGGTGCAGATGGCTGCCAGATCACGACCGAAGCTGCCGCCAAAATTCTGGCTGAAATCGAAAAACTGGACATCTTTGCAGACGTAAAGCACAGCGATTTTGAAACTGGTCTTGCAAATGGCAGTATTAAGTATATTCCGGATGAGGTCTACACTGCCTTTGTGAATGAGGTCAAGAATCAGTCCGTCCTGTTTGGTGAAGAAATCAATAAGAATGTTGCAATTGTTTACAGCCCGCTGAATGGTACGGGTTTGAAGCCTGTGACTCGCACCCTGAAAGAGATGGGCTACACCAATATCACGGTGGTCAAGGAGCAAGAGCAGCCGGATGGCAACTTCCCGACCTGCCCGTACCCGAATCCGGAAATCAAGGAAGCAATGGCGCTGGGCATGGAATATGCCAAGAAGTGCAATGCTGACCTGCTGCTGGCTACCGATCCGGATTGCGACCGTGTAGGCATTGCAGTCAAAAATAAGGCAGGCGAGTACGAACTGCTGACCGGCAACCAGACGGGTATGCTGTTGCTGGACTATATTTGCAGCCAGCGCGTGAAGCACGGTAAGATGCCTGCTGACCCTGTTATGGTCAAGACCATCGTGACGATGGATATGGGCGAGCAGATCGCTTCCCACTATGGTCTGCGAACCATCAACGTGCTGACTGGCTTCAAGTTTATCGGTGAGCAGATCGGAAAACTGGAAAAGCAGGGGAAAGCTGATAGCTATGTATTCGGCTTTGAGGAAAGCTATGGCTGTCTGACCGGCTCCTACGTCCGCGATAAGGACGGTGTGGACGGTGCCTACGTGATCTGCGAGATGTTCAGCTACTACGCCACCAAGGGCATCAGCCTGTTGGATAAGCTGGATCAACTGTACAAGACTTATGGCTATTGCCTGAACACCCTGCACAGCTACGAATTTGACGGCAGTGCTGGCTTTGCAAAGATGCAGAATATCATGCAGGCATTCCGCGGCGATATCAAAGCGTTTGGCGGCAAGAAAGTTGTAAAGCTGTTGGATTATGCTACCGGTCTGGATGGTCTTCCCAAGTCCGATGTGCTGAAGTTCCTGCTGGGAGATAACTGCTCCATCGTGGTGCGTCCTTCCGGTACGGAACCGAAGCTGAAAATTTACGTTTCTGTCAGTGCAGAAAACAGAGACGCTGCTGAAAAGGTCGAATGTGAGATTGTGAAAGACGCCGAGGAGCGGTTTGAGTGTTGTGGAGCCTAATCCACATAACCAGTATCTATGCTCACATTCTGGACGAGGATAGAAAGGTCAATGCTCAGAAATTCGAGACAGCCTTCTATGCCAAGCCTGATCTTCGCAATGTCCGTCCGCCGGAGGAACCGGCAAAATCGGAGCCTGCGACCCTGGATCTTGAAAGCCTTGTGGAGCAGCTTCAGAAGTCGCCGGAGCTGGCAAGTGCGCTCGCAGCCCTGATAGCGGCGCAAGCCCCGGCAAAGTGATCCGAAAAATCGAATTAGCAAAACGCAGAATTTTCTAAGCAAATTTCTGAAAAGCGTTCGAGTCCAATTAGCAAATATACATCATGCGGCGCATAAAAATCTCCCGGTAACGGAAGTGAAATTACCGGGAGAAGGAGGAACAAAAAAACGCTGCAAACCCCGAAAAAGGCTTGCAGCGGTGCTTTCTGGCGTCCCAGAGAGGATTTGAACCTCCGACCCCACGCTTAGGAGGCGTGTGCTCTATCCAACTGAGCTACTGAGACATTTATAAGTTTTATGCAATTTTCAAGGCTCAAAGGAATCGAACCATCTGCCGCTTAGGAGTTTGGAAAATTCAATATCCCAGGGTGCATCACAATGTCATGTCATGCTAAAAAGTACCGTAAAATCAAGGGAATTGAACAATCCGAGTATCCTGGAATTTCTCGTAAGGACACCCCGTATTACCTCAAAAAACCTGCGCTCTTAGCACGGTTATTAGCATTAGCAGCCGGGGAACGCTCTGCGTTCACATGAGCTGATGAGCTTCATGTTGGATTGGAGGCAAGATCACAACTAAATATTTGAACCGATAAGGACACTCCGCATGATGTGAGGTGTCCTTATTGCTATGGAAGTAATGAGTGAAAATGGGCAAAGCTATATTATTGCCAAGCAATGAAGTGCGTTGGCACGGCAGCAACCTAAGACAATCTTTGGCTTAGAAAAGCAGGAAAGAATGCACTGCCGACTAATGGTAATCCTTAATCCGACATAGCATAGTTAAAGACAATAAAAGATGATTTATTAGTGTTTGTAGTCGAAGACCAGCCAATGTTTTATCTTTTCAAATTCCCGCCTGTCTTCTGGGGATAAATCATCTTTTGCAAGGCGTATATAAATTGCTGTCGTTAATCTATCGCAATAGCCAACTTTATTTACAATAGTTTGAACAGTAAACAGATGAAGCCAAGGAAAACCCATAGCTTGTTCCACCAAGAAATCATAAGCTTTGTCGTATAACTCAAGGCTCTCATAAATACTGACCATTGCAAAGCTTATTTCTTGTTTTACCACATGTTCACTTTTTCCAATTTTAAGCCCAGCAGAAAGAGCACCAGTTAAGTTGTCTTCCCAGAAGTCTTTTCCCATCTCTCTAACATAAGCAGATTGGCAATGACCGCTACGTAGTACATCACAATAAAATTGATACTCTCGTTTGTTGATGGCTCGCTCTCTGGAAATGTTTTCTTTACCTTGTTGGTTTATTTCTGCTGCTTTGCAATTAAGCTGATGTTCTTTAGCCTGAAGGGATTGCTCTTTTTTCCCTAATTCCTCAGCCTTACTTTCTATGTCAGCAAGCTGCTTTTGGTATTCCCTCTTTAGTTCATCTGCTAGGCTTAATGCTGTAACACTATTTCCAGCAGGGCAAGGCTCAATATCACTATCAAGCGGCAGATAGTATTGTTTGGCTATGTAGCCATCGAACACTTTGCCACCCTTAGAGATTTCAACCTTTTCCCATATTTGCTTGCTTTCAATGTCAGTTAGCTCAGAATATGTTGATGTACTTATAAAAATTGTTCCATTGTCCACGACTCCGCTATATTTGCAGGCTAGATTTGTGCTGTTACCTATCCAAGCAATCCCAAATTCATTTTCTGCATCATCATGTTGCTCTTTCCCCTTCATTCCCACTTTTGAAAGGGAAATCTCACCTGTATGTATGCCAATGCCGCAAGAGATTCGATGTTTGATTTTTTGATCTAATATAGGATTAAGAAATTTATCAATAGCAGTAGTAATATACCTAGCAGCTCGAACAGCCTTATCTTCGGATTTTCCCTCGCTGCTATCTATAAAGACTGCAAGAACTCCATCGCCCATAAAATCTCTTACAACTCCGCCCGAATAGCGAATGGCCTGAACAACTACCCGAATATAACTTCTGTAAATTTTCACCAGTTGGTCCCGGCTAAATTTATCAGGCAATTTTGTAGATTCTCGCATATCGACGAAAAGTATGGAAGCTTTACCATGAAATATTTTATTTGAGTCTGGTAAATCATCAGTCAAAGGTAATTGATCTGACATAGTATACTCAAGCACTTCAGAGGAAATAATTCTGGCTATTGCTGCTGATAATAAATCCGATTCAGATTTGTTAATTTTATCTTCACTCATATAGATTTCTCCTGGTATCATTTGCCTGACTCAAGATAGTACGCTTCGCTATTGCCAGCCAAAACAAACCGAATGCTACCGCCCTTACTTGTAGGCCACTCGTTTTTTACCTTTTTGGATACTTTCACTTTGTTCTCGGTTTCGCTTGCATAGTGAGAAGCTATATTAATGCAATCTCCAAACGCTTTTACATCGTAGGAGTCAGCGATACCAATTTTTGTAACAATAACACTATCAAACGTAACACCAACACCGATGCTTATTGGAGGGCCAAGATGTTCATCCTCGATAATTCGATTGATCACGGCTTCACGGATCTTCAGCATATCTCGACCACATAAGCCGGCATTTTGAACCGCAAGTGATTTGACCATATTATCCTCTTCTCGTGCAGCACGGCCTCCCCAGAAAACCATTAAGCCATCACCCATGATATCGATTACTTTACCACGATAATGCTTTACTACTTCCAGAAGTGCGGTGAGGAATACATGCATGGTCAGAAAAGTCTTTTCTGCACCTACATTTTGGGCCCGTTGAGTAGAGCGACGCATATCTACAAATAAAACCGCGTAGTTTTCTTTATCGTATGAACCAAACTCGAGTTTTTCTGCCTCAAACCCAGGAATAACATCAGAAATAGCATCAGCTCGATGTTCAAACATTTCCCTTGCGATTATATTGTTTTTGGCTTGTTGGTAATGTTCATATGTACTTTTATAGATGGCAGGAATGTCAATGGTCATATTACTTCCTCCTTATAGTGCAGATATTGCAAGCAGTACGCAAATGACAGCCGCCGATATTAATGTTGCAGAAAAAGAACGTATTACCCACTTGTTCGTTTTTAGTTTTTGCCTATTAATGTCATTTAATTTATAAAGTTCAGCTGTCATATTATCGATTATATCTTCATCATCCATCAATTGGACATCCCTTTTGTACGCATCAAATGAATACTCTTTCGTTGATTGGGGTAAAAACCACTTTGATTTATATCCTATATTTGAAGAATGTCCTCGAATAGTTAGAATACCAAATACAAATACAGCAATAAGGCTTATTAAAAGCAGAACACTAAAAATGATTATTAAAACTCCTAACCAACTACATGGCTTAATCTTGATTAAAACGCTAAATATTGGCTCGTAACAAGAAGCGACAACAGCAATAAGAGCAACTATCGCTGCCATAATTATCGAAACTTTGGTATCGGATAACTGAATGTAGGAAGAAATATCCGAAATAGCGTTAGATAAAAATGCTTGTTTAATTTCAATCGTTCCTTTTTGGGTTGTTGGATTAGTTTTAGGTTCCATATAAAGACGCTCCTTAAATAATGATTGATTTAACCAATTTATAAGCCCAATGCCCACCTTCACGGTATTTGACGAGCTTTCCCTCAGCTGCTAAACCCGCAAGAATCCGATTCGCCGTCGCCGCTGAAACGCCGCACAGCGCACGGATATCTGCGTTCATGATATACGGATGTGCTGCCAGGAACTTCTCGATCTGCTTCCACCGCATCGTGGCCTTATCCATCGCTCCATCGCTCACCTCATCTCTCGCATTGATAGCGTCAATGAGCGATGCTTTGATGGCTGAAAGCATAAACTCAACAAACACTGTGGATTCTCCGGCATCATTGGAAGCATTGATGGCGGCGTAATACTCCTCCTGACGGTCATGGATGATGGATTCCACCGGCAGCCAGGCAAAGGCCGGATTCCATTTGGAGAGCAGCAGCGTATGCCACAGGCGGCCCACACGGCCGTTTCCATCGGCAAAGGGATGGATCAGCTCGAACTCATAATGGAACACACAGCTACGGATCAGCATGTGTACCTCGCTGTTTTTCACCCAGTCCAGTAGCTCCATGACCAAATCCGGGACATACTGCGGCAACGTTCCAAAATGCAGGACACGCCCTTCCTGATCTACAACACCCACAGGCCGGGTACGGAACATTCCTGACTCATCCACCAATTCTCGTGTCATAATGCCGTGAGCGGTCAGCAGATCATCTACGGAGTAGGGGTCCATCTCGTCCAGCCGCTCGTAAATCTCATAGGCATTCTTGACCTCTGCAATATCCTTGGGCGGAGCCAGGACGTGCTTGCCGTTAAGGACTGCAGTTACCTGTTCCAGGCTGAGCGTATTTTGTTCAATGGCAAGGGAACCATGGATGGTGCGAATACGATTGCTCCGGCGCAGAGTTGGGTTGCTGGAAAGCTGGTTCATTGATGTGAGCCTGCCTACCAGCTCGGCAATTTCCGCAACAGAATCAATGATCGTATTCGTGATTTCAAAGGGTGGCTTTTTGTTTTTCATAACATCCTCGCATATCCTTAAACTATCATTATTGTACCAATAAATGGCCTAAAAATCAATACATCGCTCATTTCATCAATCAAAAGATGAGGCAAAATTTGACCGATTGTTCTGGAAACCTTGAGTGAGTTTCCAGAATTAACAAAACAACCGTCTACAACTGAATCAGAAATCTGTAAGGACATTTCGCATGGTGTGAAGTGTCCTTATTTTTATGGAGGTAATAACGATGAATACACAAATCATCGCCATCGCCAACCAAAAGGGCGGCGTTGGCAAGACAACGACCTGCGCCAATCTCGGCATCGGACTGGCACAGGAAGGAAAGAAGGTGCTGCTGGTTGACGGCGATCCCCAGGGCAGCCTGTCTATCAGCCTGGGCTATTCCCGCCCGGACACGCTGCCGGTCACACTCTCCGATATGATGGGCAAGGTGCTGACCGATTCGCCCATCCAGCCCGGCGAGGGTATTCTGCACCATGCGGAGGGTGTTGACCTGATGCCTGCGGATATTCAGCTCTCCGGCATGGAGGTGTCTCTGGTAAACGCTATGAGCCGGGAAACCATTCTGCGGCAGTATCTGGACACGGTGAAACGGGACTATACCCATATTTTGATTGACTGCCAGCCCTCCCTGGGTATGCTCACGGTCAATGCACTGGCAGCCGCCAACAGGGTATTGATTCCCGTCCAGGCGGAGTATCTGCCCGCCAAAGGACTGGAACAGCTGCTGCAAACCATCAGCAAAGTGCGGAGGCAGATCAATCCCAAGCTGCAAATCGACGGCATCCTACTGACGATGGTGGACGGGCGCACCAACTTTGCAAAAGAGATCAGCGCCCTGCTGCGGGAAACCTACGGTTCCAAAATCAAAGTATTCGGTTCTGAGATTCCGCACTCTGTCCGGGCCAAGGAGATCAGCGCCGAGGGCAAGAGTATTTACGCCCACGACCCGGAGGGCAAGGTGGCCGCCGCCTACAAAAATCTGACGAAGGAGGTGCTGAAACTTGAAAAGCAGCGCGAAAAACATAAAGCTGGCCTCAGTCGATGATCTGTTTTCCACCGAGGAAAGCCGCGCCGACGCCAGCCGAGAAAAAGTAGTGGAAATCCCGCTGCCTGAACTGCATCCGTTTAAGGACCATCCCTTTAAGGTCAAGGATGACGAGGCCATGATGGAGACGGCGGACAGTATCCGGCAGTACGGCGTTTTGGTTCCTGCTATCGTCCGTCCCGATGCAGGTGGAGGCTATGAGCTGGTTGCAGGCCACCGGAGGCACCACGCCAGTGAGCTGGCCGGGAAAGAAACTTTGCCTTGTATTGTCCGTAATCTGGACGATGACGCTGCCACAATTATCATGGTTGACAGCAACCTTCAGCGTGAAAGCCTGCTTCCCAGTGAGCGGGCTTTTGCTTATAAGATGAAACTGGAGGCTGTTAAACATCAGGGAGAACGGTCTGATTTAACTTCTCCCCAAGTTGGGCAGAAGTCCAGTTGGGCTGTAAATCAAGTAGCAGCTGACGCTGGCGAAAGCAAATCACAAATACAACGCTATATCCGCCTGACCGAGCTAATTCCCCCTCTGTTGGATATGGTAGACGAAAAGAAAATCGCCCTTAGTCCGGCCTACGAGCTGTCCTTCCTCAAACCGGAGGAACAAGCACAGCTTGTTGAGACAATGGACTATGAACAGGCCACCCCTTCTCTTTCTCAGGCCCAGCGCATGAAAAAGTTCAGCCAGGAAGGGCGTTTGACCGAAGATGTAATGCTTGCCATTATGTCTGAGGAAAAGAAAAGTGAGCTGGACCGCGTAACGCTCACCTCTGACACCCTGCGGAAATACTTTCCCAAGAGCTACACCCCCAAGAAGATGGAGGAAACCATCATCAAGCTGCTGGAAGCATGGCAGCGCAAACGTCAGCAACAGCAGGAACGCTGAGAAAGGAGCCGGTATGAGCGATATTCCCATTCGGGAGCTGAAAGGCCATGACATTCTGGCCGTGGAACGATTCAGGGACAGCACCTGCCGGATGATTGAGTTTGTTGTCCGCAAGCAGGGCAACCCTTACGGCAGCCCCGGTGATGAAATGCGTCTGTTTCTGAGCGAGGCAGGCTATCGGAGGGCGTTGGAGAGCCAGAACCGCAGAGAAATCCGCATCAAGCGGACCGCCCACATCATCGAGGGCCATATCCTGTACGACAGGAAAAAGAACAAGAAACACTGATTTGCCACAGTTTTGAAGTGACTGCGGCTTTTTTCATGCCCAAAATTGGAAAGGAGTGAAGCAAATGGCTGTTTTTCGCGTCCAACGCACACGCGATTACACCGTAATGTCAAATTATCACCTGAGAGATCAGAACCTGACCCTGAAAGCCAAGGGCCTGCTGTCCATGATGCTGTCTCTCCCGGATGAATGGAATTACACTACGCGGGGGCTGGCCGCCATCTGCAAAGAGGGCGTGGATGCTATCGGTTCTGCCCTGAAAGAGCTGGAAAACACCGGCTACATCGTCCGACATCAGCTGCGCGATGCCAATGGCAGGATCAGCGATACGGAGTACATCATTTACGAGCAGCCCCACAAAGCTGAAACCCCGGATACGGATTCACCAGATACGGAAAACCCGGATATGGACACGCCATATCTGGAAAAGCCCGCAGAATTAAATATAGAAGAATTAAATACCCAAAAATCAATTACAGATGGATCAAATACCGATTCGATTCCTTTCCGTGGGTATGCGGCGGGAAGCCCGCCGGAACCGAAACGAAGGGAAGCGACGCCCATGAGCGAAATGGAAAGCTATCGGGAGTTGATTCTGGAAAACATCGAGTACGACATTCTGCGGAAAGATGCAGGACCGTATGTGGAAGATCTGGACGAAATCGTTGAGATCATGGTAGAGACGGTCTGCGCCAAGCGAAAGTTCACACGGGTAGCTGGCAGCGACTTCTCCCATGAAGTCGTGAAGTCCCGGCTTCTGAAACTGAACTGCGATCACGTCCGCTTTGTGATGGACTGCATGAGGCAGAACACCACCAAAATCCGAAACATCAAGCAATACCTGCTGGCGGCGCTGTTCAATGCACCCACCACCATCGGGAACTATTACACGGCGCTGGTAAACCACGATATGTACGGCGGCTGATGGCCGCCTATTTTTATGCCCGGACATCCGGGAGAAAGGATATGCCATGAAGCGACCTTTGGCTTACATCACTGCCCCATGGGGCAGCAACGAATTTGAGAACACTGAAACCGCCGCCCGTTACTGCCGGGCCGTTTATGATGCCGGTTTTTCGCCGGTCTGTCCGCTTCTGTTCCTGCCTCTGTTTCTCAACGATGCCATCCCGCAGGAGCATAAGGACAGCATCGACATTGCCCGTGATTTTCTCCGGCGTGCTCATGTGCTGGTAGTCTGCGGCGATACCGTAGACGAGGCCATGAAAAATGATATTGCCATTGCGGAGCGGCTCCGGATCACCGCTACCACTCTGGACGGCCTGCTCACCGTCAAGGGCCAGGGACGGGAGAAAGGAGGAAATCAGCATGGGTAAAACCATTGGCGAGCTGATGGAGGAAATGCGTATCAAGGCCGGAGCGCAAAATTACAAGGGCCATGACTACCTGGATTTGGTCCGGTTCGATGAGAACACCCGCCACATGATTATCTTTGATGTGCTGACCCACGATTCGCCGGTTGGTTTCAAGGGAGACAGGATGAGGCTGTTTCTCGCTGACGCCGGTTATCAGAAAGCGTTGGAGAACCAGGAACGCGGGAATATCAAAATTCTGTCCCACGCCAGGGTCATTCGCGGAGATCTGTTCTATGACCGCAAAGACCAGGTACGGTAACGGAGGCTCCATAATGCTGAAATATCTGCTCCGGCGGTTGGTGGTGCCGCCTTAGTGAAAGTCGCCTCCCTGCAAATCTGACGGAAAGGAGTGATGAGAAATGCAGGAAGAAGTTGAAAACAGGACGCTCACTCTGGGCATCAATGCGACAAAGTTTTCCGGCCGGGTGTTAAAGGCTGCCCTGTGCAAGTACCTGGCTTACCGCAAGGAAAAGAAATTGCAGGCCAGCCGGGACAGTCCTGACGTAAAGTCCTTCGGCAAGGTCAGCATGGAGGAGTTGCAGCAGGAGCATGGCGATATGCGCCAGCTCGATGTGCAGGACAAGAGCCTACGGGATTTTGACCGTATTGCCAGAGAACACGGCGTCCGCTATACCGTCTTTGAGACGGAAAAGGGCCATTTTCAGATTTTCTTCAAGGCTCCCAACGAGGCAAATATGAATGCCGCCTTTGAGAAGTACGCAGCCACGAAGCTCAAAAAAGCGGAGCGGCGCGAATCTGTGCTGGGCAAGCTGGAGAAATTCAAGGCTCTGGTGAAAAACGCCGTGGTGGACCGAACCAAGCGAAAGGAGCTGGAACGATGAAACAGATCAACATCAAGAAGCTCCTGCTGCTGAACCTGCCCTATCTGCTGATTGGCCTCTTTGCCACCAAGCTGGGACAGGCATGGCGGCTGGCCGCCGGTGTGGATGCTTCCACGAAGCTGCTGCATCTGCCGGAGGGCTTCGCCGCCGCATTTCAGTCCTTCTTGCCCAGCTTTCACCCGCAGGATTTGCTCATCGGCCTGCTCTGCGGTGCAGCCCTGTGGCTGGCAGTCTATGTGAAAGGCAAGAACGCCAAGAAATACCGCAAGGACATTGAGTACGGTTCCGCCCGCTGGGGGATGGCAGGGGACATCAAGCCCTTTGTCGATCCGGTGTTTGAAAACAACATCATACTCACACAGACGGAAAGCCTGATGATGAGCAACCGGCCAAAGAATCCCAAGTACGCCCGGAATAAGAATGTGCTGATCATCGGCGGTTCCGGTTCCGGCAAAACCCGCTTCTGGCTCAAGCCCAACCTGATGCAATGCACCTCCAAGTCGTATCCCACCAGCTTTGTGGTCACAGACCCCAAGGGCAGTATCGTGGTCGAGTGCGGAAAGCTCCTGCAGCGCAACGGCTACCGCATCAAGATCATGAACACCATCAATTTCAAGAAGTCCATGCACTACAACCCCTTCTCCTATATTCACAGCGAAAAGGACATCTTGAAGCTGGTCACGACCCTGATTGCCAACACCAAAGGTGAAGGCAAAGGCGGGGACGATTTCTGGCTCAAAGCGGAGACGCTGCTTTACACGGCGCTGATCGGCTACATCCATTATGAGGCCCCGGAGGAGGAGCGGAACTTTTCCACCCTGATTGAGTTCCTGAACGCGATGGAGACACGGGAGGACGATGAGGACTTCCAGAACCCTGTTGACCTGATGTTTGAGGATTTGGAAAAGCGCAAGCCCGACCATTTCGCGGTGCGACAATACAAGAAATACAAGCTGGCCGCCGGAAAAACAGCCAAGTCGATTCTGATTAGCTGCGGTGCGCGTCTGGCCCCCTTTGACATTCAGGAACTGCGGGAGCTGACCGCTTATGATGAGCTGGAACTGGACACCCTGGGCGACCGGAAAACGGCTCTGTTCTTCATTATGAGCGATACCGATGACACCTTTAACTTTTTGATCTCTATGTACTACACCAAGCTTTTCAATCTGCTGTGTGAAAAGGCCGATGATGTGTATGGAGGCCGTCTGCCGGTTCATGTGCGCTGCCTCATTGATGAGGCGGCCAACATCGGGCAGATTCCCCGTCTGGAAAAGCTGGTGGCAACAATCCGCTCCCGCGAGATTTCGTGCTGTCTGGGCGTTCAGGCTCAGTCTCTGCTCAAAGCATTGTATAAGGACAACTGCGACACCATCATCGGCAACATGGATGCCCGTATCTTCCTGGGCGGCTCGGAGCCTACGACATTAAAGGAACTGAGCGCCGCGCTGGGCAAGGAAACCATTGATATGTATAACACCAGCGTCACCAAGGGTACGCAGGAAAGCCACGGGCAGAACTTTCAGAAGCTGGGCAAGGAGCTGGCCTCCGTGGATGAGCTGGCCGTTCTGGACGGCAGCAAGTGCATCCTCCAGCTTCGCGGTGTGCGGCCGTTTTTGTCAGACAAGTACGACATCACCAAGCACCCGAACTACAAATACCTATCCGATTTTGATAAGAAAAACGCCTTCAACATAGAGCGTTTTCTTTCCACCAAGCTCAAACCGAAGCCGGGCGAACGGTTTGAAGCCTTTGATATTACCCTGCCCGATGGGGAGGCTGCCCCCGCTTAACGCAGCCTGATTTTGGAACGAGGAAAGCGTGCCTTCCAAACAATAAAATATTTGGAGGTACTTTATTATGGCATTTTTCAATTCTGCAGTTGGTGTTCTTCAGACCCTCGTTGTGGCGCTCGGTGCCGGTCTCGGCATCTGGGGTGCGATCAATCTTCTGGAGGGCTATGGCAATGACAATCCCGGTGCAAATGCTCATGTACGGTAAGGAAGCAAGCAACCGAAAACAAGAGATAGACCGCCAGCACTACACTATTCCGAACCAAAGACCAAAAGATAAGCATTTTGAGAAAATCTAAACTTTTGGATTTTCCTACAATGCCGACTACGGCGGAATCCCTCCCACTCCTTATATATTTCTTTCTGTATACATTGAATTTGTATTTAGTAAAATGCAGACAACACCACGGATCGGCTTTTGGCTGGACAATTCCAACCAAACACCGCAGCAGACAGTAGAAACCATTCTGAACGTTAGGAAGCCGGTATGATTGTTACATATAAGGGGAAGAAAAATTTCTTTTAGGTACTTGCTTTCCTAAAACTGATGTGATACAATGATTTAATCCAGAAAAGGAGTAAAAAATATGCGGCAAGGTATTCTTAAATAAAACTATAATCAAATAGTGGGAACAAAGGATTATGATAG
>CAMFMO010000012.1:0-67785 GCA_945963595.1 uncultured Clostridia bacterium | reverse complement strand
GTTCAGGAGGTGCTGGGTCATGAGAACCTGAACACCACCCAGATCTACACCCACATAGAAAACACCGAGCTGAAAATCGCCAGCGAGGCAAATCCCCTTTCGAAGCTTGATTTTTCTAAATGATTCTAAGATTTAGCATTGCACGTAAAGCAACTGATAGTTGACATTATTTATAATCAAAAATTGAAATTTATATAGTCCCGCCATTTGACAGGCTGCACATCAAAGGAGGATTTTCATGTCAATCGGAGAGAGAATTACAGAGCTTCGGAAGGCCGCTTCCCTCTCACAGGGGCAGCTGGCGCAGCGCATGGGGGTCACCCGACAGGCGGTCAGCAAATGGGAAAATGACCTGTCCACTCCAGATCCTCTGCGCCTGATACAGCTGGCGGATGCCCTGGGAACGGACAGTGAATACCTGGCCTCCGGGCAACACGCCACACTTCCCTCCCCTCCTGTGGTGGTGCACTCCGTAGAGGAGAAACCAGTGTACGTGGAAAAGGTCGTAGAGAAGCCGGTATACGTTGAGAAGGTCGTGGAAAAGCCCATTTACATTGAAAAGCCGGTCTATATCGAAAAGCCTGCGGAACCCCAGGAGCCAAAGGTCGTGGTCAAGGAGGTGCCGGTAGACCGTGTTGTCCAGCGCGTGGTTGAGAAGCCGGTGATTCAAAAAGTCGTCCGTTACCGCTACCGGGCTGACCCTGTCATGATGGTTCTGGCCGCCATCGGCGGGCTGGTGGTTGGCATGGTCATCGGGCTGCTGATTTGACAAAATAGCTGCTGCAAATCCATCAAAAACAGATTTGCAGCAGCTTTACTATGGCAAAAAATCAAATTTGACGGTCGTACACGTCCCACTCAGACTGTGGAAATGCATTGCCCCAGTAATGGTTGGATAATTCGTCCAGCGTATGGAAAATAACTTCATTTTTGGGATTTGTAATTGCAATTTTCACATTGCCGCCCCAATATCGCAGCCGTTCCTGGCATATTCCGCAGGCCGTCAGAATTTTGAAAGCGTCCCTTTCGCTGTCCCTTGAAACGCACAGCGAATGCGTAACCCTCAGGTTGAACTTCTGGGCTTCACACATAGCACCTGTTTCCATGCACAACCCTGCCCCGGCATTAAAGGATTCCAATGCAACAGATATCAGGAACTGCCTATCTTCTGTGAATAGGACAGCGCAGCCGCCCCAGCCGGTCGGAAACCGCTTTCTCACAAAGTCCGTAGCCATTTGGTACATTTGATGTCCAATTTCTCTGTCATTCACAGGTAATCGCTCCCTCCTATATCAGCGTTTGATTTGTACCGTTACTGCCCTTTTTATAGCTTCGCTGCCAGCTCAAAGGCCAGAAGAGCAATCTTGCTCTTATCGTCCAGGCGGACGTGGCCGGACAGGCTCCTGGGCTGCCATTGGGAGTGGTCCAGATTGTCCCCGGCATAGAAGAACTGGAAGAAATCCACGCCCCGGAAGTCGGCCACGGCCTGCATTGCCCCGCATGGAAAGGTTTTTTGCTGAGCTATTTTACAGCGCCTTCAGTGCGGCCAGGCTTTCTTCCAGGGCGGCAATCAGGTCGGCGGCCTTCTTGGCCTTTTCCCGTTCTGCGTTGACCACGGCCTCGGGAGCCCGGGAGGTGAAGTTCTCATTGGAGAGCTTGCCGTTCAGGCTGGCCAGGTTCTTTCTGGCCTTGTCCAGCTCCTTGGAGATACGCTCCTGCTCCTTGGCAATGTCCACCAGCTGGCCCATGGGGATATAGAGCTTGGCGTCCGCCGTAGCGCAGGTCACCAGGCCGTTCAGGTTCTCCGGCTCCTTCTCCAGCAGCTCCACCTTGTCGGCGTAGGCCAGGCGCTGAATGAAGCCCTCGCCCTCAGTGAAGACCTGGGGATTGGAGGTCAGCACATACAGCGTTGCCTTCTTGGAGGGGGGCACGTTCATCTCGGCTCTGCGGTTGCGGATAGCCCGGATGGCATTCATGACGGATTCCATATGGGCTTCCTCGGTCTTGAAGCTCAGCGCTGCCCTGGCTTCGGGCCACTTGGCGACAATCAGGGCGCTCTCCCGCTCCGGCAGACTCTGCCAGATTTCCTCGGTGATGAAGGGCATGAAGGGATGCAGCAGCCGCAAAACCTGATCCAGCACATACACCAGCACCTGCAGAGCGGTGTCCTTCCGCTGGGCGTCCTCGGAGTACAGTCTGGCCTTGGTCAGCTCGATATACCAGTCGCAGTAGGTATCCCAGATAAAGTCGTAGATTTTCTGGACAGCAATGCCCAGCTCGTAGCGCTCCATATTGTCGGTGACCTCGGCAATGAGGGTGTTCAGCTTGGAGAGCACCCACTTGTCGGCGATTTCCAATTCCGTGGGCAGCTGGGGCTTAAAGTCCTCGCCCAGGTTCATGAGCACGTACCGGGAGGCATTCCAGAGCTTGTTGGCGAAGTTCCGCATGGCCTCGCAGCGCTCCACATAGAAGCGCATATCGTTGCCGGGAGAGTTGCTGGTGATCATGTTCATCCGCAGGGCATCGCAGCCGTACTTGTCAATCATCTCCAGAGGGTCAATGCCGTTGCCCAGAGATTTCGACATCTTGCGGCCCTTGTCGTCCCGGACCAGGCCGTGGATCAGCACCGTGTGGAAGGGGGCCTTGCCGGTGTGCTCGCAGCCGGAGAAAATCATCCGGGCCACCCAGAAGAAGATAATGTCGTAGCCCGTGACCAGCACGTCCGTGGGGTAGAAATAGTCCAGATCGGCGGTCTTCTCGGGCCAACCCAGGGTCTCGAAGGGCCACAGGGCGGAGGAGAACCAGGTATCCAGCACATCGGGGTCACGCTCAATGCGGGTAGAGCCGCACTTCTCGCACTTGCAGGCATCCTCCCGGGACACGGTGATGTGGCCGCAGTCCTGGCATGTCCATGCGGGAATCTGGTGGCCCCACCACAGCTGCCGGGAGATGCACCAGTCGCGGACGTTCTCCATCCAGTTGAGGTAGGTCTTGGTGAAGCGATCGGGGACGAATTTGGTCTCCCCTTCCTTCACCACGTCAATGGCCTTTTCGGCCAGGGGCTTCATTTTCACGAACCACTGGGCAGAGATGATGGGCTCCACATCGTTGTGGCAGCGGTAGCAGGTGCCCACGTTGTGGGAGTAGTCCTCCACCTTCACCAGGTAGCCCTGGGCGTCCAGGTCGGCCACAATGGCCTTCCGGGCCTCGTAGCGGTCCATGCCTTCGTATTTGCCGCCCAGATTGTTGACCTTGCCCTCGTCGTCCAGCACCCGGATGACCTCCAGATTGTGCCGCAGGCCCACCTCAAAGTCGTTGGGATCGTGGGCGGGGGTCATCTTGACGCAGCCGGTGCCGAATTCCATCTCGGCATAGTCATCGGCCACCACGGGGATGGGCTTGTTCAGCAGGGGCAGGATCACGTTCTTGCCCACAATGGCCTTATAGCGCTCGTCGTTGGGGTTGACGCACACGCCGGAGTCGCCCAGCATGGTCTCGGGACGGGTGGTAGCCACAATGACCTCGCCGGAGCCATCCTCCAGGGGGTAGCGGATGTGCCACAGGTGGCCGGGCTTATCCACATATTCCACTTCGGCATCGCTCAGAGCGGTGACGCAGTGGGGGCACCAGTTGATGATCCGGCTGCCCTTGTAGATCAGGCCCTTTTCATACAGGGAGACAAAGACCTCCCGGACGGCCTTGGAGCAGCCCTCGTCCATGGTAAACCGGGCGCGGTCCCAGTCGCAGCTGGCGCCCAGCTTCTTCTGCTGCTCCACGATGCGGTTGCCGAACCGGTTCTTCCAGTCCCAAACCCGCTCCAGGAACTTTTCCCGGCCCAGATCATACCGGGTCAGGCCCTCCTTGCGCAGCTCCTCTTCCACCTTGATCTGGGTGGCAATGCCGGCATGGTCCACACCGGGAATCCAGAGGGCATTGTAGCCCTGCATCCGCTTGAAGCGGATGATGCTGTCCTGCAATGTTGCATCCATGGCATGACCCATGTGCAGCTGGCCGGTGACATTGGGGGGCGGCATAACGATGGTGAAGGGCTTCTTGTGCTCGTCCCGCTCTGCGTGGAAATAGCCACCCTCCTGCCACATCTTGTAAATTTCCGATTCCACGGCCTGGGGCTCGTAGATCTTGTTCAGTTCTTTTGCCATACAAAACTTCCTTTCCATAAAAAACGCCCCGGGTGCCAAAACACCCAGGGCGAAAAGCTTTCCGCGGTACCACCTGAATTTCCGTAAATAACGGACACTCTTACGCTATAACGGGCTGACCCGTACTGCCCTACTCCCCTTCCTGGGTTTCAGCCAGTCCGCTCCCGGGCGACCATTCCCCTCCCGGCTCAAGACGCTCGCACCACCCGCGTCCTCTCTGAAAGCCATTTTTAGGGAAACCTCCCGTTCCATGCGTTTGCATTTCTGATATTCTACCCGGATATTGGGAGAATGTCAAGGATTTTTTCGAGAACCCCCGCTCTTTCTTGACGAACGGCCGGAAAGTGGCTATAATAGGCAATATCTGATATTTTGGAGTGTATCCCCTATGGTAAAGCTTTCTCTGGTGGTCCCCTGCTACAATGAGGGCGAGAACGTTATTCCCTTTCATGAGGCGGCCCTGAATGCCTTTCGGGGCTGCGGGTATGAAATCGAGATCGTCTACATTGACGACGGCAGCCGGGACGCAACGCTGCACAATCTGAAAAAAATCTATGCCCGGAAGGACTGCCGGGTAAAAATTGTGTCCTTCTCCCGGAATTTCGGCAAGGAGGCCGGCATTTACGCAGGCTTGCAGCACGCCTCCGGCGAATACGTCAGCCTCATCGATGCGGATTTGCAGCAGCGGCCGGAAATCGTTCGGGATATGGTGAACATCCTGGATGAAAAACCGGAATACGACATTGTAGCCGCCTATCAGGACCGGCGCAACGAGGGAAAGGTCCTCTCCTTCTTCAAGAAGAGCTTCTATAAGGTCATCAATAAGCTGTCCAAGGTTACCTTGCAGCCGGACGCCAGCGATTTCCGGACCTTCCGCCGCAGCGTAAGGGACAGCATCCTGGAGCTTACCGAATACCACCGCTTCTCCAAGGGCATCTTCGCCTGGGTGGGCTATTCCACCTGCTTCATCCCCTATACCGCCTGTGAGCGTGCCAACGGCACCACAAAGTGGAGCTTCTGGAAGCTCTTCAACTATGCCGTGGAGGGCATCATCGGCTATTCCACTGCGCCGTTGCGGCTGGCCACCCTCTTTGGCACCGTCAGCGGCATTGCCGCTATTGTTTATCTGATTGCGGTCATCATTGAAAAGCTGACCCGGGGCATTGCTGTGCCGGGGTATGCAACCATCATCGTGCTGCTGCTGCTGTTTTCCAGCATTCAGCTGTTCTGCATCGGCATCATCGGCGAGTATGTAGGCCGGAATTTCGAGCAGAGCAAAAATCGGCCCATTTATATTGCGAAAGAAGTCATTGGTTAACGGCATTTCCTTTCAAGGGCGCCTTATTTCTCCTGATTATCAATGGCAAAGACCAGGCAGCCAATGCCCGCAATCAGGGCAAACAGGATTGCGCCGCCCATGGGCTCATTTGCGGTTGCACCGGTAAGGTAGCCGCCGATTGCGGCAAAGATCATAATGGTCACACTGATGGAAGTTCGGAACTTTTTCATATAAATACCTCCAGAAAATCCTTTCCTAAAGTCTTTCCTCTCCGGGCAACAGCGTGGCTATGCGCAGCTTTTTCTGTCACGCTCGTTACGCCCCTCTTCAGTCTCGCTTCGCGAGCCGGATTTCCCGGGGAGGAAGCCTTTTATACAAACGGCCACGTCGGTAAAACCCGACGTGGCCGTTTTGCGATCTATGGCTTACTTCAGACCGGCCTGCTCCAGCAGAGCGGGGATCTTGTCTTCCCAGCCAAGGCTCATGATGTGAACGCCCTGGCAGTAGGGCTTGCACTCCCGGATGATGCGGGCGGCGATCTCCACGCCGGTGATACCGGCCTTGGTCTTCTCCTTGTCAGCCTGCAGCTCCTCGATGAGGGCATCGGGAATGTGCACTCCGGCCACGTTCTTGTTCATGAACTTGCACATACCGGCAGACTTGGGGATGATAATGCCCACCTGGACAGGCTTGCCGAACTGCTTGGCCTGCTCCATGAACTTGATGAACTTCTCGGGCTCAAAGACGGCCTGGGTCTGGAAATACTCGGCGCCGGCCTTGACCTTGCGCTCCATCTTCACCAGCTGGGCATCTACGGAGTCAGAGCAGGGGGACACAACAGCGCCCTTGGCAAACTTGGGGGGCTCGCCCACCAGGTCGTTGCCGCCCAAGTCCTTGCCGGTTTCCAGCAGGCTGGCGGTGTGCAGCAGGGAGACGGAATCCAGATCGAACACAGGCTTGGCCTGGGGATGGTCACCCAGCTTGGTGTGGTCGCCGGTCAGGCACAGGATGTTGTCAATGCCCAGCATGGCGGCGCTCAGCAGGTCAGACTGGAGGGCAATGCGGTTCCGGTCCCGGCAGGTCAGCTGGAAGATGGGGTTCAGGCCTGCATCCTTCAGCACCTTGCAGGTGGCGAGGGAGCCCAGACGCATGACAGAGGACTGGTTATCGGTGACGTTGACGAAGTGGACGCCGGACAGATACTTCTTGGCATCCTCTACCATACCGTCAATGTGAATTCCTTTGGGAGGGCCGACCTCGGCAGTAACGACAAACTCACCGTTATCAAACAGTTCCGTAATTCTCATAACTCTATACACTCCTGATTATTCAGATTCTTTGGCGGACTTGGTAGCCTCGTCTGTATTGAAATCGTGGATCTGGGTGGGGCATTTCAGCACGTCCAGACGGCCCTGGGCCTTCAGGCGCTGAATAATGCGCTCCCAGCCGCAGTCCATCTCCGGGCAGACCTCGCACTTGCCGTTCTTGGTGCCGCCGCAGGGACCGTTCACCAGGCTCTTGGAGCAGGCGGTGATGGGGCAGATGCCGCCGGTCAGGTTCAGATAGCACTCGCCGCACTGGCCGCAGTCGTATTCCAGCGGAGTAACGCCCTGGAAGCCGGGCAGCTCGATGGTATCGCAGCAGGCGTAAACGGGCTTGTCTTCCAGCACCTGGGAGATGGTCTGAACGCCCACGCCGCAGGAGAACACCAGCACGGCATCCGCCTCGGCGATCTTCGCCATAGGGGCGCGCAGCCGCAGGGCCAGCTCATCGGGGTTGCACACATAGTCGGTGGTCAGGGTGCCAACGACCTTGCCCTCCCCTTCCAGCTTCTGCTGAATGGCCTTGGCCTCTTCCTCGGGGAAGCCCACTTCCTTGCAGCCATGGCAGTTGATGATGAAGACCTTGCCGGAAGCCAGGGAGCTGATAACCTCTTCGGATTTCAGTTTTGTCATTAACATAGCAATTCCCCCTTATTTCTTCTTCAGCAAGGGCATAACCAGGCCCTTGGCCGCATTGATCTTGGATACCAGAGGAATCTTGGAGGAGCAGATGTACTCGCAGCACTTGCAGGAGAAGCAGTCCATAACGTTCAGCTTCAGCAGGCCCTCCGCATCGCCCAGTTGCCCCAGCTTGTAGATCTCCAGGGGCTGCAGCTCCATGGGACATACGTCCACACAGCGGCCGCACTTGATGCATTCCTTCTCCTCGGTATGGTCGGCGGCAATGGCAATGATGCCGTTGGAGCCCTTGATAATGGGCACATTGGTGTCCTGAATGGGAGCGCCCATCATGGGGCCGCCCATCTTGAGAACTACGTCTTCGCCGGTCACGCCGCCGCAGTGGTCGATGATCTCCTGGACATTGGTACCCAGCTTGACCATGTAGTTGCCGGGGTTTTTGATGTACTCGCCGGTGACGGAGACCACGCGCTCCACCAGAGGCATTCCCTTCCGGATGGCATCGGAGATGGCCTTGGCGGTGGAGGTGTTGGACACCACGCAGCCTACGTCCGCAGGCAGCTTGCCGCTGGGCACGGCGCGGCCCATGACCTTCTTGATGAGCATCTTCTCAGCGCCCTCGGGGTACTGGGTTTTGGCAGCCACAACGCGGATATTGTCGTAGGGCTTAACCTTTTCCTCCAGCAGGGCCACGGCGTCGGGCTTGTTGTCCTCAATGAGGATCACGCCCTCGGGAGCGGAGACGGCCTTCATCATAGCCCGCAGGCCATAGACGATATCGTCGGCATACTCCAGCAGCACCCGATGGTCTGCCGTCAGGTAGGGCTCACACTCGGAGCCGTTGATCAGCACGGCATCGATGGGCTTGCCGGGCTTCAGCTTGACGTAGGTGGGGAAGGTTGCGCCGCCCATGCCCACAATGCCCTTGTCCTTGACAATCTCCACGATCTCGTCGGGCGTCAGCTCTTCCAGGGGCTTATTGGGCTTGACAGACTCGTCCAGGGTGTTCTTCCCGTCGTTCTTGATGACGACGCTCATAACACCGGGACCTTTATTGGGGTGGGTGTGGGGCTCTACGGCCAGGACGGTACCGCTGACGCTGGAATGGACGTTGGCGCTGATGAAGCCTGCCTGTTCGCCGATCAGCTGACCCACCTTCACGGTGTCGCCGGCCTGGACAACAGGGTTGGCAGGTGCGCCAATGTGCATGGCCAGAGGGATGATGACGGTATCGGGCTCCGGGAACTTCTGCAGTGCCAGGTGCTCGGTGTACTCCTTGTGCTCCACGGGGTGCACGCCGCCATAGAAGCCCTCATAGCGCTTGGCCCGGGCCTGGGCCACATACTGCTTGATGGCGTCCACATTGACCTTGGAGTAGTCCCGCAGCTGCACGGGCTGGTCCAGGAATTCCTTGGTTCTGCCCTGCTTTTCCAGGCGCTGGTAGATCTTCTCCCAGGCGCAGTCCTTCTTGGGGTCAACTTCACACTTGCCGTTCTTGGCGCCGCCGCACTGGCCGTTGACCAGGCCCTTGGAGCAGTCCACAATGGGGCAAATGCCGCCGGTGACGTTCAGATAGCACTGGGCGCAGGCACCGCAGGTCTTCTGCGTCAGAGCCATGCCATGATGGCCCACATAGTTCAGGGAATTGGTTGCGGTGAAAACGGGTACATTTGCCAGGTCTGCCACGGTCTGCACGCCCAGGCCGCAGGAGATGACCACCACATTTTCTGTGCCTTCGGGGATTGTCAGCTTTTTCTCCGTCTGCACCTTGTTGCAGAGGAAGTCCAGCTTGGCAGTTCCAGTGATGTGTTTCCCCTTGCTCTCAGCGATGGCGGCAAATGCGCCGCACTCCGGCTCTTCAGTCGTGCTGAACTCCTTAAAGCATTTGTTGCAGGCCACCACAAAAAGGTTGTCCTTCCGGGCGAGAATGCTTTCCAGCTCTTCGGCGCTCTTTAACACATACTTGGTATAGTCCACCAAATCCCTCCTTCTTATTTTTTAGTTGTTCTTCGCTACGGTTCGCGGGCACACGAACTTACGCTGATTATCACACACAGCCAATGGAATTGTCCAGTGATATCGATTGAATTTTATTGAAATATTTTAAACGCGGGCTGCAGCAGCGGTGGATAAGGGACGAAAAAAGCCCGGCCCGCAAACGCAGCAGGCCGGGACAAATTCAATCTTTATCTTTCCATCCCTTTGGATGCTGCCTCCATTGTAGCATATATTGGCAAAAATGCAACAGGAATTGGAACCAAATTTACGCTTCTTTCTCCTCCCAGGTCCGCTCGCTGATGATATACCGGGGGCGGTGCTTGGTTTCCATGTAGATTTTGCCGATGTACTCGCCGATGACGCCCAGGCAGATGAGCTGCACGCCGCCCATGAAGCAGACGATGCACACCGTGGAGGCCCAGCCGCTGACCGTGTTGTCCGTCAGGTGGGCAATCAGCGCCCAGATCACCGCAATAAAGCTCAGCAGCGACACCACACAGCCGAAGCCTGTGATCATCCGGATAGGCTTGACGGACAGGCTGGTAATGCCGTCAAAGGCCAGGGCCAGCATCTTTTTCAGGGGGTAGTGGCTCTCCCCTGCAATGCGCTCCGCCCGCTCATAATACACGCTGGTGCTCTTAAAGCCCACCAGAGGGATCATGCCCCGCAGGAAGATATTGACCTCTTTGAAATTGGCAAACTCCTGCAAAACGCGGCTGGAAACCAGACGGTAGTCCGCGTGGTTGAATACCACCTCGGCCCCCATCCAGTTCATCAGCTTGTAGAAGCCCTCGGCGGTGAAGCGCTTGAAGAAAGTGTCTGTGTCCCGCTTGCTGCGCACGCCGTAGACCACCTCGCAGCCGTCTAAGTACGCGTCCACCATGGCGTCCATGGCGTTGATGTCGTCCTGGCCGTCGCAGTCGATGGAGATGGTGATGTCGCAGCGGTCCTTGGCCTCCATGAGACCTGCCAGAACCGCATTCTGGTGCCCCCGGTTCCGGCTCTGGCAAATGCCGATATAGTGGGGGTCTGCCTTGGAAAGATCGGTAATGATCTTCCAGGTGGTGTCCCTGGAGCCGTCGTTGACGAAGAGCACCCGGCTGTCCGGGGAGATTTTCCCGGCGGCGGACAGGTCGTTGATCTTCTTCAAGAACATGGGGGCGGTGATGGGAAGGACCTTTTCCTCGTTGTAACAGGGAATTACAATGTAAAGAATGGGCTGCATAAGATCATACTCCTTTCAAAATTGCGTTGGGCGACAGATAGACCGTGGCATAGGGGTATTCCAGGGGGGTGTAGTCTGCTTGCAGCTTCTCCCAGAACCAGCCGGAGAAGCTATTCTCATTCGGCTTTGGTTTGTCTGGGGACGCTCCCACCTGGGGCTCCAGCACCACCACAATGGCGGGCATGGGGTGGGTTTCGCAGTAGCTTTCCAGCTGGGGGCTATCCAGCTTTGTCCGCCAGGCCGTAGGGGCACCGCAGGGAAAATCTGCGGCCAGATACCCCCATGGCAGGATGCCGGTGAAGAAAATCCGGTTTTCGGAGGAATAGGTGTCCTCCAGCTCCTCCAGCATGGCAAGGATTCCGGCGTACTGCTCTGCGTGCTCCCGGGTGGTGCGGATTCCGGCGGCAGGGCCGGAGGTCATGGGTTCCGTCAGGGTGTTCAGCGGGCCGTCCCGGAAGACGGAGGTAATCCGGGACGCAAAGCTCAGGCACAGTACAACGCATGCCAGCACTGCGCCGAACCGCCGCAGCTGCACTTCCGCCGCTTCCCGGGGCAGGGCGCTCAGCTGCACCAGCACGCCCATGGCATAGACCGGCAGGCCAACCGTAAAGGTAATGGCCTCGGTATTGGAGCTCAGGGCCATGGATAAGCCCATGGCAATGCCCAGAATGCGCAGCAGCAGGGCCGGCCGGGAAATTTCCCTTTTCACCCAGCACAGCGCCATGGCCGGCAGGCAAAAAATTGCGAACTGGTAGTAGGCAAACCCCAGCTCCCCATTGCGGTAGCGCCAGAGCGACACTACCGCGCCGCAGGCGGCGATGAGCAGCCCCGGGAGGGCTCCAAACCGCTTGGGAAGCAGCTTGACCCCCAGCAGCAGCACCGCCCCGGCAAAGGCCGTCAGCAGTGCCTCATAATAATACAGCAGCTTCACATCCCGGATGGCCGCCGCCAGATAGTGCACCGGGCCGCCGGAATGCTCCGGGTCGGAGAGAATTTCCTTCAGGCTGGCAAGCACACCGCCAATGTCCTTTGGCAGGAAGAACAGCAAAAATACCGCTGCCAGAATGCAGATGCCCGAAGCCGTCCACCCCGCCCGCTTCCGCAGCTTCGGGATGCACAGGGCTGCAATGAGGCCCGGGATCACGAACAGCGCAAAATAGGGCACGCACAGTACCGCCGCCGCCAGGCACACGCCCCCCAGGCACCAGGCCCAGGGCCGCCTCCGAAGCGCCGAGCAGGCGAAGAGCAGGCAGAAGGTCAGGAAGAGATTGTAGTAGCTGAGCCCCCAGATATTTCCCCGGGAATAGCACAGGAAAAGCCCCGCGCACAGAAAGCTTGTGAAGGGAGCGCATTTCCGGCAAAGCGTTCGATAGAGCAGCATGGCCGTGCCAAAGGCCAGTGCCACATACACTTCCCGGGCGAAGAGATAAATGCCCCGGTTGCCGAACAGGACATGGTAAAGGCTCAAAATGGGGTAAAACAGTGCGGAATAGAACTGCACCGGGTGCCATTCGTCCAGAATCAGCTTCTGGCCGTTCCAGAGCCGCTGGGCGAAGGTGAGATAAAAGCTCTCGTCCGACCAGCAGAATCCATACATTGCCCGCACCGCCAGCACCACCGCCGCAGCCGTCAGAGCCGCCGCATAAAGGGGCCTGGAATCTCGTTTTTCCAAAACCGCTCCTCCCAAATTCCATTTTTTACATTATACACCCCGGTTTGGGATTATTCAACCCCGGGTTTTGGCGGGACAGGAATTACGCCTGTGCACGAGTAATTTCCTCTTTCCTTTTGCCACGGGAATCTGTATAATAGCTGTATCCACCGAACAAACAAAAAAGGAGCGAGACAAATGGAATACAGAGTATTGGGCAAAACAGGTCTGAAAGTCTCCCGGCTGGGCTTTGGAGGCATCCCCATTCAGCGCATTGACGCAGAGGGCACCAAAGCGCTCATGCACAGGCTGCTGGAGGCGGGCGTCAACTATATTGATTCCGCCCGGGGCTATACCGTCAGCGAAGAGTACATTGGCTACGGTCTGGAGGGCATTCGTGACAAATTTATTCTGGCCACCAAGGGCCGGGGGCTGACGAAGCAGGCCATGCAGAAGGACCTGGAAACCAGCCTGCACAATTTCCGCACGGACTACATTGACCTGTACCAGTTCCACAACCCATCCCTGGAGGACCTGGAGGTCATCACCGCCCCCGGCGGGGCGCTGGAAGCCCTGCAGGATGCCAAGGCCGCCGGAACCGTCCGGCACATCGGCCTCACCGCCCACTCCACCCAGGTCTTCGAAAAGGCCCTGGACATGGACTGGGTGGAGACAATCATGTTCCCCTACAATCTGGTGGAAAACCAGGGCGCAGAGCTCATTGCCAAATGTCAGGAAAAGAACATCGGCTTCATCTGCATGAAGCCCCTGGCCGGAGGGGCCATTGACGACGCTTCCCTGGCCCTTCGCTATATCATGCAGAACCCCGCCGTCACCGTGGTCATCCCCGGCATGGCAAGCGAGCAGGAGCTCTCCCAGAATCTGGCCGCCGTCGGCAATTCCGCCCCGCTGACCGGGGAAGAAACGGCAAAAATCCAGGCCATCCGGGATTCCCTGGGCACCCAGTTCTGCCGCCGCTGCAACTACTGCGCCCCCTGCACCGTGGGCATTCACATCCCCCAGCTGTTCGTGCTGGAGGGCTATCTGACCCGCTACGGCCTGGCCGACTGGGCCAAGGGCCGGTATGAAACCGAAACCAAGGCCTCAGCCTGCATCGAATGCGGGGCCTGCGAAGGCCGCTGCCCCTATCACCTGCCCATTCGGGAGATGATGAAGCGGGTCGCCCGGGAGTTTGAAGGATAAGCAAAAATCCGCAGGAAGCACCTTGCCTTCCTGCGGATTTTTTGATTATTTCACCACTCTTACCCGGAGCACCCCTTCGATGCTGCGCAGGCTTTCCACCACGGCCTCAGAGGGCCTGTGGTCCACATCCAGCATGGTGTAGGCGTATTCTCCCCGGCTCTTGTTCATCAATCCTGCAATGTTGACATTCTCCCCTGCAATGGCGGTGGTGAACCGGCCCAGGGAATTGGGGATGTTCTTATGCAGGATGGTGATCCGCCCCTGACTGGTGCACACGCCCATATCGCAGTTGGGGAAATTGACGGAATTGACAATATTGCCGTTTTCCAGATAGTTCATCACCTGGCTGACGGCCATCTTCGCGCAGTTGTCCTCGGATTCCTCCGTGGAGGCCCCCAGGTGGGGGATGGCGATGCAGCCGGGCATTTTTGCCGTCCGGTCATTGGGGAAATCCGTAATATAGCGCCTGACCTTGCCGGAGGCCAGAGCTGCGGCCATGGCCTCGTCATCCACCAGCAGGTCCCGGGCGAAGTTCAGAATCACCACGCCGTCCTTCATCCTGGCAATGGTCTCGGCGTTGATCATCTTCTTGGTGTCCTCCAGCAGCGGGGTATGCAGGGAGATAAAATCGCAGTTGGCAAAAACCTCCTCCCGGCTGTTTACCCGGTGAATCTGGCTGTCCAGGTGCCAGGCGGCGTCAATGGAGATGAAGGGGTCGCAGCCGTAAACCTGCATTCCCAGCTTCCTGGCGGCGTTGGCAAAGGGGCCGCCCACCGCGCCCAGGCCGATCACGCCCAGGGACTTGCCCAGAATCTCGTGACCTGCAAATTGGGATTTGCCCTTCTCCACCTGCTTCGCCACATCCGGAGTACCGGCAATGGATTTGACCCACTCCATGCCGCCCACCACATCCCGGCTGCCCAGCAGCAGGCCGCAGAGGGTCAGCTCCATAACGCTGCGGGCGTTGGCCCCGGGGGTATTGAACACCACAATGCCCTGCTCCGCGCAGCGGTCCAGGGGAATATTGTTCACCCCCGCACCGGCTCTGGCCACGGCCAGAAGCCTGTCGGAGAAGGCAAACTCCTGCATGGCCGCGCTGCGCACCAGCAGCGCATCCGCGTCCTCGATTTTTTCGGAAACCTGATAATTTTCCGTCCAAAGGGCTGTGCCCTTTGGGGATATTTTATTGAGATAGTTTACCTGAAACACGGTCGATCCTCTCTTTTCTCCCATTCCTACAGCCTCTGCTCAAAATCTGCCATGAATTCCGTCAGCTTCTTCACGCCCTCAATGGGCATGGCATTGTAGATGCTGGCCCGCATCCCGCCGACGCTGCGGTGGCCCTTCAGGTTCACAAAGCCCGCCTGGGCGGCCTCGGCCACAAACCGGGCGTCCAGCTCCGGGTTCCCCGTCACGAAGGTGGCGTTCATCAGGGAGCGGTCCTTTTTGACCACCTGATTGTGGAAGACCCTGCTGGAATCCAGATAGTCATAGAGGATAGCGGCCTTTTCCTGATTGCGCCTGCCCATGGCCTCCAGGCCGCCCAGGCCCAGCAGCCACTTGAAGACCTTGCCGCAGATATAGATGCCGTAGGCCGGAGGGGTATTGTACATGGAGCCCGCGTCGGCGTGGGTCTTGTAGCGCAGCATGGTGGGGGTGCCGGGCAGCACATCCTCCCGAATCAGGTCCTCCCGGATAATGGCGATGACCACACCCGCCGGGCCTACGTTCTTCTGGGCGCCGCCGTAGAGCATTCCGTAGTCCGTTACCTTCACAGGCTCGCTGAGAAAGCAGGAGGACACATCGGCCACCAGCGGCTTTCCCTTGGTATTGGGCAGGGTTTTGAACTTGGTGCCGTAGATGGTGTTGTTCTCGCAGATGTACACATAATCGCTGTTTTCCCCAATGGGCAGATCGGAGCAGTCGGGAATATAGGTGAAATTCTTATCCTCCGAGGAGGCGACCTTATTGGCCTGACCGAACAGCTGCGCTTCCTTCCAGGCCTTCTTGGCAAACTGGCCGGTGACGATATAGTCCGCAGCCTTATTTTGCATCAGGTTCATGGGCACCATGGCGAACTGCTGGCTGGCGCCCCCCTGCAAAAACAGGACCTTGTAGTTCTCCGGAATGCCCATAAGGGTGCGAAGGTCCGCCTCCGCCTCTTCGATGATCCGCTCATAGGGCTTGGACCGGTGGCTCATCTCCATAACGGACATGCCGGTACCCCGGTAGTCCATCATCTCGGCGGCAGCCTCCTGCAAAACAGGTTCCGGCAGCACGCCGGGGCCTGCGGAAAAATTATAGACTCTTGCCATAGGGCATTCTCCTTTATTTCAGAATCAGGCGGTCGATCAGGCGGAAGCCCTGGGGCTCCATGTCCCCGGTCTGGGCTGCCTCGGCCTCGGTGTATCTCGCGATTTTCTTTTCCTGGCGGGTGGAATCGTACAGCAGGAAGGGCACGGGCTCCCCCGTGTGGGTGCGCAGACGGATGGGGGTGGGATGGTCCGGCAGAATCAGCATCCTGTAGTCCTCCCCGGAGGCGTCCAGAGCCTTTTTCAGCCGTGCAATCAGGCGGCTGTCCAGATACTCGATGGATTTGACCTTGGCATTCACGTCTCCCTGGTGGCCCATTTCGTCCGGGGCCTCCACATGGACATAGACGAAGTCACAGCCGTCCTCCAGCAGGGCCTTGGCGGCTGCATCCGCCTTGCCCTCGTAATTGGTATCCAGGGAGCCGGTGGCCCCGGGAACCTGATAGACCTCCATCCCGGCCCCCACGGCAATGCCCTTCAGCAGGTCCACCGCAGAGATCATGGCCCCCTTCAATCCGGTCTTCTCCCGGAAAGAACGCAGGCTGGGCTTGGTGCCTGCGCCCCAGAACCAAAGGGAATTGGCCCTGTGCTTTCCCGCCGCCGCCCGGTCCAGGTTCAGGGGATGGACATCGAGAATGGGGAAGCTCTCCTCCATCATCTCTTTCAGTATGGGCTCCTTGGGAAGCCAGGGGCCGATCTTCGTGCCCAGATGGTCGTGGGGCGGCTCCAGGGGCACCACACGGCCATGCTTCCATACCATAATATGCCGATAGCTGGTGCCGGTGTAAAAGCGGACGCTGTCGGAATTGAATTGCGCCCGGATGGCATCCATGAGAATATCCGCATCCTTCGTGGCGATTTCGCCGGAGCTGTGGTCCAGGATGGTTTTCTCTTCGTAGGGCTCCCCTTCCGTCAGGGTTACGATGTTGCAGCGGAAAATCACATCGTCGGGCTCCATGGAAACGCCCACACTCAAAGCCTCCAGAGGAGATCGTCCTGAATAACACTCCGCCGGGTTATAGCCCAGCACGGATAGATTGGCTACGTCTGAGCCGGGGGCCATGCCTTCCGGCACATTCTGGGTCAGGCCCATGTGGCCCATACCCGCCATGGCGTCCATGCAGGGGGTTTTGGCATAGTCCAGGGGTGTCTTTCCGCCCAGAGCCGCAATGGGCTCGTCCGCCATGCCGTCTCCCAAAATGACAACATACTTCAAGATGATCGCGCTCCTCTCTTCCACGGACAAATGTCCATAGGGTTATTTTCCCTATCATACCACTAGACAATTCAGAATGCAATATGAAATTTCGGCAAAATCGGTTTTCATTTCCCTTGCCAATCTGTACAGATTGATGGGATTTTCTTAGCAATAGCAATTCTATTTTGCAGAATTGTGATTTCTTGTTTCTTTTTGGCGGGATGCAGCAAAAGCGGTGCCCTTTTGGGGTACCGCTTTTTGGGAATGCCGGGAAATAAAAAAGAGACCTGCAAAAAGCAGATCTCTTTTGGAGCGGGTGACGAGGCTCGAACTCGCTACCTCCACCTTGGCAAGGTGGCGCTCTACCGGATGAGCTACACCCGCGGAACGTGGCTTATTCTAGCAGAAGACCGGGAAAATGTCAAGAGGAATTTTTCCGGAACCGTGAATTTTTTTGGAGCCGCAGCGATCGCGCTGTGCCCCTTGCTCTTTTTCCAGGTGCTTTATGAAACAGGAACCCACGCAATCACCGCGCCCTGTGGATTGGCCATTTGACAAATGCGTACATTTGTGCTAGAATAAGCACATGCAGAAGTTTACTAATTTCAACCATTTTAGGAGGTACAGATTTGACGCAATCAGAGAGAATTCGCCGCCATTTGTCGGACTTTGGCACCATCACCAGCCTGGAGGCCATGCAGGAATACGGAATCATGCGTCTGGCTTCCCGCATTTCGGAGTTGAAAAAGGGAGGCCTGCCCATTCGCAGAGAGATGGTTTCATGCCGGAACCGATACGGCGAGACCACCTGCTTCGCCCGATACGCCCTGGAATCCCAAAAGGAGGTATGACCGTGGCAATGAAAGAACGTCACCCGGCCTGGTTCAAAATGTTTTGGCACCAGAGGGCACTGATTGACAGCCTGCCGGACGCCAAGGTCGGGCAGGCGCTGAAGGCTGCCTATCAATATTTTGAAGACGGGACGGTTCCCCAAATGACACCCCTTGCCTTCACGCTCTTTTCATCCATCAAGCCCTATGTGGACGAAAGCTTTGCAGACTTTGAGGCGATCAGCAAAAAGAATAGTGAAAATATTAAGCGGCGATGGGCAAAGCGCGGCGATACCACAGATACCAGTGGTATCCAGTCGTTACCACACGATACCAAAAATACAGAAGCAGAAGCAGATACCCCTAACGGGGTAGATGCTTCTGGCGAAGAGAGAAACGGAACCCACGGGGATGCCGCCTTGGTGGGCGGCCCCCCTGCCCGGTTCTATTACGACCCGGTCCAGGACAGGGCAATCGACAGAGAGGAGGCTTGGCATTGAATCCGGAACAATACCTTTGCGGGGCGATTCTGATTTCCGGCGAACAGGTCTTGCAGGCCATCCGTGGGCTTGTCACCGCCGACTGCTTCCAGTACGAGGCATACAGGGCCATCTTCACGGCAGGGCTTTCCCTGCTGGAAAACGGCTCCCCCATTGACCCCATTTCCATTGCCGCAGCTGCAAAGCGGCAGGGCGTAGAGCTTCCCAACGCCATGCTTGCCGAGCTGATGGAAATCGTGCCGACAGCGGCAAACTGTGTGGACTACGCTCACCGCGTGGCCGAGGAGGCCCGCAAACGGGAAATCAAGAAGCTGGCCGCCCGGATACAGGAGGACGGGATTTCCACCTCTGACGAGCTTCTGGCGGCCTTGCAGCGGGAAACCCAGGCCATCCAGGGAAGCCACTGCCAGCGTGGGCTGCTGTCCCCCACCGATACGCTGCGAAGGTTCATGGACTACGTTGTAAAGGCCGGAGAAAATCGGGATAATTTTGCTCCCACCGGTTTCCCAAAGCTGGACGGCATTCTGGGCGGCGGCCTCATCCGGGGCGGTCTGTATATTCTGGGGGCAAGGCCCTCCGTTGGCAAATCCACCTTTGCCCTGAATCTGGCCGACAATATGGCCGGGAATTCCCTGTTTGTGTCCCTGGAAATGTCCCCTGAGCAGCTCACGGCGAAGCGCGTTTCCCGCCTCACCGGCTACGCTTCCTCCAAGCTGCTGTCCGGCCAGCTGCCGGACAAAGCATGGGAGGCCGTGGCAATGGCCACAACCGTCATCGACCAAAGCGGCGTGTATTTCAACAGCCGCTATGATCTGACGGTGCAGGAAATTCACCTTTTGGCCCAAAGCGTGCCCCAGCTTCGGTGCGTCTTCCTGGACTACTTAGGGCTGATCCGGCCCGCCAGCCGGAATGGCTCTGCCTACGAGCAGGTGTCCCAGATCAGCCGGGAGCTGAAACGCATGGCAATCTCCCTGAATGTGCCGGTTGTATGCCTGTGCCAGCTGTCCCGGAAAATTGAGGAGCGCAAGGAGCGAAAGCCGGTACTTTCCGACCTGCGGGACAGCGGAGCCATCGAGCAGGACGCAGACGGCGTTCTGTTTCTGTACCGGGAGGACTACTACACCGGCACCAGCGCCGACGGTTTCCCATCCAACGTAACGTTAACCGTTGCAAAAAACCGCCACGGCAAAACCGGCGAGAACAGCTTCCGCTTCTGGCTGGAGTCAAGCACCTTCCAGGAGTGTGCGCTATGAAGCAAAAACACCCCCTCCTAAGGGAACAGGGATGCTTTTTCGGGAGAATCTTGAATACATTCCGATTCCTTAAGCTCCGTTGGGTACACGCTCCACGCAAATGGCGTGAACCGTGAGCCGCTGGTCGCCGCCCATGCAGGTGGAGAGGGTGAGAATCTCGGAATTACCGTCATAGGCAGTGTCCGTGCTGTACCACAGGTGCTTCAGCGTTTCCCCGATGGCATCCGCCCAAGTATCCCCGGCGGTGTAGTCGGTTTTGTAGACCCGGCTGTCCAGAGCGTTCACCCGTTCCGAGCCGATGATCTCATATACCCGGGTTTCGCTTGGCAGGTACAGAAGTACGGTTCTGTCGCTTCCCGTCAGGAAGGATTCTTTTTCCCATTGCCCCAGGGGCTGGAACATGGTGCCGTCCTTCATGCAGTGTCCGTAGAGGATATTGTGGGGCTGGGAGAAATCCGGCTGGTTGCGGAAGTCCAGAAAGATGGCCCCCTCCTCGCTTTCCTGATTTTCCCAGTTGTGGTTTACATAATATGAGTTATCCTCCCCAATGACCACGGGGTAATTGACCCCTTCCAGCGCGGGAATCTGAATCCACGCCACCACATCGGGATTCTTCTCCCGGAGCCCAGCAAAGTCAACACTTGGGAACCGGGGAGGTTCCGTTTCCGCGGTGGTTTCCGGGACGGTGGTTTCCGGGGCTTCCGTGGTTTGGGTAGCTTCTGTTTCCTTTGGGGTTGGAACGGTGGGCAGCGTCACAGGGGTGACATATTCCATAGCCGTCTGGCGGCTGGCCTGTTTGCGCTGAGCGCCTGTCCAGAAGAAAAGAGCCACATACGCCGCCGCCAGCAGGGCAAGCGCTGCGCACCCCAGCCCGATGTACAGAAACGGGCGGCGTCTGGGGCGGGGTGCCTGATATTTTCCATGGTATTTGTGCATGACGAAACCTCGGTAGATGCAAATTCAGGGCGGCTTTGTGCCGCCCTGATGGGGGTATCGAAGGGAAGCCCCTTGCCTCTCCCTATGGGAGAGGTGCCCCGAAGGGCGGAGAGGGTGCCCTCTCAGTCACGGCGAAAGCCGTGACAGCTCCCCCAAGGGGGGAGCCAAGGCAGGGGGCGTTTATTGCTTATACTTGCGCTTGCTGTCGAGGATAAACGCTGCAGCGGCGAGGGCGGAGAAGACCAGAACGCTCACCAGCATCAGTTCAATGGGCCGATTGTCCCCGGTTTGGGCGGTGACGGCAGGGTCAACGGCGGTGTACTTTACATACAGGTCATATACCGAATTCTGTCCGCTTGTGTTGCTAGAGGGAATCGTAATCCGCACGCCCACCTGATACTGTCCTGCCTTGGCGTTGGCGGCGGTGGGCTGGACAACACGGTATTCCGTGTCTCCGGGACCTTTGTACTTGTAGACAAACTCACCGATGACCGCATCGGGGACCTCCTGCTGAAACTGCTTCAAGCCCTCCAGCCGGGCGTTAAAGGGGCTTTCCGGCAGGGTGACGGAATCGGCGGCGAGGGTTACGTCAACTGTCTGAATGGGGCAGCCACTGTTCCGGCATTTCGCTGTCAGGGTGCTGTCCGTTTGGGAGAACTGCCAGGAATGCTTGACCATACGAAACCGTAGGGTGATAGCTGCAGAAGAATCACTGCGGACACAATCACGGAAATTCGTTTCATAGCCTGGAATGACTAAATTGGCAAAAAAGTCATCATCATACTCAAAACTATTGGGTAAAAGCGAATTATTAAGAATGGAAATGTACGGGAAATATTCCACTCCCGCTACAGGGGGATCCGTCAAGTAGTCAGTTGCCTCGGCGCTGCAGCAGATCGGACTCACAGTTATAAATCCGTCGGTATTCACAATTGTCCCGGTGTTATGTTCGAGTGTCAAACCCGTAATATTCACATAATACCCCGGATATCGTGCAGATGATGTATCTCGGTACTCCACGCCATCTGCCACGATACTCGCAGAATTGAAATGGTAATCAACCGCCGCGGCGGTGATGGGCAGCAAACTCGTCGCGAGCACAAGGCACATAGCCAGTGCCAAAAGTCGTTTCTTCATTTTCCTTTCCTCCCTGGTCTTCTCAGGCTTCCGGCCGGGCAGAGCCAGCCTGGACTGTATACTCTGTTATGATAGCAGATTTCCCGCCTTCGCGCAATACCCGTTTGGAGACTTTTTTGGGTAGTTTTTTTCGGTTCGGCACGGTAAATGCGCTGTGACCATAGAAAAGCGATACCCGGGCAAAGCAACCGGGTATCGCCTGGTTTCCCTGTGACCACTCCAGCAGGACGGATGCCGTAATAAATCACGCATAGAATTACTGTGTTACGGACACCTGCCGTTTGGGCGGGGGTTTTCATTTGGCAACAGTTGATAATAATGATACGGTTTCAAAAGGTTTCATTTGGTTTCACTCAAAAAATGAAACTATTAAGCGGGAAGTGAAACTCTCTTTTAGGACTGAAACTATGCTAATCAGTTTGTCAAATTGGAATTTATCCACCTATCCGGGAAAGAATTCAAAGAACCATTACCATAGTTCCAATTCCGATAAGTATACAACCTATTATCGATTTTGTTGAAAATTGCTCATGTAAAAATACAAATGCCAAAATCAATGTAATTACAACACTTAATTTGTCAATGGGAACAACCTTTGATGCATCACCTAACTGTAACGCCTTGTAATAGCACAACCATGAAGCTCCCGTTGCCAACCCCGACAGAATTAGAAACAGCCAACTCCGCTTGCTTATTTCAGTAATTCCATTTTGTGCATTTGTGAGAAACACCATTCCCCAAGCCATTACAACGACAACAACGGTTCTTATTGCTGTTGCAAGATTCGAGTTGACTCCTTCTATGCCGACTTTTGCCAGTATAGAGGTAAATGCTGCAAATATGGCAGACAGGAATGCGAGTACAAACCACATACAATACTCCCTCCACAAATTGGAATTTGTTGATTATATCGGTGTTCCAACTTCAATTAAGTTGCCATCCAAATCGTAGAATCTGATCACCTTTTGCCCCCAACTGTGTGTCATCAGGTGATTGACATATTCGATTTCAGGGTAAAGTGTTTCAAGACGCGCTACAAATTGTTCTATGTTGGGCTCTTCAAAATACAACTCGGACTGATTACTGTTTGGAATTACACTTCTTTTTGTGAATTGTTCCCAGTATCCCGATTCCTGTAAATATAAATGATTCGTCAATTCCATATTCCCATCGTTGTCTTGAAGCAGTTGAAACCCAAACATATCACGATAGAACTTTAACGCACGGTTACAATCTTTAACAACAATAAGCGTTCCTTTGTATTTCATGTGCGTTCTCCTCCACAAATTCAAGTTTGTCGAATAGATTGTATCAAATTGCTGTGTAAATGTCAACCAATATAGAAAAAGCACGATGGTTTTGTATCAAAACCATCGTGCTTTTTTGGTGGAGCCGAGGGGATTTGAACCCCTGTCCGAAAGCAACTTGGAAAGAGCTTCTCCGGGCGCAGTTTGTTATTTACATTCCCTCATCCCGGCGGGAACAAACACCCTACGGGAATTGGTAGCTTCATTGTTCATGGTACGCGCAAAGCTTAGCGCACACACGGGCTCCACTCAAATCACACCCGAGCCCGGCTCGTGGACCTTCCGGGGCGGATGGGCGCCTAATCAGGCAGCCATTGCAACAGTATTGTTGTCAGTTAAATTTAAAAAATTGCCCGTTTTATCGTGGCCAGGCGCCACGGCCCGCTACTCCAGCCTCACTACCCCCGTCGAAACCAGTACGGCCCCGTCTGGGCTCGGGGGCTTGCACCCCCGAGGTAAGAAATGCGTTTTTATCAGAACCGCCCGTAGGGATCAGGCAGCTTCTTGGGCTCCGGATAGGTTTCCCCGTGGGTGTCTACGGTGATGGAAGCGATCTTCTGCTCTGCCACAGGCCGGTCGTTGGGGCCGGTTTTGGTGGAGGCGATGGCATCCACCACATCCATGCCGGAAGTGACCTTGCCAAAGGCGGCATACTGGCCGTCCAGATGCTTGGCATCCTGATGCATGATGAAGAACTGGCTGCCTGCGGAGTTGGGAGAAGAGGAGCGGGCCATGCTCAGCACGCCTCTTTTGTGCTTCAGCTCATTCTTCACACCGTTGAAGAAGAACTCACCCTTGATGCAGTAGCCGGGGCCGCCCATGCCGGTGCCGTCGGGGCAGCCGCCCTGGATCATAAATCCGGGAATGACCCGGTGGAAGATCAGGCCGTCATAGAAGTTATGATTGCACAGATCGATGAAATTATAGACGCTCTGGGGAGCCTTGTCTGGGTACAGCTCACCCTCGATGACGCCGCCGTTTTCCATGGTGATCTTAAACGTAGGATTCATTGGTTATCTCTCCTTCATTGCGCGCTCAATCTGCCGCTTGGCATCCCGCTCTGCGGCGGATGCGCGCTTATCGTACAATTTTTTGCCCTTGCACAGGCCAACCTTCACCTTGACCCGGCTGCCCTTGAAATAGACGGATAGAGGAATCAGAGAATAGCCGTCCTGCTTGACCTTGCCGTAGAGACGCATAATCTCCCGCTTGTGCATCAGCAGTCTTCTGGGGCGCTTCTCATCCCGGTTGAAGATGTTGCCGTGGTCATAGGGTGAGATGTGCATCTGGTTGAGGATCATCTCACCGTTTTTAATGCCGCACCAGGCATCCTTCAGGTTCAGGTTGCCTGCACGGATAGACTTGACCTCCGTACCGCACAGCTCAATGCCCGCCTCGAACTCCTCCTCCACGAAATACTCATGGTAGGCCTCCCGATTCCGGGCCATGACCTTCACGCTTTCCTTTTCCAGACTGCTCACCTCCCCGCTTCACTGTGCTACTATTATACCAGCTCTGTCAAGGGGTGTAAACATTTTATTTGTCTCCAAACTGAAATTCTTCCAGCTGCCGGGGGGTATCGAAGCAGAAGTTGCAGAGCGCACGCATTTCCTTGCAGATCTCCGGGCAGTTCTGGCGGCCCCAGGCGGCAAAGGCGATGGGCACGTTCTGCTTTTTCGCCATGGTATAGGCCAGCTTCATGTCGTCCACCACCAGCAGCTCCTCCGGGCGGAAGCCGTATTTTTCCAGAATGGTTTTCAGGGCATAGTCGCTGGGCTTGCGCTTGTCCTCCGGCAGGTCCCAGCCGAAGATATCATCCGGCTGGATACCAAAATGCAGGGCATAGTCCCGGGTGATGTTCTCATTGCAGGAGTGGGACACCACACAGATCTTTCCACCTTCCGCCTGCTGCCGCCGGATCACATTGGCAATGCCCGGAAAAGGATCGGGAATATGAGTCTTGACGTATTCCTTCCAGCCTATGTACTCGTCCAGAATCTCCTGCTCCGTAAAATGAAAGCGCTGGCGGCAGTAATCCGCAAAGCCGACCCGGTTGCACTCCCGGGCATACTCCTCTGCGGTGGTCGTCTGCCCAGGCCGGAATGCGTTCAGAACTTGCAGAAAATAGGGAAAATTCACGGTCATTTCACTCTGGACCACCGTATCATCGTGGTCCAGCACCAGGCAGGGAAAACGCATGGCGGCACCTCCGTATCTCTTTTTCGTCCCATTATAGCAAAGGCATGCAAGTCTTGCAATCCAAAATTATTGTTGGTGTACCCGAAATCTTTGCATTACAGCCGAACGCATGCAGGGAAATGTCAATAACAACTTCTTGGTATGGGGCAGAGCGTGCTCTGCGCATCTAAGATGGAAGCATTACGGTTTTACCATCCAGAAGGTGGGCAGACGGCGCAGTGCCAGCCCGGTGAAGATATTGTGTTCGGCAGATTCCGGATTGAACATATGGACGGTTCCTGTTTCCCCGTACAGCCCCTGTGTATCCCGATAGAGCATATTGGCAGAGGAGCCGCCAAGCAGTGCACAGGCATTCACGGCTCCATATTCCTGCAGAATGGCGATCACATCCGGAAGGGTCGCGCCAATGTACTCATCGGTTCTGCCGTTTGTGCAGACGAGTATCACAGTTCCGTCGGCGCGTTGGCCGATGGCCGTCCTGGGACTGTAGCCGGAATGATCAATGTCCACCGCGTTTCCGTTGACAATCAGAACCGTGCCGCTGGCGCAGCCGTCGCGAATCCCAAGCTCCAATGCCTCCTCCTCTGTCACGGAGTTGGCAACGATCAGAATATTATCCCTGTTGAAGCCAACGAAGCCTGTGTCTGGGGTCGCTTCAGAAAAACTGTCCCATACTACCTTTCCCTTGGAAAGGTTCAGTCCCAGAGGAACACTGCCGACTTCCAGACTTCCGGTGCCGTCGTCCCAGCATGTTCCCGCGTTGATTGCGGCGACAGCCCCTTCCTTTTCGATTGCAGCATCGATTTTCAGCCCCGGAGTGTCCTTGGAAAGTGTCTCGGAGGAGGTGGCCAGATACAGCCGTGAGGGATCACGAACCAGCATGATCTGGGCTGTGAAGTTTTCCCCTTCGTAGGTATCGATTCGAATTCCATCCGGGTATGGCGTCCATTCCGGGTCGTCCACTTCTGTCGAGGATTCCTCTGCGGGAGCGGCAGGAGTCTGCGTTTCTAGAATTGTTTCCGGCGGCACACTTTCTTCCAAACTGGAATTACTAAGTGCTTCTTTCGGTTCGCTCTTGGGAACCGTTAAAAATCCAATCGCAAGGGCAAGAATCAGGATGACGGCTACAAGAATCGCCCAAAAGCTTGGCCTTTTATAGTTCAGGACGCTGCGGATTCGCTGCACCACTGCCGTCTCGCCAAAGGCCACCGGGCACACCAACACCCGCTTTCGGCCGTCGCTGCACGCCAGCAGGGCCGAAGCATAGGCCTTCCGCTCCGGCAATTTGAGTGCACGGATGACCCGCTCGTCACAGGCAAATTCGATATCTCTGCACGCCAGCCAATAAGCTGCCCAAACCAGCGGATCAAACCAGTACATGGCCAGCAGACAAAAGGCGAAGGGCTTCCAAAGATGGTCTTTGCAGCATAGATGGCTTTTTTCATGGGCAATCACATATGCCCGGCTGCTTCCGGAAAGTCCGGAGGGCAAATAGATTCTGGGGCGGAAAACGCCCAGGATAAAGGGTGATGTTACCCCATCGCACACCCAAATATTTCCTTCTTCCTGCACGGCCTCCCGAACAAGATACCGCATTCTGAAATAGCTGATGAGCAGATACCCCAGCATGACCGCCATGCCGGCTGCCCATATGGTTGCCAAGGGCAAAGTATGCATTTCCGAGGCCTGGGCCGTACCGATCGCTGTCGGCAGAGGTGCGGCAGCACCATTCCAAGGCGGAACCGCTTCCACATGGATGAGGCTTGTGTCCACCGCCTCCTGGAGGGCAACCGTCGTTTGCGGAATCAGGCTAACCGGACTTTCGATAGAGACAGGCAGCACGAGCCGAAGCGCCACAATCGCCCAAAGAAGGCAGGTAACCCGTCTCGGTGCTTTTTTTAGAAGAAAACGGAGAAAAATCGCGGCCAGAATCAGCCAATTGGCCCCAATGGCCGTTTTGACAAGCCCTGCAAAAAACACCGTCATGACTCTTCCTCCACACTGTCGATCATCTGCCGAACCAATTCCCGCTCCGCATCCGTCAGCGGGCGACTTCTGGAAAAAGCTGCCAGAAATGCGGGGAAAGATCCGTGAAAAGCGGTCTGTACAAATTGCTCACTCTGCATGGAATAAAATTGATCTCGGGAAATCAGGGATGTTACCATACCATTGTCATTTCGAAACAGCCCCTTGTCGCACAGCCGCCGCAGCACTGTATGAACTGTGGTGCGCTTCCACTGGAGCTGCTCCCCTGCCAGCTTTACAAGCGTAGAGGAAGAAACCGGTTCGTTTTTCCAGATGATATCCGCAAAGCGAGCCTCGATCATGCCTAACTGAATGTCTCCCATACGAAACAATCCTCCTTTTTGCGACTACATTCAGTAGTCTCTATCTAAAGACTACACCATGTAGTCGCAAATGTCAAGCATTTTTTCAATTTTTCCATTCGCTGGGTTTTGGGAGAAGCGTTTCCCCATATTCTGGGTACGGGCGGTCCGCTTGCAGCAGCGGGACACCGTTTGCGTCCAGGTAAAGGACCCGATAAATATAGTCATCGTGGGATGACGCAAACTCCGCCTTCCACATATTGGTTTGGCTGTCGAAGCTTACAGAGTACATGTTGTAGTCCCCGCCGCCGCACACCTGCTTGGCCCGCTGCAAAATTGCTTCCCGGTTTGGATTCTGTATGGGTGTAGCGGTTTTAAAAGTGGAGCGCTCCTGCCGGTAATCCAAAGCATCCAGTGCCTCCATCTCCTGGGTGAAGGAGAATGTTTGCGGGGTTTCGACATCAATGGAGGCAATCCAGGCTTTGCACCTGTCCGCATCCTCCGGAATCACCTCCACATCAATGTAGTAGTCCCAGTAATAATCCGCATAGGACATCTTACAAATGTTCCCAGAAGCATCGTATTCTACAATTACTTCCCGTTTTACCAAGACGGAATTTGTCGGCTTGATGAGAACCACCCGCTGCCCATCCTTGGTAACGCCCTCTACGCCATAGAAGAACTGCTCAAAAAACGGCAGCATGAAGATGGGATCGTAGCCATTCACATACTCCGCATTCTGTACGCTGCTCGGATTCGCCGCAGCGTCATTTTTCTCCCAGGCCATGTGAAATCCCATTCCATCCCTCGTCAGTTCGCCGGTACGCAAAAGAACGCTGTCATCCGCATTCGAATAGACCGTTGTTAGACTAAAATAGTCCTGCCCCGACTTCCAGTTCTCATCGATACGGTAACTGTCAGGAATATAAAATTCTTTGTTGCGATTTTTCACCTTAATATGGAAGCTTTCCTCGTTTATCAAACGGGTGTAGGCTTCCGCATACTCCTCCACATATGTACCAATCTCCTCCGTAAAAATCTGGAACTTGGCGTAGCATCCCTTCTCCGATTGCGTGCCATCGGAATCCATCAGTGAAATGGTCATGCCCACCCGGTAATTCCCCGGCTCCAACGCGCCATAGCTGGATGAATAATCCACTGTCCAGCTGTGTTCCCCATTGCATTCCAGCTTTTCCTCCGGCAAAAGCCAAGGCTTTCCGTCCTTCGTCCGCATCTCTTCATAGGTTTCTCCGTTCCACATTTCCAGCCAGTATTCCTTGCCCACATTTACCATGCCTTCGGCATCCTTGCTCCGGGTCTCGGAATGAATTTCCAGCTGATTGTCTTTGGGGAGTACAATAGACAGTTCAATGTCAACATTTTCGATAGACCAGGCCTTGGAAGCAGCTCCAATATTCGTTTTTTCATTGTAGGTTTCCAGGACCTCCTGTTCCTCCGGGGTCCAATTCAAGTTTCGAATCGTCACCGCATATGCCGTTGTGGCCAGCGTCACCAAGATTGCGGCAATCAGCAGGAAGCGGACCACTTTGTGGCTGTCTTGTTCCTGACGGTAAGCGCTTGCCTCATAGAGATATTCCTCCGAAACGCAATCCAATGCGGAAAACAAATCAATGGGTTTCATAAAGTGCCTCCTTTTCCAGCTGTTTCCTCAGTTTTTCTCTGCTCCTATGCAAACTGGATTTGACCTTTGCCTGCGAAAAGCCCATTTCCTCAGCGATTTCTCGAATATCGGAGAGGAAATAGTAGCGCTTCAAGAAAATAATCCGGTCTTGTTTCGATAGTTTCCCGCAAAAGGCTTGAATTGCCGCCTCCAGTTCTCTGCGCTCCACTTCCCTTTCCATATTCCAGGGACTTTTGATACATTCCTCCAGCTCTTCCAGCGCAATTTCCAGCTCTCCGCCGCCGCGCATCTGCGCCGTTCGTTTCCTCCAGCGGCTAATCGATAAATTCCGGGTAATTCTTCCCAGAAAGACGGAAAGCCGCGCCGGGCGCTTTGGCGGCACCTGATTCCACGTCGCAAGATAAGTATCGCTGACACACTCCTCCGCATCCTGCGGATTATTTAAAATGCGATTGGAAATGGAAAAGCAGAATCTTCCGTACTTTTGGTCAATGCGCTCAATGGCGCTTTCGGAGCGCTGCCATAGGAGATCGATGATTTTTTCGTCTTCCAAGTTGATTCCTCCTTCATTCGTTGGGGCCCTCTACCATACCAGTCGCAAAATAGAGCGGAAAGGATTCTCATTCCGCCGAAAAAACAGAAAAGGCGGCCGCCAGCTTGAAACCGCAGGCTTAGAAGCTTGCGCACCGTACAAGTGCCCAGTTTCAAAAGTCTGCGGGCAGCCGGCTACCGCCCTGTGGATTTCATTTTTCAGCTCCGACGCTCTGTCAGGCTTTCCGCCAGCAAGCGCATGTCCTCTGTATCCCGGAACGCGTCCAGACAGGCAACGGCCTGTTCGGTATACTCTTTGACCAGGGCCTCGCATTTCTCGATTCCGTAGAGCCTTACAAAGGTGTTCTTTTCGCCGTCCATTCCGGTGGCTTTGCCCAACTCCTGGGCATCCCCGATTACGTCAAGAATATCGTCCCGAATCTGGAAGGCAAGCCCCAGCAACGCTGCAAATTTGGCTGCCGCCTGCTGCTGCGTCTCGCTGCCGCCGCCGGCAATCACGCCCAGCACGCAGGCCGCCCGAATCAAGGCCCCTGTCTTTCTGGACTGGATGTCCAGAACCTCCTGTTCGGTGCACTGCCGCTCCTCGCTGAGAATATCCAGCACCTGCCCGCCAATCATACCCAAAGAACCGGCGCACTCGCTGAGAACGCCAACCGCCAGGGCGACGCTTTCAGGTTTTGGCAATTTCGCACGGACCGCCATAGAAAAGGCATCCGTCAAAAGCGTATCGCCCGCCAGAACCGCCATTCCCTCGCCGTAGACCTTGTGGTTGGTAAGCCGCCCCCGGCGGTAATCGTCGTTGTCCATGCAAGGCAGGTCATCGTGGATGAGGCTGTAGGTGTGCACCATCTCGATTGCCGCCGCCAATGGCAGGGCATTCTCCGGCTCTCCGCCGCACATCCGGCAGAAATCCATCACAAAAATAGGCCGCAGACGCTTTCCTCCCGCCAGGAGGCTATAATTTGCCGCCTCGAAAATCAGCTTCTGGGGCTCCTGTCCATAGGGGGCGTAAATTCCGGCAAGATAATTTTCAATTTTCTTCCGGTAGTCTGCGTATCGCTCCTCAAAGTGCTTCATTGAACGGCTCCTCCGTGGGCTTCCCGTCTGCTCCGGCGGTAATTTTGCTCACCTGGAGCTTGGCATCCTCCAGAAGCTTTTCACAGGCGCGAACCAGCTCCGTCCCCTCCTGAAACAGCTTTAAAGACTCCTCCAAAGCCACATCGCCCCGCTCCATGGCCCGGACAATCTGCTCCAGGCGAAGCATGTTCTGCTCAAACGTTTGATTCTGCTGATTCATTTCCGGTCTCCTTTCCACTTAAAACCGACGCAGTGAGCATACCGTCACTGACAGACACTGTAATTTGATCTCCCGGCGCAACCTGCTTTACGGAGCGAAGCACTTCTCCGCTTTCCGTCTGGGCCATGGCGTAGCCCCGGCTCAGAACCTTTAGGGGGCTCATGGCATCCAGCTTGGAAACATTGGCCACAAACCGGGCATTGCAGGCGGAGAGCATCCGCTCCTGCGCCGCGGCCATTCTGTTTTTCTCCAAAAGCAGGTCTTTTTCCTTCCGCTCCAGATAGCCCGTTGGACTGCGCAGGGCGGGACTTGCCGAGAGGGAGGCAAGCTTTGCCGAGGCAACCTTGAGCTGCCTGTTCAGCGCCCCCGCCATAGCGGCGGACAGGGCATCCAGGTTCTGCGCCAAGGCCTCCTGGTCCGGCACTGCCAGCTCCGCACCGTTGGACGGCGTTGCCGCCCGCAGGTCCGCCACGAAATCCGCAATGGTCACATCCGGCTCATGGCCCACGGCGGAAATAATGGGAATCTCCGATTCGTAGATGGCATAGGCCACTCGCTCGTCATTGAAGGCCCACAGGTCTTCCAGAGAGCCGCCGCCTCGGCCTACGATCAGCAGGTCTGCCAGACGGTGGGCATTGGCATAGCGGATGGCCCCGGCGATTTCCTCAGGGGCTTCCACGCCCTGAACCCGCACCGGCAGGAGCTTTACCTGGGCCAGAGGATAGCGCTTGCGCAGAATGCGCAAAATGTCGTGAACCGCTGCACCGGCAGAGCTGGTAACAATGCCGATGGTGCCGGGATATTTGGGCAGCTTCTTTTTCTTCTCCGGGTCGAACAGGCCCTTGGCCGCCAACTTGGCTTTCAGCTGCTCGAAAGCGGCATACAGGTCCCCCACGCCGTCCACGCTCATAGCGCTGCAATACAGCTGGTAGGCACCATCCCGGGGATAGACAGAAATGCGTCCAAACGCAATGACCTTCATGCCGTTGGCAGGCCGAAAGCGCAGCCCCATGGCATTGCCCTTGAACATGACGCACTTCAATGCCGAAGCTTCATCCTTCAGCGTAAAATAGTGGTGCCCCGAGGGGTAACACTTGTAGTTGCTGATCTCGCCCCGGACCGCCACCTGGGCCAGGAGCGGATCAGCGTTCATTTTTCCCTGAATATATTCGTTAACTTGGGTAATTGAGAGTATCTGGGGCATATCACACCTCCGTCATTCTCTGGGCCAGCACCGCAACACCCATGGCATTGTCCGTGGAATACTGGGGCTGGGCGAAAATGGGACTCAGAGGGGCCAGGCGCTCCCGCAGCATGGAATTTGAGGCCACGCCGCCGGAGAACAGGACCTCCAGCCCCGGGAACCGCTCCAGCGCCTGCTCGGTAGCCTTGTATACGGCACCGGAAACGCAGCGCAGTGCATAGGCCGCCGTATCCGCCGGGGTATTCCCCTGCTCAAAATATTGGGCAACCTTGTTCTGAATGCCGGACAGAGAGAAATAGCAGTCCGCACACTTGACCCGGAAGCTGTCCTTCTTTTCCGCCTCCCGGCTCAGTGCATCCAGATGCTTTCCCGAAGGGAAAGGCAATCCCAGCAGCTGCCCCGTCCGGTCGATAAGCTGGCCGGCGGAGATGTCCGTTGTGCCGCCGATTTTGGTGCAGCACACATTTTTTCCCTCCGGTTCCACCAGCAGAAGCTCGGTGGTCCCCCCGGACAGGTGCCAGGACAGGAAGGGCGCATCCATCATTTCCAGTCTCCCCGCACTCCACAGCGCCGCCGCAATGTGTCCCTGCTGATGGGAAACCTCCACCAGCGGCACATGAAAGGCATCGCTCAGAAGCTTCGCGTGGGAATAGCCCACCAGGAAGCAGGGCATATAGCTGCCCGCTACCGCCCTGGGGCGGGTACTGACGCCTACAGCCGTTATCGTCTTCCCCTCTATATGGGAAAACAGCCTGCCGGAGAGCTCCGGCAGGCCTTTGATGTGTGCAAAAACGGCATCGGATTGGCGCAGACCCAGCTCTCCCTGCTTTACAGGCAGCAGCTTTCCGCAATTCTCCCCCTGCTCCCCATCCAGGAAAGCGATGGAGGTGGTGTAATTGCTGGTGTCGATTCCAATCACAGCCATGTCAGTTTTCCTCTTTGTTTTCCATCAGGCTTCTGGCAAAAGCGCCCAGAATGCCGTTGGCGAATGCGCCGGTATCGTCGCCGTCATAGAGCTTGGCCAGGCGGACCGCTTCGTTAATGGCAACACCGGTGGGCACATCGTCTACGTACAGAATCTCATAAATCGCCAGCTCCATGACGCAGCGGGTCAACCGGGAAATCCGGCTGATATCCCAGCCGATGGAGAAGCGCTTGATGACATCGTTCAGCTCCTCGCTGCGGTTGGCCACGCCGGAGACCACGGAATCGATATACCGCAGCTGAGAATTGCTGGGGCGGTCCGTGTAAATGGCATTCTCCTGAGAAAGAGAGGGATAGTATTCCTTGTTCAGCCGGGTGGCGACAACCTCTTCCGGCTCCTCACCGGTAAATTCCCGGGCATAGATCAAATGGACGGCCAGTTCTCTGGCATCGGATCTTGTCATAATCTACCTCTTGCTTCTCTTACTTTCGGGAAATACCGCTTACATTGATATTCACAGCGGTTACCTTCACGCCGGTCATAGACTCCACGGCAGAAGCAACGGCGGCCTGCACAGCATCTGCAACGTCTACCACACTGTAACCGTAGTGAATGAAAATATCCATATCGATGGCGACGGAATTATCCTCGGCAATCTGGATTTTCAGGCCGCGGCCCCAGTTTTTGCCGATGAGGTCTGCTACCTCGTTGCCGGGCTTGGCATAGATCCCGGCGGCACCTTCCACCTCGGCAACCGCATGCTCTGCAATGGCGGCTACCACATCTTCTGAAATCAAAACATTCCCGTTCTCTTCGGCCTGGGTAATGTACTGCTTATATTCAGCCATAATTGAAACCCTCCTAAATCTCTGCAATGTACTGCGCACTGCATAGTTTTGTTTATTGTATCACAAATCCAGAAAAATACAATGTTTTTTTCTTGTTTCCCAGGAAAAGAGAAACGGGCCGTCAGAAAAATCAACTGACAGCCCGTTTTGTCTACGCCTTTTTCTCGGCTTTCCGTTTTTCGATCATCCGATGCAGGCAGGAAAGGGCATCGTTCAGGCCGCCAAGCCGGTCGATAAGCCCCGAGGCCACTGCCTCCTTGCCATAGAGAATGGTTCCGACGTCCGTTGCCATCTCCCCTGTGGCCATCATGAATTTCTCGAAATCCTTTTTGGAAATGCGGGAGTTGGCGGTGACAAATTCCGCAATCTGCTCCTGAATCCGTTGGAAATAGCGGAAGGTTTGGGGTGCGCCCACCACCAGGCCTGTCATGCGGACCGGGTGCACCGTCATGCTGGCAGTGGGCGTGATAAAGGAACGCTTGGTGCACACGGCCAGCGGAATGCCAATGGAATGGCCTCCCCCCAGGACCAGGGACACTGTAGGCTTCTTCATCCCGGCGATCATCTCCGCAATGGCAAGCCCTGCTTCGATATCGCCGCCCACCGTATTGAGCAGAAGCAACAGCCCGTCCACATCGTCGCTCTCCTCAATTCCGGCAAGCAAAGGTAAGACATGCTCATATTTGGTGGTTTTCACCGTTTCCGGCGCTACCTGGTGGCCTTCGATCTGGCCGATGATGGTAAGCGTGTAAATATTGCCTTTTTCCGAGCGGGTCATATCGGAGCCCAGGTCAACGATTTGACTGCGTTCCTCTTTTTTCAGGTCCGCGTTTTTCTCCGTTTCCATTTCATTGCCTCCTTTTTCATAGGATAACCAAAAGGAAACAATCAATTCCCTATTGCAAAAGTTTAAAAAAACGGCTATAATGAGTCACGGTGATTTTATGTCAGCAAAAACAAATGCAATCCGTCTGGTAGAAAAGGCGGGAATTCCCTATTCGGAAAAGTTTTATGAGTATTCGGAGGATGATTTAAGCGGCAATCACGCCGCCCAGGTTCTGGGGCTTCCGGAAGAACAGGTTTTCAAAACCCTGGTCGCCCGGGGAGAACGGACCGGCATCAATGTTTTCTGCATCCCTGTGTGCTGTGAGCTGGACCTAAAAAAGGCCGCAAAGGCCGCGGGAGACAAAAATATGGAGCTAATCCATGTAAAAGAGCTTCTGGGACTTACGGGCTATATCCGGGGCGGCTGCAGCCCGGTGGGCATGAAGAAAAAGTACCCCACCTTTCTGGATGAGCTGTGCCTGCTGTGCGACGAAATCGCGCTTTCGGCAGGTGAACGGGGCCACCAGATGATCGTTCCTCCGGAACCCATCGCCGCAATGCTGGACGCAAAAATTGTAGATTTAACCAAATAAAGAAAGGAAATCCTATTATGCATTACGAATACACTACCAAAGGCACCTGCTCCCGGACCATCCTCTTCGACCTGGAGGACGGCAAGGTCCACAATGTGCAGTTCATCGGCGGCTGCAACGGCAACCTGAAGGGCATCGGCGCGTTGGTTGAGGGCATGAAGGCCGAGGACGTCATCGATCGTGTGGCCGGAATCCAGTGTGGAATGAAGAGCACCTCCTGCCCTGATCAGCTGTCCATTGCCCTGAAGCAGGCCCTGGCCGAGGCAAAGTAATCTAAAAGTCCCCTATGGAATAGCTTTTTGGCTTTCCATAGGGGATTTCCTTACTTTTTTCGTTTCTTTGCGTGTTGAGGCTTGTAGGACAGCATCTGCCAGATACCAATGGCAAGGACCACGGCCAGGATACCCAGCAGCCATGGAATCCAAGCGCCTGGGCTTTTCTCTGCGGTGTCCGGCTCCGGTTCGGATTCCGGAATGGTCTCCGGAACGGTTTCCGGTTCCGTTGACGGCTCTGTGGCAGCTTCGGTCTCCGGTTCTGTGGCAGGTTCCGTTTCCGGCTGGGTTTCCGGTTCCGGTTCGGGTTCCGGCTCCGGCAGGACGGGGTCTTCCCGGGTCTGTTCTGCGCCGCAGAGGTCGCAGATACCGACGCTCTCCCCCGGTGCTTCCGTGGTAGCAGGGGTCACCACCGTCCAGGTACTTACGCTGTGGCTGTGCAGGCGATAGCTGTCCCGATAGGTATAGCCGCAGCCCTGGCAGACGTATTGCGTATAGCCGAAATGGGTGCAGTCCGAGGGAACCACAGTCTGCTGGTAATCAGGCTCCTGGCAGGTCTCCGGCCGAAGCTCCTGGGTATAGTCGGAGGTTTCTTTTTTTTGCAGGCTCCCCTCGTTGTCCGTAATGCGGTAGTTATAGTTCACGCTCGTCATGAGCTCTCCATAGACTTTTCCGCAGTAGGCCCGGCGGCTGTTGTTATGCTCAAAAAAGCTGATTTGTGCATCAATGGTGTTGTCTGTAAGCAAAGCGGAATGGCCCATGCCGATGGGATACTGCATCAGCATACCCACAACGCCGCCGCTGTGGACATAGCCGTGCTCCGAAATATAGGCATCCAGCGTGATGGAACACTCCGTTGCCGTCATGAAGCCAGTGGCATAGGCACCGCCCAGGAATTGCTCATCCATGGTGCTCTCGTCTGTATCGACACAGATCAGGGTCATATCCGTGATACAGCCCACCAGGTCCCCTACGCCATAGCCCACCAGGCCGCCCAGACCGAACATTCCGTTGTAGGCCCGAAGCTCCAGCCGCCCGGAGACGGTGCAGTTTTCAATAGTGCTGTCCATGCAGTAGCCTGCAATGGGACCGGCCAGACAGGGCTGTGCCGTCTCGATACACCCATGGACATTCACCAGATTCAGGTTCTGAATTCTCGCATTTTGCAGCGTAGAGAACAGGCCGCAGTAAACGGCGTCATATTCTTTCTGATTGCCGTCCAAGGCTGTTACAATTTCCGCTCCCGGCTCGGACAGAGTCAGGTTCAGAATGCTGTGGCCGTTTCCGTCCAATGTGCCGGAAAATGCGAAAGGAATCCAGGTCTGCCCTTCCATATCCAGGTCTTCTGCCAAAATATAACTTTCTTCCGGAGCCTGGGCTATGGAAAACAGATCTTCTACCGTATGAATTTCCACCGGTAGGGTCGCTGACGGATTGGCTTCCTCTGCCCATACAGGAAGCAGCAGCGACAGAAACAGCAGTGCAAACGAAATGATTTTCCGCATTGTGCATCCTCTCTTTTTGCCAATGGCGCAGCCATTGGCCTTTTCTTTCTATCATAGCAAATTCTGATGTTGGACGCAACAGGAAAAATCGAAATTCCCTCAGGGCCGCACTTCCTGCTCCTGCTGCACGTCTGCAAAAGCGGAGTACATAGGTTCCACGTCTTTTCCGCGAATCCGGCGATCCACGAAATTCCTGGTGATATTCCGCACCAAACCGCTGAGCGCTACCACACCAATCAGGTTGGGAATGGCCATAAGGCCGTTAAATGTGTCACTGAGGTCCCAGGCAAGGTCCAGCTGCATGGTTGCACCCACAATGATGAACAGGACAAAGACAACCTTGTAAAAAATGGTCGCCTTGGTACCGAAGAGATACTCAAAGGCCTTTGTGCCGTAGTGGCTCCAGCCCAGCACCGTGGAGAAGGCAAAAAGCAAAATGGCAATGGCAATAAAGGCGCTTCCAAAGCTGCCGAAATGCAGGCTGAAGGCCTCAGCCACCATGGCGGTTTTCTCCATAGCGGTCAAAACCGCACCGGTATTCAGGTCCACGAGGCCGCTGGTGAGGACCACCAGGGCGGTCAGGGTGCACACCACCAGGGTGTCGGCAAACACCTCAAAAATGCCCCACATTCCCTGGGCCACAGGCTCTTTCACATTGGAGCTGGAATGGACCATGACGCTGGAGCCGAGACCTGCTTCATTGGAAAACACGCCCCGCTTCATGCCCCAGGTCACAGCCGCCTTGCCCCCGCTGCCCACTATGCCGCCGGCGACGGCCTTCATGGCAATGGCACCCTTGAAGATGGAAGCGAAAGCCGGCAGGATGCTCCGGTAATTCATAGCAACGATGGCCAATGCTCCGACGACATACAGCAGCGCCATAACCGGTACCAGCTTTTCCGTGACTGCCGCAATGCGCTTCAAGCCTCCCACGACGACCAAAGCCGCAACGGCCATCAGAAACACGCCCGTGACCCAGTTGGGAATGGAGAAAACCGCCCGCATGTTGGTGGCAATGGAATTGATCTGTCCCATATTGCCAATGCCGAAGCTGGCGAGAATGCAGAATATACTGAACAGCAGCGCCAGGACTTTGCCCAGCTGCTTACAGCCCCGGAAACTGCCCAGGCCGTCCCGCAGATAGTACATGGCCCCGCCGGACCACTCCCCTGCGGCATTCTTCCGGCGGTAGTAGATGCCCAGAACGTTCTCGGAGAAGTTCGTCATCATGCCGAAAATGGCCACGATCCACATCCAGAAAATGGCCCCGGGACCGCCTGCGGCAATGGCCGCAGCAACGCCTGCGATGTTGCCTGTACCGATGGTGGCGGCCAGAGCGGTGCAAAGGCTCTGGAACTGGCTGATAGACCGGTCCTCCTTGGCAGTATGGGCCGTTACGTGCTTGTTTTTGAAAATGGCGCCAACGGTATGCGCCATCCAGAACCGGAAATGGCTCAGCTGAAAGCCCTTGGTCAAAACCGTCATCAGAATGCCGGTGCCCACCAGCAGCACCAGCATGGGCAGGCCCCAGACAAAGTCGTTGACCTTTCCGTTGACCATGGCTACAATATCCCGCAGTCCGTTCATAAAATGCATCCTCCCTTTTTCTCAAAAAAACAGGAATACCCGCAAAGGGGTATTCCTGCCAAAAGTTCAGATACACCGCGCAAGAAGCGCAGCTGAAATGAAAAAGCTCTGTCCTTTTGCCTGAGAGATTCGGTGATAAACACCCCTTGCACCTTCGGCCTCTGATCCATTCAGATGTCTCCAGAGTGCGATCCACCGGCGGTCCCGCTGCCCTGCGGCAGCACCTGAGAGTGTTACTCCTTCGGTCGGACAAAAGCCCTGTTTTCCGTCAGCTTCCTATCGCACGATATTCAGTTTTTCGTTGGGGCCATCATAGCATACACTTTCCAGAAATGCAAGTTTCATTTTTCTAAACTGCATTTCCAGGAAAGATTTTGTAGGATTTTCCAGCCGAAAAAGCCATTGCATTTCTCGCCTTGTGAAATTCGACTGAAAATTATTTTAGCTTTTTGCCGTCCCGGAAGGCATGACCGACGGTGTCGCCCAGCTTTCGGTAGGTCTGCTGCACGGGGTCGAAGACAATGGGCTCCAGCTTGTCCGGATCGATCTTTCCGCTTTCATCCAGAATGGTTTCCTCAGCGCTGACGTTGACGATCCGGCCCACCATCCGTCCGGTACTGGGGTCATAGCTCACAAGCTCGCATTCCAACGCCATGGGCAGCTCCTGAATGAGGGGCGCGTCCACCTGGCTGGCCTTTTCAGCATGGAAACCGGCCCGCTGGAATTTATCCGGCACCTGATTGCCGCTGACAAGGCCCACATAGTCGCAGGCAACGACCTGGGAAGCTGTGGCCATGCTGATGGTGAAGGCCTTTCTGGCCAGGATGTTCTTCACGGTCTTGTGGCTGGCGCTGAGGCAGATGGAAACCTCCGCAGTGTCGCTGATGCCGCCCCAGGCGGCGTTCATCGCATCCGGATTTCCCGCCTCGTCATAGGCTGCAATGATGAATACAGGCTGCGGGTAGCTCCAGGGCTTTGCTCCAAAATTCTTTCGCATGGAAAGCTCCTCCTTATATTTGGTCTATTTTTATTATAGCATTTTTTGTCAACCAGGAAAAGCCCCGGCAGATCGCTCTGCCGGGGTAAACTTATTCGCTTTCTTCCTCGCCGTAGCCGTCGGTCAGAGCGGTAGCAGAAGCTTCGGAGAGCTCCCGCCCCTCCATCAGGTCTGCAAACTGGGCACCGGTCATGGTCTCGTGCTCCATGAGGTAAGCAACCACCTGCTGCAGCTTGTCGCCGTCCTTTTCCAGAATGGCCTTGCAGTCGTCATAGGCCTGATCGATCAGGGCTTTGACCTCTTCGTCAATAGTCCCTGCTACCTTTTCGGAATAGCTCTTGGTATTCTGATAGTCCCGGCCGATGAAGACCTCGCCGTCATCCAGATAGGACACGGTACCCAGCTTCTCGCACATGCCGTAGCGGGCCACCATATCCTTGGCAAGCTTGGTTGCCCGGTCAATGTCATTGGAAGCGCCCACGGAGATATCCCCCACATACAGCGCCTCGGCCACTCTTCCACCCAGCAGCCCCACGATCTGTTCGTACATCTCGTTCCGGGTCAAATTGGAGGAATCGTCCTTGGGCAGATACCAGGTTGCCCCCAGGCTTCTCCCCCGGGGCACGATGGAGATCTGCCGTACCGGGTCGTGAGAGGGCAGCCGGTACATGGCAACGGCGTGGCCGGCCTCATGGATAGCTGTGGTTTTCAGGTCCCGGCGGGACTGGACGTGGCTCTTCTTGGCAGGACCGGCTACGATCTTCATCAAAGCCTCGTTGATGTCCTCCATGTTCAGCACAGGGCGATTCTCCCGGGCAGCCAGAATGGCAGCCTCGTTTAAGAGGTTGCTCAGGTCAGCGCCGGTAAAGCCGGAGGTTGCCCGGGCAACGGTGCGCAGATTGACGGAGTCATCCAGCTTTTTGTCCTTGGCGTGGACTTTCAGAATCTCCTCCCGGCCCTTCACATCCGGAGCATTGACCTGGATCTGCCGGTCAAACCGGCCGGGCCGCAGCAGAGCGGGGTCAAGAATGTCGGGGCGGTTGGTGGCCGCCAGGACGATGATGCCCTCGGTATGGCCAAAGCCGTCCATTTCCACCAGCAGCTGGTTCAGGGTCTGCTCCTTTTCGTCATGACCGCCGCCCAGGCCGGTGCCGCGCTTGCGGCCCACGGCATCGATCTCATCGATGAAGATAATGGCGGGAGCAACCTTCTTTGCCTGCTCAAACAGGTCCCGGACGCGGCTTGCGCCTACGCCTACATACATCTCTACAAAGTCAGAGCCGGAAATGGAGAGAAACTGTACGCCTGCCTCACCGGCAACTGCCCGGGCGAGCAGGGTTTTGCCGGTGCCCGGAGGGCCTACCAGAAGAATGCCGTGAGGGATGCGGGCACCGATCTGGGTGAATTTCTGGGGATTGCGCAGAAAGTCTACGATTTCCTCCAGCTCCTCCTTCTCCTCATCCGCACCGGCCACATCGTCAAAGGTCACTTTTTTCCCGTCCGGAACGCCCAGGACTGTTCTGGCTTTGCCGAAATTGGCCATGGGATTGCTGCCGTTCATGCGGCCCATGAGCACGGTCCACAGGATCAGCAGCACCGCACCGACAATCAGCAGCGGCAGGATAATGTCGTAGACGGAAAAACTCTTGGCCGGGATGAAATCATAGCTTTCCAGAATGCCCTTGTCGTGCTGCTCCTGGAAAAGCTCCTCCATGTCGCTGCGGAACAGCTCCGGCTGGGCCAGATTCGTCTTGATCTGCGTGCGCCCGTTTACCGGCTCGCGAAGCTCCAGGGTGATGGTATTGTCGTTCACTACAAAGCTCTTGACCTGCTCCTGCTGGAACAGCTCGATGACCTGGGAATAGGGCATGGAGCTGCTGCTGCCGCTCATCAGGCCGCTGGCCCAGGAGAGGATCAGAAACAGGACCACCAGATACAGAATTGTCGGGATGAATTTACGATAATTCAATGCTTCAAAAACTCCTTATTTCTCCGCTCAGGCCCCATAGACTTCAGGCTTCAGAACACCGATATAGGGCAGATTGCGGTAATGCTCGTTATAATCCAGGCCGTAGCCAACCACGAACTCATTGGGCACGGTGTAGCCAACGTAGTCGGGTTTCAGGGTGATGCCGGGCTTCCGGCGCTCGGGCTTATCCAGAAAGGTGCAGATTTTCAGGGATGCAGGCTCCTTGGACAGCAGGTGCCTGTAGGTAAAGTACAGAGAACTGCCGGTGTCATAAATATCCTCCAGAATCAGCACATGGCGGCCCTTGATGTCGGAACCGACGTCCCGCTTGACCACCATATTGCCGGTGGAGGTGGTGCCCTCATAGGAGGAAATCCACATGAAATCCATCTGGCAGGGTGTCTTGATCTGCCGAATCATATCGGCGTAAAAGACAACAACGCCTTTCAGCACGCCTACAATGATGGGGTCTTTGTCCCGGTAATCACGGGTCAGTTCCTCTCCCAGCTCCTGAATCCGCTGACGTATCTGCTCCTCGGTAATCAGGACCTTCAAAATATCTTTTTCCATAATGTGACCTCCGTTTATTCCTCTATGAGCGTGACCCGCACTGCGGGGAGAGAATCGGGGCGGAAGCGTATATCCGTTCCGATTCCAAAAACCGCCAGAACCCCTCGGTCGTCTGCCAACACAGGCACAGCTGCGCGCTGCGATGCGGGGATCTTGCGGTCAATATACATCTTTTTCAGGCTCCTGGTTCCGCCGGGGAGCCGCATGGTGTCGCCGCTGCGGCGGCTTCGAACGATCAGTACCCCTACGGGGCAAACGAGCACGCTGTCGGGCCGCTCCTCCAAATCAGTGGCGTATTCGCTTACAAAACGCTTTCCGCCAATACAGATCTCTCCCGGAACGGACAGCCGGATCTCCGGCAATTCCGGGACACATTCCAGCCGAACAAGGCGGTCATACTGCCGCCCGATGGTTACACCGCCGGGGAACTGCATAGAGGCGGAAGGGCTCCAGTGGTACAGCAGTTGCTCCGCCTGCAAAATATGAATCTGTTCCGGCTCCCGAACGCCCTGGGCTTTCAAAAAACGTTCCAGCGTCCGCCTGCGCAGGGCCGGCTCCATGGCCTTCAACCGAGAAACATCCGGCATTTGCTCCTCCGGAATCATCGCCTGGAGGCAGGCTTCATCCTGCCGCAGCAGCAGAGCCATGGCAGACAGATTCTCACCGATGCGGGGATTCTCCGCACGCATCAGGGGCAGAATGCCATGCCGAATCCGATTACGCAGAAAATCGTCCTCAGCATTGGAGCTGTCCTCCACATGGGGCAGGGCGTACTCCTCCAGAAACGCCTCCACGTCATCCCGGGTGACCGTGAGCATGGGGCGGATCACATTTCCGCTGACAGGTGCAATGGCCCCCAGGCCTTTCAGCCCTGTGCCGCGAATCAGGCGCATGAGCACCGTCTCGGCATTGTCATCGGCGGTATGGGCGGTGGCAACCTTTCCGGGAAGACTCCGCAAAAACGCGTACCGGGCATCCCGGGCCGCCGCTTCCAGGCCCTTTTTCCCGGAAACAATCCGGCCGGAGCCCAGGTGCAAAGGGATACAGTAGCGCCCGCAGAAATCCGTCACAAAGGCCTCGTCCCGGTCAGATTCGGCACCGCGCAAATGGTGATTGAAGTGGGCGGCCTCCAGGGTAATCCCCAGCTCATCCCGCAGCAGATACAGCGCAAACAGCATTGCCACGGAATCCGCGCCGCCGGAGACAGCAGCAATTACCTTGTCTCCAGGGGAAAGAAGCGCCTGCTCTTTCAAAAAGGCGCGCAATTTATTCAGCATGCTTCCACTCCCGGTCCGCGAAGGACTGATACTGGCCAACCCACTGGAGCTTTACCGTGCCGGTTTCCCCATGACGATTCTTTGCAACGATGCATTCCGCCGTTCCGGTTTCCTCGGTGTTTGGATTATAATACTCATCCCGGTACAGGAACATGACGGAGTCTGCGTCCTGCTCGATGGCGCCGGATTCCCGAAGGTCCGACAGAATGGGCCGCTTGTCCGTCCGGCTTTCCACCGCACGGGACAGCTGGCTCAGACAAATCACAGGCACATTGAGCTCCTTCGCCATGATTTTCAGGGAGCGGGAGATTTCGCCAACGACGACCACACGGTTTTCGTTGTTCTTCCCGTAGCCGGAGCCCTGCATCAGCTGCAAATAGTCGATGATGATGAGGCCCAGATTGTCCAGACGGCGGCACTTGGCATTGATATCGGCCACGGTAATGGTGGGATTGTCATCAATGCGGATGTCCATCCGGCTCAGGTCCGAGGCACCCATGCAAATTTTGTTCCACTCGTCCTCGCTGAGCTTGCCGGTGGACAGCTTCTGCATTTCTACATAGCTTTTGTTTGCCAGCATACGCATGGCAAGCTGTTCTCTGGACATTTCCAGATTGAAGATTGCCACGGTTTTATTATACTTGTCTGCCACATTTACTCCGATGTTCAGGGCAAAGGCAGACTTACCCATGGCGGGTCTGGCGGCGATCAAAAGCAAATCGGACTTGTTCAGGCCGTTGATCTTGGTGTCCAGGTCCCGCAGGCCGGTGGACATACCCGCAATGGCAGAATCGGATTTTGACAGCTCGTTCAGATGGTCAAACACCCGGTGCATGGTGGTTCCGATGGGCTCCAGGCTGTCTCCCCGCTCGCCCTTGCGCAAGGCATAGATTTTCTTTTCGGCGGATTCCAGAATCTCCCCTGCCGTGCCGGTTTGGTCATAGACCATCTCGGTGATATCACCCGCTGCCTGCCCCAGGCCCCGCAGCATGGCCTTTTCCTGGACGATGTTGGCATATCGGACGGCATTGGCAGCTGTTGGGGTGATCTCCATAAGCTGCATGATGTAGTCCCGGGAATTGTCGTGATAATAGCCCAGTTCCTTCAGCTTATCCAGGATGGTGATGGGGTCGATGGTTTCCGAGAAATTGAACATGGTATAGACTGTTTCATAAATTTCCCGGTTCTGCTCCTGGTAAAAATCCTCTGGCTTGAGAATGCCGATGATGTCGGTAATGCAGCGGCTGTCGATGAGAATAGAGCCGAGAACGGCCTGCTCCGCCTCAAGGGACTGGGGCTGCTGCCTGGCCATCAATTCTTCATCCATGGTCTGCCTCCTTTGGAAATGGGTTTTCTCAGATTTCCTCGATCTTTACCGTCAGAGGAGCGGTGATCTCATAGCCCAGCTTGCAGGTCACAGTGTAGGTGCCCACATTCTTAATAGCATCGGTGATAACGATCTTCCGTTTGTCCAGGGCAATGCCGGTTTTGGCTTTCAAGGCATCTGCAATCTCCTGATTGGTAACGGAGCCGAACAGGCGCCCGTTTCCGCCGCCCTTGGCGTTTACCACAATGGTCATCTCCCGCAGCTTCTTGGAAACCTCCATCGCCTCGGCCTTTTCCTTGGCAATGCGCTCCTGGGTTGCTTTATCGTTCATACGCATGGTGTTCACCGCATCGGCAGTGGCCTCAATGGCGATCTTTCTGGGCAGCATATAGTTCCGGGCGTAGCCGTCGGAAACCTCCAGCATCTGGCCCTTCTTGCCCTTTCCACGAACATCCTGCAGCAAAATAACTTTCATATTTCTTATCTCCTTATTCTTCATAGAAAGCGTCGATTGACGCGATCAGTTTATCCAGTGCATCCTTTACGCTGATGCCCTGCATCTGTGCCCCGGCTGTGGCAGCGTTGCCGCCGCCGCCCAGAGGCTCCAGAATCATCTGCACATTGGCCGTGCCAATGCTGCGGGCGGAAATAACGGTCACGTCTCCATCGGGATACAGGACGAAGGAGGCGGTGATACCGGAAATGTTCAGCAGCTCATCCGCAGCCTGGGCGGCGAGAATGCGGTTGGTGGTCTGCTCCAGGGCTGCAATGGCCAGGTCGTCCCGGTAGAGCTTGGCTTCCTTGATAATCTGATATTTTTCCAGAGTATCATGGAAATCGTTCTGGAGCAGCAGCTTGACCTCTGTGGTATCCGCTCCCATGCGGCGCAGAACGGCAGCGGCCTCAAAGGTCCGCTCACCGGTGCGGACATTGAAGAACTTCGTATCCAGGCAGATACCGGCCATCAGGCTCTTGGCCTCGATGGGCAGAACATCCCGGCTCTCCACGGCATAGCTCACCAGCTCCGTCACAAGCTCCGAGGCAGAGGAGGCATAGGTCTCGTGAAGGTTAACCACAACAGGATTGATGTAGTCCGCAGCCCGACGGTGGTGGTCTACAACGCAGACCTTAGAGATGGCCTCCAGCAGGGGCTGGAACTCCACCTGATCCGGGCGGTTGGTATCCACCACGATCAGGATGCTCTTGTTGTCGCAGTCCAGCAGCGCGTCCTGTCCGGAAATGAACACATCCCGGTACTCCGGCACGTTCCGCAGCTCGTCCAAAAGCCTCGAGCAGGCGTTGTTATTCACATCGATGACAATGCTCGCCTTCTTGCCCTTCTTGCGGCACAGGCAATTGATGCCAACCGCCGCGCCAAGGGAATCCAGGTCTGCATTCCTGTGACCCATGATAAATACATGGTCACTCTGGGCAATGAGCTCCATGATGGAATTGGCCGTTACCCGGGACCGGACCTTGCTGCGGTACTCAGTCTCTTTGCTGCGGCCGCCATAGAAATCAAAATTGAACCGGTCCTTGATAACCGCCTGGTCACCGCCCCGGCTCAGGGCCATTTCTATGCCCAGAGCGGCAAAGCTGTAGCCCTCTTCAAAGTCGGCCCCGTCTACACCCAAGCCAATGGAAATGGAAGCCGCCAGGCCGGAGGGGCTCTGAATTTTGTGGATGTTCTCCAGCAGGGAGAATTTGTCTGCCTTTGCCCGGTCCAGATCCCGTTTTTCAAAGATGAACAGGAATCGGTTCCGCTCCAGCCGACGCAGCAGGCCCCTGTAGTCCTCCGTCCACTGTGTAATGGCCTCATTCAGACTTGCATTGAGCTTGGAAATGGCACCTTCCGTCAGGTTTTGGGTCATTTCCTCATAGTTATCGATCAAAATAATGGCAATCACCGGGCGGGAGCGGATGTATTCATCCCGCACCTGGTACATCTCCGTCAGATCGCTGAGGTACAGCACCCCAAGGCGGCTGCCGGCCCCCCGCAGGATGCTTCCGTATACCCGGTAGCGGCGGCCCTCCAAAGTCACATCCTGGGGAGCCTCGTTTTTTCCACTGTTTAGAAACTCCAGGGAAGCCCCAGGAAGCACATCCTCTAATTTTTCATCCACCATGGCTTTCAGGCCGCCGGTGAGCTGGGAAAACCGGTAATTCTCCCACACTACGCTGCCATCGTCCATGCGGACCATCAGCGCCGGCAGCGGACCGTCCCCTTTGCTGACGCTTTCCAGAGAATCCGGGTCGGATTGCAAATACTGCTCTAAATTGCGCTTGCGGATGCTCCGCTCCACAAGGTAAAAGGCAAGGGTCAGCAAGGCAACCGCCAGTTCCCCCACCCCCAGCCATATATACCCCGTCAAAAAGGACAGGGCACAGAAACAGAACAGAATAAAAAAATAGATTCCCTTTCCTGGCTTTAGCAGACGCTCCAGCTTTTTATTCATGGGGGCTCCTTTCTGCCTTTGGGTGCAGGCAACGTACATAGGTTCATTTATTATAGCAAAAGAACGCCCCGGGCGCAACTGTTTTTCTGATCAATTTCGCCGTAAAAAAATGTTTACGAAAATAAATGTATACTTTTGAGCAGGGATGTGCTATACTATAGGACGAATTGCGCGGGTAGGCAGACCCGGCAGACAAATATAGACCGGCACATAATGCCGCTGTGAAAAGCAGATTTCCATTTCCGCCCCGCAAACGCCCATGGGCACACAGGCGACGGCGCATGGAGACATAGGTTGCTTTTCGGATATATATGTGGGCGCTGCCCGGAAACGCGAAGCGATACAGGGCTTTCGTTTTCCGGCACGGCCGCTTTGTTTGCTATGTAATTTTATACTGTTTTATGATATTTGAAAGGAGATTTCACTTAAATTGGCTGAAAAACTAAAAATTATTCCCCTGGGCGGATTGGATGAGATCGGTAAAAACATTACCGTTTTGGAATATGGCAAGGATATGATCGTAGTAGACTGCGGCGTTGGCTTCCCGGAAGAGGACATGTATGGTGTGGATCTGGTAATCCCCGATTTTTCCTATCTGGTTGCCAATCAGAAGAAGCTGCGGGGTATGTTCATTACCCATGGGCATGAGGACCACATCGGCTCCATTCCCTACTGCATGAAGCAGGTCAACTGTCCCATTCATGGCACCGCCATGACCAACGGTTTGATCAAGCTGAAGCTGGAAGAGCATCGGCTTGCCGACTCCGTGAAGCTCATTACCCACAAGCCCGGCGACGTGGTCAAGGCAGGCTGCTTCAGCGTGGAATTCATCCATGTGAACCACTCCATTGCGGATGCCGTGGCCTTTGCCATCAAGACCCCTGTGGGCACTGTGGTCATGACCGGTGACTTCAAGATCGATCCCACCTCTGCCGACGGCATGATGAATCTGGCCCGGCTTGGGGAATTGGGCAATCAGGGCGTTCTGGCCCTGCTGGCCGACTCTACCAATGTAGAGCGCCAGGGCTACACCCCCAGCGAAAACGTGGTGGCAGAGAGTCTGGACCGACAGTTCCGCAACTGCGATCAGCGGATCATCATCACCACCTTCGCCTCCAATATGCACCGCATCCAGAGCGTCATCTCCACGGCCCAGCGCTATGGCCGGAAGGTGGCCGTCACCGGCCGCAGTATGGAAAACATGCTCAAGGTTGCCCAGGAGCTGGGCTATCTGAAAGTGAAGCAGGGCACCATTGTGGACCTGAACACCATTAAGAGCATTCCTAAGAACAAGCTGGTCATCGTCTCCACCGGTTCCCAGGGTGAAAATATGTCCGCACTGTACCGCATGGCATTCTCCACCCACAAGCAGGTGGACATCACCTCCGGCGATCGGATCATCATCTCCGCTTCTGCCATTCCCGGCAACGAAAAAGCCATCTCCAGGATCATCAACGAGCTGTACCGCAAGGGCGCAGACGTGGTCTATGAAAAGAGCGAGGGCCTCCACGTTTCCGGCCATGCCTGCCAGGAGGAGCTGAAAATCGTTCATGCTCTGGTAAAGCCCCGGTTCTTTATCCCCCTCCACGGTGAGCAGCGGCATTTGCAGATCCATGCCAAGCTGGCACAGTCCATGGGTATGAACCCCCGGAACATCCACATCGGTGAAATCGGCACCGTGTTCGAATTCACCGGCAAATCCTGCAAGGTCAATGGCTCCGTGCCTGCCGGAAAGGTCTTTGTGGACGGAACAGGCGTAGGCGATGTGGGCAGCGTGGTGCTGCGGGACCGGAAGCATCTGGCCCAGGACGGCATGATCGTTGTGTGCGTGAATCTGAGCAGCCAGGACGGCAGCGTGGTCTCCGGCCCGGACATCATCACCCGGGGCTTCATCTATGTGAAGGAATCCGAGGATCTGATGGAAGAGCTGAAGCAGGTGGCCATGGAGGCCATCGACCGCTGCCAGCGCAAGCGTGTCCGGGATTGGTCCGCCATTAAGTCCGCCATCAAAAACGACATCAGCGGCTACCTCTTCAAGACCACCAAGCGCAACCCCATGATCCTGCCTGTTATCATGGAAATCTGATGCTATAACAAAGGGCTGCTGCAAGCGACATTTGCGGCAGCCCTTTTTATGAGGTACTATGGAATACTATTTTGCCCCCATGGAGGGGCTGACCGACAGCGTCTACCGGCGTTTGCACCACAAGTATTTTTCGGGCGTAGACAAATACTATATGCCCTTCTTCTCCCCTACCGTCCACCGCAGCCTGACAGAGCGGGAGGCCCGGGAGCTGCCTCTGGCAGACAGCGAAAGCTTCACCGCCGTGCCCCAGCTGCTGACCAAAAACGCTGAGGATTTCCTCTGGGCGGCCCGGCAGTGCGCGGACAGAGGCTATGGCGAAGTCAACCTGAATCTGGGCTGCCCTTCGGGGACGGTATTTTCCAAAGGGAAGGGCTCCGGAATGCTGCGTGACCCGGATGGTTTGGAAAGGTTCCTGGATGCAATTTTCATATCCTCCCCCCTGCCCATCTCTCTGAAAACCCGGCTGGGAGTGGAAGACTCCGAAGAATTCGAAAGACTTCTGGAAATCTACAACCGCTATCCCGTTTCCCTGCTGATTGTCCACCCCCGGGTGCGAAAGGCATTCTATACGGGAGACGTGGATATGGCCTCTTTTGAAATGGCCTTGGTCAAAAGCAAAAACCCGGTTTGCTACAATGGCAATCTGAGCAGTCTGGAGGATATCCGTTCCTTTTCCGATAGCCATCCGGCAGTCCGGCAGATCATGCTGGGCCGTGGGCTGATCGGCGACCCGGGAATGCTGTGCCCCAAGGGAACGGATGTCAAACAATTGCGGGCGTTCTACGACGAGCTGCTGGAGCAGTACACCTGCCTGTTTGGCGGCTCCCGGAACGCCATGTTCCGGCTGAAAGAGAACTGGCGCTACCTGCTGTGCCGCTTTGATGGAGCCGAAAAACTGGGCAAGCGTCTGAAAAAGGCCACGGATGTTGCAGAATACCGCAGCATCACCCATGCAATATTTCAAAATTGCCCCATGAAACCCGCTTTGGAGCCGGATTGGTAGCAAAATGCCGCACACAGCCTTTTGAAAAGCACTGTGTGCGGCACTTTTTGGCTTGGGGCAGCACAACACAATTCGTCTGCGGCTCCTGCCGAATTATGCGGTGTTGCCTTAGTAAAACAGCAAATCGGAGTAAGTGGGATAGGGCCAGTAGGCCTTGGCGGTGTTCTTTTCCAAAATGTCCGCCTGGGTACGAAGCTCCTGCATCAGAGGAACGATGACACCGTGGCAGTGGTCCGCTGCCTGCTCTTCATCGGCGGGGATGCGGTTTAAGGCCTCTTTCAGCCGCTCTACGCAGTCATAGGCAGCATCGCAGGCACCGGAGAGCTTCTGGATCAGGGCCATCTCGCCCCGGCAGGATACACCCAGGCTCTTTTTGGAGGCAACACCGCCGCAGAGGGCGTCCGTATAGCCCATGGCAGCGGGCAGGATCTGCTGCACGGCCATGTCCACCATGGTCCGGGCTTCGATATTGATTTTCTTCCGGTAGTCATCCAGGTAGATTGCGTGGCGGGCCCGGAATTCCGTTTCCGTAAACACGCCGTGGCGGGTGACCAGCTCGATGTTCTTCGGCAACAGATAGGCCTTCATGGCCTCAGCGGTGGAGGGCAGGTTGCTCAGGCCTCGTCTTGCGGCCTCCTGCTTCCATTCCTCGGAATAGCCATTGCCATCGAAGATAATGCGCCGGTGGTCCGTCAGAGCCTTGCAAACCAGCTTCTGCAAGGTTGCTTCAAAATCCTCGGCCTTTTCCAGCTCATCGGCAAAACGGCCCAGCTCTTCGGCCATAATGGTATTCAGAGCGATATTGGGACCGGCGATGGACTGGGAGGAGCCCAGCATACGCAGCTCGAACTTGTTGCCGGTAAATGCCAAGGGGCTGGTGCGGTTCCGGTCTGTGGTGTCCTTGGGAATGGCGGGCATCACGTCCACGCCAATGCGCAGCAGACTCTTTTCCGGCTCCGTGTAGTTGGTCCCATCGATGATGGACTTGACCACGGCATTCAGCTCATCGCCCAGGAAGATGGAAACGATGGCAGGCGGTGCTTCGTTGGCACCCAAGCGGGTATCGTTGCTTGCAGAGGCCACTGTGCAGCGCAGAAACTCCTGATATTCATCAATGCCCTGGATAAAGGCCGCGAGGAAAACCAGGAATTGAGCATTCTGCCGTGGGGTTTTTCCGGGGCTGAACAGATTCTTGCCGGAATCCGTGGAAAGGGACCAGTTGTTGTGCTTGCCGCTGCCGTTGACCCCGGCAAAGGGTTTTTCGTGGAGCAGGCACACCAGATTGTGCTTGGCAGCGCACTTCTTCATGGTGCGCATAATGAGCTGGTTGTCATCGCAGGCCTTGTTTGCATCCGTGTAGATAGGGGCAAGCTCATGCTGGCAGGGCGCGCCCTCGTTGTGCTTTGTTTTGGAGAGAATGCCCAGCCGCCACAGCTGCTCATCCAAGTCCTGCATGAATTCGGATACCCGGGTACGGATGGCGGCAAAATAGTGGTCGTCCAGCTCCTGTCCCTTGGGCGCGGCTGCGCCGAAAAGAGTTCGGCCTGTCAGGCGCAGATCCTCCCGCTGGGCGTACAAATCCTTGGGCAGAAGGAAATACTCCTGCTCAGCGCCCACACAGGTAATGATCCGGTGGGTTTCCGTGTCGCCAAAGAGCCGCAGAATGCGGATTGCTTCCCGGGAAACCTCCTCCAGTGAGCGCAGCAGAGGGGTCTTCTTGTCCAGAGAATCACCGGTATAGGAGAAGAACATAGTAGGGATGTACAGGCTGCCGTCCTTGACAAAGGCGCAGGCCGTTGGGTCCCAGGCGGTGTAGCCCCGGGCCTCGAAGGTTGCCCGCAGACCGCCCGAGGGGAACGAAGAAGCATCCGGCTCGCCCCGGACCAGCTCCTTGCCGGAGAACTCCATGATCACCCTGCCGTCTCCCGTAGGGGAAATAAAGGAATCGTGCTTTTCCGCCGTAATGCCCGTCATGGGCTGGAACCAGTGGGTATAGTGGGTAGCGCCCTTTTCCAGGGCCCAGATTTTCATTGCCTCAGCAATCTCATTGGCAACATCCAAGGGCAGTGTAGAGCCGGTCTGGATGCAGTTTTCCCAGGCGCGGTAGACCTCCACGGGAAGGCGCTGCTTCATGATCGCCTCGTTGAATACATCGCTGCCGAAAATCTCGGGGACATTCAGGGTTTCAGCCATTTTTCGGAACATTCCTTTCAAAGTTGAATGTGTTTGCGCTTCTATGCTGATTGTATGACAGACTTTCCCAAAAAGCAAGGGACGAATCTGTTCAAAATCAATAATTATCCGTAGAATTCTTTGTGAAAGACGACGGCTATTGTCCCTTCATCATTTGCAGCCGCGCTCTCCGTGCGGCCTTTAAGAGGCTGTTCAGGTCCGATGCCAGGTATTTTCGAATCAACTCTGATCCGCGGAGCCGGGCCACATAATTGATAAGGCTCTTGGGCTGTAAAATATCGTCCATGACCTCCACATCTCCCGAGGTCAGCAGATCATAGAGCATATTGACGAGGCGCACCCGGTCGTCCATATCAAAGCCCGCCAGCCAATTTTCCATGGTCAGCCGGAAAAATCGGGAATTGGCGTTCAGGGCATCCATCCTTGTGATGGCAGTTCCGCAGATATTCCAGCTGAAGGGGTCATGCTGCATAATGCCGGTTTCATGGCTTTGGACAATGATCACCGGCTCTGCCCGGTAGAGCACCACGCCGATCATGGAGCCTTGGGGCAAATAGGTGCGGATCTTCGGAAGAATGGCCTGATAGCCCGGGTCTTCCAGGAATTCCACAGAAAAGCCGGGGCCATCCTGATTGTAGACTTCCAGTACACGGTCCCGAATCACCGGTGCGCTCTGGGACACGGCATAAACCGCCACATTGCCGCCCTTGGAGTGGCCGCTGACCCGGACAGGGCCGGAATGGGTCATGAGCACATCCTGCAAATACTGCTTTGCCAGGGCCTGAGACGGAATCACGGACCGGAAGCTCATGCTCAGGTCCTCCTTCCAGCCCACCAGCGTATTGTCTGTGCCCCGGAAGGTGACAAACAGGCTGCCGTCATCCAGCAAAAAAGTGACTCCGGCAAACTGGGTATCCTGCTCTTTTATGAACTTGGGGCGATACTCGGTTATGCGGGTATTGCCAAAACGGACGCTTTCCCCCGCTGCTTTCAGTAAGTCCAGATCCCGCTGCGCCCGCACATAGTCCGGTGGCTCCGGATAGGAAAAGAACTCCTCCACCGCCTCCGAAAAAGGAATGGCCTCCTCCGGGTGAAACGCTGCCCTGCCCCGGAAGGGAATATAGCTCAGAGTTGAAAAAATGACAGCATCCACCTCATTGGGCGGTGAAACCGTGAAGGGTAAGTCACCCCGCCAGCGGATGTAATCCAGCATATCTGCCATAGAAGCGAAACCTCCTTATTGCTTACCAGTATAGCATTCAGGTTTGCAGAATTCAAGGTTGACAACAGCCGTACATTCAACTAAAATGTGGACAAAAGCGCCCAAAGGCGGCCTTCTTCGCCAGTCGCTTCAAAGGAGGACTTGATATGCAAACCCAAATTACGCGCGCCCAGGCCATGGCGCTGCTGCAAAAGTACAACCAGGAGTCTTTTCATATCTTCCACGGCCTGACCGTAGAGGGCACTATGCGGTATTTTGCCCGGGAAATGGGCGAAAATGAAGACTTCTGGGGGCTGGTAGGACTGCTGCACGATGTGGATTTTGAAAAATATCCCGAGCAGCATTGCCTGAAAGCGCCGGAGCTTCTTTCTGAAATCGGTGCTGAGCCGGAATTCATCCACGCCGTCTGCTCCCACGGCTACGGAATCTGCTGCGATGTAGAGCCCACGCTGCCTATGGAAAAGGTGCTGTTTGCCGCCGACGAGCTGACGGGCCTCATCGGTGCCGCCGCCCGGATGCGGCCAAGCAAGAGCGTGATGGATATGGAGGTAGCAAGCCTCAAGAAGAAGTTCAAGGACAAGAAGTTCGCCGCAGGCTGCTCCCGGGATGTGATCACCCAGGGGGCCGAGCGCCTGGGCTGGACGCTGGAAGAGCTGATGGAAAAGACCATTCTCGCTATGCGCAGCTGTGAGGACAGCGTCAACGAGGAACACAAGGCCATTTGCGGCTAAAAATAATTGAGGGGTTCTGCTTTTTCTGCCGAACCCCTCCGTTTTTATTCAAATGTGACTTTTCCGCTGTCGGCAAAGGTCCGCGGGGTAACAATGCCATCGAACTGGACGATAAGCCCCTGGCCATCTCTGGGAACACCAATGACGGTACCGGCTCCAAACACCGGATGGCGCACCCGCTTGCCGGTAACGTCCGAAGGGACGCATCTCTGCTCGCCCAAATCCTCTGTCTCCCGGACAATGGACTGGGTTTTCTCCTCCAGCCCCGGTTCCAGAGGCACGGCGTAGTCCACGTTTTCCTTTTCGGCGTTGAAGAGGAATCGGCTGGGATAGCGGAAAGAGCCGTCGTAGCTTGTGCCTGCCGCATCGGAGAGGAATAGGCGATCTCTGGCTCGGGTAAAGGCAACATAGCAAAGCCGCCGCTCCTCTTCCAGCTTTTCCCGGGTATTGGCCCGCTTGCCGGGGAAAATGCCCTCAGACAATCCGCACAGGAATACCACCGGGAATTCCAGGCCCTTGGCAGAGTGGATGGTCATGAGCTTCACCGCCTGGGCCTTTTCACCGGTATCCATGTTGGTGAAGAGTGCGGCATGGTCCAGATAATTGCCCAGGGTCACGGTCTCCCCTGCCTTCCTGGTAAAGTCGAAAATGGCCTGTTTCAACTCTGCCAGGTTGTCCAGGCGCTCTTCCTCTCCGGCAGAACGCAGCATGGCCTCGTAGCCGCTGTCGTGGAGAATTCCTGCCAGCAGGTCCGTCAGGTCCATGTTGTCGTAAATAGCCCGGTATTTTTCAATCAGGAGTGCATAGTCCTTGGCATGGCTTCTGCGGAAGGATTCCGTTTCCAGATTGGCAAGCAGCGCGTCATACAATGTGCAGCCCTTGGCTGCGGCATAGGCCTTCAGTGCGGCGATCCGGGTGCGGCCCACCCCCCGCTTCGGCTCGTTGACGGTGCGCAGAAAGCTGATATCATCCGGATGGTAGACCATGCGCAGATAGCTGAGCACATCCTTGATTTCCTTACGTTTATAGAATTCCACGCCGGAATAGAGAACATAGGGAATTTTATTCTTGATCAAGGATTCCTCCAGCGCCCGGGATACATAGTGGGCGCGGTACAGCACGCCCATATCGGAATAGGCGATTCCCTCCTCCGCCTCATGCAGGGCACGCATATTGGCGGTGATCCAATCTGCCTCCAGGGCACTTGTCTTGGCGTGAAAATACAGCGGCTTCCGGTTATCGCTCCGGACGGCGGTGAGCCGCTTTTCCAGCCCCTCCCGGTTCTGTTCAATCAAGGGGTTGGAAGCCGCAAGGATCTGGGGGGCAGAGCGATAATTTTCGTTTAAGTAAATGGTCTTCGCCCCGGGATGACGGCTGGGGAATTCCAGAATGAACTTCACATCCGCCCCCCGCCATGTATAGATGGTCTGGTCCGGGTCTCCCACCACAAAGAGGTTCTTATGGTAGCCGGAGAGAATATCCGCCAGAGAATACTGATCCTTGTCGATGTCCTGAAACTCGTCCACCATGACATATTCCAGCCGCTGCTGCCATTTCTCCCTTACCTCCCGGCTGTGGTTGAGAATGTACAGGGCAAAATAGATCAAATCGTCAAAATCCAGGGCAAAGCACTTTCGCTGCTCGTAAAAATAGCGATAGAGGATCTTGTCTTTCAGGGTGGAAGCGCTTTGGGTCAGCTCCAGAAGGTGATTCATATCGGAATCGATGAGGGTTTTGACATACCCTCTGCCGCCCTTGCGCCAGCCGATATGGTCGATGGCCTCCTGGATGGTGATGTCCCGGCCTGTAATGCCCAGGTCCTCAAAAACCGTGGAGAGCATGGCCTTCTTATCCTCCTCATCCATGATGAGAAAGGTTTTGGGATAGCCTACCACATGGCAGTCCTCCTTTAGCAGGGAGACGCAGAAGCCGTGGAAGGTGGTGATTCTGGCCAGGTCCTGGTCGGGCAGCTGCCGACGGATGCGCTTTTTCATCTCTGCTGCGGCCTTATTGGTGAAGGTCACGCAGAGAATATTGGCAGTGGAGATGCCCAGCATATCCACCAGATACATATACCGCGCCGTAAGCGTTTTGGTTTTTCCGGAGCCCGCACCGGCCACCACCCGGATATACCCTTCCGTAGTGGTCACAGCCTCTGCCTGGGCGGGATTGAGTTGAGAAAGATAGTCCATGGGTACCTCCAGGGAAATACGTTGCGTTCAGTATAAAACATATTATCGCAAATGTCCACTGTCTTTTCTGCAAAAACAAGGTTTTCTCAAGGAAGAACAAAAATTTTCAAAACCTCTTGCAATTCCCCTTTCCCGGTGCTATAATCATTTCGATCCCACTTTGGAGGCAATTCCATGCTGAATCTGTTTGCAGCCAACTTTTATTACTACTATTACTTTTTTGAGGCAAAAAAGTAATAGAAATTTGTGCTGCAATTCTTTTGGGATGCGAAAATGAAGCCTTGCGCCGCACGAATTTCCGTGCGGCGCTTATTTTTTTGCAAGGAGCGGAATGAAAAATGATTGCGATTTTGAAAAACGGAACCACCCAGGAGCAGAAGGAGCACCTGATCCGGTGGCTGAAAAACCAGAATTTGGATGTTCACGTATCCGAGGGCACCCAGGTGACCATTCTCGGTCTGGTGGGTGACACCAGCCGGGTGGACATGGAGCTGCTGCAAAGCCTGGACATGGTGGAATCCGTGAAGCGTGTCACGGAGCCCTTCAAGCAGGCCAACCGAAAGTTCCACCCCAACGACACCATTGTAGAGGCAGGCCCCGCCCGGATAGGCGGCGGATATTTTGCCATGATCGCCGGTCCCTGTTCGGTGGAATCCGAAGAGCAGATCGTTGGCATTGCAAAGGCCGTGAAGGAAAGCGGCGCTACCATCCTGCGGGGCGGTGCCTTCAAGCCCAGAACCTCTCCCTACGCCTTTCAGGGCATGGGCGCTGACGGGCTGCGCCTGCTGGAAATTGCGAAGCAGGAAACCGGGCTGCCCATCGTGACGGAAATCATGAATATCAATGCGCTGGACCTGTTTGAAAACGTAGATGTGATTCAGGTCGGCGCCCGGAATATGCAGAATTTCGACCTCCTGAAGGAGCTGGGCAAGACGAAGAAACCCATTCTCCTGAAAAGAGGCCTGGCCAACACCCTGCAAGAGCTGCTCATGAGTGCCGAATACATCATGAGCGAGGGCAATGAAAATGTGATTCTCTGTGAGCGCGGTATCCGGACCTTTGAAACCTACACCAGAAACACCATGGATCTGTCCGCCATTCCGGTGCTGCACGAGCTGAGCCATCTGCCTGTAATTGCAGACCCCAGCCATGCCACAGGCAAATCCAGACTGGTTTCTGCCATGTCCTGTGCCGCCGTGGCAGCGGGCGCGGATGGACTGATGATCGAAGTCCACAATAATCCCGAAAAGGCTCTGTGTGACGGTGCGCAGTCCCTGACCCCCGCCCAGTTTGACGAGGTGGCCCGGAAGGTCCGCGCCATTCGGGAGGCCATGGTATGAAGGTAGGCATTTTGGGCTTAGGTCTGATTGGAGGCTCCATGGCCCGGGCCTATGCTGTGGCAGGTCACACGGTCTATGCTGCCGACCTGGACGAAAGCACCCTGTCCTTTGCCATGCTCTCCGGTGCGGTCCACGGACGGCTGGACGAGGAAACAATCCCGGCGTGTGAGCTGCTGCTGCTTGCCATCTACCCCGGCGGCAGCGCCAAATGGCTGGAGGACAACGGCCGCCTGGTGGATTCCAATGCTCTGGTTCTGGACCTGTGCGGCATTAAGCAGGAGGTCTGCAAGCGCTGCTTCCCGGTGGCCCGGAAATACGGCTTTACCTTTGTAGGCGGTCACCCCATGGCAGGCTCCCATTTTTCCGGCTTCAAGTACAGCCGGGCGGATCTCTACAAGGGCGCGCCCATGGTTTTGGTGCCCCCCAGATTTGACGATATTGACCTTTTGCAGCGGGTAAAGGATGCCATGGCACCCTGCGGCTTTGGAATGTTCTCCGTAACCACTGCGGAGGAACACGACAGGATGATTGCCTTTACCTCCCAGATGCCCCATGTGCTGAGCAACGCCTTTATCAAATCCCCCACAGCCCGGCAGCACAAGGGCTTCTCCGCCGGAAGCTACAAGGACCTGACCCGGGTGGCCTGGCTGAATGCGCCCATGTGGAGCGAGCTGTTTCTGGAAAACCGGGATAATCTGCTATTCGAGCTGAACACCTATCTGGACAGCCTGACCGCCTATCGGGACGCGCTGGAAGCCAGGGACGGAGAACGCTTGACGGCCCTGCTGGAAGCAGGCAAAAAGGCAAAGGAGGAAGTGGACGGATGAGGAAACTATCGGTTGCAGCTTCCAAAAACTACGATATTCTGATTGGAAACGGACTGCTGCCCCAACTGGGCGGCTATGTGAAGGAGCTTGGAAAAATTCAAACCGTAGCTCTGGTCAGCGAGACAACGGTCTATCCCCTGTTCGGCCAAGTCGCTGAAAAAAGCCTGGCAGACGCCGGATTTCAGGTCAAAAGCTTTGTCTTCCCCGCCGGAGAGGCCAGCAAGTGCGCAGATACCTATATGAAGCTTCTGGCCTTTCTGGCCCGGAACCATCTGACCCGCACCGATGCCATCGTTGCCCTGGGCGGCGGCGTGGTGGGAGATCTGGCGGGCTTTGCAGCGGCAACCTATCTGCGGGGCATTCGGTTTGTACAGGTACCCACGACTCTGCTTGCAGCGGTGGATTCCTCCGTTGGCGGCAAGACCGCCATTGATCTGCCGGAGGGTAAGAACCTGGTGGGTGCCTTCTGGCAGCCCAGCCTGGTGCTCTGCGATACTGCCTGCCTGGACACTCTGCCGAAGGCCACCTTCCGGGACGGCTGTGCAGAGGTCATCAAGTATGGCATTCTCTTTGACCGGGATTTCTTTGACTATCTGTCGGGAACCGGAATGGAATTCGACCGGGAATACGTCATTGAACGCTGCGTTGCCATGAAGCGGGATGTGGTAGACCGGGACGAATTTGACGTTGGGACCAGAAAGCTGCTGAATCTGGGTCACACCATTGGTCACAGCGTGGAGGCCAACAGCCGCTTCACCCTGTCTCACGGTCAAAGCGTAGCCATTGGCACAGCCATTGTGGCAAGAGCCGCAGCGGCAAAGGGAATTCTTTCCAGGGAGGACTGTGGCCGCATCCTCAAAACCCTGCGTGCCTATGGTCTGCCGGTGGAAACGAGTGATGACCCCGAGATTCTGGCGGGGATTGCCCTTTCCGATAAAAAGCGCAGCGGCAGCACCTTGGATCTCATTGTCCCAGAAGCCATCGGCTCCTGCAAGGTGCTCCCTGTCCCGGTTTCGGATGTGCTTGCCTGGATTCAGGAAGGAATGTAAGGCTATGGATATTACCATTACACCGGGGAAGCTCCACGGCACGGTTACTGCCATTCCCTCCAAATCCCAGGCCCACAGAATGCTGATCTGCGCCGCTTTTGCGGACAAAGAAACCATCCTGCACTGCCTGGAAAGCAACCGGGACATTGATGCAACCGCCCAATGCCTGAATGCTCTGGGTGCAGAGATCACCAGACTCCCGGACGGTTTTTCTGTAAAACCTGTTCAGGAAATTCCTGAATCTGCCGTTCTCCCCTGCCAGGACAGCGGCTCCACATTGCGGTTTCTGCTGCCGGTGGCCGGGGCGCTCGGCTGCGACGCCACTTTTTTGATGACCGGCAGGCTTCCCCAGCGGCCTCTGAGCCCCATGTGGGAGGAGCTGGAACGCATGGGCTGCACCCTGACCCGGCCCACGGAGGCCACCATCCGCTGCACAGGGCGGCTGCGCCCCGGTGTTTACCGTATCAGCGGCGGGGTTTCCAGCCAGTTTATCACCGGCCTGCTTCTGGCCTGTGCCCTGATTCCCGGGGAAAGCCGCACTGAAGTTTTAGGAAAACTGGAATCCGCCCCTTATGTGACCATGACGCAGCAAGCCATGGCGCTATTCGGCAAACCTGCCGAAAGCTTCACCGTTTCCGGCGGCGGCTTCCACAGCCCGGGAGAGCTGACCGTAGAGGGTGACTGGAGCAACGCTGCCTTCTTCCTGGCGGCAAAGGCTCTGGGCAGCAGTGTCACCGTTCAAAACCTGAATCCGGATTCTCCCCAGGGGGACCGGGCCTGCGCCCGGCTTCTCCCGGCACTGGCCGCGGACAATCTGACCATCTGCGCTGCGGACATTCCAGACCTGGTGCCCATTCTGGCCGTGACTGCCGCCGCAAACCATGGAGCGGTCTTCACGGATATTCGGCGGCTGCGTCTAAAGGAATCAGACCGTGTGGAATCCGTCATTGCCATGCTGGAAGCTCTGGGCGGCAAAGCCTCCGCCACGGAGGATACCCTGACGGTTTGCGGTACCGGCCTGAAAGGCGGAACCGTGGACAGCCGAAACGACCACCGCATTGCCATGGCAGCGGCCATAGCGGCCACGGTGTGTCAAAAAGGCGTTACCATTCTGGGGGCACAGTGCGTAGAAAAATCCTACCCCGGATTTTTTGAAGAATTTCGAAAACTAGGAGGCAGCTATGAGCAGCACCTACGGTGAACATCTAAAGCTATCGATTTTCGGCCAGTCTCACGGCGCGGGCATTGGCATGGTTCTGGACGGTATTCCGGCAGGACTGGGCGTAGATCTGGCGGCATTGCGCGCCTTTCTGGCCCGCCGCGCTCCGGGACAGAATGCATACTCTACCCCCCGCAAGGAGGCAGACGCGCCGGAATTTCTCTCCGGGCTGGAGGAGGGCACCACCTGTGGAGCCCCCATTGCAGCGGTGATTCGCAATACAAACACCCGCTCCGGGGACTATGCCAATCTGAAAGACTGCCCCCGGCCAGGCCACGCCGACTATACGGCGCAAATCAAATACCATGGGCACCAGGACGCTGCCGGCGGCGGCCACTTCTCCGGGCGGTTGACGGCCCCCCTCTGCATTGCAGGCGGACTGTGCAAGCAGTGGCTGGAACGCAAGGGAATTGTCATCTCTGCCCACATTGCCATGATTGCAGATATCTGGGATACGCCCTATGACCCCGTCTCTCCGGCAACGAACCGGGTACTATCTCCCTTTCCAACGCTGGATGCCGGGAAAGGCGAACAAATGCAGGCGCGCATTGCCGAGGCAAAGGAAAATCTGGACAGCGTCGGCGGGATTGTAGAGTGCGCCGTCACAGGCCTCCCTGCCGGGCTGGGAGCGCCCATGTTCGGCGGTATGGAGGGAAGGCTTGCCCAGATGCTCTATGGCATACCGGCTGTCAAGGGCGTGGAATTCGGAGCGGGTTTTGGGGTCGCCTCTCTGCGGGGCAGCCAAAGCAACGACCCCTTCCGGGTGGAAGACGGAAAAATCGTCACCCAGACCAACAACTGCGGCGGAATTCTGGGGGGAATCACCGATGGAATGCCCTTGATTTTCCGGGCTGCTTTTAAACCCACCCCCTCCATTGCACAGGCCCAGAAAAGCGTTCGTCTCTCCACACTGGAGGAATGCACCCTGGAGGTCAGAGGACGGCACGACCCCTGCATTGTTCCCCGGGCGGTCCCCGTGGTGGAGTCTGCCGCTGCCATTGTGCTGATGGACATGCTTTTGGCAGACGGTTTTTTCAGAGATTAGGAGTTGAAAGATATGGATTTAACGGAACTGAGAGGCCAGATTGACGAAATTGATGACGAAATCATCAAGCTGTTTTGCCGCCGCATGGACATTGCCGCCCAGGTAGCAGACTACAAAAAGGCCAACAATCTGCCCATTTTCATGCCCGCCCGGGAGCGGGAAAAGCTTCAGGACGTGGCGCAAAAGGCCGGCCCGGAAATGGCCGCCTACACGAGAACGCTGTACTCCATGCTCTTCGAGCTGAGCCGCAGCTATCAGGCCAAGCGCAACGGCGGCAACCGCGCCCTTTATGAGAAGGTCAGCAAGGCCATTGAGGAGACACCCAAGCTCTTCCCGCAGCAGGCCCAGGTAGCCTGCCAGGGCGTTGAAGGGGCCTACTCCCAGCTTGCCTGCGAAAAGATCATCAAAAATCCCATGATTCTCTATTTCAAGACTTTTGACGGGGTCTTCCAGGCCATCGAGCAGGGGCTGTGCAAGTATGGTATCCTGCCCATTGAGAATTCCACCGCAGGCTCTGTGACCAAGGTGTACGATTTGATGATCCAGCACAATTTCTACATTGTCCGCACCTTCCGGCTGAAGGTGGACCACAACCTGCTGGCTGCACCGGGGGCAAAACTGGAGGATATTCGGGAAATCTATTCCCATGAACAGGCCATCAACCAGTGCGGCAGCTTCCTGCACGGGCTGAAAAATGTGAATGTGGTTGCCGTGGCCAATACCGCCGTGGCAGCGGAAATGGTGGCCTCCTCCGGCCGCAAGGATGTGGCGGCTATCAGCAGCCGGTCCTGTGCAGAGCTCTATGGTCTGCAAAATCTGGCCGCCTCCATTCAGGACAAGGGGAACAACCGCACCCGCTTCATCTGCATCAGCAAGGACCTGGAAATTTACCCAGGTTCGGACAAAACCAGCATCATGATGGTGCTGAACCACAAGCCCGGCGCACTGTACAAGGTTCTGGCAAGAATCTATGCGCTGGGCATCAACGTGACCAAGCTGGAATCCAGACCCATTCCGGATCGGGAATTTGAATTCATGTTCTATTTTGACCTGGAAACCTCCATCTACTCCGAGGAGTTCGTGCAGCTGATCTGTGAGCTGGATGATTTCTGCGAGGAATTCAAATACCTGGGCAGCTTTACGGAGGTGGTCTGATGCAGTGCGGTTTGCTTGGCAGAAAGCTTGGCCACAGCTATTCTCCCCAGATTCACGCCATGCTTGGCTCCTACGGCTATGCGCTCTTTGAAAAAGAGCCGGAGGCGCTGGAGGATTTTCTGAAAAATGGCGATTTTACGGGACTGAACGTGACCATTCCCTATAAAAAAGATGTGATCCCCTTTCTGGACGAGCTGTCGGACCGTGCAAAGAGGCTGGGAGCCGTGAATACCATCGTCCGTAAGCCGGACGGAAGACTCATTGGGCACAATACGGATTATTTTGGCTTCGAAACCATGCTGGCAGACTCCGGAATTGACATGCAGGGCAAGAAGGCCCTGGTTTGCGGCAGCGGCGGTGCCTCCAATACGGCTGTGGCTGTGCTGCGGGAGCATGGCGCCCATGTGGTGATTTTGTCCCGCTCCGGGCCGGACAATTATCAAAATCTGGAACGGCACGCAGATGCCGCGCTGATCGTCAACGCCACCCCTGTGGGGATGTATCCCGATGTGGATGGCGCAGCCATAGAGGACCTGTCCCGCTTCCCAAAGCTGGAGGGTGTGCTGGACCTCATCTACAATCCTGCCCGGACAAAAATTCTGCTTGCGGCAGAAAAGCAGGGCCTGAAAACAGAGAACGGCCTGAAAATGCTGGTGGCCCAGGCCAAGGAAAGCGCCGAATGGTTCACCGGTGCAAAAATCGATGACGGTGTGATCGGCACCATCTATAGCTCTCTTCGGGCACAGATGGAGAATGTGATTCTCATCGGTATGCCCGGATGCGGCAAGACCACCGTGGGCACCATTCTCTCCGGGATACTGGGAAAGAAGTTTCTGGATGCCGACACGGAGCTGGAAGCCCGTGCCGGGCGGCCGATCACAGAAATCATCCCCCGGGACGGCGAGGCCGCCTTCCGGAAGCAGGAATCGGACGTTTTGAAGGACCTGGGCAAGCAGTCCGGCCTGGTGATTGCTACCGGCGGCGGCTGCGTGACGATTCCTGCCAATTATGAGGCCCTCCACCGCAACGGCACCATCGTCTGGCTGAAACGAGACCTGAATGCACTGCCGACAGACGGCCGTCCCCTGTCCCAAGTGGGGAAGCTGGAAGCCATGTATCAAAAGCGCGCACCGATGTATGCAGCATTCAGCGATTTTTCCGTGGAGAATACACTCTCCCCCGAAAAGACCGCTGAGGAAATCTGCCAAAGACTTTCAGAAGGGAGAACCGCACAATGAAGATTCTGGTTCTGAACGGACCGAATATCAATATGGTTGGAATTCGGGAGCCGGGGATTTACGGTATGCAGACCTTTGCCGATCTGCTGCAGCTCCTTGACGACACGGCGAAGGAGCTGGGCGTGGAGTTTGAGCAGTTCCAGTCCAATCATGAGGGTGCTCTGGTGGATAAGATTCAGGAGAGCTACGGCAAGGTGGACGGCATTGTCATCAACCCCGCCGCCTATACCCACACCAGCGTTGCCATTCTGGATGCGCTGAAAGCCGTGTCCATTCCGGCTGTGGAGGTCCACATCTCCGATGTGGACGCCCGTGAGCCCTTCCGGCAAGTCTCCTATGCCGGGATGTATTGTGAGAAAACTGTCAAGGGGCAGGGCCTCCAAGGCTACGCCGTGGCCATGCGCTACCTTTGGGAGAAGTATCATCATTGACTTTTCCCCGGTAAGTGTGCTATTCTAGGAGCATACTTTTGAAAGACAAGGGTGAGTATATTGCAGACGATTTGCCTTTTGAATGATTCCTTCCCCCCGGTCATTGACGGCGTGGCCAATGCGGTTTTGAATTACGGGGAAAACCTTCATGCACTGGGGGACGATCCCATTGTCGTCACCCCGGAATATCCCGGCGCGGACGATGGAGGCTATCCCTTCCCTGTTCTGCGCTATCCTGCCCTGGATCTGCGCAGCATGACCGCCGGATATATGGCGGGCGTTCCCTTTGCGCCGGAGGTTATGCGGCAGCTGACCGAGCACAAGCCGACGCTGCTGCACAGCCACTGTCCCATTGTCTCCACCATGCTGGGTCGGGAATTCCGGCAGGTACTGGATGTGCCCCTGGTCATGACCTATCACACCAAGTTCGATGTGGATATTGCGAATCTCATCCACTCCAAGGTGCTTCAGGAAAGCAGTAAGCGCGCCCTGGTGGAAAACATCAATGCCTGCAACGAAGTCTGGGCCGTCAGCCGTGGGGCTGCGGAAAATCTGCGGTCGCTGGGCTATGAGGGCGAATGCGTCATTATGCAAAATGGCGTCGATCTGCCCCGGGGCAGGGTCAGCGAGGCGCTGGTTCAAGAGGTCACTTCCGGCTTGGATTTACCCGGAAACGTGCCTGTTTTTCTGTTCGTAGGCCGGATCATGTGGTATAAGGGCCTGCGCATTGTTCTGGATGCCATGGCCGCACTGAAAGCCAGAGGAAAGGACTTCCGCATGGTCTTTGTCGGCGGCGGCGGAGACTTTGAGGCTGTAAAAAGCTACAGCGAGAGTCTGAATCTGCAGGACAAGTGCTTTTTCCCAGGCCCGGAGGCGGACCGGGAAAAGCTCCGGGCCTGGTATTGTCGGGCAAATCTTTTCCTGTTCCCCTCCACCTTCGATACCAACGGTCTGGTAGTCCGGGAGGCTGCGGCCTGCGGCCTGGGCGCTGTGCTGATTGGCGGCAGCTGTGCCGCCGAGGGCGTTACCGACGGGCGCAACGGCCTGCTGATTGAGGAGAATGCCGAGAGCATGGCCGCCTGCCTGCAAAAGCTGGATATCCCCACCATGACGGTCATCGGGCAGCACGCCCAGCAGGAGCTGTATATTTCCTGGGAAACGGCTGTGGACATTGCCCGGGAGCGGTACGAAGTGGTCATTGACCGCTACCGCAGCGGCGGCTATCCCACCCACCACCACGGACTTGACTCGGTCTTTAAAGTCAACGGCGAGCTGATGGAGGGCCTGTGCCGCCTGGAAGAGCGGCGGGACGCCCTGCACAAGAAATTTACGGACAAGGTCCATGAAATGAAGCATATTCTGTAAGCACTCCCAGAGAGGCTTCTACAAAACACAAAAGAAAGCGGCGAATCACAATGCGTACCATTTATGTCCCCGAAAACTATACGCCCGCGCTGGATGCCTATGACACCCAGCGGGCCATTGCCTACATCAAGCAGACCTTCCAGCAGGAATTTTCCAATGCACTGAACTTGAAGCGCGTGTCCGCCCCCCTGTTCGTCACCGAGGATTCCGGCCTGAACGACAATCTGAACGGCTATGAGCGGCCTGTCAGCTTTGATATTCCCGCTGTAGGCAAGGATGCCCAGGTGGTGCACTCCCTGGCCAAGTGGAAGCGGCTGGCTCTGAAGCGATACCATTTCACCGTTGGCAACGGCTTGTACACCGATATGAACGCCATCCGCCGGGATGAGGAGCTGGACAATGTCCACTCCATCTATGTGGACCAGTGGGACTGGGAGAAGATCATCACCCGGGAGAATCGGAATCTGGACTACCTGAAGCTCATTGTAGAGGCCATTGTTCGGTCTATCTGCGACACCAATGACCGGCTCCATGTCCGCTTCCCGCAGCTTACCCTGCGCTTGAACCGGGAGGTCAGCTTTATCACGACTCAAGAGCTGGAGGACATGTACCCGGACCTGACCCCATCCCAGCGGGAAAACGCCTATGTTCGGGAGCACCCCACTGCCTGCATCATGCAGATTGGCGGGGCGCTGCGCTCCGGCAAGCCCCACGACGGCCGCGCCCCGGACTATGACGACTGGAGCCTGAACTGCGACATCTTCTTCTGGAACCCGGTCCTGAACCGGGCGCTGGAAATCTCCTCCATGGGTATCCGCGTGGACGCGGAAGCCCTGGACCGGCAGCTGACCGTTGCAGGCTGCGACGACCGGCGGAAGCTCCCCTTCCACCAGATGCTCCTGCACAATGAACTGCCCCTGACCATTGGCGGCGGCATCGGCCAATCCCGGCTTGCCATGCTGCTCATGGGCTGCGCCCACATTGGCGAGGTGCAGTCCAGCATTTGGGATCAGGAAACCATGGACACCTGAGAAAAAGCAGGCATTCCGCTGCTGTAAAAAAGCTACGAAAAGGGCGGCAAACTCTGCCGCCCTTTTTCCGCGATTTTTTGAAAGGAACCCAACTATGAAGCGATTCCGAAAGGTCTACTTGGAGATTTCCAACCGGTGCAACCTGCGCTGTGCCTTCTGTCCCGGGACCAAGCGCAAAAGCGGTGCCATGGATGCGCTCCACTTTGCGGCTGCCCTTCAAAAGCTGCGCCCCTATACGGACTATCTCGATTTTCATCTCATGGGAGCACCCCTGTGCCACCCAAATCTGGAGCCATACCTATCCTTAGCGGCACCAGCCGGCTTCACCGTCCTCCT
>CAMFMO010000011.1:0-71126 GCA_945963595.1 uncultured Clostridia bacterium | reverse complement strand
GGGTACGGTCCTGTTGGCGGTTTGGTCATGGTCGTGTTGAGTTTATGTGATTTTCTTTGTTGGGGTTGTTGTATAGAGCCCGGTGTCCGCTTTTTGCGTACACCGAGCCCTATATCACATAGTCATTTCCCACGTTGCGCCGGTCCAGGACGTCCTGGAGGGTGATACCGCCCAGGTAATCCCGGATGATTTTATCCAGGCCCTGCCATACAGGCAGTGTCATGCAGTCGGCGCAGCGGGGGCACTGGGCGGCATCCTTTTCCAGGCAGGCCACGGCGGCAAGGCCCGTCTCCGTCACCTCCAGGATATCCAGGACGGTATACTCCTCCGGTCTTCTGGTCAGCCGGTAGCCGCCCTGGACCCCCCGGGTGGTTTGCAGCAGGCCCGCACGGTTCAGCAGGGGGATGATCTGCTCCAAATACTTCTTGGAAATCTCCTGCCGGACGGCAATGTCTCTCAGGGCCACATAGCCATCGCCCTGGTTCTGGGCAAGATCCAGCATCATACGCAGGGCATAGCGCCCTCTTGTTGAAATCACTTACGTTCCTCCTCCGGTACAAAATCCAGGGTAATTTCCTTTAATCTCGGCCGCAGCTGGGTAAATTTCACACCGGCAGAGGCCATCATACGCTTGGAGGCCAGGGTGGCCATGGAATCGGCGTATTTATCAGACAGATAGAGCACTTCTTTCACACCGCTCTGGATAATGGCCTTGGCACACTCGTTGCAGGGGAACAGCGCCACATACAGCCGGCTGCCCTGCAAATCCCGGCCATGGGCATTGAGAATGGCATTGAGCTCTGCATGGACCACGTAGGGATACTTGGTGTCTATCCCCTCCCGCTCCCAGGGGTACTCGTCATCGGAGCAGCCCTTGGGCATACCGTTGTAGCCCGTGGAGAGGATGATATTGTCCTGGGAGACAATGCAGGCCCCCACCTGGGTGTTGGGGTCCTTGCTCCGGCGGGCCGCCAGCATGGCAATGCCCATGAAATATTCGTCCCAGCTGATATAGTCTTCCCGTTTCATAGGAAAACCTCCTGTTTACATTCTTTTATCTTAATAGTATACCAAAGCGGAGGGCTTTTCTCAAGTACAAATATCGAAATATTCCCCCCAGGCCTTGGAATATCCCCCCGGGGGGCTTCCGCACGAGGCACCGGTCTGGTAAAATGGCAGTTAAATGCACCCCGGGAGGAAAGAGAATTGGAAATTGAAGAACGGGTCAAACACTATTGGACGGTCCGGTCCCACGACTTTGGGGCCATCCGAAAAAATGAGCTGGAGGGCGATATGGGCCGCCGCTGGCTGGAGGAGCTGGAGCAGTGGCTTCCAAAAGGAAAAACGTTGGACATTCTGGACGTAGGCACCGGCACGGGCTTTTTTGCCATTCTCCTTGCCGGGATGGGTCACCGGGTCACAGGCATTGACCTGACCCCCGCCATGCTGGAGGAGGGCCGGGCACAGGCAGCACAGGCAGGGCTTTCCATCGACTTCCGGCAAATGGACGCCCAGGAGCCGGACTTCCCGGAGGGCAGCTTCGATGTGGTCCTCAGCCGAAACCTGACCTGGACCCTGCCAGACCCGGAAAAGGCCTACAGTCAGTGGCTCCGGGTGCTGCGCAGGGGCGGGCTTCTGCTGAACTTTGACGCAGACTACGCCGCCAATGTCCGCAGCGAGAGCACCCAGAACTGCTCCGTCCCGCCGGATAGCCCCTACGGCCATGTGGGCATGACCCGGGAGCTGGTGGAGGAAAACAACGCCATCACCCTGGCGCTGGACATTGGCAAGCGCCGCCCGGACTGGGACGCAGCGGTCCTCGAAAAAATGGGCGCTGTCCACTGCACCGTGGACCGGACGTTGGGCCGTCGGATCCTGGGCGAGCTGGACCTGGAGCACGCACCCATGTTTCTTGTCAGCGCAAGAAAAGCATAAAAAACGGGCTGTCTCAGCGAGGCAGCCCGTTTGCTTATTCCAGATTTCTGCGGCACCACTGCCGCCCCGGCAACACAGAAGCCGTTACTTTCTTTTGGGAACTGCCACAGAATAGCGCCCCCACCGGGTGATCTCAAATTCTGTCTTTGGGAATTGGGACGATTCCTGCCAGCCGAACACGTATACCGCATTTTCCGTCGGGTCAATTGTTTCCGGAATTCCGAATACATATTTGTCAAAGCTGGCTATTTCTTCAAATGCGGCGTATTGGTTTTTATATTGCACCGTATCCCGATACAGATTGGGGTCCGTTCGGTTGTAAAACAGCGCAAAGATGTAAGGCTGATTTACATCATCCGTTACGTAGATCCGGGATGCATTCTCCTGAGAGGAGTGCACAATGGCATCGCCCAGGCCCTCGAAGAACGAATAGCCGATCGTAGCCTGGTAGCGTGTAAAATACGTCCCGACAAACAACAGAAAGAAAACCCCATATACGGCTGCCGCAGTCCTGACACCGCCCCGAATATTCCGGGCCAGCTCCGTCGTCCCTACGGCGGTATAATACATCCAGGGGATCATAATGATATTGATCCGGTTGATGTTCGGCTCCACCACAAACAGCAAAACCGCAGAAGACAGCAGCCAGAAATCCATCAGGAATTCTCCGCCCGTCTCATTCCGTCTGCGGAAATTCCGCAGACTCACAAACAGCCCCCAAAACGTCAGCGGTAATGTGATGGGATAGGTAAGCCCGAAATACCTTATGGCATTCCAGGGCAGCCCGTCATCCTGCACCGTCAGGATCTTCAATGCTCCCGTAAAATTTCGCCAGCTTTTCGCCAGAAAATCCCTGGAGAAAACGGATGCCATCTCCGTATGTCTGTTGGCATACAGCCTTGGAATGGTAAAAAGGCCCAGGTCTATCTGGGGGTAGTCAAAAGTATTGATGAAGAGGAACACCAGCACCGGCAGCACCACAACGGCCAATATAAGCATCGCAAGAAAAAGCTGTCTCAGCTCTGCCCGTTTTGTGCAGTATAGATACACCGTCAATGGCAGTACGAAAAACGGTAGGAAACAATAGGCGCTGCCGTAAGCATAAGCAGAAAAACCGAACAGGAAATAGCCAAGATACAGGAATATCCCTTTTCTGTTCTTCAGGAAAAACGACAGCAGAACAACCCCCCACAGGATCAGCTCCGGGAAAAGGTTGCTTTCCAGACCCCAGCGGCTCTTCATAATGTGCCAGGGGAACACCGCAAACAGGAATGTTCCCAAATACACAAGGCGCTTGTCCTCTCCCCGGATGTTTTTCAGGAAGAAGTAAAACAGGGCCACGGAAATGCTGCCCACTATGGCCATAGGCACACGCACCGTCACGGCGGACAGTCCAAACAGTGCAATGAAGGGCATACACAACCAGGAGTAGGCCATATTCTGCCCGCTGCCCCAGGCAATCAGGTGCATGGGATTGTGGATCCCGTTGCGATCGATCCCATAGTTCAGCACTGCAAAGGCATCATAACCCGCAGATGCCTCATCCTGATTCAGTCCTGCCGGATACCGCCCCACAAACAGAAGCCGAACCAGAATCCCAACCAGCATAATTGCCGCAACGATCAGCCATTGCTTTTTCTCTTCCGATAACGCCGTCTTCTTTTCCATAAAATTTCTCTCTTCTTTTTTTATTCCCCCAGGATTTCGGAGCTATCGTACCACACTCTATAGCAAAAATCCAGAACCAACTCAAAAAAGCCGCCCTCCGCGATCTTTCAGATCACGGAGGGCAGCCTGTTTCACTGCGTTTATTCCAGATTCTGAGGCACCGTAGCGGCCTCGGCAATGTTGATGGCGTGGCCGCCGATACGGTTCAGGGAGTTCAGGACCTCGCCGAAGAGGATGCCGGCCTCCACGCTGCACGCTCCCGTGCGCAGGCGCTCCATGTGGTTCACCTGGCTCTGGCTTGTGAGCTTGCGGATCTGGCGCTGCATCTTTGCCATGCGCTTCAGCTCGTCCAGGTGGACATTCTGATGATAGAAGGCGGAGACGGCCCGGTCGAAGAGCTGACTGGCATCGTCATTGATAACGGCCAGCTCCGCCATGGCGCTCTGAGAATAGACAACGCTCTTTTCATCCTGCTGCTCTGTCAGGTGCAGCAATCGCTCGGCGTAGTCGCCGATCCGCTCCAGATCGGAGAGTGCCTGGAAGACATGGTTCACATACTGGGCATCCCGGTCGGACATCTCCTGGACATTGAGCTTGACCAGAAAATCGCTGATGGCGTCGGTCAGATAGTCGATGACGGATTCGTTTTCTTCGATCTGCTTGGCATCCGCCACTCTTCCGGTGAGCAAAGCGCCTGTGGCCAGGTTCAGATTGGTGCGGACCAGGCCCGCCATGCGCTCCACCTCATTGCGGATCTGCAGCAGGGTGACGCTGGGAGAGCCCACCAGGTTCACGTCGATGTACTCCAGGCGGCAGGCATCCTCATGCTTCTGCTTGGGCACCAGCAGATAGGTGAGCTTGACCACCTGATTGGTCAGGGGCAGCAGCACCGCAGCGGAGACGACCTTGAAGATGATATGGACCACAGACACCTGGAACATGGGGTCCGGCACAAGGGACTCCACCCACTGCGTATAGGGCAGCGCGAGGGTGACAACGGTCATGATCACCGCGCCCACCAGGTTGTTGATCAGATAGATCATGGAGGCCCGCTTGGCGTTGTTCCGGGCATTCATGGAAGCCAGAATGGTGGGCATGGCAGAGCCAATGTTAATGCCGCAGATCAGGAACGATGCAAAGTACAGCGGCATAAGGCCCTGCATGGCCAGTGCCTGCAAAATACCAACAGCCGCGGAGGAGGACTGGATCACGGCACACAGCGCCGCGCCTACCAGAATGCCCAGGATGGGGTTCTTGGCATTCATAATGAAGTTCTGGAACCAGGCCACATCCTTCAGGGGGCCCATGGCGGCGGACATGGTATGCAGGCCCTGGAACAGGAGACCGAAACCCAGGATGATCTGGCCAATGTGCTTGTTCTGCTTCTTCTTGGAGTAGAGCATTAAAAACGCGCCGGTGAAGATGCAGGCCGGAGCAATGCCGGACACATCCAATGCGATCAGCACACTGGTGATGGTGGTACCGATGTTCGCGCCGAAGATGACGCCCGTGGCCTGGGCCAGGTCCATGATCCCTGCGTTGATGAAGCCCATGACCATAACGGTGGTGGCCGAAGAGGACTGAATGACAACGGTGACGAAAACGCCCAGCAGGAAGCCCAAAATGCGGTTCCGGGTCAGCTTTTCCAGCAGGTCCTTCATCCGGGAGCCGCAGGCGATCTGCAGTCCGTCGCCCATGTACTGCATTCCGAACAGGAATGCGCCCAGCCCGCCCAAGAGCGAGATAATATTGGTGAAGCTCACAGTATTCCCCCTATTATATTGTCTGTGTAAAATTCAGGTCATACATTCTTTACAAGTATACCAATCCTTTCGATGCATTGCAACATTTTTTTCAGGGGGAGGTTTTGTGCCCCCTTTCAGGGGCGGCAGGATCTTTCACCCGCCGAAATCGGTATAGCTCTTCCCTGCCACCATAGGGACCTGCTTTTTTACGGCCAGCTCAGACACGGTGGCAAACCGGAAGCCCCGGGCGGTAAGGGTATCCACAATGGCCAGGGCGGCGGAGACAGAGCTGGAGGACATATCATGCAGAAGAATAATGTCCCCATCCCTGGCCTGCTGCAGCACCCGGGCCTTCACAATGGCGGCATCATGGACAGCCCAGTCCTTGGGGTCCACAGACCACCGGACAATGGGCATTTTCAGTGTCTTGGCCACCTGGGTCACAGACTCGGAGCAGCAGCCCCCCGGGGGCCGGAGCAGTTTCACCCGGGATCCCTCCGGCAGCAGGGCCAGGGTACTCTGAATCTCCTCATAGATATCCCGGCGGCTCATAGTGGCCATGGAGTCGTGGGAAAAGCCATGGCAGCCGATCTCGTGGCCCTCCTCTGCGATCCTCTGTGCCAATTCCGGATACTGCCGGATGCGGTAGCCGCAGAGGAAGAAGGTAGCTTTTACATTCCGTTCCGCCAGCCCATCCAGCAGCGCCCGGGTGAATCGCCCGGAGGGGCCATCGTCAAAGGTCAGCGCCACGGTAGGCGCGGCGGCATTCACCGGAAGCACCAGCAGAGAACACAAAATCAACGTTAGAATCATTTTTCGCACTGAAACACGCCTCCTATGGAAAAGATAGGGTTTGACGGGAGCCTGGAAATGGGGTATGATAAGAAAAAGTTCAAATGCTTCCCCTGGGGGAAAGCATTTACTTCTACGGAGGCGCCCTATGCATTATATCTGCCCCGTCTGCGGCAACGCCCTGGAAAAGCGGGAAAAACAATATATCTGTGCCAACAGCCACAGCTTTGACATTGCGCGGCAGGGCTATGTGAATCTGCTCACCGTACAGCACAAGCACTCTCTGGACCCCGGGGATACCAAGGAGCAGGTGCTCTCCCGGCGGGCCTTCTTAGACGGCGGGTTTTATGCCCCCATCGCCGAGGCTCTGATTGCGGCGGCAAAGAAACACGGTGCATCCGGGGAAATTCTGGACGTAGGCTGCGGCGAAGGGTACTATTGCAGCCGCCTATCCCAGGCTCTCAACCTGCCCCTGACAGGTTTGGATATCTCCAAGGAGGCCGTCCGCTGGGCGGCGGGGCGGTACAAAAACGCCCAATGGCTCTGCGCCACGGCAGCCCACATCCCTGTGGAAACCGGCAGCGCCGGTGTGCTCACCAGCCTGTTTGCTCTGACGCTCCCTGAGGAATTTCACCGGGTTCTGAGGGAAGACGGCCTGTTTCTCCAGGTTGTAGCCGCAGAGGATCACCTGCTGGGGCTGAAGAGCATCATCTACGATCAATTGACTCACAAGGAAAAACACGTGACCCAGGCGCTGCCGGGCTTCCGGCTGCTGTCCTCGGAAAATATCCGCTTTTCCTTTACGGTGGAGGGCGAGCAGGTCCGGCAGCTGCTGTCCATGACGCCCCATGTTTTCCGCATCGGCAAAGCCGGGGCGGAACGGCTGGCAAATACGGAAAGGCTCACGGACACCGCCAGCTGCGTGCTGAATGTGTATCGCCGCCTTCCTGCCTATCTTCCCCAAACGGAAGACGGCTATGCCGGGAAAAATTTGAAGGAGTGACATTATGCTGGAAAAACTGGAAGCGGTATCCAGCCGATATGAAGAGCTCTGCGCCAAATCAGAGCAGCCGGATTTCTACGCCGACCCCCAGAAGGCGGCCAAGCTTCTCCGGGAAAAGAACGACCTGGAGCCCATTGTTGCGGCTTACACAGCCTATAACCGGGCCCAGCAGGAGATGGACGATGCTGAAGAGCTCATGTCCGATCCGGAGATGAAGGAGCTGTGCCAGCAGACCTACAGCGATGCCAAGGCCGAAAAGGAGCGGCTCTACCGGGAACTGCAAATTCTGCTGCTGCCCAAAGACCCCAACGATGACAAAAGCGTCATCGTAGAGATTCGCGGCGGCGTGGGCGGTGAGGAAAGCGCCCTGTTTGCCCACAGCCTGTTCCGGATGTACTCCATGTACGCCGCCCGGAAGGGCTGGACCGTGGAGCTGCTGAACTACAACGAAACCGAGCTTGGCGGCGTGAAGGAGGCGGACTTCGTCATCAACGGCCGGGGGGCCTACTCCCGGATGAAATACGAAAGCGGCGTTCACCGGGTCCAGCGGGTGCCGGAGACGGAATCCGGCGGCCGGGTCCACACCTCCACCGCTACGGTGGCCGTGCTGCCGGAGATGGAAGAGGTGGACTTGCAGATCAATCCTGCTGATATTGAAATGCAGGTCTACCGTGCCTCCGGTGCCGGCGGCCAGCACGTAAACAAGACCAGCTCCGCTGTCCGGCTGATCCACAAGCCATCCGGCATTGTGGTCGCCTGTCAGGAGGAGCGCAGCCAGGTTCAGAACCGGGAGAAGTGTATGCGGATGCTGGCCTCCAAGCTCTACGAGCAGGAGCAGCAGCGGGTCGAAAGCGAGGTCACAGGCCTGCGCCGCAGCCAGGTGGGCACGGGAATGCGCAATGAGCGCATCCGCACCTACAACTTTCCCCAGGGCCGGGTGACGGAACATCGGGTAGGTCTGACGCTGTACAAAATCGACTCCGTCATGGACGGCGACCTGGACGAAATTATAGACGCTCTGGCCACGGCCGACCAGGCGGAAAAATTAAAGGCAGCAAAATAAAGGCTTCCCCCAGGGGAAGCCTCAGACTGTCGAAAAACCCCTTACGGGCTTTTCCGACAAGTTTTTGCAGTCTGCCGCGCGCACTCCTTGTTCGCCTATGGCGAACAACTCGCACACTTGCAGCCTGAGATGTATTTTCTGTCAGGTACACGCCCCGACAGAAAATGATTTGATTTTATTTGGCGGCTTACGCCGCCAAACTCTGCGAGGCTTTTTTGACAAGCTGAGGCTTCCCCCAGGGGAAGCCTTTTAACGGAAGAGGTTAGATTTATGGAATTTATCACCCATTCCCCGGAAGAAACGGAAAAAATCGGGGAAAAACTGGCGCAAAAGCTGACCCCCGGTACGGTTCTGGCCTATCGGGGAGACCTGGGGGCGGGGAAGACCGCCTTCACCCGGGGCCTGGCCCGGGGGCTGGGGTATCGGGACAGCGTGACCAGCCCCACCTATACCATTGTAAACGAATACTTAGGCGGCAGGCTTCCCCTGTTTCACTTTGATATGTACCGCCTTGCTTCCGACGATGACCTGTGGGACATCGGCTGGGAAGACTATCTGGAGCGGGGCGGTGTGTGCGCCGTGGAGTGGAGCGAAAACGTGCCCGAGGCCATGGCGGGGGCGCTGACCGTAAACATTGAAAAGCTTGGGGACACGGATCGAAAAATCACCATAGAAGGAGGGGACGGCTATGAAAATCTTAGCCTTTGAGACCTCTGCCAAAGCGGCCTCTGCCGCCGTTATGGCAGATGGGAAGCTTTTGGCGGAATGCTACCAGAATACTGGGCTGACCCACAGCCAGACCTTGATGGTCATGGCCCAGGACCTATTGAAGCAGCTGAATCTGACGGCCAAGGACATGGATGCCGTAGCCGTAGCTGCGGGCCCCGGATCTTTTACAGGGGTGCGCATCGGCGTAGCCGCTGCCAAGGGCTTCGCCTGGGGCCGGGAGATTCCATGCGTCGGCACCAGCACCCTGGAATCCATGGCCCTGGGGCTGGGAGCATGGCAGGGTTATGTCTGTCCCGTGATGGATGCCCGGAGAAGCCAGGTTTACAATGCCCTTTTCCACGTTTCCGGCGGAAATTACACAAGAGTGCAGGAAGACCGGGCAATTTCTCTGGCGGATTTGGGCGAAGAGCTGAAAATTTTGCGCGAACCCATTTTTCTTGTTGGAGATGGGAGCAATCTGTGTTATAATACGTTGTTGGAAAAAGTGCCGGGGCTCGTGCTGCCCCCGGAGCACCGGATGCACCAGCGGGCCGCAGGCGTGGCTCTGGCGGCAGAACGGATGCTCAAAGAGGGCGGCGACTTTTCCGGCGCCGCTCTGATGCCAAACTATCTGCGCCTGAGTCAGGCGGAGCGGGAACGGCTGGAACGAGAAAATTCAAAATAGACATAAAGGAGAAAGAAATCATGGCAGAAGTACACGTATTGGACCATCCCCTCATTCAGCACAAGCTGGCGATCCTGCGCAGCAAGGATACCCCCGTTAAGGAGTTCCGGGAGCTGATCGGTGAAATCGCAGGCCTGATGTGCTACGAGGCCACTCGCAAGCTGCCCCTGAAGGAAGTGGAAGTGGAGACCCCCGTTGCCACTGCAAAGTGCCATATGCTCTCCGGTAAGAAGCTGGCCATCGTCCCCGTGCTGCGGGCAGGCCTGGGCATGGTTGATCAGATGGTCGCCCTGATTCCCTCCGCCAAGATCGGCCACATCGGCCTGTACCGTGACCCCGAGACCCACAAGCCCGTGGAATACTACTGCAAGCTGCCCGAGGACATCGCCAACCGGCAGGTCTTCGTGGTGGACCCCATGCTGGCCACCGGCGGCAGCGCCGTTGCTGCCATTGACTTTCTGAAGAAGCATGGCTGCAAAAACATCATCATGATGAACGTCATCGGCTGCCCCGAGGGTGTAAAGGCCGTTCAGGAGGCCCATCCCGACGTGGAGATGTACCTGGCCGCTCTGGACGAGAAGCTGAACGAGCATGCCTACATCGTCCCCGGCCTGGGCGACGCCGGCGACCGGATTTTCGGCACGAAGTAATTAGGACGGCAGCAACACACAATTTGCCCATATTGGGAGGAACGCAACCATGATCTATGATCGTCTTGATCAGATTGAGCGCTACAAGGGGCTGCAGCCCCGGCTGTATAAGGCGCTGGAACTGCTGCGGGACACGGATTTTTCCAAAATCCCCGACGGCACCTACGAGGTAGAGGGCCGGGACCTTTTCTACTTCGTCCAGAGCTACGACAACAAGCCTGACAACGACACCCCCGAGGCCCACAAGGCCTATGTGGACATCCAGTGCGTGCTGGAGGGCCGGGAGAAAATGGGTGTCGGCTCTCTGCCGGACATGACCCAGGTCTCCGGCAAGCCCGAAAACGACATCTGGTTCTACCACGGCCCCATGGACTATGTGTCCCTGGTTCCCGGCAAATTCGGCCTGGTGTTTCCCTGCGACGCCCACGCCCCCGGCATCTCCTTCACAGGAGTCCCCGAGCACGTGCGCAAGGCAGTATTTAAGGTGAAGCTGTAAGCCATAAATTGCAAAACGGGCGGTGCCGACGCACCGTCCGTTTTTTGCACAATTTTTTCCGGTTTCCCGACTCCGTGTGCTGCTTTTCGGTGTACTGGGTGCGGATTTTCTGTACCAGGTATTCCTGCTCATTGTTGACTGCGTTCATAGTAATAACTCCCTTCAAATTTTAGTCCTTGGTTTTCCTGTTTGCGGCAAGCCGTGCCTTGGCCTCTTCCACGAATTCCCCTTCTTTGGCGAAAAGGATCTCCACGCACTTGTCGCTTACCTTTTCATAGCCTGTGACAGCGCCGTTTTCGATTGCCTTGTAGCCGGAAACCGCGCCGGTCTCGATTGCCTTGTAGCCCCTGGTCACAGTCTGACCCATATTCTCAACAATATCTGCAATTTTTCTCATTTGAAACAGCTCCTTTGGTTTGATTGGATGGCCGTATTGTATCCCCGGGATGTTTTCGAGATTTTTGCGTTATGTTTGTGTTTTGTTAATTTTCAAGAGATTTTTATTACCCGGTGATTCCGAAGCCGGTATTGGGAAAGAGCGGGGGCAAAAGCAAATCCGCCAAAAAAGGCGGCAATAATTTGTGCATCATTTTTAACAATCGAACGGAACTTTTTCTTGCTTTTTTTATGCACGGATGATAGAATAAGCACGTATTTTAGGCAATAGAATATTTGCCCGGAGTGATGAGCATGGGGACAAACGGAGTTTACAACGCCGTCTGTTTTCTGTGCTCTTTTTGCATCCGGCACCCAAGGAGGAGGACTGAGCCAGTGAATGCACGGCTGTACCAGGCAATGCAGACAAATCCAATCATTGCGGCCATCCGGGATAACGCGGGATTAGAGGGCTGTTTGAAGGCCGATGTTCAGATCGTATTTGTGCTCTATGGGGATATTTGCAGCATCGCCGGGATCGTGGAGCGCATCAAGGATGCGGGAAAGATGGCCATCGTCCATGTGGATCTGATCACCGGCCTCTCCGGCAAAGAAATCTGTGTGGATTTTCTCCGGAACGCCACCCGGGCAGACGGCATTATCTCCACCCGGGCGAACATGATCCAGCGTGCCAAGGAGCTGCAGATGATCACCGTTTTCCGGGTCTTCGTCATCGATTCCATGGCGCTGGATTCCCTGCTTGGCGTCAAAAATCTCCGGCCGGATGCCATCGACATTCTTCCGGGGCTTATGCCGGGAATCATCTGCAAGGTGCGCACCCTGACAGGGCTTCCCGTTCTGGCAGGGGGGCTCATCACCGAGAAGCAGGAGGTTCTGCAGGCGCTGGACGCCGGGGCCATGGCCATTTCCAGCACGGCTCCCGCCGTCTGGCAGATGTAGGACGTTCTATTCCCCCGGGGGCCGCATGGATTGGATATGGACAGATCGGACGAAATTTACTTCGGCGCAAACGCAGCTGCCCGGCTGCGAATGATTCCGTCAGCGTTTTCAAAGGAGCCCCTGCGTAAAATCTCGATCATACAAGGAGGACTTTTCTATGGCGAAGTACATTATGGCACTGGACGCCGGCACAACTTCCAACCGCTGCATTCTGTTCAATGAGCACGGGGAAATGTGCAGCGTCTCCCAGCGGGAATTCACCCAGTTCTTCCCCAAGCCCGGCTGGGTGGAGCACGACGCAAATGAAATCTGGGCAACCCAGCTGGGTGTAGCTGTGGAAGCCATGCAGAAGATCGGCGCCACTGCCGCCGACATCGCCGCCATCGGCATCACCAACCAGCGCGAAACCGCCATTGTCTGGGATAAGGTCACCGGTGAGCCCGTTTACCATGCCATTGTGTGGCAGTGCCGCCGTACCAGCGAGTACTGCGACAGCCTGAAGGAAAAGGGCCTGACCGATACCTTCCGGGCCAAGACCGGCCTGGTCATCGACGCCTATTTCTCCGGCACCAAGATTCGCTGGATTCTGGAGAATGTTCCCGGTGCCCGTGAGCGGGCAGAGCGGGGCGAGCTGCTGTTCGGTACCGTGGAAACCTGGCTGATCTGGAAGCTGACCGGCGGCAAGGTTCATGTTACCGACTATTCCAACGCCTCCCGGACCATGCTCTTCAACATCAACACCCTGGAATGGGACGATGAGATCCTGGCAGAGCTGAACATTCCCAAATGTATGCTGCCTACCCCCATGCCCTCCAGCTGTGTCTACGGTGAGACCGATCCCTCCCTGCTGGGCGGCCCCATCAAAATCGGCGGCGCGGCCGGCGACCAGCAGTCCGCCCTGTTCGGCCAGGCCTGCTACCACCCCGGCGAGGCCAAGAATACCTACGGCACCGGTGCCTTCCTGCTGATGAACACCGGCGAGAAGCCCGTCTTCTCCAGCAACGGCCTGGTCACCACCATCGCCTGGGGCCTGGACGGCAAGGTTGAATACGCTCTGGAAGGCTCCGTCTTCGTGGCCGGTGCCGCCATCCAGTGGCTGCGGGATGAGCTGAAGCTCATCGAGTCCGCCCCCGACTCCGAATACTATGCCGACAAGGTCAAGGACACCAACGGCTGCTATGTGGTCCCCGCCTTCACAGGTCTGGGCGCGCCCCACTGGGATCAGTACGCCCGGGGCACCATCGTGGGCATCACCCGTGGCGTCAACAAGAATCACATCATCCGCGCCACCATGGAATCCCTGGCCTATCAGGTCAACGACATTCTGGTGGCCATGCAGGCCGACTCCGGCATTCAGCTGGCGGCCCTGAACGTGGACGGCGGCGCCTCTGCCAACAACCTGCTGATGCAGATGCAGGCCGATATCTCCGGCGCTCCCGTACAGCGTCCCACCTGCGTGGAGACCACCGCCATGGGCGCGGCCTACCTGGCAGGTCTGGCCGTGGGCTACTGGGCCAGCAAGGAAGACGTTGTCCACAACCGGGCCATTGACCGGGTCTTCCATCCCGAGATCAGCGAGGAAGAACGCGCCGAAAAGGTCAAGGGCTGGAATAAGGCCGTGAAGTGCGCCTACGGCTGGGCAAAGGACTGAGCATATTCCATAGAATCCCCGAATTTTCTCCGGGGAGCGTATCTCCCCGGAAATTGCACGGAAGCGAATTCAAAATGGGAAAAAATCCGCGGCAATGATTTGGGGAAGCTCTGAATAAAGCGGCAAGAGCTGACAGCAAGAGATTTTGTTTCCGGGCAAGGTATGGAAAATGCGGGAATACTGGATGTATTTCCCATTTTTCATACCGCAGCACGGGAACAAAAGATCAGCTGCTCAGCCGCAGTCGATTTGTTCAGGGCTTCCTAAGGGAGGTCAATGAAATGTTACCGTATTTTGCTGAGTTTTTGGGCACGATGATCCTGATCCTCTTGGGCGACGGCGTTGTCGCCCACGTAAACCTGAATTCCCTGGTAATTCGTAAATATCTTCTGCTCTTAGTGTAAGTGTCGGGCAGCCCACCCCTCCTACCGGAAGGTTTTCTTGGGCTGCCCGATTTTATTGAAGGAGGCGTTCCATTTGTACGATGTAATCATAATCGGCGCGGGTGTCACCGGCTGCGCGGTGGCCCGATATCTGTCCCGCTATCAGGGCAGCGCCCTGGTGCTGGAGCGGGCAGAGGATGTGTGCTGCGGCACCTCCAAAGCCAACAGCGCCATTATCCATGCAGGCTTTGACGCTGCCCACGGCAGTCTGATGGCCAAGATGAACGTTCAGGGCAACCGGATGCTGCCTGAGCTGGCGAAGGAGCTGGATTTCCCCTTCCGGAGAAATAGCTCACTGGTGGTATGCATGTCCGAGGAGGATATGCCAAGGCTCCGGGCCCTCTATGAAAACGGCGTGAAAAACGGCGTGGAAGGGCTGGAAATTGTGGATGCCCAGCGGCTCCACGAGCTGGAGCCCAACGTCAGCAAAAACGCCGTTGCCGCCCTGTGGGCGCCTACCGGCGGCATTGTCTGCCCCTTCAATATGACCATCGCCCTGGCGGAGAATGCCAATGCCAACGGTGTGGACTTCCGGTTCAACACAAAGGTCACGGGCTTTACCCGGGGCGAGGAGGGCTGGACCGTCCACACGGAGCAGGGCGACTTCCAGACGAGGTATGTTGTCAACGCGGCAGGCGTCTATGCCGACGTGCTGCACAACATGGTCTCCGCCCGGAAGCTGCACATCACCCCCCGCCGGGGCGACTACTGCCTGCTGGACAGGCAGGTGGGCGGCTTCGTCAGCCACACGGTGTTCCAGCTGCCCGGGAAACTGGGCAAGGGCGTTCTGGTGAGCCCTACCGTTCACGGCAACATCATCGTCGGTCCCACCGCCATCGATATTGAGGACCGGGACGGCACCAATACCACCGCCGCGGGGCTGGAGGAGCTGATCGCCAAGGCGGGCATTTCCGTGGACAACCTGCCCATCCGCCAGACCATCACCAGCTTTGCCGGACTGCGCGCCCATGAGGATCACCACGAATTCGTCATCGGGGAAGCGGAAGACGCCCCCGGATTCGTGGACTGCGCCGGAATCGAATCCCCCGGCCTGACCTCCGCCCCCGCCATCGGTCTGACCGTGGCGGAGCTGCTGCGGGAGAAGCTGGGCCTGCGGAAGAAGGAAGATTTTATCGCCACCCGGAAGGGCCTGCTGGATCCCAAGTCCCTGACCAAGGAGGCCTATCAGGCCCTGATTCGGGAAAATCCCGCCTATGGGCAGATCATCTGCCGCTGCGAGCAGGTCACCGAGGGCGAGATCATCGATGCAATCCGCCGCCCCCTGGGGGCCAGGAGTCTGGACGGCGTGAAACGGCGCACCCGGGCCGGTATGGGCCGGTGCCAGGCGGGCTTCTGCTCTCCCAGGGTCTTGGAAATTCTGGCCCGGGAGCTGGGCGTAAGCCAGGCGGAGATCACCAAATGCGGCGGCGCGTCCCGCCTCATTGTGGGCTTTAACAAGGATAGTCTTGAGGAGGTGCGCGAGGGATGAAATATGAGATCGTGATCATCGGCGGCGGCCCCGCCGGTCTGGCAGCGGCCATTGCGGCCTATGATGCCGGCTGCCGCAGCATTCTGATTCTGGAGCGTGACAACCAGCTGGGCGGCATCCTGAACCAGTGCATTCACAACGGCTTCGGCCTGCACACCTTCGGCGAGGAGCTCACCGGCCCGGAATACGCCGCCCGCTTTGCCCGGCAGGTGCTGGACCGGGGCATTGCCTACAAGCTGAACACCATGGTGCTGTCCATCGGCGGGGACAAGAAGATCACCGCCGTCAACCGCACCGACGGCCTGATTGAAATCGAAGCCACCGCCGTCATCCTGGCCATGGGCTGCCGGGAGCGGAGCCGGGGCGCGCTGAACATCCCAGGCTTCCGCCCTGCGGGCATTTACTCTGCCGGTACGGCCCAGCGGCTGGTGAACATCGAGGGCTTCCTGCCGGGGCGCAGAGTGGTCATCCTGGGCAGCGGCGATATCGGCCTGATCATGGCCCGACGCATGACCCTGGAGGGGGCCAAGGTTCTGGTGGTTGCGGAGCTGATGCCCTATTCCGGCGGACTGAAGCGGAACATCGTCCAGTGCCTCAATGACTTCGACATTCCCCTGAAGCTCAGCCATACGGTGGTGGACATCCAGGGCCGGGAGCGGGTCACCGGCGTGACCATCGCCGAGGTAGGGCCGGACCGGAAGCCCATTCCGGGTACGGAAATTCACTACGACTGCGATACTCTGCTGCTGTCCTGCGGCCTGCTGCCGGAGAACGAGCTGTCCCGGGGCATGGGCGTGACCATTTCCCCGGTGACCAACGGCCCCGTGGTAGACGAAAGCCTGCAAACCAACATCCCCGGCGTGTTCGCCGCGGGCAATGTGCTCCATGTGCATGATCTGGTGGACTTCGTTTCCGAGGAAGCCGCCGCTGCCGGCCGGGCGGCCGTAAGATATCTGGCAAACGGGCCCCAGGACCGGGACCGGGAAATTCCCATCACCTTCGAGGGCGGCCCCAGATATACGGTGCCTGCCAGCATCGATCCGAAGCGTGTGGAGGGGGATCTGGTCATTCGCTTCCGGGTAGGCGGCGTTATGAAGAACCGCCGTGTCCGGCTGTATCTGGATGACGAGGCGGCGGTCAGCCGCAAGCGCCCCGTCATGGCCCCCGGCGAGATGGAGGAGCTGAAGCTGACCCAGGCAGCTCTGGCGGCCCATCCGGATCTGAAGCGGATCCACATTGCAGTGGAGGAGGCGTAACCATGGAAAAACGTGAATTGACCTGTATCGGCTGTCCCTTGGGCTGCGCCATTACCGTGACCCTGGAGGGTGGCGAAGTGAAGGAAGTGGTGGGCTTCACCTGCAAACGGGGCAAGGAATATGCCTGCAAGGAAGTGACCAATCCCACCCGCATCGTCACCAGCACCGTCCGGCTCACCGGCAGCAAGACCGGCGCGGCAGTTGTCAGCTGCAAGACCGCCCAGGATATCCCCAAGGGAAAGATCTTTGCCGTCGCCGCAGCTCTGAAGCAGGTGGTGGCCAAAGCTCCGGTGGAAATCGGCGATGTGCTGCTTGCCAACGTTGCCGGAACCGGCGTGGATGTTGTCGCAACCAAGGCCGCACAGTAAGCGGTCTGCCATACGGCACCTTTATAAAAACGGAGCGGACGAAAATCCGCTCCGTTTCCTTTCATGCAGCGAGTTTCGTCCCGCGCCGTTTTCCATGGCATTTTCCAAAAAATTTAAAAAATAAAGGGCAGACAATCCGCAATAAATGTGATATACTAAGATACTACCTAAAAAATCAGGTTTATGACCCCTGTAAGGAGGACCTCCCTTTGAAATATTTACGCGGATATCTTGTGGCCGGTATTTTTGCCGCCATTACCGCCGTGCTCATGGCCTACGGGCAGCGGTTTTCTACCCTGGTGGATATGATCTACCCCTACGTAACGCGGACCCTGCAAACCATGCTGGCCCAATGGAGCGGCCAGGTGGACTTCTGCCTGTGGCAGCTGCTGGCGGTGGTGCTGGGGGTGCTGGTGCTGGCAAGCATCGTGCTGATGATCGTGCTCAAGTGGAACCCCATCCAGTGGCTCGGCTGGGTGCTGGCCGTGGGCTGCTGCGTCTACTGCCTGCACACCGGTGTGTACGGCCTGAACTACTACGCCGGCCCCATTGCCGAGGACATGCGGCTGGATACCTCCCCCTATACCCTGGAGGAGCTGACCGAGGCCACGGAATACTACCGTAACCAGGCCAATGCCCTGGCCACCCAGGTGCCCCGGGATTCCACTGGCGCGGTGAGCTTCCGCACCTTCGAAGAGCTCTCCAAAATGGCCGGAGACGGCTTCCATACCCTGACCTACGAAAAGCACTATCCCGTCTTCGCCGGGTCCACCCTGCCTGTGAAGAAGCTGGGCTGGTCCGATATGTACACCTCCATGGGCATTACCGGCTTTACCTTCGCCCTGACCGGCGAGGCCGCCGTGAATCCCAATGCCCCGGATGTGAGCCTGCCCTTTACCATGTGCCACGAGATGGCCCACAGAATGTGCATCGCCTATGAGCGGGACGCCAACTTTGCAGCCTTCCTGGCAGCCTCTGCCAATTCCGACGTACAGTTCCGGTATTCCGCCTATTTCATGGCATACCGCTACTGCATCGCCGCCCTGAGCACCGTGTCCAGTCAGGCCGCCGTGGAGGCCCGAACCCGGGTCACCGATGGCGTCAACGACTATCTGCGCTACGACATGGCCCAGTATGACGCATTCTACCAAACCCACAAGAACGAAACCGCCACCAAGGTGGGCGACACTGTGAATAACACCTATTTGCAGACCAGCGGCGACAGCTCCGGCCTTGCCTCCTACGGCGAGGTGTGCGATCTTCTGGTGAGCTGGCACATTCAGGAGGTCCTGCTGCCCAGCATGGCTGTGGAGGAGACCCCCTTCGATCCTCTGGACAAGACCCAGGTGGATTTGACGGGCATCGTCAACGCCCAGTGGACAACCCAGGACGCCAACGGTTAAAGGAGACGGCATGGAAATCAATCAGGAAATGAAAACGGCGCTGAAAGCCGGACTTCCGGACTTTCAGCCGGTGCTGCCGGAACACACGGCAGACGCCCTCTGCGCCTTCGGCCAGGCGGTGATTGAACAGAACAAGGTCATGAATCTGACCGCCATTACAGATCCCGTCCAGGTGGCCAGGCTGCACCTGCTGGACAGCCTGACATTGACCCGGTGCCTGGATTTGAAGGGCAAACGGCTCATTGACGTGGGCTGCGGGGCGGGCTTTCCCGGGGTCCCCATTGCCATTGCCTGCCCGGATACGGACGTGACATTGCTGGACAGCCTGGGCAAGCGAGTGGCATGGCTGGAAGGGATTCTGCCGGAGCTGGGCATTTCCGCCCACTGCGTCACCGCCAGAGCCGAGGAAGCTGTGGCCTCCTGCCGAGAAAGCTTCGATGTAGCCTCCAGCCGGGCCGTTGCCAGACTGAATATTCTTTTGGAGCTGCTGGCCCCCTATGTAAAGGTGGGGGGCTTCGTGGCCGCTTTGAAAGGCGCTGCCGCCCAGGAAGAGCTGGACGAATGCAAAAACGCAATCAAGCTTTTGGGCCTCAAAACGGAGTCCGTCACCCATTTTGACGTAGACGGGGCGGATCACGCTGTGATTCTGCTGAAAAAGATTGCCCCCACCCCGGCCCGCTTCCCCCGGCGCTACGCAAAAATCAAGCAGAGCCCGCTGTAAGGAGGCTGACCCTTGGGAAAACACATCACCCGCGCCCTGTGCTTTCTGCTGCCGCTGCTGGCACTGGCGCTTCTGCTTGGGCTGCTTTTCCGCCCCAAAAACAATACTCTTTCCGGCGGAATGCTGGAAACGGACCCTCTGGCCGTCAGTTCCCAGCCGGAAAACAGCCTGGATGTACTGTTTCTGGGGGACAGCGAGGCCTATTCCGGCTTCGTGCCCATGGAGCTTTGGAAGGACACCGGCATTGCCTCCTTCGTCTGCGCCAGTGTGGACCAGAAGCCCTATGAGACCGAGGCCTTTCTCCGGGAGGCCCTGAAACGGCAGTGCCCCAAGGTGGTGGTACTGGAGACCAATGTGCTCTACCGGGCCTACTCCACCCAGGACCTGCTGGTGCCAAAGCTGCAAACACTTTTCCCCGTGCTGCGGTATCACAGCAACTGGAAGACCTATTCCGCTCCGGAGCTTTTCGCCGCCCCGGACTATCGGGGCGACTACCCCGACCGAGGCTATCACCTGCTGACCCGTGCGGAGCCTCTGGACGACCTGACGGGCTATATGGCCCCCACCGAGGCCCGGGAAGACCTGACAAAGCGGAATCTCCGCTCTCTGGAAACCATGGCTGCTCTCTGCAAAGAAAGCGGGGCCGAGCTGGTGCTTTTCAGCATTCCCAGCCCGGAAAACTGGAGCATGGCCCGGCACAACACCATGGCAGACCTGGCGGAGTCCCTTGGGTGCACCTACTTAGACGGCAATCTACTGCCCCTTGCCATCGACTGGCAGACGGACACCTACGACCGGGGCGATCACCTGAACTACTACGGTGCCGCCAAGGTCACGGCATGGCTGGGCGTCTGGCTGACCGAGCACACCGCCCTGCCGGACCACCGGCAGGACCCGGCCTATGAAGCCTGGAACCTGGACGCGGAGTCCTTCCCCCAAAGACTGGAAGCGAAGCTCGCAGAGGGGTAGGCTGAGAAAAAGCTTCCGCGGGAGGCATTTTTTCTTTTTCCCCCTTCCCTTTTTCACTCATATGTGCTATAATAGAAGAAAAAGAATCCTCATGGAGGTGCTTTTATGCCCAGAACCAGCAACAAAGCCGAAAAGATTGTGGAGTTTGTCAACGCATTTATCGCCGAGAACGGCTACTCCCCCTCTGTCCGGGAAATCGGCGAGGCAGTGGGGCTGCGCTCTACTGCGTCCGTCAGTTACCATCTCCAGGCTTTGCAGGAAAAGGGCGTATTTCAGGCCCCGGAGGCCAAGGGCCGCAAGCGCGCCCTGGTGACGGGGGCCCGGCCGGGGCAGATCCCGGTCATTGGCGTTGTCACCGCAGGTCTGCCCATTCTGGCCGTGGAAAACCAGGAGGGCACCATTCCCTGGGAGGACCCCACCTGCTATGCACTGCGGGTGCGGGGGGACAGCATGATAAACGCCGGTATCCTCAGCGGCGACAAGGTCATTGTCCGCCCCCAGGACTCCGCCGATGACGGGCAGATCGTGGTTGCCATGATCGATGACGAGGCCACCGTTAAGCGGCTGCGCCGCCGGAATGGGGAGATTTGGCTTATGCCGGAAAACGAGAACTATGCCCCCATCGATGGCACCCATGCCCAGATTCTGGGGCTCGTAAAGGGCGTTGTCCGGGAATACTGAAAATAATTTTCTTGAAACAGGAAAAAGAAATCTTTGTGTCGTGGAAAAAAGTTCTTGACAAACGGACTTTTCTGGTGTATAAAGATTCCAAGTTCAAAAGGCAAACCGAAGAAGCGGAAGTAAAGCTGCCAGCGCATCCACAGAGAGTCCCGCAGAGCTGAGAGCGGGGCGAAAAGCGAAGCAGCAAATGGGCCGCCGAGGGCAGGGAGAACGGGTGTTCCCAAGTATCCTCTGACGCAATGCCGGCGTTATGTGGCAGGCGGTGTGTTGGCACCGTGCAGAGCGGTCGTTTTTGCAAACGGCAAACAAGGTGGTACCGCAGAATTTGTAAGTTCTGTCCTTGTTCCCCCAATCGGGGGAGCAAGGACTTTTTTGTTTTTCCGCGAAAGGAGCATTTTTATGAGAAACCCGGGCAGACGATGGTGAATTCAGAGCTTTTCACCCTAAAAATCTGATTTTATCGTATAAAAGGAGTTATTACTATGAAAAAGTTTCTGTCTATGATCGCTGCCGTCTCCCTTCTGGCTGCTTCTCTCAGCGCCTGCGGCGCTTCCTCCACCGCTTCCACCACCGCAGCTGCCGCAGCGCCGGCTGCCGAGGGCGGCAAGGAATACAAGGTTGCCATTGTCCAGCAGCTGGACCACGCTTCCCTGGATGAAATCCGGGTGGCCATCGAGGCCGAGCTGGAGGCCAAGGCCGCAGAAAAGGGCATTGCCATTACCTATAAGGATTTCAACGGCCAGAACGACGCCACCGTTCTGAACCAGATCGGCGCCCAGGTGGTCTCCGACGGCTACGATGCCATCATCCCCATCGCCACCCTGGCCGCCACCACCATGGCTACGGCCACCGAGGACAATCAGATCCCTGTGATCTATGCCGCCATCTCCGATCCGGGCGAGGCCCAGCTGACGGGCATTGCCAACGTCACCGGCACTTCTGATGCTCTGAACACTCCCTTCATTCTGGACATGATGCTGAAAGCAAATCCCGATATCGAAACCGTAGGTCTGCTGTACTCCAACAGCGAGGCAAACTCCGTGACTCCTATCCGGGAGGCCAAGGAATACCTGGACAGCAAGGGCATTGCCTATCTGGAAAAGACCGGCAACACCACCGATGAAATTCTCACCGCCGCTTCCGCCATGGTGGGCCGGGTGCAGGCCGTCTTCACCCCCACGGACAATGTGGTCATGGCTGCCGCATCCGCTGTTGCGGAAATTCTAAACGAGGCCGGTATCCCCCACTACACGGGCGCAGACTCCTTCGTCACCGCCGGTGCCTTCGCCACCTGCGGCGTGAACTACACGGAGCTGGGCACCTACACCGCCGATATGGCCGTTGACATTCTCCTGGGCGGCGCGGTTCCCGAATACCACGTTATGGACGGCGGTATCATCACTGTCAATACCGACACCGCCAAGACCCTGGGCCTGGACTATGGCGTCTTCAAGGACATGGCGGGTACGGTGAAGGAAGTCACAACGCAGGAGTGAGAGACATTCGTAAAACATGAAGTCAGCAGAAAATAAGTTGACAATTGACAATTGACAGTTGACAGTTAAGGTATTTCCTTCGGAAATAAATCAAACGAATTTCAAATCGTCCCGAAGGGACACCACAACTGTCAACTGTTCACTGTCAATTGTCAACTCGTCCCCTCGCAGGCTTCATTTTACAAATCCATTTAGATAACCGAGGGAGTCGATTTCATGATTTCATCCGCCGTGATTCTCAGCGCTCTGGAGCTGGGGTGCATTTATGCTTTGGTAGCCCTGGCGCTGTTTTTGAGCTACAAAACCCTGAATATCGCCGATATGACCACCGACGGGGCCTTTACCCTGGGGTGCGCCGTGTCGGCGACGGTTGCTGTAGCGGGGCACCCCTTCCTTGCCATTCCCGCAGCCATGGCCGCGGGAGCTGCGGCAGGGTACATCACCGCCTTTTTACAGACAAAAATGCGGATTCCCTCTATTTTAGCGGGTATTATCACCAATACGGGGCTGTACACCGTCAATCTGGCAGTGATGGGCTTCTCCTCCAATGTAAGCCTGCTGAAAGCGGACACCGTCTTCACTGCCCTGAAGCCCCTGCTGGGCGCCTATTACCGCCTGGTTCCCGCTGCGGTGCTGGCCCTTCTGGCAGCGGCAGTGCTGGTGCTGTTCCTGCGGACCCGGCTGGGGCTGTCCATCCGGGCTACCGGCGACAATCCGGATATGGTCCGGGCCAGCTCCATCAACACCGCCTTTACCGTCACCGTGGGACTGTGCATTGCAAATGCCCTGACCGCCCTGTCCGGCGCAATTCTGGCCCAGTACCAGAAAACGGCGGACATCAACCTGGGCACGGGCATGGTCATCATCGGCCTGGCCAGCCTGATCATCGGCGAAACCCTGACGAGGAAGGGCAGCGTAGGACTGAAAGCCTTCGGGGCGGTACTGGGCAGCATTCTCTACCGGTTTATCATCGCCCTGGCCCTGCGGCTGGACCTGCCCAGCGAATGCCTGAAGCTGATCTCTGCCGTGATTGTGGCGCTGGCCATCGGCCTGCCTGCCCTGCGGGTGGAAAAGAAAGGAGCGGTATGAGATGCTGACCCTTACGAATATTCAAAAAACCTTTGCCCCAGGCACGGTCAATGAGAAAAAGGCCCTGTGCGGCATTGATCTGCATCTGGAGGCCGGAGATTTTGTCACAGTGCTGGGCTCCAACGGCGCGGGAAAATCCACGCTGTTCGGGGCCATTGCAGGCTCCTTCCGGCCGGATACCGGCACCGTGGTGCTGGACGGCCAGAACATCACCAATATGCCGGACTACAAGCGCAGCAAGTGCATTGGCAGGCTGTTCCAGGACCCCCTGCGGGGCACGGCCCCCAGCATGACCATTGCGGAAAATCTGGCGCTGGCCTATCTCCGGGCGGGCCACGGTCGCTCCCCCTTCTCCACCATTACCAAAAAGGACCGGGCCGAATTCCGGGATCGCCTGGCCGCCCTGGAGCTGGGCCTGGAGGACCGGATGAACCACCCCGTAGGTCTGCTCTCCGGCGGACAGCGGCAGGCCCTGACCCTGCTGATGGCCACCCTGGTGACCCCGAAGCTGCTGCTCCTGGACGAGCACACCGCCGCATTGGATCCTGCCACGGCAGAAAAGGTGCTGGAATTGACGAAAAAAATCGTGGCCGAAAACCACATCACCTGCCTGATGATCACCCACAACGTCCCCTCCGCTCTGGCGCTGGGCAACCGAACCGTCATGATGAAGGACGGCCGCATCGTCCTGGAGCTGGCAGGGGCCCAGCGGGCCAATATGACCCCGGAGGACCTGCTGAAGGCCTTCCACGTGGAAAGCGACCGGATGCTGTTCAGCGCAGAATGATATAGGCTCCCCCGGAGGAGAAGCCTTTTTATGCCAATTTATCAACTATATTTTACAAAAAGAATCATTGCATTTTCCACCTTTGTGTACTAAAATGAAAGCAGAAAATATAAGGAGGTTCTTGCATCATGAAGAACGTACTGGTGACCGGCGGTGCCGGTTATATCGGCTCCCACACCTGCCTGGAGCTGCTGGAGAACGGCTATGGCGTGGTGGTCATTGACAATCTGTGCAATTCCAATCCCGAAAGCCTGAACCGGGTTCAGAAGCTCACCGGGAAAACCCTGAAATTCTACGAGGGCGACGTCCGGGATGAGGCCCTGCTGAAGAAGATCTTTGCCGAGAACGAGATTTCCTGCGTCATCCACTTTGCCGGTCTGAAGGCCGTGGGCGAAAGCGTTGCAAAGCCCTGGGAATACTATGATAACAACCTGAATACCACCCTGGTGCTGACCAAGGTCATGAAGGAAGTGGGCATGAAGAACATCATCTTCTCCTCTTCCGCCACGGTCTACACCGCCGACAACGAAATGCCCCTGCGGGAGACCAGCCGGACAGGCGGCTGCACCAACCCCTATGGCTGGACCAAGTACATGACCGAGCAGATCCTCTCCGGCATCTCTCACGCCGACCCCGAATGGAGCGTGGTCCTGCTGCGGTACTTCAATCCCATCGGCGCCCACAAGTCCGGCCTGATCGGCGAGGACCCCAGAGGTATCCCCAACAACCTGATGCCCTATATCACCCAGGTAGCCATCGGACGCCGGGAGAAGCTCAGCGTCTACGGCAATGACTACGATACCCACGACGGCACCGGCGTGAGAGACTATATCCATGTGGTGGATCTGGCCAAGGGCCATGTGGCCGCCGTGAAGTACGTCACTGAGCACCGGGGGTGCGAGGTCTTCAACCTGGGCACCGGCACAGGCTACAGCGTGCTGGATATGGTGCACACCTTCATGGAAGTGAACCACGTGAATGTTCCCTACGTCATCACCGACCGTCGCCCCGGCGACATCGCCACCTGCTATGCAGACCCCGCCAAGAGCGCAGAGGTCCTGGGCTGGAAGGCACAGGAGACCCTGGCCGACATGTGCCGGGATTCCTGGAACTGGCAGAGCAAGAATCCCCAGGGTTACGGGGAATAACCGCATTTTCAAAGGGACGCTGCTACGCGGCAGCGTCCCTTGCTTTATGGCTTTCCCAGCCTTTTCCCCCGAAACAATTTTCAAAATTTCTCTTGACAAAACGCTATTCTCCGCTATAATAGTTAGCAGAGACTAACCTACATCTTGCGCGGTTCGATCCCCCTTGCCGCCTGGATTTTGTTTGTTCTTTGTTACGCAGGATCACCCCGGCCGAACTCGGCCGGGGTGATTCAATATTCCCTTGATTTTTCAAAAAAAAGCTGATAAAATGCAGGAAAACCCACAGGAAAAGGAGCGGCTGTATGGGCCAGGAAATCTATTCGAAGCTGGGCAGTATCCCCACGGGGTACGCACCGGACAGAATCGTAGAGGGGTGCCTTGTGCTGGAGGGCGGGGCCTTCCGGGGAATGTATACCCAGGGAGCTCTGGATGCCTGGATGCAGCGGGGGCTGAATTTTCAATGCACCCTGGGCGTCAGCGCCGGGGCGCTGGCAGGGGTAAGCTACGTCAGCGGCCAGATTGGCCGGTCCGCCCGGGCAAACCTGGGCCACCGCCATGACAAGGCCTATATTGGCCCTGATGCCCTGCGCAAAAGCAAAAGCCTCATCCGTCTGGACTTCCTGCTGAACGACTACAATGCCATTGAGCCTCTGAATGAGGTCCGATTCAATGACCCCCGCCGCCGCTTCCTGGCAGAGGCCACGGACTGCCGCACGGGAGAGGCCGTTTTCTGGGAGCGGGGCCAGTGCGACATCTTTTCCGCCGCCAAGGCCTCGGCCTCCATGCCCTTTGTAACACCCATGGTGAATGTGGACGGCATTCCCTGCCTGGACGGCGGGTGTAGCTGCGGCATTCCCTTCGACTGGGCCCTGGGCCAGGGCTACGAGAAAATCGTGGTCATCCGCACCCGGCACCGGGGCTATCGAAAGCCCCCAAAGGAGCGGGCCACTGCCGAAGCGGTGTACCGCCGCTGGCCGGAATTCGCCCGGAACGTGGACCGGATTCCCACGGTTTACAATGGCCTGTGTGACCGCTTGGATACCCTGGAGCAGCAGGGCCGAATCTTTGTCCTGGCTCCGGAAAAGCCCATCCGGGTATCCCGGGTGGAGGGAGACCTGGAAAAGCTGGGCGCCCTGTACTGGCAGGGCTACACCGAGGGGCTGAACTGCCTGGATAGGCTCTCCGAATATCTGGGTGAACCGGTATAATTTAAGCACCCCGCGTTCCGGAACAGGAACGCGGGGCGCTGCATTTTCGGGAATCAGCCCTTGACGGAGCCGGCGGTGACGCCCTTGATGATGAAGCGGGACAGGAAGATGTATACGGCCAGAACGGGCAGAATGGCCAGCAGGATGAACATATACACCTTACCCAGGTCAAACTTGGAATAGTCCGCCGCCCGGAGCTGGGCGATCATGATCGGAACGGTCTTCATTTCGTTCTTGTTCAGCAGCAGCGCGGGCAGGAAGTAGTTGTTCCAGGACTCCACGAAGGAGAAGATCATCTGCACGGCAATGGCGGGCTTGATCATGGGCAAAACAATGCGGTTGAAGGTGTAGAACTCGCCGGAGCCGTCCACCCGGGCGGCATCCACGATCTCCATAGGCAGCACAGACGCCATATACTGCTTCATGTAGAAGAAAACCACGGGGGCGGCAATGCCGGGGAGGATCAGCGGAATGTAGCTGTCCGTCAGGCCGAACTTGTAGCACAGCTGGACAAAGCCGGAAGCGCTGACCTGCTTGGGGATGACCATCACCGCCAGAATGAAGGTGGTGGCCGCCTTTTTCAGCTTGAAGTCATAGGCGTGGAGGCCGTAAGCTGTCAAAGCGGAGAAATAGGTGGTGAGGATGGAGGTGCAGGCGGCCACGAAGAAGCTGTTTGCCATGCCTCTGGGGATATTGATGGAGGCGTCGTTCCAGGCGTTTTTGAAGTTGGTCAGGAAATTCCCCTGGGGCAGGAACTTGAAGCCGCCCTGCAGGTCCGCATTGGTACGGGTGGAATTGATGATCAGCATATAGAAGGAGAACAGACACAGAATGGACAGGAAGATCAGGATGATATAGACCACGATCCTGCTCAGTGTCAGCATGGCCTTGGCCTTGCGGCTGTCGGAAGAATTGGATTTCATGATGACACCTCCTTAGTTGTCGTCCTTGGTCAGGCTCTTGAACACCAGAATGCTGAGCAGGCCCGTGATGATGAAGATGATCACGGAGACCGCACCGGCCATACCGTAGTTCTTGCTGGTCTTCAGGAAGTTGTTCAGGTACATGATCAGGGTGGTGGAGCTTCTGTTGGGGGTGCCCGCGCCGTTGGTCAGGACCTGGGGCACGTCGAACATCTGCAAGCCGCCGATGAGGGCCGTAATGATGGTGTACACCAGCACCGGCATCAGCAGGGGCAGGGTCACCCGGAAGAAGACCTGCAGGGAGTTGGCTCCGTCCAGGTTGGCGGCCTCAAAGAGGTTCTGGTCAATGCCCATAATGCCCGCCATCAGCAGAATGGTGGTGTTGCCAAACCACATGAGGAAGTTCATGGTGGCGACCAGGCCCCGGACGGTGATCTGCTTGTCGAAGAAGGGAATTGCCTCGTCGATCCAGCCGAGCTGAACGAGCAGCTGGTTCACAGGGCCCACGTTGGAGAACAGCGTGAAGAACAGCATGGAGAAGGCAGAAGCCATAATGAGGTTTGGCATATAGATAACGGTCTTGAAGAACTGCTGGCCCTTGATTTTCAGCCGGTAACTGGTGAAGAACACACTCAGCAGCAGGGCGATGAGCACCTGGGGCACCGCACCCTCGATCCACATGAGCAGAGTGTTGGCAGTGAATTTCAGGATGCTGATGGAGCCGTTCTTATCCGGGGTAAAGAGCTTTACATAATTCTGGAAGCCCACGAATTTCGGCCCCACCTGGGTCAGGCCCTCCCGGTAGTTCTCGAAAAAGCTGTTGTAGATGGTCAGCACCTGGGGTGCCAGGGAGAAGATGCAGTAGGTCACGAAGAAGGGCAGAATGAAAATGTAGCCCCATTTGGCGTAGCTTACGCCCTTTTTCCCCTTGACGCGGGCGGGTTTTACGGTTGTTTGCATATGATTTTCCTCCCTTGGTTGGTTTTCGTGTAGAGCCTCCCCTTTCATGGGAGGCAAGGAGCTATTCTTTCCGGTCTTCCGGATGGGGAAGGTTTTCCCACCCGGAACGCCGGAAAGCATTCCCGGGGCAGGGCGCAGGCCCTGCCCCGGAGAGGAGAACGAAAAGGAAGGCTACGGAGTAACGATGGTGGGGTAGCTCTCGGAGACCATGGCGTAGAAGTTGGCCATTGCCTGCTCCTCGCTCACATCGCCGTCGCAGTATTCACGCCAGCACTTCTGCATATCTTCGTTGATCAGCTGATCGTAGATGGTGTGGTTCTCAAAGACGATGTTCTTTGCCAGCTCTACATAGATCGCGGTGTCGTTCTGGCCGCCCAGGAAAGCGTTGCCAAAGTTGGGATCGGAAGCGAACTTGGCGTTGACGGCCTGGTTGTTGGAGAACTGCATATCGTCGGAAACCAGCTTGGAGCAGGTCTCTTCGTCGTTGATGAACAGGTTCATAATGTCAGCAACCATGGTGGGGTTATCGGTGCCGGTGGGAGCCAGCAGCCAGGTGCCGCCCCAGAAGTGGGCCTGAGGACCTTCGCAGATGGCCCAGTCGCCATAGCAGCCCTTCTCGGCATCCTGTGCGTTGCCCATGGAGAAGTTGTAGTACCAGGCAGGTCCAAAGTAGCACATGACCTTGCCGTCGCCGAACATCTGGGCGGTGCACTCGTCGGACCAGATGTCGCAGGTCTGAGTGTAGCCCTTGTCGGTGAAGTCCTTAGCCTGCTGCATCCAGGTCTTCATAGCCTCGGGAATCTGCAGGTTGTTGTCGGCGTCCACCCAGGGCTCGTCAACGTTGTTGGAGAATACGCGGTAGGTAGCGGACTCGGAAGCGGTCATCATGTAGCCCTTGGCCTTGGCCTGCGCGGCAACATCATTGAATTTGTCCCAGTCGGACAGGGCCTTCTGGACTTCTGCGGGATCATCGGTGCCCAGGACATCCTGTGCGATGGAGCGGCGGTAGATCAGCGCGGCGGGGCAGCACTGGAAGGAGACACCCTTGACGACGCCGTTGGCATCGGAAGCGCACTGCACGGTGTAAGCATAGGTATTGGAGAAGTCGGTAACGCCCAGCTTGGTGACATCCTGGGTGAAGTCGGAGCCGGTGTACTTCTGGATGTAGTCAGCTTCGGCCAGGAACAGGTCCACCTTGTCGTCAGCGGCGGCATTTTCCTGGTTCAGCAGAGCCTGGTCCAGCTTTTCCTGGTAAGCGCCGTTGTCACTGGGGGTAATGATCCAGTTGACGGTGACACCTTCGGGAACGGTGTAGTACTTCTCGAAGAAGCCCTTGAACTCCTCGTTCCAGGCATAGATGTTGAACACCTTGCCCTCGGAGGACTCTTCGGCGGGAGCCTCGGTCTGGGTATCGTCTGCCTTAGGTGCGGCAGTGGTTGCGGCCGCGGTGGTGGCTGCGGGTTGCTGAGAGCTGCAGGCACACAGTGCAAAGACCATGGCCAGCGCAAGGATCATGGATAGCGCCTTTTTCATTGTATGTTCCTCCTTAAATTGATAACTGCTTTATGTGTACCGCTTCTGCGGAAAACACCGAATTTATCTGAGCTTTGCCACGGATTCCCGAACCCGCAGGCTGCCCGGAATGACGACCCGGTCTAAAAGCGTCGTCTTGGGGTGCTCGATGAGATCAATGAGGCCCTTGGCGGCTGCCGTGCCCATGGCTTTCGTATCCTGGTGGTAGGTGGTAAGCCGTGGGGAGAGAATGTCTGCCAAAGGAATCCCATCGTAACCAATGACGGAAATGTCCTCCGGGATTCGCAGCCCCGCCTCCCGGATGGCGTTCACCCCGCCCAAGGCGGAGAAATCATCCGGAAAGAAGATGCAGCTGGGGCGGTCCGGCAGGGAGAGCAGCTCTTTCGTGATCTCCGCGCAAGTATTGGCCTCGTGATAGAGGCCCTGGCGGACAATGGCCTCATCCGCCCGGAAGCCCAGCTCCTCACAGGCCCGGTAGAAACCCGTAAGCCGGTTCTCGGTAACGGCGGTGCGCTCGCCGTGGATAAAGGCGATGCGCTGGTGGCCCTGGCTATAGGCGTATTTTACAAGGGCCTCCATGCCCTGGACATTGTCGGAAACGATGGCCAGGCGGTTATTGAAGATATGGTCAATGGTGACCACAGGCAGCTCGGAAGTCACCAGCTCCAGCACCTGGGGATCGGAAAAATCCACACTGGCGATGATCACCCCGTCCACACCCCGGTAGCGGCAGTGCTGCAAATAGGTGGTGCGGCGGCCTACGTTGCGGTTGATGAAGGTCACATCGTAACCCCGGCTTTCGGCCTCCACCTTCAGGCTTTCCAGCACGGAGGAGAAATACTCATGGGTCAGACCGCTGTTCTGCTCGTCTACGAAGAGGATGCCGATGTTGTAGGTCCGGTTGGCCTTCAGGGCCCGGGCGGCGGAGTTGGTCACATAGCCCATCTCCTCGGCGGCTGCACAGATCCGGTCTCTGGTTTCGGGGCCAATGTCCGGCTGGCCGTTCAGGGCCTTGCTCACCGTGGCAACGGAAACGCCGCAGCGCTGGGCAATGTCCTTCATGCTGACCATATCGGCTCCACTCCTTTTGCTGTTTTTCCTCAATCGTTTTCGTAATCAAAGCATAGCGCAATTTTCCTAAAATTGCAAGAGGTAATTTCGGATTTTTTGACCAGAACGTGAAATTTGAATGGTTTCCACAAAAGCACAGCGAAAATCTGGGCACATTGACAACGTAAAACTTTCGCAATTTTCGCTCTGTTTTCAAAATCGCACAGAAACAGGCATCTCCTCTTAGGCACAATTGACGAAAATCAAAGTTTTTGAAAAGATAAGTTGCGTTTTTTGCAAAGATGCGCTATTCTGAAAAGAGACATCTTAACTTAAACGTTTTCAGAAAACGAATAAGTTGAAAATATGTAAGGAGGATTCCTATGCAGTACGGTCATTTTGATGATGCGCTCCGGGAGTATGTAATCCATACCCCCACGACGCCGCTGCCCTGGATCAACTATCTGGGCAGCGAAGACTTCTTCGCCCTGGTATCCAACACGGCGGGAGGCTACTGCTTCTATAAGGACGCCCGCCTGCGGCGCATTACCCGCTACCGCTACAACGGCAGCCCTCTGGATGCCGACGGCTTCCATGTATACGTCCGCATGGCGGACGGAACGGCCTGGAACCCCGGCTGGCAGCCCACCCAGCAGGCGCTGGACTTTTACCGCTGCCGCCACGGCCTGGGCTATACCGTCATCCAGGGCAAAAAGGACGGCATTTCCTTAGAGCAGGCCATGCTGGTGCCAAACGGTGACAATTGCCTGCTGCTGAAGCTGACGGTCCGCAACGAATCGGCGGAAACGCAAAAAGTGAGCCTCTTCCCCTATGTGGAGTTCTGCCTGTGGGATGCCATGGACGACAGCTCCAATTTCCAGCGGAATTTCTCCACAGGAGAGGTGGAAATTGAAAAGAACGCCCTGTATCACAAAACCGAGTACCGGGAGCGCCGGGACCACTATGCATTCCTGTGGTCCGACAAGCCCTATGACGGCTTCGACACCGCCCGGGATGCATTTCTTGGGGTCTACGGCAGCCCCGCAAAACCCGCAGCGGTCTTAAACGGCCGCTGCACCGGCTCCCACGCCCACGGCTGGGCCCCGGTGGGCGCCATGGAGTTTGACCTGGAGCTGACCCCCGGCGAGGAAAAGCAGCTGGTTCTGGGCCTTGGCTATATTGAAAATCCCCAGGAAGCAAAATTTGTCTCCCCCGGGGTCATCAATAAGGCAAAAGCCCACGCCATGATGGAAAAATTCGGCTCCCCCGCCGCCTTCGACAGGGCCCTGGAAGGGCTGCGGCAGTTCTGGGGCGATCTGCTCAGTGGCTGCACCGCCGAGACCGGGGACGAAAAGGTAGACCGGATGGTGAACATCTGGAACCAGTATCAGTGCATGGTGACCTTCAATATGTCCCGCTCCGCCAGCTATTTTGAAAGCGGCATGGGCCGGGGCATGGGCTTTCGGGATTCCTGTCAGGACCTGCTGGGCTTCGTGCATATGATTCCCGAAAAGGCCCGGCAGCGTTTGCTGGACATTGCTGCCACCCAGTTCCCGGACGGCAGCGCCTACCACCAGTACCAGCCCCTGACCAAGAAGGGCAATCTGGCCGTGGGCTCCGGCTTCAACGACGACCCCCTGTGGCTCATTGCCGGTACGGATGCCTACATCAAGGAAACCGGCGATTTCTCCATCCTTATGGAGCAGGTACCCTTCGACAATGACGAAAGCCTGTCCCAGCCCCTGATGGAGCACCTGCGCCGCAGCGTCACCTACACCATGACCCACTTGGGGCCTCATAAGCTGCCCCTCATCGGCCGGGCGGACTGGAACGACTGCCTGAATCTGAACTGCTTCTCCGCCCACCCCGGCGAGAGCTTCCAAATCACCGGCCCCAGCGAGGGCCCCGTGGCCGAAAGCGTCTTCATCGGCGGCATGTTCGTCAAGTATGGCGCAGCCTATGCCAAGCTCTGCCGCCACCTGGGCCATACGGAGGAGGCGGATAAGATTTCCGCTGCCGTGGCCGACATGGAGCAGGCCGTGCTCACTGCCGGATGGGACGGGGAATGGTTCCGTCGGGCCTACGATGCCTACGGCGCCCCCGTGGGAAGCAAGCAGTGCAAGGAGGGCCAGATCTTCATCGAGCCCCAAGGTATGTGCGTCATGGCGGGCATCGGCAAGGAAACCGGCGAGGCCGCCAAGGCACTCAAGAGCGTGGAAGCCCGGCTGGACACCAAATACGGAATTGTGCTCCTGCAGCCTGCCTATACGGAATACTACCTGAACCTGGGCGAAATCAGCTCCTATCCTCCCGGATACAAGGAAAACGCCGGTATCTTCTGCCACAATAACCCCTGGATTGTCTGCGCCGAGGCGGAGCTGGGCCACGGGGACCGGGCCTTCCAGGTGTACAAGCGCACCTGCCCCGCTTATACGGAAGCCATCAGCGAAATCCACCGGACCGAGCCCTATGTGTATAGCCAGATGGTGGCCGGTATTGACGCCCCAAGCTTCGGCGAGGCGAAAAACAGCTGGCTCACCGGCACCGCTGCCTGGACCTTCCTGAGCATCTCCCAGAGCATTTTGGGTATGCAGCCCACATTGAACGGTCTGCGCATTGACCCCTGCGTCCCGGCAGACTGGAAGCGCTTCACCCTCCACCGCCGTTATCGGGGGGCGGAGTACACCATCCATGTGGAGAACCCCAGGGGGGTTCAGAAGGGCGTGGCTGCCGTCACCGTAGACGGCAAGCCCATCACCGGCAATGTGCTGCCCATCGCCCCGGCAGGCAGCTGCGTCACCGTGGAGGTAACCTTGGGATGAGCAAATTTCCAAAAAATTTCGTCTGGGGCGCTGCCTCCAGTGCCTACCAGATTGAGGGAGACCCCTTGGCCGACGGCGGAGGAAAATCCGTCTGGGATACCTTCTCCCACACCCCCGGCAAGACCTTTGAGGGCAACACCGGCGACACCGCCTGCCGCAGCTATGCCCACCCGGAATGGGACATTGAAAATTTGAAGCACATGGGCCTTTCCGCTTACCGCTTCTCCACCTCCTGGGCCAGAATCGACCCGGAGGGGGACGGAAATTGGAACGAAAAGGGCCTTGCCTACTATGACCGTCTGGTCGATCTCTGCCTGGAGGCGGGCATTGCGCCCTATATGACCCTCTACCACTGGGAGCTGCCCCAGGCCTTGGAGGACAGGGACGGCTGGCTGAATCCGGAGACCCCCAAAGCCTTTGCCCGGTTCGCCGGGATGATGGCTGAGCACTTCCGGGGCCGTGTAAAGCACTATTTTCTGCTGAACGAACCCCAGTGCGTGGCCGCCCTGGGCTACGGGAACGGCATCCACGCCCCCGGGCGGCAGGAGCCCATGGACAAGGTCTTCCTTGTCTGGAAGCATCTTTTGCTTGCCTACGGTCTGGGCGCCCAGGCCATCCGGGCCGTGGACGGTGCGGCCGGAATCGGCATTGCCACCACCGGGCGGCTGTGCTATCCGGAGACGGAAGCCGACATTGTCGTCGCCGAAAAGGCCACCTTCCAGGTCTTCGACAACGACTGGCTTTTCACCCATCAAATGGCCCTGGATCCCATCTGCTTTGGCGCATTCCCCAAGGACTGCGCCCCGGGGCAGCTCCGGGATCTGATGGCTGCCGTCACACCGGAGGAGCTTGAAATCATCCACCAGAAGCCGGATTTCCTGGGCTTTAACATCTACAACGGCTGGTGCGTCCGGGAATCCCAGGGTGCGCCCTATTTCATCCCCCGCTACGAAGGCTTCCCAAGAACGGCTCTGAAATGGCCCGTAACTCCCGAGGTTCTGGACTGGGGCGTGGCTTTCCTCTGGCGGCGGTACGGCTTGCCCTGCTACATCACGGAAAACGGCCTGAGCTGCAACGATGTGGTAAGCCTGGACGGCCAGGTCCACGACCCCAACCGTGAAGATTTCCTGCACCGGTATCTCCTGTGCCTGAAAAACACCTTCTCCCACGGAACGGACCTGCGAGGCTACTTCCACTGGTCCCTGACGGACAACTTCGAATGGCACAGCGGCTACGGCGAGCGCTTTGGCCTGGTGTATGTGGATTTCCCAACCGGAACGCGTGTCGATAAGGACCGCGCCCGGTGGTATGCCCAGGTGGTCAAAACCAACGGGGAGACACTGTAGACGGTGATCTCCCGAAAAAAGCTCCCCCTCGGGACTGTTGCAAAATAGAAAAAGCCCAAATAGAACAATGTCATTGCGAACCAGTCCGCAGACTGGTTCGCAATGACATCTTTTTTGAGCATTTTGACCCATTTAGGTCTATTTTGCAACAGCCCCGGCTTTTTGCGGATTTTTCAAATACTTCTCGCATATATTAGATGCTGCCCTGCTGGCCGAGGACAACGATTTAAACGCCGACGGTGCCCATCATCGCCATGACAGCCAACGCCTACGTCGAGGACGCAAGGGCCTGCCTGGATGTAGGCATGAACGCCCACCTGGGCAAGCCCCTGGAAATGGACAAGGTGGTTTCCACCATTGCTGCCTGCTGCGGCAAGGCGAACACAAAAAAACTGCCCCGTCCATGGGGCAGTTTTTTCGATTGCATTTAGCCCAGGCCGATGGAGGCCAGGAACTTGGGGATGGAGGTGCTCAGAGCGGAGAAGGTCATGAACAGCACGAAGATATAGCTGATGGTCATGCAGATCCGCAGAGCGGTGGGCTTCTTGTAGCCCTCATTGACGTCCTTCCGCCACAGCAGCAGCAGAACGAACAGGCCGCCGAAGGGAGTGGCCACGGAGGTGGCAATGTTAGCCATGAGGATCAGCTGCGTGGGAGAACCGCCGTAGCTGTAGCAGACGACCATGGCGAAGATCAGGCAGGCCAGGCAGCCCCACTTGATGAACTTGCTCTCCAGGGACACGTCCTTGTCGAAGCCCGCGCCCAGCAGCACCATGCCGCGCTGGGTATTGGCCAGCAGGGAGGAGAAGCCGGCGCCAACCAGGGCAAAGCCCATAATGTACTTGGCTGCACCGCCCATAATGGGCACCAGCATTTCAGCCAGCTGGGCAGGGGCCTTGATGGTCTTTCCCTCGGGGTGCAGCACAACGGCACCCACAACCATGATCGCGCCGGAGATCAGCACCACGCTGAGGATGTGGACCAGAGCATCGGTAAACATAACGCCGTTGAACAGATCTTCCTTCTTCCACTTCTTCTCCTTGCCCAGGTAGGTATTGTAAATACCGGCGGTGATGGCAGCGTTGGTGGAGATGAAGGCCAGCGCGGTGCCCAGGCTGCCCTCAGGCAGCCGGAAGCCTGCCAGACCCTTGCCGAACTCGCCCCACTCGGGACCGCCCACACCAACCAGGGTGGCATAGAAGGAGACGATCATGACCAGAATGCAGGCGGTGATCAGCTTTTCAACCTTGGAATAGACGTTCTTTGCGAAATAGCAGTACAGGACAACCGCGATCAGGATCAAGGAACCAACCTTCCAGTTGATGCCGAAGATCAGGTTCATGCCGGCACCGGTGCCGGAAATATTGCCCATAGTGAAGAACAGGCAGGCCAGGAACGTGGCAATGGACACAATGCCGGAGGCCACGGGGCCATAATACTTGCGGATGGCGTGGATGGTGGGCATACCGGTGACAATGGCCAGACGGTTGGTGACCATCATGAAGGTCATACCCATGAAGATAATGGGCCATACCAGCCACATCAGGCTGTAGCCATAGCTGGAGCCCAGCATGGCGGCGGTGGTAACGGCGCCGGGACCGATGACAATACCGGTGGCGATCAGGCCTGGGCCGATGCGCTTGACCAGGTCCTTAAAGGGCAGCCGCTTGACGTCGGCACCGATGACCTGGGTATTATTCTGTTCGCTCATTTTTATTCTCCATTCTATTTAAATCAGAAAAAAGGGGGGCACTGCGCGTTTCGGCAGCGCCCCCGACAAATCAATGGGAACTCAAACGGATGCTTACTTGTACTGCTCCATGTCGACCTTGGGCAGCTGGCTGCGCTCCAGGCCCAGAGCAACCCAGTCCTTCTCCTCCTGGTTCAGGGGCAGAACGGGCTTGCGCATCAGAGCGGAGGTGAAGATGCCTCTCTGGTACAGGGCTTCCTTCAGACGGGCATGGGCCTCACCGGAGGGCTGGCCGCCGCCGTAGATAGCCTGGGAGATGTGGTAGATCCGGTTGGACCAATCCTGAGCTTCCTTCAGGGTGTGCTTCTCGGGATGAGAGAACACGTCCCATGCCGGGCAGATCAGCTCGGGCACGCAGCCGGCGAAGCCGATCAGAGCGCCGTCCATGCCGGGGAACCAGCTGACGCACAGGGTCTCGTCGTGGCAGGTGATCAGGGAAATATCGGGGCACTCCTGCCGCAGCAGACGGACGTCGTGCTCGTAGATGGAGGTCACACGGGTGCCCATCTTGATGCACTTGACATGGTCGATCTCCTTGCACATCTTGATCAGGGTCTCAACAGGATAGAAGGCCTTGGAAGTAGCGGGGTACAGGTGGATGATGATGTCGATGTCGGCACCCTCGGCAACGTCCTTGATGTACTCGAAAGGAGCGTTGGGGTTCATGCCGAAGCGCAGCCACATGTGGGGGGGCATCAGCAGGATGCCGTCAGCGCCGGCTTCCTTGGCTTCCTTGGCCATCTCGATGGACTCGGCGGTGTTCTCGCAGTTGACACCGGAGATGATGGTCATCTTGTCGCCGCACTCTTCGGCGCAAATCTCAACGACGCGCTTGCGCTCTGCACGGGTCAGGCCGGTGATCTCGCCGGTGTGGCCGTTGCAAACCAGGCCCTCGATTCCCTTGCCGTAGAAGCTCTTGATCCAACGCAGGTAAGCGCGGAACTCGGGCTCGTTGATGGAGTAGTCATCGTTCAGGGGGACGGAAACAGCGGGGAAAATGGTCTTGAAAGTCTTAACCTTAGCCATGATAAATATCTCCTTTAAAATCTAATTCTGTAAATGGATTTTCGTTTGTATGCACGCGGCTCTGCATCTCCCCTCGCGCGCCGGAGTTTTGCATCGCCTTGTGCAATCGTTTGCTTTGCTGTGCCTTAGTTATATCACGGCAATTCTCCCCTGTCAACCGATTTTGCCTGCTCTGCAACATTTTGCATACGGGCTGCAAATTTTTGCGCAAAATGTCATTTTGCACATATACAAACCTTTGTATTTGTGTATTTTGAAGGACAGAGCCTGTTTTTCCACGCTGCTTCCTTTTTCCTTGGAAGGGACTTGCATTGACGCACCGGAAGTGCTACAATTTTATTCAGAAGAAAAAGCGGCGGTTTATCCTCCGCATAAGCAAACGATTGTACAAAGGAGTGACTGCAATGGCAACCTTAAAGGATGTGGCAAAGCTTGCCTGTGTGGATGTGAGCACCGTCTCCCGGGCACTGAACAATACATCCTATGTCCACCCGGACACCAAGGCCCGGGTCTATGCCGCCGCCAAGGAGTTGGGCTACCATCCCAACATCATGGCCCAGGCCCTGCGGCAGGGGCGGCGGCACACCCTGGGCATGATCGTTCCCCGGCTGGACCTGGCCATATTCGCAGAGATCTTACAGGGGTTTGAGCATGAGGCCCTGGCCCTGGGCTACAGCACCATCATCTCCGTGACGGACGACGATCCCAAAATTGAAAAGGAATGCCTGACCCGGATGCGCAATGGCCTGGTGGACGGCATCGTGGTGAACTCCACTGGCCGAAACAACCGGCTCATTACGGACATCAAGGTCAGCGGCATTCCCCTGGTGCAGATGATCCGCTGCCAGGATCCGAAGATCAGCAGCGTGGTGGGCGACTACGAAGCCTGCGGTTACAACGCCGTGAAATATCTCTATGGCCGGGGCTGCCGCCACATCGGCCTGGTAGCCGGGGCCCTGCACCTGAGCCCCTATGCCGGGCGGCGGAAGGGCTACTGCGAGGGGGTGGCCCGGTACGGCCTGGAGGAGATTTTCAGCGAGTCGGACAAGCAGGTGAATACCTTCCAGTATGGCTATGAGTGCACCATGCAGCTGCTGGACGAGAATCCGGAGCTGGATGCCATCATTGCCGCCCTGGATATTCAGGGCCTGGGGGTCATCCGGGCTCTGAAGGACCGGGGCATAGAAATGCCCGGGCAGATCAAGGTCATGAGTCTGACCGGTCACCACCTGGGCGGGATGTTGCAAACCTCCATGACCTCCCTGGAAATGCCTGCAAGGCAAATGGGCGAAAGGGCCGCCCAGATGCTGATCTCCGACATCGACGCAGCCGCCGCCGGAAAGCCCAATAGCCCGGTGCATATCTCGTTTCACCATACCCTGGTGGAGCGGGAGAGCACATAATGCAAAAAGGCTCCCCTTTCAGGGGAGCCCGAACCGCCCTACTCCGTCAAATCAAAGTCCTTCCAAAAGGCCTTCATGGCCCGCTGGCAGGCGGCGGGGTCTACGTAATAGGACATGGCATGGCCTGCGCCGGGGACCACCACCAGCCGCTTTTGGGCAGTACAGGCGCGATAGTTCCGGTAGGTCATCTCAATGGGCACAAAGCGGTCCTCGGTGCCATGGATGAAGAGAATAGGCAGTTTCGTCTGCTTCATCGCCGTGAGGGTCGAATAGCTGTCGGAGGCGGTGTGGATCTTTTCACGGAAAATTTTCTCCATCACCCAGCCCCTCAGCCAGGTATAGTTCATGTGCAGGTTCTTTTTGCTCACGTGCATCATGATGTCCCGGGGGGATGTGAAACCGCAATCGGCAATCACGCCCCGGACGCTTTCCGGCATCTCCATGCCCGCCGCCATGAGCACCGTGGTGGAGCCCATGGAAACGCCTGCCAGATAGATGGGCAGGCCGAAATTCTGCCCGTCCGCCCACTGGGCCCACTGGCGGCAGTCGCTGCGCTCCAAAAGGCCGAAGCCCAGGTAATCTCCCTGGCTATCCCCATGGGCCCGCTGCTCCACCAGCAGCACGTTGCAGTGGTTCTCCAACCAGAAGGCCGCTACGGCTCCGAAATCCCGGGCCCAGGAGGAGCGCCAGCCATGGAAAGCGACGATCAGCCGCCGGGGGTACTTGCTTTTCAGCAGGTGGCCTTTCAGGGTCAGGCCGTCAGAGGAGCGAATGGTTACATCCTGCCGTGGGTAGCTCTCCAGTGCTTCCTGGGCCGCCTTACGCCTGGCATTGAAGCTGCCGTCCGCCTTTTTGCCCGCCACGTTAAAATACTTGCTGTAGCCGGGGATCTTCCGATCCATAGCCAGATCGGTCAAAGCCTTGCTGGCCCCGCAGCTCACCGCCGCAGCGCCCACGCCCACACCGGCCAGAGCCCCCAGGGCGATGGCCGCCGCCGTCTTTTTCTGCATAGTGGTTCCGCCTTTCTTTTTTCTTTCAAGATACTCCACGATTCTAAACTGAGAAGAAATTATGCCAAAACACGCCCCAGGAAATTGCTCCGGGGCGTGTGTCATTACCATATCAGTGCATTGCCGAATGCAGTCCGCAGACCCAATAGGCGCCGTGCAGTCTGGCTTCCGGCTGCATAGGCTACGGCAGCGGCACTGCCGCCTCGGGTACGCACCACCAGGATCACCACGGAGACAATGAGCACCACCGCCAGAAGGGCAGCGATGAGGGCCAGGGCCTTGATGAGGCCGGCATCCTTGCGCTTTCTCCCGGGCTGCTGGGGCCGAGGGCTCTGCTGAGGGCGCTGACTCTGCTGGGGCCGGCTGGGCTGTTGGGGCCGGGGAGCAGCGGGAGCAGCTTTCGCCGCCGCCTTGGCTGCGGGCCGCTTGGCCGCGGGCAGGGTCAGAGAGGGCAGCATCTCATAGACCACCTGGGTGGCCCGCTCGGGGTCCTGGTGCAGCAGCATATCCGTGCGCAGCAGGGCGGGCAGGCTCTCGGCCTGGGTGAAATGAACGTCCTGGGAAGCATAGTACTGCATCTGCTTCTGGATGGCGGTCTGGGCATCCTGCAGGTCTGCCTGGATGGCCGCCTCGGTATAGCCGGTGAGCTGAGAGATGGCCTTGGCGCTGAGGCCGCTGAGGCTATAGAGATATAGATTCAGGCGCTGCCGGTCCTCCAGCATATCCGCCAGCATGACGGCCACCTGGGCGGTTTCCGCCTTGTTCAGGTCCATGCCGGGGAAGGAAAAGCTCTTCTTGTCCTCCGCCGCGTCGGCCTGGCCGTTTTCCAGCAGGGTGGCCCGGACCCGCATACAGCGCATGGCCGTCAGATGCCCCATCCAGTTATAGAACCGCTCCGGCTCCTGGAGAGAATCCAGCTTCTCCGCCACGGTTTTCAGAACCACGGTGGTCATCTTTTCCGCCGACTGCCGGGAGGGCAGCAGCTTCCCGCACTGATAGTGGACAATGCCCCAGGAGTAGGTCAGCAGCTCCACCAGAGCCTGCCGGTCTCCCCGCTGGGCCGCAAAAATATATTCCCGCAGAGAATCCTTATTCATACTTTTCTCGCTCCTTACGCTGTTGCGTCCGTGACCGCCGCCGTCGTCTCGGCGGTTGTCTCTTCCGTGGTTTCTTCCGTTGTGGCCTCGGTAGTAGCCTCTGTGGTGGCGGCCGTGGTAGAAGTGGTGGTGGAATCCGCCGTGATGCCCGTGATGCGCTCGGGGATTCGCTTCATGGCCTTCTGCATGGCGGTATAGCTGTCCGCCGTCACCTTGTCTACATAGTTATTTTCATAGGCATACATAGCCTGCTCAATGCGGACCACCCGGCGATAGCCGTCGCACTCCGTTTCCTTCTCGGTGTAGATGGGGATATAGCTGAAATTCGTGACCTTGGTGGTTTTCAGGTCTGCATCCTTGGTGATCTCAATATCCAGGATGACGGAATAGTTGGAGCCGCCCAGCTGGGCGTCGCCATAAAAATCGCCCAGGGAATAGGCCACCAGCTTGCCGGTCTTCTCGTTAAGCTCTATTTTTTGCAGCAGATGGGGGTGGGAGCCAATGATCACATCCACACCGTTCTTCTGCATCAAATCCACAATCTGGGTCTGGGTTTTGCTGATCTCGTCGCTGTTGACGCTGCCCCAGTGGAGCATAGCCACGGTGATATCCGGCTTCTCGGCGGCAACCTTACTGAGAATACCGGTAATGCCCTTCTTGTCCACCTGCTTATAGTTGGAATCGTAGTCGGTATACAATAGGTTCACGCAGTTCTCACTGCCCGCCGGAAGGCCCATGCCGCCCAGGCCCTTGGTAAAGGCCACAAAGGCCACCTTAATGCCCTGAACATCGCAGATGGTATAGCCGCCGGTTTTGTTGAAGTCCGAGGCGTTTGCGTAGGCTCCCAGAGGCTCCATGCCCGCAGCGCGGATATTATTCAGGGTGGAGTTCAGGCCGATAAGGCCATTATAGACGGAATAGGAGTTCGCCATCTGAACCAGGTCCACGCCTATGCTTTTCAGATAGGTCAGCAGTTCCGTGGGGGCAGAAGCGGTTTCGGAGCCGTAGGGCTCCCCGCAGAAGTTGCCCTCCACGTTCATAACCGTCACATCCCCCACCGCCAGCTCGGCAGCCACATCCATGAAAGCCCGGCTGAAATCATAGCCCGTGGGGCCGATGCCGGAGTCCACCACGGAATTGGTGACATTCAGGTCGCCTACGGCCCGAATGTGGATGGTGGTAATGGGGTCCTTGGTTCTGCGGCCGGGCTCGGTGGCCGCATCGGTGGTGGCCGCGGTGGTGGCCGCTGTTTCGCTGACAGAGGACACCGGCGCTGTCTTGTCGCCGGAGGCCAGCTTGAAAATCGCCACGCCGCAGCCCACCAGGACCACCAGCGCGCAAGCCGTCAACAGAAGCATTCTTCTGCGCCGCCGCTGCTGCATCCTCCTGGCCGCTTCCCGCTTCTTCCGCCGCCTCTCCATATCTTCCCGATCCAGTGCCACAGCCGTCACCCCTTTCGTGAATCGTTTTTGCTATTATAACGGATTTTCAGGGATAAAACAAGTTTCCAATTTTGAATTCTTCTTTAAGAAGAGAATCACCATGCCTCCCCTGGAAAGCTATTTTACAATCTCCCTTGTCTGTTCCGCATTTTTCAGGATTGCAGCCTTCAAGTCCTCCAGGGAATCGAACTTCTGCTCCGGGCGGAGAAAATCCAGGAATTCCAGGGTGATTTTCTTACCGTACAAGTCTCCGTCATAATCCAGCAGCCAGGGCTCCACAGTGATATGGTGGCCACCTACGGTGGGGCGGGTGCCCACGTTGGTGACGGCTGGGTAAACCTTTCCCTCGGCCAGCGCCCGGCAGGCATAGACGCCAAATCGGGGGATGATGACCCCCTCCGGCAGATGCAGATTGGCAGTGGGAATGCCCAGGGTCCGGCCCAGATGGCGGCCGGAGACCACGGTGCCGGAGAGCACATGGGGGTGGCCCAGAAAGGTGTCCGCTTCGGCCACGCGCCCCTGGGTCAGCAATTCCCGGATATAGGTGGAGGAAATACGAACGCCGGACATTTCCTGTTCCGGCACCACTGCGCAGGGCAGGCCCTCCTTCTCGCAGTAGTCCTGCAAAAGAGAGGCCGTTCCGGCGCCCTTGGCCCCGAACCGAAAGTCCTCTCCGCAGACAAAGCCCCCGGCGCCGAAGTCCCTGCGCAGCTCCTCCAGAAAGTCCTCCCAGGGGGTGGACTGCATTTTCTTATCAAAAGGCAGGGTCACAACCCGATCCATGCCGTAATTTCGAAGTAAGTTTTCCCGATCCTCGGCCGTATTGATCAGCGCCGGGGTGGTGCCCAGCACCAGGGTATCCGGGTGACCGGAAAAGGTGACGACACCCCGGCAGCCTTCCGGCGCCAGAGTCTTCACGGCGCGAAGCAGCGCCTGATGTCCAAGATGCACCCCGTCAAAAAATCCCAGGGCGTAGATATAGGTAGTCATAGGTTGGTCCTTTGCAAATGAGCGTAAACCTTCCCCTTCGTGGAAGGGGGACCGCCGCAGCGGCGGTGCGTCGCGCAGCGAATCTAATCTTTCATAACTGCCAGTGGCAGTTATACTACAATTTATGGAAGAGGGGGCCTTGCGGAAGAGAGCGGTATGTATTTTCCAACCGCTTCCGCCCAAAACGCCCCTCCTCAGTCTCGCTGATGCGAGCCAGCTCCCCAGGAGGGGAAGCTTTTTTACACCTCAAAAAAGCTCTTAATAGTTGACATAATGTTATTCTCCACCTTTGCCAGCATGAGGAAGGTGCCGTCCTTGCCATAGGCACGGTAGGTGCCGTCCGGGAGAGGGCGGGTGAAGGAATTGCCGTTGCGGCAGCGTTTTTCCTGATTTTCGCTGAGGGTAACGGCGGGATAGCCCAGGAACGGGCTGTCCATGCTCAGAAGATACTGCTCCGGATTTTCCGCATCCAGAAGGGTCTGCAAGGGCACGGCCTTTTCGACGGTGTACTCCCCTGCCCGGGTCCGGCGCAGAGCGGCCATGCAGCCAAGGCACCCCAGCTTCTCGCCCATGTCCTCACAGAGGGTACGGATATAGGTTCCCTTGGAGCAGCGGACCCGAATACGGGCATCCTGCCCGTCAAAGTGCAGCAGCTCCAGCTCGTGGACGGTGATGGGCCGGGGCTGCCGCTCCACCTCCTTGCCCTTCCGGGCCAGGTCGTAGAGCTTCTGGCCGTTGACCTTTAAAGCAGAGTACATAGGCGGAATTTGCAGGATCTCTCCCCGAAAAGCGGGCAAAACATTCAGAATATCCTGCTCCGTCACCGTTACGGGCCGTTCTTCCAGCACTGTGCCGGTGATATCCTGGGTATCGGTTTTCATTCCAAGCCGCAGCGTGGCCTCATAGGTTTTCTCCGCGTGCTCAAAAAATTCCACAGCCCGGGTGGCCCTGCCGACGAACACCGGCAGTACGCCGGTGGCCATAGGGTCCAATGTTCCGCCATGGCCAATGCGCCGGGTAGAAAATACCCGGCGCAGTCTTGCAGTCACATCCTGGCTTGTCCAGCCCTGGGGCTTATCAACAATCACGATTCCGTTCATTGGCAAGTCTCCAGCATGGCCTGCTCCACGATCTGCTCCACCTGGGCCATAGGCAGGCGGAGGCTGGCACCGGCAGCGCCCTTGTGGCCGCCGCCGCCGAACTTCTCGGCAATGACCGTGGCATCATACCCCGGCACTGCCCGGACGGAGATTTTCGCCAGACCGTCCTCGGTCTCCCGGATGGTGGCCGCCACGTTCACACCGGCCACGGTGCGGGGGAAATTGGAGATATTGTCCATATCATCGCTGGTGACCCCCAGCTCCAGCTCTACGCTGCGGGGGATGGCGCAGATGGCCATGGTTCCGCAGTGCAGCAGGCGCATATGCTCCACGATCCAGCCCTGCATCCGCAGCTTGCCCAGGGTGTTGGTCTCGAAAAGCTCCTGGTTCAGCTGGTACACCCGGGCTCCACCCTCAGCACAGGCCGCCGCCACCCGGAAGGTATGGGCGGTGGTGTTGGCAAAGCGGAAGCAGCCGGTATCCGTGCTCAGGCCCACATAGATGCGGTCCAGCACCTCTGCCTGCCGGGGAGCTTCCATAAGCTCCAGCACGTCATAGACCACTTCGGCGCAGGAGGCGCTGTCCGGGTCCACCAGCTCCAGGTCGGAAAAGGAGGTGGCAGAGCCGTGATGGTCAATGCGCAGCCGCACCCGGTCGAGATACCCCTGGGCGTTATCCGGCAGCATCCCGGGAGAGGCCACGTCGGTGGAGATGACGGTATCGTCCTTTCCTGCCTCCTCCACGGTAAGGCCCTCCAGCATCCAGCGGAACCGGCCGCCAACGCCGGTATTCACCAGCACATGGGCGGTCTTGCCCAGACTCCGCAGCCCCAGGCACAGCGCCGAGGCGCTGCCCAGGGTATCCCCGTCGGGGCGGATATGGGTCAGGATCACATACTTGTCATGGTCGCTCAGGAAAGCCGCCGTCTCAACCCTCGTCAGGCTCTTCGTCATGGTTTACCTCCAGAGAGTTGATGAGCTTCAGCATTTTTGCGCCGTACTCGATGCTGTCGTCCTCCGCCCAGACAATTTCCGGGGCATAGCGCAGCTGCAGAGCATGGCCCAGCTCCCGGCGGAGATACCCGCCGGCGGATTTGAGGCCCGTCAAGGCCTGCTTGGCATTTTCCCGCTGCAAAAAGCTGACATACACCTTGGTATAGCGCAGATCCGGGGTGGTTTCTACCCGGGTGATGGAGATCATGGTGTCCTGCACTCTGGGGTCCTTGACGGTCCGCAGAAGGGAGGACAGCTCCTTCATGATCTCCTCATTGATTCGATTGATACGATTGGATGCCATATTGTCATCCTCCTTGCTCTGTAAAGAAAGTATGTCGCTGCGAACCAGTCCGAAGACTGGTGTGGCAGCCCCCCGGTTGAATGGGAATGGCTTGATTTTATTACCAAGAGTTAATAATCCGGGGGATTGCCACGACAGTGTGCGCACTGTCTCGCAATGACATAAATTATCTCTTAATCTCCTGCATGGCGAAGCACTCGAAAATGTCGCCTTCCTTGATATCGTTAAACTTAACCACGCTCATGCCGCACTCATAGCCGGCGGTGACCTCCTTGACAGCGTCCTTAAACCGCTGCAAGGAGCCGATCTCGCCCTCGTGGATGACGATATTGTCCCGAAGCACCCGAACCTGGGCATCTCTCGTGACCTTGCCGTCCTTGACCATGCAGCCTGCAATGGTGCCGATGGCGCTGACCTTATAGGTCATGCGGACCTCGGCATGGCCGATGACCACTTCCTCGTACTTGGGTGCCAGCATGCCCTTCATGGCAGACTCGATCTCATCGATGGCATCGTAGATAACCCGGTAGTAGCGGATATCCACGTTGGACCGGGCAATGGAGGCCTGTGCGCCTGCATCGGCCCGGACGTTGAAGCCCACGATGATGGCTCCGGAGGTAGAGGCCAGCAGCACATCGCTCTCGTTGATGGCACCCACGCCGGTGTGGATGACCCGGACCCGGACCTCTTCGTTGGAGATTTTCTCCAGAGAGGCCTTCACAGCTTCGGCGGAGCCCTGCACATCGGCCTTGACGATCAGAGGCAGCTCCTTCATCTCGCCCTCCTGCATCCGGGCGAACAGATTGTCCAGGGTGACCTTCTGCTGCAGCTTGGCGGCTGCATCCTTGGCAGCCTGGCGGCGCTGCTCCACCAGCTCACGGGCCATGCGCTCATCGGTGACGGCATCGAACTCGTCGCCGGGAGTAGGCACATCTGCAAGGCCGGTGATCTCCACAGGCTGAGAAGGTCCGGCGGTCTTCACCGTGCGGCCCTTATCGTTGGTCATGACACGGACACGGCCCACGGCAGTACCGGCGATGATGATATCGCCCTGCTTCAAAGTACCGTTCTGCACCAGCAGCGTGGCAATGGGGCCACGGGTCTTGTCCAGACGGGCCTCGATGACGGTGCCCTTGCCCCGGCGGTTGGGGTTAGCCTTCAGCTCCTGCATCTCGGCGGTCAGGATGACCATTTCCAGCAGGTTGTCCAGGCCCATACCGGTCTTTGCGGAGATGGGGCAGATAACGGTGTCGCCGCCCCACTCTTCGGGGATCAGGTCATACTTGGTCAGCTGCTCCTTGATCTTGTCGGGGTTGGCGGTGGGCTTATCCATCTTGTTGATGGCCACGATGATGGGCACCTTGGCGGCCTTGGCGTGGTTGATGGACTCAATGGTCTGGGGCATGATGCCGTCGTCGGCAGCCACCACCAGAATGGCGATATCGGTGCACATCGCGCCGCGGGCACGCATAGAGGTAAAGGCGGCGTGGCCCGGGGTATCCAGGAAGGTGATGGTATTGCCGTTCACGTCCACGGTATAAGCGCCGATGTGCTGGGTAATGCCGCCGGCCTCCCCGGCGGTGACGGAAGTCTTCCGGATGGCATCCAGCAGAGAGGTCTTGCCGTGGTCAACGTGGCCCATGACAACCACAACGGGAGCACGGTTCTCCAGCTCGTCGGCGGTGTCCACATGATCATCAATGATCTGCTCCTCGATGGTGACGGTGACTTCCTTCTCCACCTTGCAGCCCATTTCCGTGGCCACAAACTCGGCGGTGTCGAAGTCGATGGTCTGGTTGATGGCGGCCATGACGCCGTTCTTCATCAGCAGCTTGATGACCTCACCGGCGGTCTTCTTCATCCGGGAAGCCAGCTCGCCCACGGTGATCTCCTCGGGGATTTTCACCGTCAGCTGGGCCTTCCGGGCAACCTCCATCTGCAGGCGGCGCAGCTTTTCCTGCTCCTCATTGCGGGACTTATTGCCCCGGAACTTGTTGTCCTTCTTGTTCTGCTGCTGGCCCTTCTTGCCGCCGATGCGCTGCTTGCCGCCCTGGTAGTTCTGGACCCGCTCGGAGACCAGCGCATCCACCCGGTCATCAAAACGGGCGGAGTTCACCTGCACGGCAGAGGTATCCACAATGCGGCGCTCCCGCCTCCGCTCCGGCTCCTTGGTTTTTTCGGGCTTGGCGCTCTGGGCACTCTGGGCAGCAGCGGGCTGCCCGGCCTTCTCGGCCTTGGGGGCTTCTGTCTTCTCCGCCTTGGACGCTTCTGTCTTCTCCGCCTTGGACGGCTCGGCCTTGACTTCCTTCTTGGGCTCTTCCTTGGGCTTCTGGGCAGCGAAGACCTGCTCCAGAGAATCAATCTGGTGGGTCTGGGTCATAACCTCGAATACCACATTCAGCTCCTGGTCCGTCAGAACCTGGGAGTTGGACTTGGGTCTTTCATAAAACTTGGAGATGATATCCCCGATTTCCTTCGGCGTTACGCCGAAATCGGCTGCAACTTCCTTCAAACGATACTTCACAAAACTCATATATGAACGCACCTCCACTAACTAACAATCTTACTTTACTTCATGGTGTTTCTTCTTCCCTGTCCGAACGTTCCGGGCGTGGGCCTTGGCCTCCGCCTGGCGTTTTTTTGCCTTCTGGGACTTCTGAGACAGAACTTCCAGAGCTTCCTTATATTTTTCCGACTCCGGCAGGGCCTTCACAAGGGCCAGTGCCAGGGAAACGTCCGTAATGGCGGCCATAGCCAGAGCATCCCGGCCGATGGCCTCGCCCATCTGGTCCTTATTATAGGGCAGACGGACACACTGCTGCTCCGTACCGGCGGCAAAGCTCTTGGCTCTGCGCCATGTGTGGTCCGAAGCATCGGAGGCAACCAGGATGGCATAGGCCTTTCCTGCTCTTGCCGCGCCGCCCACGGGCTCCTCGCCCAACTCGGCCATGCCGCCCTTCCGGGCCAGGGCCAGATAATTCAGCGCTTTATCCATTCTGCTCCATCTCCTTCTCCAGGCGGTCATAGACCTCCTGGGGGATTTCCGTTTCCAGGCTTCTGCTGAGCGCCTTGGAGCGGATGGCCTTTTTCAGGCATTCGGGGTCCGGGCACAGGTAAGCGCCCCGGCCCGGGGCCTTGCCGCTGAAGTCCAGGCTGACGGTTCCGTCAACACCTCGGACCACCCGGATGAGCTCCTTCTTGGCCTTCCGTTCCCGGCAGCCCATGCACTGCCGCTGAGGGATTTTTTTCTGCATGTTGAACCCCCTCCTATTTTTGAATTGACAATTGACAATGAACAATTGACAATTATATGTGTCCCTGGGGGACAAATGAAAAATTTTAAAATCAATTTCGAAGGAATCACCGCAATTGTCAACTGTCAATTGTCAATTTTCCTCCGATCATTGGTCGCCGTTACAACGAACGCTTACGCTTCCTCAGTCGCTTCCTCCGCCGGTTCCTGCACCTGAGAGGCGGACTTGATATCGATCTTGTAGCCGGTCAGGCGGGCGGCCAGGCGGGCGTTCTGACCCTCCTTGCCGATGGCGAGACTCAGCTGGTCGTCAGGCACAACCACGCTGCAGGCCTTCTGGCCGGGCACCAGGCTGACAGAGATCACATCCGCAGGGCTCAGGGCTGCCTTCACATACTGGCAGGGGTCCTCGCTCCATACCACGATTTCGATCTTCTCGCCGTGAAGCTCTTCCACAACGGCATTGACACGGCCGCCTCTGGGGCCCACGCAGGCGCCCACGGGGTCGATGCCCTCCATAGCGGCCCGGACGGCCATCTTGGAGCGGGAGCCGGGCTCCCGGGCAATGTTGCGAATCTCCACCTGACCCTCGGCGATTTCCGGGGTCTCCAGCTCGAACAGACGGCGCACCAGGTTGGGGTGCGTCCGGGATACCTGCACCAGGGGGCCCCGGTCGCTCTTGCGCACATCCAGCACATAGACCTTGAGAATCTGGCCCTCGGTATAGGTTTCGCCGGGGATCTGCTCCCCGGAGCGGAGCATGGCCTCGGAGGCATCGTTGCCCTGGCCCACCTTCAGCAGCACATCGCCGGTGGCAGGCACGGTGCGGAACACGGTTCCGGTCATGAGCTCCTGGGACTTATTGGAGTAGCTCTCATACATCACGCCCCGCTCGGCTTCCCGGATGCCCTGGATGACCACCTGCTTGGCGGTCTGGGCGGCAATGCGGCCAAACTTCTGGTAATCCACAGGGATGCTGATCTGATCGCCCGGCTGGGCATCTGCCTTATAGCGGCGGGCAGCGTCAATGGGGATTTCCAGAGCCAGATCCTCCAGATCCTCTTCCGCCACGGCGGTTTTCACCAAATGGATGCTCAGGCCGTGCTCGTCCAGATTGACGATCACATTGTCGGCGGGCAGATCCTTGTGATCCTCCCGGTCTCTGCGGTAGGCATTGGTCAGTGCCTGCTTCAGGCGCTCTACCATGTAGTCAACAGGGATACCCTTGATCTTTTCCAGCTCCCGCAGGCTTGCGAAAATCTCTGCGCCCACATCTACCTGGGGCTCAGCCTTGGCAGCTTTTGTTTTTCTTGCCATCGTTTCGTTCCTCCAATCAGAATTCCACCCGCAGCCGCACCAGCGCGACCTGGGACTTTTCAAATGTAATTGTTTCCTTGCCGGATTCCACGGTGAGCTTGCCGCTATCATAGCCCCGCAGCACGCAGGGCAGCTCTTTTAAGCCATTGTAGGGCCGATAGAGCTTGACGGTAATGGGAGAGCCCATAAAGCGCTCAAAATCCCCGGGCCGCTTCAGCGCCCGCTCCAGACCTGCGGAACAGACCTCAAAATGGTAGCTCCCGGGAACCGGGTCCTTCTCGTCCAGAATGGGGTCCATAGCCCGGGAAATGGCCTCGCAGTCGTCAATGTCCACGCCGCCCTCTTTGTCAATGTACAGCCGCAGGAAATACTCGGAGCCCTCCCGCACATACTCCACGTCCCACAGCTCGCAGCCATGCTCCTGCACAACGGGTTCCGCGAAAGCGGCAACCTGTTCGGTGACCTTCATGAAACCATCCTTTCTTTTGGTCAATAAGAAAGAGAGGGGCGTGCCCCTCTCTTTCTTCCTACATTCTATCGACATTGATTATAGCACTCTTTTAAGCGTATTGCAATAGGTTTTTTGAAAAAAACAGGGAATTTTCAAAGGGTTTTCCCTATTCCGCCAGCGCCAGGGCCCGGGCGAGCTTGCTCTTTTCCTCCGGGACAAGACCATAATGCTCTGCCAGGTACGCACCGAAGTCCAGAGTATCGGCCTGGGTGCCCTGCTTGAGCTCGGCTTCCACCTCGCAGAGTGCCTCCTCCCTGCCGCCGCCCAGAAGCGCGCCGCAGTCCAGGGCCAGCTCCATTTTCGAATTTCCGTAGAAAACCAGGCAGGTCCGCCGTGTAAACCGGGCGGCGCAGGTCTGGGTCAGGCCTCCGGCTGTCAGGGCAGCCAGCTCTTCCGGGGCACCCAGGGCCAAAAGGGCCGGGATCGCCGCTTCTATGCTGTCGCACTCCGTCTCCCATTCTCCACGGAGGAGCCCCTCTCCCGGGGTTTTCAGCGCGCAGATGCTGCGGCCGTTTTCCAGGCGGCGGCGCAGCGTCCAGTACCGGGCGGCCAGTGGTCTCTCCGGAGCATCGTAATAGGCCGTCTCCATGGTGACAGTCTCAAAGGGGCCGTAGGCGGCCTCCAGCAGCTCCATTGCCGCGGGGGAAGAACGGTATTTCACCTCAAATTCGCTTGCCATAAGTCCTCCTGATGAGAAAAGTTTGATTTTCTCGTATTATACCTCGGAGAATTTCCCATTGCAAGCAGCTTCTTCCGACGGCTTTTCTCCCGGAGCCGTGCTAAAGTCTGAAATGTACCAATTTCGAAGGGAGCGGCATACAAATGACGGTTGCGGGGTATTTGCGCAGGAGAAAACGGGATTTGGATTTGCTGGCGGCGGACCCGGGGGCGGAAAAGCTGTGCAGGGCCGTGCTTTTGAGCGGCGGTGGGATGCTCCTGGCAGCCATTCCGGGGCAAGGCGGCTGTCTGCCCCTGGGGGCGGCCCTGGCAGCAGCCACAAAGGGAGGCTGGTGCCTGCTCGCCGCCCTGGGGGCTGCAGGGGGCTACCGGCTGTTCTGGCAAAGCCAATGGCTGCCGGGGCTCTGGTTCACGGCGCTGGCGCTGGCACTGCATCTGGCGGCGCTGCTGTTCCGGCAGGGGAATCTGCTTCTGCGGGGCGGATGCTTTGGGGTGCTCTGCGCTGCTGCGGCCCTGCCCTTCCGCCAAGCCCCCGCATCCGCGCTGCTCTGGGGCAGCACCGGCTGCCTTGGGGTGTGGATTCCCGGCTGGGCCATGGGCACCGGCCACCCCACGGCCATCTCGCTGACTTTTTCCCTGGGGCTGCGGGCTCTGGCGGCAGCGGGACTGAACGGGCTGGCCTGCGCCGCAGCAGGCGTCGCCGCGGCGGCAGGCCCCCTCCCCACCGCCGCACTGGCCGGGGCAGCCCTGGAATGGGCCGGACTGCCGGGGCTTACCGCCGGACTGTGCGGTGCCTGGATGCTCCGGGCCCTGCCTGTGAAGGAGCCCTGGCGGCGGGCCATAGGGGTCAGCGCCGGGTGCATCCTGGGCATGGCCCTGGGCAAAAGCTGGAATATCGGGGCCTGGCTGGGGGTGAGCACCGGCGGGCTGCTGGGGGCAGTTGTCCCCTGGAAGCTGCTCCTGCCCCCGGGCACCCGGGGGACCTCGGGCGCACAGGTGAAGCTGGAGCAGGAGGCCCGGGTGCTGGCGAAGATGCAGCAGCTCCTATTGGAGATTCCCGGATTTTCCGACCCCATGCCAGACCGGGTGGACCGGCTGAAAACCGCCGCCTGCGCCGACTGTTCCAAACAGGGTGCCTGCCCGCAAAAGCAGGCCATGGACGACAGCATCTTTTTAGATCCGCTCTCCTTCTCTTGCCCCCACACCGGGAGGGTCCTGCGGGAGGCTGCCCGGGTCCGGGAGCAGCAGCGGCTGCTGGAGGCCCAGCACAAGCGCCGGGAGGAATACCGCATGGCGGTGGCCCAGCAATACGGGATGCTTTCCCGCTACCTGCAGCGGGTGGCCGACGGGCTGCCCGTGCAGCTTTCCCCGGGCCAGATTCGCTATCGGGTGGCCGTCTCCGTCCGCTCCCGGGAAAAGGAGCGAACAGACGGGGACCGCTGCGCCGCCTTTCCCGGGGTGGGGCCCCGGTTCTACATCCTCCTGTGCGACGGCATGGGCACCGGGGCTCCGGCAGCAGTGCAGGCCTGCCGGGCAGCCCATCTCTTAAAGGGGATGCTCACAGCGGGGCTGCCCCCGGGGGCGGCGCTGAAAAGCCTCAATGCCCAGCTGCTGCTCACCGGGGACACCGGAGCCGTCACCGCGGACCTGTGTGAGCTGCGGCTGGACACGGGCTATGCCAGCCTCTACAAGTGGGGGGCCGCCCCCAGCTATCTGCTCAGCCGGAAAACCTTCCGGCGCATCGGCGCTCCCGGCCTGCCGCCGGGGATGGAGCTGGGGTCCTCCGGGGAACGGATCGCAAGGCTTTCCCTGCAAAAGGGACAGACGCTGGTGCTTGCCAGCGACGGCGTGACCTTTGACGAATCCCTTTCCATTCCGGACACCATCGAGCCCACCGGCCCCCTGGCTGACCGCCTGCTGCGCCAATATGGCAGCACCGGCGAGGACGACGCCACTCTGGCCGTCATCCGCTTAGAACCAATGAAAAGTGCATAAAATGGGAGCCGCCCCACTTGGAGCGGCTCCCAGCTTGTCAAAAGCCTCGCAGAGTTTGGCGGCGCAAGCCGCCAAATAAAATCAAATCATTTTCTGTCGGGGCGTGCACCTGACAGAAAATACTTCTCAGGCTGCGGAGTGTAGAATTTGTGTGCCTCAGGCACGCAAATTATGCGCGCAGCAGACTGCAAAAACTTGTCGGAAAAGCCCGTAAGGGGTTTTTCGACAGTCTGGGAGCCGCCCCACTTGGAGCGGCTCCTTTTGTCTGTGCTGGTTTAATATCCCCAGCCCGGGAAGCGGCCGAAGCCGCTGTAGCCCTGGCGGTTCTGGCTGCTCTGGCTGCTTTCAGTGACGGTGGACTCGTTGGCGGACTGGACCTGGCGACCGACGGTTATGGTCAGCTCCAGCGTCTCGCCCTGGCGGTAGACGGTCACGGTCAGCGTATCGCCGGGATTGGAAGCCCGAACCAGTTTCACCAGGTCATTGCTGGAGGTGATCTCGGTATCGTTCACCTTGGTGATGATGTCGTTGACCTGCAGGCCTGCTTCCTCTGCGGGGCTGTCCTTGGTGACGGACTGGACGGAAGCACCGCCGGGCAGGCCGTACTTCTGGGTCTCATCGCTGACGGTCAGCACGGAAACACCGATATAAGGCTTCTCGATGTAGCCGTTTTCAATGATGCTCTTCACAATGCCGTAGACCTGATTGATGGGAATAGCAAAGCCGATATTATCAATGGAGGCACTGGAAGGAGAGGAAGAACTGGAATACTTGGCGTTGGTAATGCCAACCACCTCGCCATACATGTTGAACAGAGCGCCGCCGGAGTTGCCGGAGTTGATGGCGCAGTCGGTCTGGATCAGGTCCATGGTGGTGCCGGAGGACATGGTGACCTCCCGATTCAGGGCACTGACAATGCCGGAGGTTTCGGAGAAGGTCAGCTCACCCAGGGGGTTGCCGATGGCAACCACGCTGTCGCCCACGTTCAGCTTGTCGGAGTCGCCGATGACCACGGGGGTCAGGCCGGCGGCGTCGATCTTCAGCACGGCTACATCGTTGCTCTCGTCATAGCCGATGAGCTGGGCGTCATACTTGGTGCCGTCGTAGGTGGAGACGGTGATGGAGGTTGCGCCTTCAACCACATGGTAGTTGGTCAGAATATAGCCGTCATCGGAGAAGATGAAGCCGGAGCCTGCCGTCGCGCCGGTGGTTTGCTGGCCCCAGAAATTGGTGGTGACCAGGCTGGTGACAATGCCTACGGTGGAATTCACATTGGCGGCATAGACCTCTGCGCCGGTGAGGACCTTGCTGGAGTCGATCTGCTGCACCTGTAAGGTAGAGGTCTCCCGGACACCCTTCATAATGGTGGAAACGCCGTCGGAATAGACCGTAGTGGGCTGATTCTTATTGGCCAGAGAATTGCCAATAAATGCGCCGCCAATGCCGCAGCCGCCGCCAACCAATGCGCAGCACAGCACCAGCGCTACAGCGCCCTTGCCGTTTTTCTTCTCCTTCTTGGGGGCATGGGTCATATGCGGCATGGACTGCTCGGGCTCCTGATGAGAAGCTTCCTGCTCCTGGCGGGGCGTCTCAGGCTGTTCGTAAATGGAATCGTCATAATAGTCAGTCATGATTTTCACAGCTCCTTTTGCTGGTGTCTTTGTTTTATGCCCATACTCTACCACCGTTTTCTGAAATGAAACTGAAAAGGAAAAGAACAAATTGTGAATTTGCGGAGTCGTTCCGCTTCGGCTCTGCATGCCGCCCCTCATCCGTCTCGCCTACGGCGAGCCACCTTCCCCAAACGGAAGGCATAAGTTGAAGTTTTCTTTAATTTTCCGGGGCATTCTTGACATTTCGGGAAAAAAATGGTATGTTGGAGATACTTTTAAAGAAAGGTCGCAAATTTATGAAGAAATTTGTTGCATTGATTTGTGCGCTGACCCTGGTGCTGTCCATGAGTGCCTGCTCGAAGAACGGTACCGAAACCACCCAGGCCAGCGAAGCAGCCACCGAGACTACAGCAGCGCCTGTTGAGACCCTGCCCACCCCCTCGGAGGAAATCCCCGTGGTGACGGCCAAGCCTCTGTATGGTGATCTGCTGGACAACTACTTCGATGCCCTGCTCCAGGGCCTGGACCCCATGGATTATGAGGACCGGGGTCTGAATTACCTGCCCGGCATTGTCAAGGACATCAATGAAGTTGGCTACTGTTTGCAGGATATGGACGGCGACGGAGACACAGAGCTGCTCATCGGCTCCGTCAGCGACAACCTGATCTACGCTATGTACACCATGAAGGACGACGAGGAGGTCCAGCTCATCGATGCCGGTGAGCGGAATACCTACCAGCTGACCTCCGACGGTGTGTTCCTGAACCGGGGCAGCAACGGTGCGGCCAGCTACGGCTACAACCTGTATGCCTTCCAGGACGACGAGATGCAGTTCCAGGATGCCCTGGTTTACGATGCCGCCCGGGACGAGGCCAACCCCTGGTTCTACTGCACCACTGAAACCTGGGACGGCGACTCCATGACCCCCATGGAAACCGCCACCGCCGAGAGCACCGTTGCCGACCTGGAGGCCAGCGTGGTGGAAATCGGCTTCGTACCTTTTGCGCAGTATACCGCATAAGTGAAAGAAAAGGCTCCCCTGAAACGCAAGGGGAGCCTTTTAGCCTTCCCCTTCGGGGAAGGCTTTTTTATTGCTGTTCTGTCTTTTCTGTCGCCGCCTTCTCTTCCAGCTTCCGGGCGTAGACGCGCTCGGCAAGCTTTTCCGGATCGTGGGGGCGGAAGTGGAGGAACACCAGGATGGCCACGGCGGCGACGCAGCCCACGGCGGCCAGGACCTGGCTCACCCGGAAGGAACCCCAGTAGAGGCTGTCCATCCGCAGACCCTCGATCATGGCCCGGCCCAGGCCGTACCAGGCGCAGTAGCCCAGGGCGATTTGTCCGTCATAGGCCCGCTTGGGATACAGGAAGTGCAGAATCAGGAAGCCCGTAAAATTCCACAGGCTTTCGTACAGGAAGGTGGGGTGGTAGTATTCCCACTGGCCCGTCACCGTATTGTACAGGCCCATGCGGGAGAAGGCCATGGTAGGTGCGCCAAAGGCCTCCCGGTTGAAGAAGTTGCCCCAGCGGCCCACAAACTGGCCGATGAGGAAGCCCATAACCACCAGGTCCAGCAATGCGGGCAGGGAGCATTTTTTAATGCGGCAATAGATGGCAACGCCTACAAAGGCCCCGATGACTGCACCGTAGATGGCAAGGCCGCCGTTCCAGATGTACAGCACGGAGATGGGATTGTCGGCGTAGTCAGCCCAGCTGAACACGCAGTAATAAATTCTGGCGCAGATGACGGCAAAGGGCGTGATCCAGAGAATGCCGTCGAGAATATCATCCTCGGTCAGGCCGGCCCGCTTGCTGCGGCGGCTGCAATAGACCCCGGCCAACAGCAGGCCAAAGGCAATGACCACGCCGTACAGGTGGACGGTCAGGGGTCCGATATTGAAGTACCGGATTGGGTCGATCTCAATTCCCAGCAACGGGAACGAGATTGTGGAATAGTTGGCAGGATTTAGCATGATTCTTCTCCTCCTTGGACGGGACGAATCACCGACAGGCAGGCGTTCTCCGCCCGGACGGTTTCTTTTAGAAAAGCAGTCACGTCCTCTTTCTGTATAGTATCATAGATTTCCGGGAATCGGAAATAGTCAAAATCGCTGAAATGATAGGCACAGACCCGGAAGCAGGTGGCGTCGAAAGAATCCAGCCCTTTGACCCGGCGGCCAAAGGCGCTGCGCTTCATGCGCCGGAAGCTCTCCTCAGAGAGCCCGGAGAAGGCCTCCGCCCCGGCAAGCACCGCAGAGCGGACCTGTTCCGGTACATAGCTGTCGCCGCCGCAGGTGAACAGGGCGCAGCCGTCAATGGTCTCAAAGCCCCCGCCGAAGGAGCTGTCGATGCTGCCCTCGTCATAGAGCTTCAAATACAGCTCGGAGCTTTCCCCGAACAGAGCCTCGGCGGCCAGATCCGCCAGAAATTCCAGGCGGATGGCCTGTTCACCCCGGCCAGGGGGCGGACAGCGGAAGGCCAGGGTAAAGGTGGGCATAGCCACTTCCATAGTATCTTCCACTTCTGCCTGTGGGATTTCCCGGGGTTCTTCCCAGTCCCGGATTTTTTCGCCCACCTCCCGGGGCGCATCTCCCAGCAGCTCCCGTGCAATTTTTTCCACGGCTTCCGGGTCAACGTCGCCCATAACGCAGAGCATCATATTGCCGGGAGTGTAGAAGGCCCGGTGGCAGAGTGTCAGATTTTCGGGGGTGATCTCCCGGATGGTCTGGGAGGTACCGAGAATGGGCTCCCGGATGGGGTGGCGGGCATACATGGCCCGGGCCAGATTCTCAAAAACCACGCTGTCCGCAGCGTCCAGGTTCATGCCGATCTCCTGGTCGATAATGCCCCGTTCCTTTTCTACGCTTTCCTCTGTGAAATAGGGAGTGCTGACAAATTCCAGCAAAAGGCGCAGGCATTGCTCAAAATGGTCCGTGCAGGAGAAATAATAGGCGGTCATGTCGTAGCTGGTAAAGGCATTGCTGCTTGCCCCCAGAGCCGCAAACTCTGCGCTGACATCCCGGCCGTCGGGAAGATCGAACATTTTGTGCTCCAGATAGTGGGCAATGCCGGCAGGGACCCGGTGCTCCTTGCCCTCAAACCGGAAATGGGTGTGGATGGAGCCAAAATCCGTGACGAAATAGGCCTGCTTTTTGGCAAAGCCCGGTTTTTTCACCACTTCCAGGGCCAGTCCATTGGGCAAGACCCGGCGGTAGACCTGTTCGTCCAGTCTGGGGTAGTAATTCATAGGCACCCTCCTGTCAGAAAGCAGCTGCTGTGCAGCCGAACCGTTTTTGCACAGCGGACCAGGTCCTCTCTTGTGACAGCCTCCAGAGCGGCCCGGTGGGCCTGGGGGTCCAGCGCGCTGCCGCCCAGGCGTATGGCGGAATAATAGCTTTCCAGTGCCCCGGGGGAATCCGGGACGCTGTCCAGAGCACTGACCAGGGACCGGCGGGCGGCGGTGAGCTCTTCGCCGGAGATATCTCCCCGGCAGCAGGCCTCCAGCTGCTTTAGGGCCTCGGCGCGGACAAGGGGCTCCTTATCAAAATCCATACCGGCGGATACCAGGATGATCCCCTTGGCGCTGTAGTAGCCCGCGCCGATGGAATAGCAAAGGCTCCGCTTTTCCCGGACGTTCTGAAACAGCTTGCTGGTGACATCGCCGCCGTAGACGGCGCACAACAGCTGCATGGCGGGAAAATCGGCGCTTTTGGCTGTGACGGGGGTCACGAAGCCCATGCAGAGCTTCCCCTGGGTGATGTCCAGATTTTCCCGCAGGTCCTCCGGGGCGGAGAGATGCAGGGGAGCATCCGCGTTCAGGGGTGCGGGAGACCGGTCCTCCCCCGCGAACAGCTGCCGGACCAGCCCCTCCATCCGCTCCGGAGCAGCGGAGCCCACATAGAGCACCTCCACCGGGCTTTCCCGGCGGACCTTTTCATAGTGACGCAGCAGGCCCTGGGGCGTAATGGCTTCCACATCGGCAGGCTCGCCCATGCGGGAAACGCCAAAGGAGTCCTCCCGGCACATGCTTTTCAGAAGCTGCCGGGTGCAGTAGGCCCGCTTGTCGTTGTATTCCGCCTCAATGGCGTAGATCTGGTTGGTTTTTTCGCCCTCCACGAAGTCCGGCAGAAAGCCTCCCTGCTCCGTGGGGTAGTCAAAAAGCAGCTCTTTTAAGAAGGCAATGGCCTGTTCGGTCAGCGCCTCCCCCTCGGGGGCAAAGCGGTCGTCCATCAGGCTCAGATAGAGTCCGGTGGTCTGGCAGTTTCCCGCCCGGCGGGAAATGGGGCTGACGGAAGCGCCGTAGAGGTCATCCAGCCTTTGGGTGATCCGGCGCAGATCCGGTGCGCTCTTGCACCCCCGCAGCAGCACGCTGGGGATCAGGGCATTCATGGCCGCCTCTTCCGTGCACATGGGCCGCAGATACTGAAATGTCATGGCGCTGTGCTTAAACCGGTGGTCCTGGATGCAGCTGAGAGAAATGCCGGGGGCTATTTCGGAATGTGTGATCATAAAAGCTCCTGTAAGAAAGGAAAAGTGGCGGCCTTCGCCCTGGAAGGCCAGGAAAAAGCTTCCCCTCCGGGCGGTGCGTCGCGCAGCGAATCTAAACGATCATAGCTGCCGGTGGCAGCTATACCATAAAAAGTGGAGCTGACTCGCGACAGCGAGACCGAGGAGGGGCGTTATGGGCGAGAGTGGTGGGAAAATGTGCACTTGTTGAATTTTCATTATACTATATTTCCCCGCAAATAGAAAGTAGTACACAAAAAATTAAGACTTTTTCGGTTGCCATATCTCCAATTATGAAGTAAAATGTAGGTTGGATTATTGAAAACATCGGAGGACTATGCCATGGCATGGCTGGAAATGACATTGAATACCCCGCAGGGCTCTGTGAACGCTCTGGTTACCGAGCTGACGGCGCTGGGCTTTGAGGACCTGTGCATAGAAGATCAGCAGGAATTTGAAAGCTTCCTGGAGGAAAACCGGGAATACTGGGATTATATCGACGAAAGTCTGGAAAAGCAGCTCCAGGGTCTAAGCCGGGTGAAGCTCTATTTGGAGGATACGGACACGGAGAACCTGAAAAAGCTCCGCGCCTTCGCCGAGAAGAAGGGCCTGCCCCTGGAGGAAAAGGCTTTGCCGGATACGGACTGGTCCGAAAGCTGGAAGGAGAACTACCCGCCCCAGGAGGTGGGGCAGTCCCTGGTGGTGCTGCCCTATTGGCTATCTGAGGACTACCGCGGTGACCGGAAGATGGTGGTTCTGGACCCGGGCCTGACCTTCGGCACCGGGGCCCATCCCTCCACCCAGATGGTCATGGAGGCCATGGAGCAAACCGTCACCCCCGGTATGCACTGCCTGGACCTGGGCAGCGGCAGCGGCATTCTGTCCATCACCGCCCTGCGTTTGGGGGCGGAAAGCGCCGTTGGCGTGGACATTGACCCCAAGGCCGAGAACATTGCCCGGGAGAACGCTGCCTACAATGGCTTCGCCGCCCCCGACTTTACGGCCCTCACCGGCAACGTTACCGGGGACAGGAAGCTCATGGAGCAGCTGTCCCGGAAGCGGTACGGCCTGGTGCTTGTGAACATCGTAGCAGATGTGATCATCGGCCTGGCCCCGGTGCTGCCGGAATTTTTGGGAGAGGATACGGTCCTCATCTGTTCCGGCATTCTGGATACCCGGCTTGAGGATGTACTCCGGGCCCTTCAGAAGGCGGGCCTCACCGTCACCGGCATTCGGCAAAAGGAGGAGTGGCGCTGCGTCACTGCCCGCAAAGGAGAAAAAGCATGAGCATGACTTACAGAACCCGCCGTCGGCTGCAAAGGTTCGGCGTGACGGCGCTGATCGTGCTGGTGGTGCTGCTGATCGCCTGGTTTTGCAGCGTGATCTGGCTCCAGCGGTATGTGGTCTACAGTGCAGACGGCGCCCAGGTGGATTTTGAGCTGGGGGACGCAGGCTTTGCCGGCGTGGTCGCCACACCGCCCCAGGCCCAGGGCGGCGTGTCCATCTTCTACAACGAGGGCTCCGATGCCATTGAGATTTCCAAGGACCTGAGCCCCATCAACGGATATTATGTCGACTATACCATGCTCCTGAAGAGCATGGATACCCTGGAGGCCGCCGTGGATCTGATTCCCTCCGGCACGCCGGTTATGATCGAGCTGAAAAGCGGCTACGGCGTGTTCTTCTATTCTACAAAGATTTCCGGGGCCAAAACCTCCGAGAGCCTGGCGGGCGCCATCGGCATTGACCGGGTGGACGCCTTTATCCAGAAGCTCAAGGACAAGGGCTGCTATATGATTGCAAAGGTATCCGCCTTTCAGGACTATGAGTACGGCAACAGCAACGTAACCACTGGCCTGTATATGACCTCCCGGGCAGGATTGTGGATGGATGATCAGGGCTGCTACTGGCTGGACCCCGCCAGTGCCGGCGCCCAGAGCTGGATCACCTCCGCCGTGCTGGAGCTGAAAAACATGGGCTTCCACGAGGTCATGCTGAGCAATTTCCGCTTCCCCACCTCGGATGCCTATATCTACACCGGGGACAAAACGGCAGCCCTGCAAAATGCCATGCAGAACCTGCTGACCTCCACGGCCTCCGACAGCGGCACCTTTACACTGTCCTTCGGCACCAACGATCCCACTTTGACCCTCATCGACGGGGCCAGAAGCCGCATCTATTTTGAGGGCATCGACGCCGCCAATGTGCAGACCACCGCAGACCAGTCCACCGTGGCGGACAAGCAGGCTCAGATCGTGTTCCTGGCCACCACCAACGACACCCGCTTCGACAGCTACAGCGTCCTCCGTCCGCTCACCGCCGCAGAAACCATCGAGGCCCAGAAAGCAGATACCAACAACTGATATCCGGCCTTCTCCTGCGAGGAAGGGGACCGCAGCACATTTTTCCAAATTCTACATAGCATGGATTGAGCGGTGAAGCTCGAAAAAAATCTTTCGGAGGGAAATGCTATGTGCGGTAACAACTCTTGCTTCGGCGGCAACCTGTGGTGGATCATCATCCTGATTCTCCTGTTCAACTGCGGCGGCATCGGCTGCGGGAATGACTGCGGCTGCGGAAACAACAATACGAACTGCGGCTGCGGCTGCTACTAAGCAAAAGAAATTTTACCCCGGGAGCCTCGGCTCCCGGGGCATTTTCGTCTTGCAAAATGCGCACATATCCTGTATCATAAGGGGCGGAAAGAGCCAAAACGAATACTTTACATCCGAGGTAATAACTATGATCAAAATCCTAAAAGCCATTCTCTTCGGCATTGTGGAGGGCGTTACGGAGTGGCTGCCCATTTCCTCTACGGGGCACCTGATTCTGCTGGACGAATTTGTGGCCCTGAACGTTTCCGCCGAATTCAAATCCATGTTCGATGTGGTCATCCAGCTGGGTGCCATTCTGGCCGTTGTGGTGCTGTTCTTCCACAAGCTGAATCCCTTCGCCGGGGACAAGACTCCCCAGGAGAAAAAGAGCACCTGGAGCCTGTGGGCCAAGGTCGTTGTGTCCATCATCCCCTCCGGCGTGGTGGGTGTGCTGTTTGACGACTGGATGGATGACCATCTGCACACCGCCCCCGTGGTGGCGGCCATGCTGATCGTCTACGGCATTGCCTTCATTCTGGTGGAGCGGCAGTACCAGGGCCGCCATCTGGCCGTGGACAATGTGGACCAAATAGACTGGAAAACCGCCATCGGCATTGGCCTTTTTCAGTGCCTGAGCCTGATTCCCGGCACCTCCCGGTCCGGCTCCACCATCCTGGGCGGCATCCTGCTGGGGGCTTCCCGGTCCGCCGCTGCGGAGTTCAGCTTCTTCATGGCCATTCCCACCATGCTGGGCGCCAGCGGCATTAAGCTGCTGAAATTCTTCCTCACAGGCGTTGGCTTTGCAGGCAGTGAGCTGGCTGTGCTGCTGGTGGGCTGCCTGGTGTCCTTCCTGGTAAGCCTTTTGGTCATCCGGGGCCTCATGAACTATGTCCGCAACCACTCCTTCTCCGCCTTCGGCGTGTACCGCATCATTCTCGGGGCGGCGGTGCTGCTGTATTTCGCATTTGTAAAGTAAGTTCTCTACTACAATAGGAGGAAAAACCATGGAATATACCCTTGAAAACGAATATCTCAAGCTGACGGTTGCCAGCCTTGGCGCAGAGGTTGTGAGCCTGGTGCGCAAAAGCGACGGTGTGGAGCACATCTGGCAGGCGGACCCTGCCGTCTGGCGCTGCCACGCGCCGGTGCTGTTCCCCCACTGCGGCAAGGTGGTGGACGGCACGATCCATGCCAAAGGCCGGGATTTTCCGGCAAAGCAGCACGGCTTCGCCCGGGAGATGGAGACCGTCCTGGTGAGCCAGACTCCCGAGAAGCTGGTCCTGGCCCTGGAGAGCAACCCCGAGACCCAGGAGCGGTTTCCCTATGCCTTCCGGCTGGTATCCACCTTCACCCTGGAGGGAGACACCCTGTGCCACACCCTGACGGTGGAGAACAACGACCTGGAGGAGATGCCCTTCGGCATTGGCTTCCACCCCGGCTTTACCGTGCCCTTTGATGACAAGCACACCCTGGACGACTACGAGCTGCGCTTCGAAAAAATGGAGTCCCCTCTGTGCATCAACAATCTGCCCCACGGCCTGATGCACGGCAACTTCTATTATCTGGGCTCCAACATCATCGCCCTGCCCATCAACGAGGCCCTGTTTGCCAACGACAGCCACTGCATGACCAACCTGACCTCCAAGACCCTGGGCATCTATGAAAAGGACACCGGCCGGGCCGTGGTCTGCGACATCGGCGACTTCCCCTACACCCTGATTTGGAGTATGCCCGGCGGGGATCCTAAGTTCGTCTGCATCGAGCCCTGGCACAGCCTGCCCAGCCCCGAGCGCAGCTCTACCGATTGGCTGCAAAAGCCCGCTGCCGCCATCCTGGCCCCCGGCGAGAGCTGGTCCACCACCCTGCGCACCCGATTCCAGCGGTAAGTCCTTTACGAAAAGTTCATAATACAGCGTCCCAAGCTTTCAGCGTACTTTCAGCTTGGGGCGCTATTATTGTTTCCAAATCATGGGCGAAGAGCCCTGGCGAGGAGGAACGATATGATTCAAGTGGAACACCTGACCAAATGGTATGGCCAAACCCACGCGGTGAAGGATCTGTCCTTTGAAATTGGGGACACGGGCGTTTACGGCTTCCTGGGCCCCAACGGCGCGGGCAAATCCACCACACTGAATATGCTCACCGGCTGCCTGTCCCCCACCGAGGGAAAAATCACCATTGGAGGCTTCGACATTCTGGAGGAACCCAAACAGGCAAAAAAATGCATTGGCTATCTGCCGGAGCAGCCCCCTGTGTATATGCAGGAGAGTCCCTGGGAGTATCTGCACTTTGTAGGCGAAGCCAAGGGCCTGCGGGGCAAGGACCTGGCTGAACAGGTGCAGGACGCTCTGGCAAAGACCGGCACGGAAGCCGTCCAAAATAAATGCATCGGGGCTCTGTCCAAGGGCTACCGGCAGCGCATCGGCATTGCCCAGGCTCTGCTGGGAGACCCGAAGGTGATCATTCTGGACGAGCCCACCGTAGGCCTGGACCCCATCCAGATTCTGGACATCCGGTCCCTCATCCGGGACCTGGGCAAGCAGAAGTGCGTCATTTTCAGCTCCCATATTCTTTCCGAGGTCCAGACCGTGTGCGATGAGATCCTCATGATCGCCGGAGGCCGCCTGGTGGCCTTCGACACCCCGGAGAATCTGGAAACGCAGCTCCGGGCCGCCCAGCAGGTCAGCCTGACAGCCCGGGCGGGAGAGGAACGGCTCCAGGAGGTTCTTTCCACGGTGGAGGGAACCTTCCCCGCCACTTTTGTCGCCGGAGAGGATGGCTATACCACCGTCACCGTGAATACCTCCGGCGGCTACGGCCTGACAGAGAGGCTCTTCCGGGCTTTTGCAGCGGCAGACCTGCCCCTGGCGGAGCTGCGGGTGACGAAGGCGGACCTGGAGGACGTCTTCCTAAAGCTTGCGGAATCGGAAGAAACCGAAAATCCTGAAAACAAGGAGGAAGAGGCATGAAAGCGGTATTCAAGCATGAGCTAAAGCAGTATTTCGACTCCATGACCGCCTATGTCTTCGGAGCCTTTCTGCTGCTGTTCATCGGCATTGGCTCCATGCTGTACAATTTGCAGTCGGCGGTGAGCAATTTTGAATTTGTCCTGAGCTTTGCCGCCATTGTCTTCGTGGTCATCGTCCCTGTGCTGACCATGCGGACATTGTCCGAGGAGCGGAAGCAGAAGACGGACCAGCTGCTCTATGCCCTGCCTATCTCCACCACACAGGTGATTTTGGGCAAATTTGGGGCGCTGCTGGTGGTCTTTGCCATTCCGCTGTGCTTTGTGGCGCTGTATCCGCTGCTGTTTTCCCGGTTCGGCGAGGTGTATCTGCCCACGGCCTACGGCTCTCTCTTTGCCTTCTTCCTGCTGGGTGCGGCGCTGATGGCGGTGGGGGTCTTCCTCAGCTCCCTGACGGATAACCAGGGGCTGGCCGCCGGTCTGGGCGTGGGAGCCATTTTGCTGAACTACTATTCCGTCAGCCTGTCGGAATACGTATCCTCCACAGCGGTTGGCTCTCTGATTGCCTTTGCCGTGCTCACCGTCTGCCTGGTGCTCATCATCCGGGCTCTGACCAGAAACGATATTCTGGCCATATCCGTAGGCCTTGTGCTGCTGATTGGTCTGGTTGGGGTGTATCTGCTGGACCAGACGGCGCTGGAAGGCCTGCTGCCCAGCCTTATGAAAACTCTTTCCCTGTTTTCCCGGTTTACCGTGTTTGTTAACGGCGTATTTGATATGACCGGCGTTGTGTACTACCTGTCCGTCATCGTCTTCTTCCTGTTTCTGGCGGTGCAGTCCATGGAGAAACGGAGGTACAACTGATGAAAAAGAACATTGCATTTAAGGGTGGCAGCTATGCCATTGTGCTCACCTGCATTGTGCTGGCCCTGCTGGTGGTGGTGAATCTATTGGCAAATGCCCTGCCGGCAAGTCTTACCAAGCTGGATATCAGCGCCTCCAAGCTCTATTCCATCACCAGCAACACCAAAGCCGTGGTGAATGCATTGGAGCAGGATGTGACCATCTATTGGGTGGTCCAGTCCGGCCAGGAGGACGACGTTATCGACAATCTGCTTGCCAAATATGACAGTCTGTCGGACCATATCGATGTGGTGAAGAAAAACCCGGATGTATACCCTGCCTTTGCCAAGCAGTACACCGATGAGACCGTGAGCAACAATTCCCTCATTGTGGTCTCCGGGGAGAAGTACCGCTATGTGCCCTATTCGGACATCTATGTGTCCCAGGGCAGTGCTTATTCCTATTCCTACACCACCTCCTTCGACGGCGAGGGAGCCATTACCTCTGCCATTGACTATGTGGTCAGCACCGAGCTGCCCATTGTGTACACGCTGGAGGGACACGGCGAGGCTGACCTGCCGGAGACCTTCGCAGATCAGCTGGAGAAGGAGAACATTGAGACAAAATCCCTATCCCTGCTGACCGTGGATGAAATTCCCGAGGATGCGGCAGCGCTGATGATCTATGCCCCGGCTTCGGATCTCTCCGCGGAAGAGGCCAAAATGCTTTCCGAGTACGTGAAGTCCGGCGGCAAGCTGCTGGCTCTGGCGGGGCCCGTGGCAGACAGGGAGCTGACCAACCTCTACGGCATTCTCTCTGACTACGGCGTTACCGCCGCTCAGGGCATTGTCAGCGAGGGCGACCGGGAGCACTATGCCTTCCAGGCTCCCTATGTGCTGCTGCCGGATCTGGCGGACAGCGACATTACCGCCCCTCTGGCGGAGAAGAAGTATATGGCCATCATCCCCATTGCCGCCGGATTGCAGCTCTCTTCAGACAGTGAGGCGGTGTCCCTGCTGAACACCACGGACAGCGCCTACAGTAAGCTCGCGGGCTACAAGCAGACCAGCTACGAAAAAGAGGAAGGCGATATTGACGGCCCCTTCTCCCTGGGCGTGGACATTCAGGACCACAGCAGCGGCCGGATCCTCTTCTTCTCGTCCTCCTACCTGCTGGACGATATGTACAATGCCTATTCCTCCGGCGCCAATGACGATCTGGTGATGAACGCCCTGTCCGCCCTGATGGGCGACCGGCAGGCCATGTCCATCCGCAGCAAGTCCCTGAACTACAACTATCTGACCATCAGCGAGTCCGCCGCGTCTCTCATCAAGCTGGTCATGATCGGCCTGGTGCCCCTGTGCTATCTTGCCATGGGCGTGGCTACCGTTTGGGATAGGAGGAGAATGCAGAAATGAAGCGTCAAAAAAAGCTGCTGCTTCTGCTGGGGCTGCTGGTGATTGTCAGCGCCGTGACCCTGGGGGTCATGAAGCAGGAGGAGCACAAGGAAAAAATCAAAAATACCCCTGCCACCGTTCTGGAAATGAAGGATATCGACTCCGTGAGCTGGGATTATAACAACGTAAGCTATACCTTTCGCAAGGAGGACGGCACCTGGGTCTATGATGCAGACACCGCCTTCCCCGTAGACCCGGAGAAAATGGATGACCTTCTTTCCCAGTTTGCCTCCCTGGGGGCGGCCTTCACCATCGAGGAGCCGGAGGACCTGGGCCAGTACGGTTTGGAAAAGCCCCAGTGCACCATCCGTCTGACCGCCGGAGAGCAGACCGCGGAGCTGACCCTGGGGGACTACAGCCAGATGGACTCCCAGCGCTACGCCGCCCTGGGAGACGGCAATGTCTATCTTCTCAGCCATGACCCGATGGAGGAATTTGACACGGATCTGTCGGGGCTCATTTTGCAGGATGAAATTCCCACCTTCGGCACCGTGGAGAACATCGCCCTTTCCGGCGGAGACAGCTTCACCCGGAACGAGGAGGGCACGGGCTTTGACGATGACGACCTGTACTTCCGGGATTCCGACGGCGGGGCCCTGGATACGGACCGGGTAAACGCCTATGTGAAGAACCTGCAAAACACCGCCCTTACAGATTATGTAACCTACAATGCCACAGAGCAGGATTTGACGGACTGCTATCTGGCGGAACCGGAAAAAACCGTCACACTGACCTATATTCCGGAGGAAGCGGAAAGTGAAGCGCAGACCTTCACATTGCACCTGGGCAAGGAGCCGGACCCCAGCGACGGGGAAACCGGCCAGGCCTACGCCCGTGTGGGGGACAGCAAGATCCTCTACCGCATCAGCGACACCACATATGAGGCTCTGATGGCCTGTGACTACAACGACCTGCGGCATAAGGACGTCTTCTGCGCCGACTTTGATCAGGCCGATTCCATGACCGTCACCATGGAGGGCACCACCTGGGAATTCACCAAGGAAATCCCTGAGGATACCGACGAGGCGGTTTGGATGCTGAACGGGGAAAAGGTGGACATGACCGACGTGGAGACGGCCCTGAAATGCCTGACCGCCGAGGAATTCACTGCCAACGTCCCCGCCGACAGGCAGGAGCTGTCCGTGACCGTCCACCTGGACCGGGAAGGCCCGGATGAGATGACCGTCACCCTATACCGCCAGGACGGCAAGCAGAGCCTGGCCCAGCTGAACGGCAAGAGCCTGTGCTACCTCCGCCGCTCCGATGCGGTCAGCCTCACGGAAGCGCTGAACGCGATTCTGTTGGGGTAATATAAAAATTTTGTCAGTCCCACACCGACGCACACGCCGGCCGAAGCTGTCGCACTCAAAAACGCAACTCCGATTGTCACCAAACAAATCTTAAACGTAAAAGGGAAAGCCCTTTCATCATCCGAGTGGAGCCGCATTTTTAGCAAGTTCAAATTGGATGATGGCAAAAAGGGTACACTACCCCCATAAAAAGATTATGGGAATCCCACATTTGCGTTATTAAGATTTGTTTGGCTATCATACCCGCCCGAAAAACTCAAGGAAAACCTGAATCTTTTCAAAGCGTTCAGTATAATAACTTTCTGTTAGAGTCTACCACATAGGAATTTGAAAAAAATTTAACTGGCTGCATAGGATTTGCAGTTTTTTCACAAACCGCCTTTCTCGTTCCTGACAATATCCGTTGCCTGGACATAATAAAAACCCACTGCCTTTCTCAAAAATAAGGGAACAGGCAGTGGGTCTGGTATCTAGTGAAGAGTGAATAAGTAAAAATCGAACAGCCTAACTGTCTTTCTTTGCGGTATTTAAAGACGCAATCAGCATTTTCTTGATTTCAATACATTGGTCCAAAATGTTTTTGTCATCATAGTATCCGCTTTCGAGCAGCAGTTCAAGCCAGTATTCGCTTTCGGAGCATTCTTTCAGGGCAATCTGCAATTTTGCGATAAAGTCTGCCCGTCCGTGGGCGTAGAAGGCCTCACGGATATTGGCCCCCACGCTTGTTCCGGAACGAAGCAGCTGGTTTGTCAGGACAGATTCGTGTTTGGTGTTCTTCACGGTATTGCATACTTTTATAATGGCCAGCGCAAAGGCCTTGGACTTGTCAAGCAGCACACTCGCCATAAAAATGCCCTCCCGTAAAAACTTCTTCACTATTCACTATTACCTATTACTTCCCAAAAATCGGCCCCGGTATCTAGTGAAGAGTGAATAAGTAAAAATCGGCAAGCCCAAAAAGTGCTTGCCGATTTTTGGTGACCCGCCGGGGATTCGAACCCCGGACCCACTGCTTAAAAGGCAGTTGCTCTGCCAACTGAGCTAGCGGATCATTGCTTGGCTGGGATGGCCGGATTTGAACCGACGAATGCCAGAGTCAAAGTCTGGTGCCTTACCGCTTGGCGACATCCCAATATTTGACTAGGCACGACCAGTATTATAGCATAACTGTGCCGGTTTTGCAATCCCTTTTTTGAAGAATTCACACAATGGAATAATTTTCAAAAGCCATGTCCTTGTGGGCGGATACCCACCTTGTGAGAAGCACAAAGAAAGCACATGGATTTGGAAAAACCGCCTCGCAAAAGCGAAGCGGTCTTTTGTGTTGGCTTTACCTATCTTCCCGGCAAGTCACCCTGCAAGTATTGTCGGCGCGGACGAGCTTAACTTCTGTGTTCGGGATGGGAACAGGTGGACCCTCGTCACAATCAAAACCAACTCTGTAGGCTGCACGACGGCAGCTTTTATGTCAAAAGCAATTCTGCTTTTAACCTCTGGTGCGCCTTCAGGGACTCGAACCCGGGACCCACTGATTAAGAGTCAGTTGCTC
>CAMFMO010000010.1:0-78669 GCA_945963595.1 uncultured Clostridia bacterium | reverse complement strand
TGCACCATGCCGTCAAAACATGGTGCATTGTATCCATGAGCGGTAGATTTGCCATAAAAACACCGGATTTCGATAAGAAATCCGGTGTTTTTCTAACTTTTCTTGGGATTTTCTGGACCCTCAAATTGGCTTGGGGTTCACTTTGGGGTTCACGCCCAAAACCTGATTTTTGAAGGTAGAAAAATCCGAACTTTTTTGAGAATTTTTCTTCGACTTTGCGGGTTAGAATACTCGCTTGCAGAATAATCGGATTTTTGGGCTTTGGAACATCATGCTCTCTTTTTCTTGGGCTTCGCGCTTCTGCCGGCAAACACACCGGCTCTGACATCTGCGGCTTTTGCTTTTGCAATGGCAATTTGGTGGGCGTAAATTGAAGCGGTGGTCGAGGCATTGGCATGACCCAGTTCGTTTGCGGTAGTGACCAGATCCACGCCATTTGCAATCATGGTCGAAGCTGCGGTATGACGAAATGCGTGCGGGTGAATGTGCGGGAGGTTATGTTTCTTGCTGAATTTGCCCAGCCAATCGGTGATGCTGTCTGGGTGCAGCCGACTTCCGTCATCCTGTGTGAAGATGTAGCCGCTGTCTACCCAACGATCTCCCTGGGCAAGCTTCATGCGGAGCTGTTCCGTTTTCCATTTGCGGAGCAGTGCCAAACTTTGGGGCGCAAGGCGAATAGCCCGCATACTGCCGGTTTTGGTTTCGCCTTCATACACACCTTTTGACTTTGTGGACAGCAGTGCGTGGTCAATGACCACCACCCCTGTATCATAGTCAACATTCTCCGGCTTTAAGCCAAGGATTTCTCCCCGGCGGCACCCGGTATCAATGAGAAGGTATGTAATCGTTTTCCACTTGAGTGGCGCATTTTCAAGCGCCACCAGAATCTCATCCATTTCATCGGGCTGGTAATAGTCCGGCTTTGGCTTTTTGGGCTTTGGCGGAGTAGCCCGTGCTGCGGGGTTGTAGGTGATGAGCATTTCTTTCTCCGCCTGCGCCAGTATGGTGGAAATCAGGCGGTGGTGTTCCAGGATTGTCTTATCCGACAAGGGCGTTCGGTTCTCCTCAACCTTAAACAGCTCATCGAAGTCACATTCCAGAGCGGCAGCGATTGCTTCTGCTTTGTCGATACGAATGGGATCACCTCTGGTAACATTGGTAATGGTACTGGCGGCGACACAAGCCATCCTTGACAGCTTTGCTTTGGAGATTTCCATTTCATGCAGTGTCGTTTTCAGCGCCCGTGTGGCGACTGCCCGGTCTGTGTCAGCGCGGACGCCATTCTCTTTCAAGTCGGAGTAAAGGGCGTTCAAGTGCTGGGGACGGATTTTAGTCAGTTCAAAACTGCCGATTGCCTGGTTGATCCGCACCAGAAGATCAATGTATCGGTCAATGGTGGAGGAGCGCACACCTGTCTTTTCTTTCAAATCCAGCACATATTGGGCGTACTGTGAAAAGGTCTGATGCTGGTCAATGAGAAAACCGTTATTGATCTGCTCCTCATATTTGTACGCTGCGGCAGTGGCTTCCTTCTCCATCTGCTTCTCGCTCATACCCGGTTTCGGTGGTGTCCAGAGAAAGCGGTGGCGAATCTGCTTTCCGTAATCGTCATATCCGGTGGAAACAACGATTCGGTAGCTGGTGATGGAGCCGCTTCCATTTCGGCGCGCTTCAATATATGGCATAAACAAATCCCCTTTCAATGTAATGTGCTGATATCATAATCAGAAACAGTAAATGCGGCAAAGGTGCGAATTTTCCGAACGTACACTTGACAGAAACCTTGCTACTCAAGGTAACATCACTAAAAACTTTTGGAGATGTTAAACTTGAAGTCCATTTCTGAAGCAATGAAAGCATACATGTTGGCGCATCCCTTTGACTTCGGCAATCCTGACTGTAAGACGGTGCTGGATCAGCTCTACCATGCCTACGCAGAATCCCATGAGTACGATCCCCAAGAGATTGGTGACGGTTTCAAGGAACTGGAGGAATATCTGTGTGTACTGCCCTTGGATAATAACAACGCAGTTTTCAATCTGTGTTGCCGCCTGTGCAGTGCATACGAACGCAAATCTTTCTTGGATGGTTTGCAATACGGCGCTGAGCTGATACTGGAACTGGGAAAGGAGGCTGCTCGATGAAGGAGTATTTTGAGATGCTGAAACAGCGGGGGGCTGATAATCCATCCAATTATGGGGATGCGGATTCTGTCTTGGGGTTGCTCTATGAATGCTTCAACGAGAACAATCCCTATGATAACGAGCAGATAAAGGCGGATTTCGAAGAACTGTACCGGCAGATGAATGGGATGCCGCTGCGAGAGATGGATAAGATCGTCTATCCAGTCTGCAAGCTGTGCCGTGATCACGAACGGTCTGGCTTTGTGGAAGGGATCAAGATTGGTGTTCGGTTGCGAACGGAGTTAACAGAGGAATAGAATTACAGCGCCATCCATCACGGATGGTGCTGTTTCGCATAAATATATGTTGAGTATAAAGGATACGAGGGAGTACCGCGGTACTCCCTCAATATTCATACTCAAAGGCGGCATTGGGGGCTTCCAGCTCCAACAATGTGACATCACCATCGGTGAAGCGGTAGTACACCTTGCAGGAAGGGTGTTCATGGATCGTCCGTGCCATGGCGCCGCCCACAGGTGCTTGGAGCGGATGCCCCGGTGAACCCAGTCGTTTCACAGTTAGACATAAGCGGCCTTGCCGGACAATGACCTCGCTATCTTTGATTTTTACTGCCTTGGCACCCAGATAGGTGGCAAGGCGGTATTCTTTCCCGTGCAGCAAAACCACACCAATGACCCCGGTAAAGTGCAAACAGCCCAGGGGGATATCTGCCACTGACAGCATCAATGCTCCATCCGGGAAGCTGCATTGGGTCCAGGCGTATTCCTTGGGAAAAGAGCACCCCCGGTCGCCTTCCACATAGCCCACGGCATTCTCAAATACATAGGGAACGCCATTGACCTGGATTTCTCCGTCTACACGGTGATGCATACTGTAAACGCTGTGCCGGCACTGCATGAATGGAATATATTGAAAAGGTCCCATAATGTCATACTTGATGGGCGTAAAAGCACCGAAGTGAACAGATCCTGCAACATGGAATTCGGGAGTATGGATATCCAGCGAGAAACCAGACTTTCCAAACCGGTTGTTACTGATACGGATTTGGTCATCATCCTCCCCCAAATCGTCGAAGGGGAATTGTACATGGAACGCATGGGTATCGGTGATCACCTGTATGGTGCAAAAAGCAGAATCCTTCGTTTTGTGGACGGACGGAATGATTGCCAGTGTCTGTTTGTCGGATTGGCAGCGAAAATACCAGCCGCAAAAGTAGCTGTGCTTGGAAAATCTTTTGGATAGGCTGGAGTAAGTCATCGGCGATTTGCTTTATTTGCCAGGTCGCCGTAGACCGGGGTGGCCAGGCCGAAGCCACCGGAGACGGTGAGGATCTGGCCGGTGGTGTAGGCAGAGGCGTCGCTGGCGAAGTAGACTACTGCTTCCGCAATTTCCTCCGGCAGACCGATTCTACCAAGAGGGATATGCCGCAGAAACAGATTCCGAAATTCTTCTGTCAGGTTCTTTTCTACCGCTTCCGTGGCGGTCATACCGGGAAGGACGGCATTACAGCGAATGTTATGCTTGGCTTCTTGGACAGCAATGAGCTTGGTCAGATAGTTGATTGCTGCCTTGCTGGTTCCGTAGGCAACCTGGGAGATATCGGGTACCAGACCTCCCACGGAGGAGATGTTGATGATGCTTCCTCCGCCGTGCTTAGCCATATGCTTTGCAGCAGCCTGACTTGCCATAAAGACGCTTCGCAGATTCAGATTGACGGTCTCCAGAAAGACAGCGGGATCGGTATTGGCAAAATCCAGGTCCTTACCCGGATTGGAGGTGCCAAAATTGTTGACCAGCACATCGATACGGCCGGCATCCTTTACCACATCTTCGACCATAGAAGTGAAGGTCTCCGGTTTTGTGGCATCATTGTACATGCATTTTGCATCGTTCAAAGTATTTGCAATCTCCTTTGCTCGCTCTATATTGCGGGCCGCCATATAGACTCTGGCACCTTCTTTTGCGCATTTCTTTACGCAGGCAAGGCCGATACCCCTGGTAGATGCGGTGATCAATACGACTTTATCCTTTAATCTCATTTGGATGCTCCTTTGTTACGAATTCTGGGAAGGAAGAGTACAGCTGCAATACCGGCGGCAATGCAGATTAGCTCCGCAATTGCCAGCAAGTGGATCGATCGGACTGCGGCATCTGCCCCTGTTGCCCCGCCTGCGATCAGACCGGTGATCTGATTGGTAAACAGGGGCACGAACACTGCAACACCGAAGGACGCGGCGAGATCCCGGAACAGGCCGTAGGTGCCTGTTCCTGCCCCGGCTTCCTGCTGCGGCAGTCCGGACAGTGCTACCTTCATAAAGATCGTACCGTTGCCGCCCAGACCAAATCCTAGAATACCCAAACTTGCCATCAGCAGCAGGACAGAGGTTGCTTCAGAGAATAAAAACAGGATACCGCAGCCAATGCCGGTCAAGATCAGCGAGCCGGTGAGCACATGCTTGGGTTCGAACCGGTCTGCCAAGGGACCTAAGATCACAGCACCCAACGACATGCCCACATACATCACGGAAATGGCATACCCGGAAACGGCTGTATTATCCGGTTGGGTGTAGTTGACAAAGACAATGGTATTGGTCATATTTGCCTGCATCAGACCTTGCGTCAGAAACAGGGCAAGGACGCTGAGAATAAAGGCGCCCCGCTTCATAAAACTGCCGGGCAGGATGGGCTGCACCGCTTTTCTTTCCGCTGCCATCAATCCCAGCAGGCTAATGATTGCGGCAATCAGTACGCCCAGGAATGCCTTGGATGGATCACCGGGGTCATAGCGGCAGTGCCGATGCCCACAACGAACCGGGCGACCATCATAAACACGAGGGAATTTGCCAGTGCTGACAGCACATTTCCCAATGTAAAGACGGCAATTCCAAGAAGCAGGGTCCTTTTGCGCCCAATCACATCGCCTACTTTTCCCAGAATCGGTGCACAGGCGGCGGTGGACATGGCCTGTGCCAGAGCTGTCCAGGTGGTGTTGTTGTAAGCAATGCCAATGTCCTGCACAAAGGACGGCCCCAGAACCGTAGAAAATCCGCCCGCGATGCCAATCAGAAATGCAGCCAATGCGTATGGGATGAATCCCTTTTTGTATTCGTTGCTTTGCTCCATTTTTCCACTTCCTTTTCCGGTAGTATGCCCTGCTTTTCATGCATTATTGATCGGAAAAAGGACACACTTTCCTTAGAAGGAGGGAGTTTATGAAACAGAAATTCTATATCTGCAAGCATTGCGGCAATATCGTCGCCATGATTCGGGACGCAGGTGTTCCGATTATGTGCTGTGGTGAAAAAATGCACGCGATCAAGCCGGGTACGACAGAGGCTTCCGGAGAGAAGCATGTCCCTGTTTATGAGCTGGATGGCAACGTTGTTCATGTGACAGTGGGATCGGTGGAACATCCTATGAATCAGGAGCACTATATCGAATGGATCTGCCTGGAAACCGAGCACGGGATCCAGTATGCCCATCTAGATCCGGATGACGAGCCGAGAGCAAAATTCGCTCTTTGCGAAGGGGACGAAGTCCGGGCAGTCTACGCTTTCTGCAATCAACACGATCTTTGGAGGAATTGAATATGTCTATGATCAATAAGGAAATTTCCGATTTTCGCACCTATGCGTTCCACGAGAACGATTTCAAGTTTGTATCCAAGGAGGATATCTTAGGCAAGTGGAGCGTATTTTTCTTCTATCCTGCCGACTTTACCTTTGTCTGTCCCACCGAACTGGAAGATCTGGCGGACAAGTATGAGCAGTTCCGGGCCATCGGCTGCGAGGTCTACTCCGTATCCACCGATACCCACTTTGTCCACAAGGCATGGCATGATGCATCCGACCGGATCAAGAAGATCAATTACCCCATGCTGGCAGACCCTACCCACGCAATCTCCAGAGATTTTCAGGTACTGATCGAGTCCGATGGTCTTGCCGAGCGTGGTACTTTTATTATTAATCCTGAAGGTAAGATCGTAGGCTACGAGGTGACTGCCGGCAACGTGGGCCGGAACGCCGAGGAACTGCTGCGCAAGGTGCAGGCTTGCCAGTTTGTCCATGCCCACGGCGACCAAGTCTGTCCAGCTAACTGGAAACCCGGCGCGGAAACCCTGAAGCCCAGTCTGGATCTGGTCGGTCAGCTTTGATGGAAAATCTGTACGATGTGATCGTGGTTGGCGGTGGTCCTGCGGGGCTTACCGCCGCCCTGTATCTGGCCCGGGCAAAATACCGGGTGCTTGTGATGGAGAAGGAGCAGTTCGGGGGGCAGATTGCCATTACCCATGAGGTGGTCAATTACCCCGGTATTGCCAAAACCAGCGGTAAGGCGTTGACGGATACCATCCAGCAGCAGGCAGAAAGCTTTGGTGCAGAGTTCATGCTGGCGGAAGCTACAGGCTTTGACTTGGTCGGAAATGTAAAGACCGTCCGTACCAATCGGGGAGAATACCGCTGTTTTGGTGTCCTGCTTGCCACTGGTGCCCATCCCAGAACAGTCGGTTTTAAGGGTGAGGAGGAACACAAGGGCCGGGGCGTTGCCTACTGCGCCACCTGTGACGGTGAATTCTTTACCGGCAAGGAAATCTTTGTGGTTGGCGGAGGCTATGCCGCGGCGGAGGAAAGCGTCTTCTTGACCAAATTTGCCCGGCATGTGACGATCCTTGTCCGTAAGGATGACTTCTCCTGTGCGGCATCTGTGGCAGACCAGGCGAAAAATCACGAAAAGATTACCGTCCTGACCAACACCGTGATGGAGGAAGTGTCCGGGGAGAACGGCTTAACCTATGCTCGATACAAAAACACCGCCACCGGTGAGGTGGCGGAATACAAGAGCAAGGAAACCTTTGGCGTTTTCGTGTTTGCCGGGTATGAACCTGCTACCGAAATGCTCAAAGGGATTGTGGACCTGAACGAACAGGGCTATATCGTAACTGATGCATCTCAGAAAACCAGTGCGGACGGCGTGTACGCGGCGGGAGATGTGTGTATCAAGCCTCTGCGTCAGGTGGTGACTGCCACCAGCGACGGTGCGCTTGCTGCTACGGAATTGGAAAAATATGTGGCGGCAATGCAGAGGAAGACCGGCCTACGTGCCGATGCACCTTCTGTAAAGCAGAGCGAAACAACTGTCACAGTCGATACCCATGAATCTGAGGGCTCCGACGAACTGTTCACGAAAGAGATGCGGCAGCAGTTGGACACTGTCTTCACCCGAATGAAACAACCGCTTCTGCTGAAACTATATCTGGACAAGCGTCCGATTTCAGCCGAATTGGAAAGCTTCATATCCGCACTTGTGGCAATTTCTGAAAAGCTTGAGCTGGAGGTGTGTTTCAGACAGGCGCAGGAAACTTTTGCCCCCTGCGTGGAGGTTTGCTTGGCAGACGGGATACCAACAGGTCTCGCTTTCCACGGTGTGCCCAGCGGTCATGAGTTCACTTCCTTTGTGCTGGGACTGTACAACGCCGCAGGCCCCGGACAGGCAATCGATGAGGACGCAAAACGGCAGATTGAAGCCATTACAGAAGCCGTAGATATCAAGATCTTGGTTACACTCTCTTGTACTATGTGTCCCGATTTGGTGGTAGCTACCCAGCGGATCGCTGCAGAGAATCCCAATGTGACAGCCCATGTGTATGATATTCGCCATTTTGAGGACTTGAAAAATCAGTACAATATCATGAGTGTGCCATGCATGGTAGTGAATGACCAGGATGTGGTTTTCGGTAAGAAAACAATGCAGCAGGTTCTGGAACTCATCAAGTGACGGAGTGCAACTTGTCAAAGATCCCGGGGCGATTTTGAAAGTCCCTTTATTTGATTACTTCGTATTGTTAGCTGCCGCTGGGTGGTATCAGATGGTACCACCTGACGGCAGTTTCTTTTGGGAAGAAAAGACTTGCATTTTTTGAAAGCTATGTTACAATCACGACACCCTGGGGTGAAGATCATGCCTGGGAGAGGAAAATCAGCCTGACCCATGTTTTTGACCCATGTTGGAAGCGGGGTGGGAGATTACCGGCAGAGGAAGAAAACCGCCCGGTATCGACGTAAGGCTCGAAAACAAGGCGTGAAAAACCTTCTGAAAACCGGGTCAGCGCGAACCTAGGAAAAGTGAATCCAAAGTGGTCTTGAATGTGTCGTAAGTCCAAATTTGGCAGTGAAAGCTGCCTGGTTGGCTGACCCATAGCAAGACCACATTTTTGACCCATGTTTTGACCCATACGGGATCAGCACGCAGTGGACGGGGGAGATTCTAGTGGATTGCCTGAGGTGACAAACTCCCCGAAAAGGCTCTAAAACCTCGATTAATTGCGGATAAAGTTATGTAAACCGCAGCTCATAACCCGGAGGTCGTAGGTTCGAGTCCTGCCTCCGCAACCAATAGAAAAAGCACCCTTCGGGGTGCTTTTTCTCAGCTTTTCAAAAAAGGTTTCTAAGCGAAAACAGGTACGCCCTGTCACGTCCCCTTTTGAGAGGACGCGGCAGGGCTTTGTTTACAGCTCCACGTCCATCTTGGCGATGACGGCGGCGCAGCGGGGGCACAGGCCCTCGGCGTTGGCGTTTACGGAGTGCATCCAGCAGCGGGGGCACTTGGTGCCCTTGGCCTCGGATACGCCAACAGTGAGCTGGGGGAAGTTCACGCCGGCGGCAACCTCGGCGCCCTCCTCGGGGGAAGCCCAGGTGCAATCGGAGACGATGCAGATCTCAGCCAGATTGAGCCCGGCGCAGGCCTTCTTCAGCTCCTCGTCCTCGGTTTGCAAAGTCACATGGGCTTCCAGCGCCTTGCCGATTCGCTTGTCGGCACGGGCCTTCTCCAGAACGCCGTTCACATCCTGGCGAAGCTTCATGACGGTATCCCAGCGGGCCATCGTGGCCTCATCCAGGGTATAGGCGTCAAAGTTCTCAGGCATCTGATTGAGCAGCACATTCCGGCCGTCGTCGCAGGCGCGGTGGGGCATGGACTGCCAGATCTCGTCACAGGTGAAGGCCAGGATGGGAGCAAAGACCTTTGCCATGGCATCCAGGATCAGGAACAGGGCAGTCTGGGCGGAACGGCGGCGCAGGCCGTTCTTCTCCTCGCAGTACAGCCGGTCCTTCAGGATATCCAGGTAGAAGCTGGACAGCTCCACCACACAGAAATCATTGATGGCATGGGAGACCATGTGGAACTCATACACATTGTAGGCTCTCCGGCATTCCTTCACCAGAGCGTCCAGCTTGGTCAGTGCCCACTTGTCCAGCTCCTCCATATCCTCGGGGGCCACCAGATTGTCGGGGTCAAACTCGTTCAGGTTGCCCAGACAGTACCGGGCAGTATTGCGGAATTTCAGATAGTTCTGAGCGATCTGCTTGAAGATTTCCTTGGAGCAGCGCACATCCGCATGGTAGTCAGAGGAGGCGGCCCACAGACGAACGATGTCCGCGCCGAACTCCTTGATCAGGTCCGCAGGGTCAACACCGTTGCCCAACGATTTGTGCATGGCCCGGCCCTGGCCGTCTACGGTCCAGCCGTGGGTCAGCACCTGGCGGAAGGGCGCGCCCTGGTCCAGAGCGCCGACGGAAGTCAGCAGAGAGGACTGGAACCAGCCGCGGTACTGGTCGGCACCCTCCAGATACACATCGGCAGGCCACTGCTCGGGGTGCCGGTGCATCAGAGAGGCATAGTGGGTGGAGCCGGAGTCGAACCAGCAGTCCAGGGTGTCCTTCTCCTTGGTGAAGTCCTTGCCGCCGCAGTGGGGGCAGGTAAAGCCCTCGGGGGCCAGCTCCATAGCATCCTTCTCGAACCAGATATTGGAGCCATACTCGTCAAAGAGCTTAGAAAGCTTCTCGATGGATTCCGGGGTAGACACGGGCTTGCCGCAGCTCTTGCAGTAGAACACGGGGATGGGCAGGCCCCAGCGGCGCTGACGGGAGATGCACCAGTCGGCGCGCTCGCGGATCATGCTGGTCATGCGGTCCTGGCCCCAGGCAGGGTACCACTGGACATTTTCAATGGCCTTGATGGCCTGGTCCTTGAAGGATTCCACAGAGCAGAACCACTGAGGGGTGGCCCGGAAGATGACGGGCTTCTTGCAGCGGTCGTGATGGGGATAGGAATGGACGATCTCCTCGGAGGCAAAGAGGGCACCAGACTGTCGCATATCCTCCAGGATGACGGGGTTACTTTCCTCGGTCTTCATGCCGGCATACTTTCCGGCGTAGTCGGTGTGGCGGCCGTAGTCATCCACAGGCACCACCAGCTCCATACCATAGCGCATACAGGTCTGGTAGTCGTCTGCGCCGAAGCCGGGAGCGGTGTGGACACAGCCGGTACCGGAATCCATGGTGACATACTCGGCGTTCACCAGGCGGGAGGTCTTGTCCATGAAGGGGTGCTGGGCCAGCATGTTCTCGAAGAAGGAGCCGGGGTAGCTTGCCAGGACCTCATAGTTTTCAAAGCCGCCGATGTGCATCACCTTGTCCATCAGGGCCTCGGCCATGATGTAGGTCTCGCCATTGTCCGCCTTTACCAGCACATAGCTGTCTCTGGGATGCAGGCAGATGGCCAGGTTGCCGGGCAGAGTCCAGATGGTGGTGGTCCAGATCACGAAGTAAGTCTTGGACAGGTCGAACTTGGAGAGCTTACCCAGATCGTCCTTCATGGGGAACTTGACATACACGGTGGTGCAGGGGTCATCCTTATACTCGATATCGGCCTCGGCCACGGCGGTGACGCAGTAGGGGCACCAGGTCACAGGCTTTAAGCCCTTGTAGATGTAGCCCTTGTCAAACATCCGGCCAAAGATTTTCACTTCCTGGGCCTCAAAATGCTTATCCATGGTGCGGTAGGGATGTTCCCAGTCCCCCACCACGCCCAGACGCTTAAAGCCGCCCATCTGCTTCTGAATAAAGTCCTCAGCAAACTCGGCACAGGCCTTCCGGAACTCGGGCACGGACATATCCTTGTTCAGCTTCTTCTTGGAAGTCTCGATGGCCCGCTCAATGGGCAGACCGTGGTTGTCCCAGCCGGGGACATAGGGGGTGTAGTAACCCATCATGGCATGGCTGCGGACGATGAAATCTTTCAGCGTCTTATTCAGCGCATGGCCCATGTGGATATAGCCATTGGAGAAGGGAGGGCCGTCATGCAGAACAAAGCGGGGAAGGTCCTGATTTTTCTTCAGCATTTCGTTGTACAGGTCCAGGTTCTGCCAGTGCTCCAGCATTCCCGGCTCCCGTGCAGGCAGACCGGCCTTCATAGGGAAGTCGGTCTTCGGGGTGATGATCGTATTTTTGTAGTCCATTGGAATAACCTCCGTCGTTTGTTCTATTGAGCGTTTGTGAAATTGATTTTTGTATTACAATATACGGTTTGAATTGACAATTGACAATTGACAGTTGACAATTTTTATATTTATTTTCGCAGAAAATACCACAATTGTCCATTGTTCATTGTCAATTGTCAATTAAAAAATCCTTTGTCTCTAACTGTAAGAGACAAAGGATTTTGTTCCTCTGCGGTACCACTCTCGTTCCGCGTTTTGCGCGGCACTCGTCTGCGCGGTATCGGGCGCACCCGGTGCGGTCTACTTCCCTTTTGGGGTTCGGCGCACTGCTCCGAGGGGATAAGCATCCGGGCTTCCTTTGCTGCCTTGCACCTTCCGGCAGTTCTCTGGAAAGGATCTTCCCGTGCTCCTGTCCTCGTCCTGGCATTTGCATATTGAGGGGAAATTTACTTATGGGTAGGATCGTAGTTCCGGCCAAACTGCAGGTTCAGGTTGGCGAACCGGCTGGTGGTCGTATCGGCAACGGGATGCTTGGGTTCTGCTTTGGGGGCAGTATCCTCGGTGGAGCCCACCAGTGCTTCCACATTGTGGGCAATCTCATCGGCCACGCTGCCGCTGTCGTAATGCATGGCATCAGCAACGGGGGCTGCAGGTGCTGCGGGCTTGACGGCAGGTGCTGCGGGAGCTGCACCCTTGATGCGTTCAAGTGCCTGAATGCAGGCACGCATCTGCTCCTGAATTTCAGCAATCTTGGCATTGGCAGCCTTGCGGGCTTCCTCCACCCGGGCATTCTCTGCGGCAATCAGGGTCTCTGCGTTGCTTCCCTGTGCAGGGGCAGCAGGGGCGGCGGAAGCCGTGATGGCCTGTGCCTTGGCGGTTGCCTCCTTGAGCATCCGGTCACACTTTGCCTTGGTATCCAGCAGCATCTTGTCGGCGGCTGCCTTGGCTTCGCCGGAGGCATTCTTGGCCTCCACACCGCTCTTGCGGTACTCTTCCAGCTTACTGGCCAGAACGCGCATCTTGCTCTTGAGCAGCGCATTCTCCTTGTACAGCGTAACATAATCCTCGGTCAGAGGCTCCAGGAATTCATCCACCTGCTGCATGTTATAGCCGCCGAAGGATGCCTTGGAAAAAGACACCTGATCGATTTGCTGCGGAGTGATCATATCTATCTTCTCCTTCCTATGATCTGTAAATAAAAGTAGTCGGAAATCCGCTTGCATAAAAGCAATCGTTTTCCCGGGCAGCACCCCACGATTTGTCAAGAGCAGCCGACGGAAAAGATTTGTTGGCTGCCGCAGGCGAATTGCGGTGGAGTTGCCTTATATATTAGATGTAGTTTTCAACCTCTGCCTGCAGGGTCTCCAAATCTCCGGAGATCTCCATATTGTGGGGGCAGAAGAGATAAGCGGACTGGGCAATCTTCTTCACATCGCCATCCAGTGCATAAACACAGCCGGACAGGAAGTCCACCACCCGGCGGGCCATGGCCTTGTCCACATTCTCCATGTTGACGATCACAGCCTTGCGGTTGCGCAGGTCATCGGCGGCCTTGGAGGTGTCGTTGAAGCTGCCCGGACGGAACAGCACAACCTCCTGCTTATTGGCAGAGGAGCCGGTATGCAGCACGGGGCCATTGAAGCCGGAGCTGCTGCCCAGAGCGCTGGAACCGGAACCGGACGTAGAAATGGAGCCGAAACCGAAATCACTGTCCTCATCCTCCTCCGGCTCATCCTCTACCGGGGCTGCAGCACGGGAGCGGCGGGCAGGGGCGCTGCGGCGAGCAGGTCTTTCCTCTTCCTCCTCGTAATCGTCTTCGGTATCCTCTTCGTCTTCGTCGTAATCATCGTAATCATCGTCGGAATAGGGCGCGGCAAACTTTTTCACGTTGTCCCAAAGGCTCATTTCTGTTTTTCCTCCTGTATCTTTACATCTTCTGATGAGCAGTGGTGTAATCTCTTGCACCGAAAATGGCGGTGCCTATGCGAACCATGGTGCTGCCCGCGGCAACGGCATCCGCGAAGTCGCCGGACATGCCCATAGATAAACAGTCTACCGGAACATTATCGTTCTTTTTTGCCCGTATGTCAACATATATTTGCCTCATTTTAAGAAAAAATTTTAAATTATCCCCCGGATTCCGGGAAATTGGGGGAATTGCCATAAGTCCCCGGAGCCGGATGTTGGGAAAACTGTCAATTCTGTCCACAAGCGGAAGAATATCCTCTGCCGCAAATCCGGACTTTGCCGCTTCCTCGCCGATGTTAACCTCCAAAAGAATGTCCTGGCAGATGCCCTGTTTCTGGGCTTCCCGGGAAATCGCGGCGAGCAAATGCTCGCTGCCCACGCTCTGAATCATGTCCACCTTTCCCACCACCTGCTTTACCTTATTGGTCTGCAAGTGGCCAATGAAATGGATTTGGGCTCCTTCATAAGCGCTGTCTGCCAGCTTGGCCGTAAGCTCCTGCACCCGGTTTTCCCCACAGACCCGGACGCCGGCCGCAATGGCCCGGCGCACCGCCTGGGCATCATTCATCTTGGTAGCTGCGCAGAGGGTAACCTCCCCCGGTTCCCGCCCGGCTGCCCGGGCAGCGGCGGCAATTTCCGCCAAAACAGTTTCCACATTCTCTTCGATTGACATAGGCGTTTTCCTTTCTGTATACAGCAAAAGGCGGCGGAATCGCTCCGCCGCCTGATTTCCGGGACGGAAGGGACGCGCCTTACAGGCTGGGCGCAGCCGCTTTCAGAGGCCGGATAGGCGCAAGGGTGGAAATGGCGTGCTTGTAGATCATCTGCTGCTTTCCATCGGTCACAAGGACGACTACAAAGCTGTCAAATCCCGTAATAATCCCCCGGAGCTGGAAGCCATTCATGAGAAACAACGTCACGGGGACCTTGTCCCGGCGGACCTCCTTGAGAATGGCATCCTGCAAATTCATGGTTTCGTTCATATGTATACCCGCTTTCTTGTTCATTTTTGGAGTACGCATATGCTAGCATGATTCACTTGTCGATTTCCCGCAGAACCTGTCGGGCGGACCGGAAAATATCCTCCCCGGTGGTCTGTTTCTCCCGGATAAGCCAGTGCATGGCCTTGTTCCGGCGGAACCAGGTCAGCTGCCGCTTGGCGTATCGGCGGGAGGACTGGCGCACCTGGTCGGCAGCAGCTTCCAGGGTCTCCCTGCTTGCCAGTGCATCCACAAATTCCTTATAACCAATGGCCTGCATGGCCGTGGCCTTTTCGGGAACGCCGGAAGCCAGCAGCTCCCGAATCTCCTCCAGCAGGCCCATTTCCAGCATTTTCGTCACCCGCAGATCAATGCGGTCATAGAGCTGCTGCCGGTCTTCAAAATCCAGGCCCAGCCATACAGGGGTGAACCGGGGCGGGATGGCCTGGGTACGGCGATTGTGCTCCGTGATGGTCTCCCCGGTTTCCAGATAGACCTCCAGCGCGCGCAGAAGCCGCTTCCGGTCGTGGATCCGTTCCGCAGCTTCCGGGTCAACGGAGCGCAGCCAGTCGGCCATAGCCTCCAGCCCTTCCGCATCCGCCTGGGCCTCCAGGCGCTGCCGGACACCGGTGGATGGGAACGGCGCAAAGTCGTTGCCCCGGATGAGCGAATCCATATACAGCCCCGTGCCCCCTGCAATAATGGCGGTTTTCCCCCGGGCGACAATGTCCTCCACAATGGGCGCTGCCTGGGCGCAGTAGCGGCTGACGGAATAGTCCTCCTCCGGGGAAGCCACATCAATCATATGGTGGGGAATGCCCTGCATTTCCTCTTTTGTTGGCTTGGCCGTGCCGATATCCATGCGGCGATAGACCTGCATGGAATCACAGGAGACCACCTCGCCGTCAAATTCCTTGGCCAGCTCCACCGCCAGGGCGGTTTTCCCGGAGGCCGTCGGCCCGGCAAGGCAAATAATTGGGTTCATGGGCTTCGCTCCTTTACGTCCGCTTAAACTGCCGCTCCAGATTTTTCTTGCTCAGGGACACACAGATGGGTCTGCCGTGGGGGCAGTATTTCAGGCTTTCATCGGACATAACCGCCTTTGCCACCGCCAGGAGCTCTTTTTCGTCATTAACCCACCCGGCCTTGATGGCGGCCTTGCAGGCTACAGTGTGGAGCATTTCATCCCGGACCGTGTCCGCCTCGGTCACCCGGCCCCGGAGCAGGTCCTCTGCCAGGGTTTCCACGGTTTCGGCGGCGTCATCCGGGCTCAGATCCATGGGAATCTGCCGCAGAAGCAGGGTATTCTCCCCGAACTCCTCCAAAGAAAAGCCCAGCTGCTCCATCATATCCGTGTGATTCATGATTTCAGCGGCAGCTTTCGGATTCAGGCGTACGGGAATAGGGGTTAGCAGGGTCTGGCCAACGATGGCCTCCTGATTGGCCTTCAGCTTATTGAAAAGAATGCGCTCGTGAGCAGCGTGCTTATCGATGAGAAATGCCTCGTCCCCTTGCTCCACCAAAATATAGGTCCGGTACAGCTCCCCCACCATGCGCCAGGGTGCCGCCGCGGGCATTTCCAGGGCCGTCTGCTCCGGCGCACAAGCCTGTTTCGGCTTCTTCCCGATCCTTTCCCCGGGCCGTGGCTTTTCCTCGGGCAGCGCAGGCAAGGGCTGCGCCGCTTTGGGGGGCACGGATGCAGGCACAGCCACCGGCGGGACCGGCGGTGCTGCCGGAGCTGCCGAGGGCAGCATCACCCGGGAGCGCAGCGCGGCCCTCTCCGGCAGCTTGGCCGCAGCCGCTCGGGCTGCAGCAGGATCGGGCTGCGGTGCAGACTGCACAGCCTTGGAGAAGGCCTGGTAGTCCTGGGCGGACATGGTGCGGAAAAAATCCTTTCTGGGTGCTGCCGCAGCCGTCTTTTCCGGCTGGGTCTCCGGGAAAAAGGTGGTATTCTTTGGAGAGAAATGGACCTGGGGCCGGTCCGGGGTCTTGTTCAGCGCTCCCAGCACTCCATAGTGCACGCAGTCAAAAACCGCTTTTTCATTGAGAAATTTCACTTCCGTCTTAGCCGGGTGGACATTCACGTCCACCGCCGTCGGCGGAAGCTCCAGGCACAGCACACAGGTGGGGAATTTGCCCACCATGAGCTGATTCCGGTAGGCCTCCTCCAGGGCGGAGACCAAGAGCCTAGATTTCACAGGCCGGTGATTGACGAAAAAGGTCTGCAAATTCCGGCTGGGCCGGGCATCCGTGGGCTTGGACACAAAGCCCGTCACACGGTATTTTTCCCAAGTGCTGTCCACGGGAATCATGCTTCCGAAGTCCCGGCCATAGACGCAGTACACCGCTGCCCGGAGTCCGCCGTTGCCCGGGGTGGACAGAACGGTCTTTCCGTCCCGAATCAGGGAGATGGCCACTTCCGGATGGGCCAGGGCTTGCAGCTGCACCGCCCCCGTCACCCGGGAGCCCTCTACCGTATCGGCCTTCATGAATTTCATGCGGGCCGGGGTGTTGTAAAACAGGTCCCGGATGATGATGGTGGTTCCGTCCGGGCAGCCGGCCTCGTTCTCCTCCGTCACGGCCCCGGCCTCCAGATGGAGGCTGATGCCGTTCAGGGAATCCGGGGTCTTGGTCAGCAGATCAATGCGGCTGACGGAGGAAATGGCCGCCAGAGCCTCCCCCCGGAAGCCCATGGTGCCAATGGCGTTCAGGTCTTCGGCACAGCGGAGCTTGGAGGTTGCGTGGCGCAGGAAGGCCGTGCGGGCATCCTCTGCGGTCATGCCGCAGCCGTTGTCCGTCACCCGCAGGAAGGTCATGCCCCCGTCCCGAATCTCCACGGTGACCTTGGTGGCCCCGGCGTCCACGGCGTTTTCCAGCAGCTCCTTGGCAACGGATGCCGGCCGCTCCACCACCTCACCGGCGGCGATCAGATTGGCAATATGGGGGGATAATTGGATGATTTTCGGCATAAAATTACCTCAGAAGGTTCAGGGAATACAGATTGATCAGGCTGTGCATAACAATTGGGCCATAGATGCTGCCGCTTTTTGTATAGCACCAGCAAAGCCACGCACCGGCAGGCAGATACTGCACAAAGGCAAGCACCAGCTGCAAGGGGGTATAAGATCCCACATAGGAGACGATATGCACCATGGAAAAGGCCACCATGGACACCAGATATGCCGCCCAGGGGGCCGTGGAATAGATATTGCGGAACACCAGTCCCCGATAGACGCATTCCTCCGCCACCGGGGCCAGAATGCCCGTGCCCAGCAGCATCAGGTAGTAGCTGCCCTGGGTCATAGAGGCGATGGAGGCATCGTTCCGGTTCACAAAGCCCGGGTCAAGCTGCCGGATGGCCCAGTTCATAGCCAGTGTGCTGAGCCAATAGGCAACCAGCGCCAGGACAATGGCCTGTCCAAAGAGAATGGGATGGGCCTTTACGCTTTTCCAGGAGCCGGAGAGGAACCGATGGTAAATCCAAAGGGTTGCCAGGAAATTGATGAGAAAAAAGGTGAAATTCACCTCGGCCAGAGACAGAGGCTTTTTCAACAGGCCATTGAGGCCGGTCAGGATGCTCGGCAGGAGCAGCAGCTGAAAGCCAAACCAGCTGAAGCCCACAATGGTTTCATCCCGGCGAGGGATGGGAGAAGACAGGTTTTTGGCCATTTTATGATTCCAATTCCTTACTCGTCCAGCATTTTCTTGAGCTTGTAGAGCTGATTCATGGCCTCGATGGGCGTCAGGGTCTCTACCTGGATGGTTTTCAGGGCATCGCACACCCGGTTTGCGGACAGGTCCAGCAGGCTCACCTGGTCATCCTCCTGCTTCTGGGGGACGGGGACATACTGAGGCCCCTCCGCTTCCAGCTCTGCCAGGATCTCCCGGGCACGGGTAATGACGCTGTTCGGCAGGCCCGCCAGCTTGGCGACCTCAATGCCATAGCTGTCATCTGTGGCCCCCGGAACAATTTTCCGCAGGAAAAGCATCTGATCGCCCCGCTTTTTCACGGCGATATTGTAGTTTTTCACATTGGGCAGCTTGCTCTCCATGGTAGAAAGCTCGTGGTAGTGGGTGGCAAACAGGGTCTTTGCTCCCAGCTTTTTGGGGCTGGCGGCAAATTCCAGCACTGCCCGAGCAATGCTCATACCGTCATAGGTAGAGGTGCCCCGGCCAATCTCATCCAGAATCAGCAGGCTCCTGGAAGTGGCATATTTCAGAATGGAGGCCACCTCGGACATCTCCACCATAAAGGTGGACTGGCCGGAGGCCAAGTCGTCGCTGGCGCCGATTCTTGTAAACACCCGGTCCACCAGACCGATTCGGGCGGCCCGAGCCGGGACAAAGGAGCCCATCTGGGCCATGAGCACAATCAGGGCCACCTGGCGCATATAGGTGGATTTGCCCGCCATATTGGGGCCTGTGATAATGGCAACCTGGTTGTCCTTCCCGCCGAGAGAGGTATCATTGGGCACGAACAGGGTATCCTTCAGCATGGCCTCTACCACAGGGTGCCGTCCGTCGGTGATGGAAATTTCCGGTCCCAGGCTAATTTCCGGGCGGCAGTAGCCCCGCTGCACCGCCACAGCAGCCAGGGAGCACAGCGTATCCGCCGCCGCCACCGCAGAGGCGGACTCCTGAACCCGGGCAGCCTGCCGGGCCAGCTCCTCCCGCAGGGAGGTAAAGATCTGATATTCCAGAGCCGTCAACCGGTCCTTGGCGGTGAGCACCTGGTTTTCCAGCTCTTTCAGCTCCTGGGTGATGTAGCGCTCGCAGTTTGCAAGGGTCTGCTTGCGGATGTAATTTGCAGGCACCTGGTCCATAAAGGACTTGGAAACCTCAATATAGTAGCCGAACACCCGGTTAAAGCCCACTTTCAGGGTTCGGATGCCTGTCTTTTCCCGTTCACAGGCCTCAATGGCCGCAATGGTGCCGGAGCCGCCGTCCATAATATCCCGGAGCCGGTCTGCATCGGCGTTGGCACCCTTGCGGATGATGCCGCCCTCCCGGATGGTGAGCGGAGGGTCGTCCACAATGGTTTTTTCAATCTTGTCCGCGCAATCCGCCAGCGGGTCAATGGCCGCAGCAAGCTTTTGCAGCAGGGGGCTCCCCAGCTCTGCCAGGATCGTTTTCACCTGGGGCAACGCCCGGAGGCCCCGGGCAAAGGCCAGCAGGTCCCGGCAGTTGACAGTGCCGGTGACAATGCGGGTCATGACCCGCTCCAGGTCCGTCACATCCTTGAGGGTCTCTTCCAGCTCGCCCCGGGCGATGGGGCTCTCCACCAGAGCCTCTACGGCGGCGTGCCGCCGGGTGATCTCTGCCGGATCCAGCAGAGGCTTTTCCAGCCAGGAGCGCAGCATCCGCCCGCCCATGGCCGTGTGGGTTTTGTCCAGTACCCACAGCAGGGTGCCCTTTTTCTCCTTGGAGCGCATGGTCTCTGTCAGCTCCAGGTTCCGCCGGGCATCCAGATCCAGCTCCATAAAGCGGCCGGTGGTGTAGTATTGCAGCTCCCGGATGTGTTTCAGGTCATTTTTTTGCAGGGTCAGCAGAGTTTGCAGCAGAGCCCCGCTGGCGGTCAGTGCTGCAGAGAAGGAGGCAAGGCCCAGCTCCTCCACAGAGCGGCCGAAATGGCTTTCCAGGCAGGTACAGGCCTTTTCAAAATCGAAATCCTCTGCCTTACCCTCGTCCACGCAGCAGCTCAGGCGGCGGAAGAGCACATCGGAGATGGCCTCATCCTCTACCCCCTGACCAAAGCGCAGCACCTCGCTGGGGGTGAAGCGGCCCAATTCGGAAGCAACGGCTCTGGGGTCGGAGCAGGTGGTGGCGAAGAACGCGCCGGTAGACAGGTCGCAAAAGGCAAGGCCGAACTGGCCGCTCTGGCCGAAGACGCAGCCCATGTAGTTATTCTTGCTCTCCTCCAGCATACAGCTTTCGGTGACGGTGCCGGGGGTGATGATGCGGGTAATGTCCCGTTCCACCAGTCCCTTGGCCAGGGCCGGGTCCTCCATCTGCTCACAGATGGCAACCTTATAGCCCTTCTGCACCAGCCGCGCAATATAGGCGTCCACGCTGTGGTAGGGCACGCCGCACATGGGCGTCTGCTCCTCCTTGGGCTTGCTGCGGTCCCGGCTGGTCAGCGTCAGGTCCAGCTCCCGGGCTGCCAGCTTGGCATCCTCGTTGAACATTTCATAGAAGTCACCCAGGCGGAAAAACAGAATGCAGTCCTTATTCCGGGCCTTCATTTCCTGATACTGCCGCTGCATGGGAGTCAGTTCTTCTTTTGCCATAATTGCTTCCTTTCCGCCAATTCTCCCGTCAGGCTCCATGTTGTTGCACCGGTAATGCGCAGGTTTTCATAGCTTCCGATCAGGCACTCGGGCCCGTCGAAGCGGACCAGGCGGCCGCCTTCGGTGCGGGCGGTGAGCTGGTCCCCATCCTTGCCGTCCACCAGGCAGCGCAGGGTCTTGCCCACATAGCCCCGGTGGATTTCCTCGGAAATGGCGTTCTGCCGGGCGCAGAGCTTGTCAAAGCGGCGGTTTTTCTCCTCCTTAGGGGTGGGGTCCTCCATTTTGGCCGCCGGGGTACCGGTGCGGGGGGAGAAAATGAAAGTGAACAGGCTATCATAATGGACGCGTTCAATGAGGGAAATGGTCTCCTCGAACTCCTCCTCGGTCTCTCCGGGGAAGCCCACAATCACATCGCTGGTGAGCACCAGCTCCGGCATGACCTTTTTGGCATACTCCACCTTTTGCAGATAGGTTTCCCGGTCATAGTGCCGGTTCATGGCCTTCAGCACCCGGCTGGAGCCGGACTGGAAGGGCAGGTGCAGCTGCTTGGCGATCTTGGGGTACTTCGCCATGGTGTCAAAGAGCTTTTCGGAAGCGTCTCTGGGGTGGCTGGTCATGAAGCGGATCAAAAAGTCCCCGGGGATCTGGGCGATTTGGGCCAGCAGGTCCGCAAAGTCCACGCCGCAGTCCAGGTCCTTGCCATAGGAATTGACGTTCTGACCCAGCAGGGTGATCTCCTTGCAGCCGCTGTCAATGAGCGCCTTGCACTCGGCCAGAATGGCCTCCGGGCGGCGGCTGCGCTCCCGGCCGCGAACATAGGGAACAATGCAATAGGTGCAGAAATTGTTGCAGCCGTACATGATGGACACCCAGGCCTTCAGGGAAGAATCCCGCACCTGGGGAATGCCCTCGGCAATGGAGCCCGCCTCATCCTCAATATAGAACTGACGCTTTTTCTTGGTGAGCACGTTGTAGAGGATCTCCGGGAACTGCCACAGATGGTGGGTAGAAAAAACGCCGTCCACATAGGGGAAGCTCTTTTTGATCCGGTCGGAAACCTTGGTCTCCCCCGCCATGCAGCCGCACAGGAAGATTCTTTGCTCCGGATGGCGGCGCTTGGTGTGGGTCAGTGCCCCCAGGTTGCCGAAAACCCGCTGCTCGGCGTGCTCCCGGATGGAGCAGGTATTCATCACCACCACGTCGGCCCCTTCGGCACTTTGGACGATGGCATAACCGCTCTGTGTCAGGTAGCCCCGCAGCTTTTCGGAGTCTGCCTCGTTCTGCTGGCAGCCATAGGTCTCCACATAGGCCGTGGGTGTCCGGCCCTGGGACTGCCAATAGGCCGCAATTTTATCACAGAAGGCAAACTGCGCCTCCAGCTGCTCCTGGTTGATGACGGTGGTTTTTGTATTCATTGGGCCGCTCCCTTAAAATTGGATTTGGATTTTGAAAAAGTCCGTGCAAAAATGTCCCTGCGCCGAAAATTCCCATAGGATTCCATTAAAATGTATCTTATATAATAGCATATTCCCCCATTCTTTGCAAGACCGCGAGAAAACAAAAAGCAGGTCTCTTAATTGTAACTTTGCGCTGTTTGCCGGTTTCCTTTCAACATATAACTTGTGCCCAAGTTGGGAACAAGTACGAATTAACTTCTGCTCTAATTGGGCAGAAGTCAGATTTGAAACTTCCACCCAATTCAGGTGAAGATGTATCAGTTTTTTTCCCAACTTGGGAGTAATTTTGCCCGTATATTGTAGGCGTTACAAATTGGCAAGCAGTGTAAACCTGTACAGGTTCACTTATTAACGAAGATTCCCCCAGAGGAGAAATTTTCGCAAATTGCTTGTTGGGGAAGCATCCCCAATCCCCTTTGAACGCCACCTGCGGTGTCAGCTGCGCATTCATCCTGAATATGATTATTTCATCGACCATGATGGCAATGTGTTTGGAGATATGATAGAGTTTGACGGAACTCACGGATTGTCGGCTTACAATAAAACTGATCAGGAAAAGTATGAAGGCAGTGACAGCACATTTATCTCTCCGAAATATGTTCAGACCATTGAAAGCAAGCCTGTTAGCGAGTGGATTATTGCGGTTGGTAAGCACGAAGGATTTATTCCAAGTGAACAATGGATTGAAGTGCAGGAACTTCTGGATGCGATTGCAGAGAAATACAATCGCCCTCACAGAAAGATCAACGCACTGTTGGCGGGGCTGGCGCATGTTCGCTCACAAGTTCCCGGCAATATTTCAAGCTATCGGGCAGAGCAATCACAAAGCGATACCCACTCTCTGTCAGATATAGGTCTTCCCTGAAATCTTTTTATATGCTATTCCATGTTCTGGAAGTTCTACCTGTACCGTTTTATCCAATGCCATGACAGCACCTGCTTTCTATTGACGTATAGCCTAATTATATCATACGTCAACAAAAAAAATCAAGCACTTTTCACGTCTTTTTTCGAGAAAAAAATGGGTTCTATAATAAATGTTGGGGTCAGGCGTGAGCCTGGCCCCATTGTCATATAAAAAGGTTGAGCATAGAGACGAAATCCTTTATTATAAAAGCACCACACAATCACAAGAAAGGATGATCTCTATGCTCAACCAAGATTATACCGCAAAAGTTCTTAATTTGGAAGATGTTATTATCACAAATGTTGAAAATATTTCTGACGTACTTCATATTTATCTGGAATTACCCAGGCAAAAAGGTTCTTTCTTTGGACGAGTTCAAGGGCAACTCTGGCGGTCAGAAGTATAACAGCATTGTTGTAGATGCAAAACAGCACAAGGGAATCGATATTTTACCGAATCGTTTTGAAAACGAACTCATTAAGTATTTCTCACAATTTCCATCTAAGACAAACGTAAAATGCTTTGTTACTGACATGAATCCGCACTTTCGGGAAGTATCTAAAGTCTGCTTCCCCAATGCCATCATTGTTGCTGATCGATACCATGTCATTCGTCAAGCCTATTGGGCTATGGAGCGTGTTCGGAAAAATGAGCAAAACAAGCTCTCAAAACAATTCCGTAAATACTTCAAAAAATCCAGGTGTCTCCTTATACGGAAACCGCGGTTGCTTTATACTCCGAAAGCTTTCCATACGGAGAAGCTTTTTTATTTTGCACTGTCAATCGTCTTGCCGAACACGAAAAAACGCTGGTAGAGGAACTCCGTGGAGAAATTCAGCAGCATATTCACAACCGTCACCAGGTATTCGTTCCAGCCAAGGCTTGCTGCCAGGAAATTGCCGAGCAGGGTAGAAAGCGGTGTGAAGACCGCGTAGTAGGCGGCCACCTTGGCCATGGCCACGGGCACATTGGCGGCGGACTGGAAGGTGAACTTCCGGTTCAGCGTAAAGTTCCACAGCACACTCAGGCACAGGGCGATGAGGTAGCAGGGCCAGTAGGGCAGGGCTGTAAACTCATTGAGCAGGGCAAAAGCGCCCATTTCAATCAGGCCTGCGCTGATGGAGAAAAAGGTGAATTTGAGAACGCGGATGAATTCTTTCATAGGGATTCCTCCTTGGAAAAATTTCTGCCCCGGGAACTCCGGGGCAGAGCTATTTGCGGGAAAATTACTTCACGGTGACAGAGGTCACGTGGGGCTGTGCACCGTTGTACCAGTACAGGAAGCCCTCCACATCGATGACATCGCCCACGTTCAGGTTGGTGACGGTGGTGTAAACATCGGTGCCCTCGCCGCACAGGTAGCTCTCTACGGTGAAGGTGTAGGTGTTGGTGCCGTCGGACACGTTGAAATACAGGTCGTTGTTATTGCCTGCAGCGCCGGAGCCATCCCAGTTGTACAGGAAAGCAGCGCCCTCGTCATTGGCGGCAACCACGGTCAGGCCGGAGGCGGAGATCTTGGCATTCTGCCAGTCAATCAGGTTCTCGGCACCCAGGCCGCCGGTGATGTCCTGGGGCTCGGCAATGTAGGAGCCTTCCAGAATCTCGAAGGTAGCGCCCTCGGCAATCTCCACCTCGCCGGACCACTCGGTCTTGTAGCCGTTGACGCGGATCTTGGTGCCGGGCACCAGCTTGGCAGCGTCCTCTTCGGAGCACTCCATGTTGTAGATGAAGTAAGCGCCATCCTCGCTCTGGGCGTAGACAGTCAGCTTATTGTCCCACCAGGACTGATGGGCCTGGACATAGGTCTCGATGCACACGGGGCTGTCCAGCTCGGCGGCCATGTAGTCGGCATGGCTCATGACGTCGCCCTCGGCCTCGGCAGGAGCGGTGACTTCCTCGGTGGTCTCGGCAGCAGCCTCGGTGGTGGGGGCCTCGGTGGTGGCGGCCTCGGTGGTGGCGGCGGTGTCGGACTTGGCGCAGCCTGCAAAGGCGGCGATCATGCAGACAGCAAGCAGCAGGGCAATGATCTTTTTCATTTTTCGTTTTCTCCTTATCGGATGATGTGTTTTGCGGGGAAATCCCGCAAACTAAGACCCATTATAGCGGCTGGCAGTGGAAAAATCAATGGCTTTTCCCGGCCTTTTTTCGTTTTTCCAGCAGAAATGCGGAAATGATTCCCAGCCAGCACAGCCCCAGGCCGATCAGCAGCGCCCGGGCACCTGCGCTCAGGGGCCCCAGGTCGGCGGCAGCGGAAACCTGGATCTGGTCCAGGTGGTTCAAGGTGGCTACCTTTTCATAGATGGCGTCCAGCGCGGCAGAATCCGTGCGCTGCTTCCGGCGGACGGCCTTGCAGGTTTCCTCGATCAGCTGCCCGGCGGCCTGCCGCAGAGAGGCGGAGCCGTTGAACACCGGGGTGACGAAGGTGTGCTCGCTGTTTTCCAGCAGGATTTTAGAGGCTTCCAGCTTTACGGCATAGTGGGTGTCGTTGTCCTCACCGGCCCGGTTCAGGTAGTCCACGTAGGCAGGGTCAAGCCGGGCTTTTTCCGTGACGGGCACATAGCCCTCCGTCTCGGCATAGGCAATTTGCACATCGTTGGTGAGCAGAAATTGTGCAAACAGCCAGGAAGCCAGCACCTCCTGGGGGTCGTCCTTCTGGAACAGGCACACGCTTGGCCCTTGGGAAATCATTTTGGGGTTTTCGGGGTCGTACTGGGGCACAGGGTAAACCGCCGTCTCAAAGCGGACAATGGCGTCCTCGCTGATGTCAAGCAGGGGGGCGTCGCAGCCCATCCAGGTTGCACCCGCAGTGGAGTCAATGGCGAAAATGCACTGGCCGGCGTTTAAAAAGTTGGCGGGATAGCTGGAAATCTTAAAGGTGGAGAAGGCTCCCGTGGCGGTGTGGGCCGCGACTGCTTCCAGAATGCCCTTGGTCTGGTCGTTCCACAGCTCTACGGTGCCGTCGTCCCGGGCGTAGGGCGCATCCAATTGCTGCAGCATCTGGATCATCATATTGTCCGTGGACTTGTAGATGAAGGGGATGAGCACCTTTTGACCGTTGAGCTGATAGGTGCCGTCTGCGTTTTTGGCCGTGGCGGCCTCGCTGACCTGCCAGATGAAGTCCCAGGTGAGGCGTTCCGGCAGGGTGAAGCCCAGCTTTTCCACAAAATCTTTGTTCACGTAGCAGGCCTCTGTGGAGCGCATATAGGGCAGGGCATAGGTGGTGCCCCCAATGGCGCACTCCGAAAGAAACTGGGGCACGATTTCATCCCTGGTGGGAGAGTCAAATGCCAGAGCGCTGCCCCCCAGGCCGTAGTTGGGGTCGTCCATCAGGCTGTCTAGGGGAACCACGGTGTTTTCACCGGTCAAATAGGTGGCGATGTGGTCCGGATAGGTGATGCAGACGTTGGGAGTAGTGTCCGTTGCAATGTTGGTGATCACATCGTTGTAGATCCGGGCATAGTCGGTATACAGCCGGATGTTCACGGTGATATTGGGGTAGAGCTTCTGAAAATCCCCGATCGCTTTTTGATAGATGGCGGTCTGGACCTTATTGGTATCGTTTTTGGCCCAGAAGGTGATCTCAAAATGCCGGGAGGTATCGAAGCTTTCCGGCAGCGTATAGCTTTCTGCGTTCTCCGCGCCTTCCGATACCAGGTGACCGTGGCAGCCGGTGAGCAGCAGGGCGGCGGCAAGCACCAGGGCAAGCAGCTTTTTCATCCCTTGGTCCCTCCTCTTGCCACGCCGGACATGATTTTTTTCCGGAAAATCAGGAACAGCACGATCAGCGGCAGAGAGATGACGGTGACGGCGGCCATCATGGCGGGGATATTCTCCCGGCCGAAGCCGTTTTCCCGAATCTCCTGAATGCCCACGGATACCAGAAAATAGTCCTGCTTGTCCGTGATCAGCCGGGGCCAGACAAAGCTATTCCAGCACTCAATGATTTTCAGGATGGTGATGGTCACCACCGTAGGCTGGCAGATAGGCAGCAGTACCTTCCACAGGTATTTGAAGTCCGAGGTGCCGTCCACCTTGGCGGCGTAGTACAGCTCATCCGGCACCTGGGAGAAGTTCTCTTTTAGCAGATAGATGTAGAATACCGAGGTCACTGAGGGCAAAATCAGCCCCAGAAAGGTGTTCCGCAGTCCCCATTGGGTGACGGTTACGAAATTGGTGATGACCACCAGCTCCGAGGGGATCATCATCAGGGCCAGAAAGGCGGCGAAAATCAGGTCCCGCCCGGGAAACCGCAGCCGGGAAAAGGCAAAGGCGGCCAGAACGGTGACAAAGAGCATCAGCGCCGTGGTAATCACCGTGAAGATGGCCGTATTCAGAAAATACCCGGCCAGGGGCACCTGGGAGAAGGCGCTGGCGTAGTTTTCCAGAGTGGGATGCAGGGTGAAGAGCTTGGGCACAAACTCGCTGCTGTAGCTGCCGTAGCTCTTGACCGAGGTCAGCAGCATCCAGTAAAAGGGAAACAGGACAATGATGGCCCAGAGCACCAGCACCAGCCCAATGGCGGCGAGATACCCGATCTGCCGCCCACGGGCCCGTTTTTCAATCAAATCATAATCCATGGCCGCACCTCACACATAGTGGACGTGCTTTTTGCTCACCAGCAGGTTGATGCAGGTGATGGTCAGCACGATGGCAAACAGAAGAATGGCCGCGGCGGAGGCGTAGGAGGGATAGCCGCCGGCATTGCCGTAGAGCATATCATAGACATAGCCCACAATGGTATTCATGCCTGCGGCGTTCAGGTCCGTGCCGAACAGGGCCACGGCATCGGAATAGGCCTTGAAGGCCCCGATGAAGCCGGTGATCACCAGGTAGAAAAGGCTGGGGGAGATCATGGGCAGGGTGATCCGCCAGAAGATGCGGCCCCTGGAAGCTCCGTCCACCCGGGCGGCGTTGCGGTAGGTCTGGTCCACGGAGGCCAGGGCAGAGGTGAGAATCAGAATCTTAAAGGGCATGACGATCCACACGGTGTAAAGGCACAGTACCAGCATCTTCGCCCAGTACGGCCCCGAGAGAAAGTCCACGCTGGCAAAGCCCAGGGCGTTCAGAAGCACATTCACAAAGCCGTCGGAATAGGCGGTCTTCCGGAAGAGAATCATGAACACCAGGCCCACGGCCAGGGTATTGGTCACATAGGGCAGGAAGAAAACGGTCTGGAACAGCTCCCGCAGCTTTTGAATGGAGCTCAGGCACAGGGAGATGAGCAGGGCCAGTCCCGTGGACAGGGGCACCGTAATGATCACCAGCAGGAAGGTGTTTTTCAGGGCCTGCAAAAAGTAGGGGTCGTGGAGCACATAGGCGTAGTTGTAAAGCCCCACCCCCGTATAGGTCTGAGAGGCAAAATTGTAGTTTTCCTGGAAGGAGTAGACGAATACGTCAATCAGGGGATACACCAGGAAAAAGCCCAGAAACACGAAGGCAGGCAGCAGGTAGAGAAAGCCCTTATAATTGTTTTTCTCCATGCTATGCCTCCCGGGGCCGCAGCCGCGCGCCGGTTTCCGGGGCGAACAGAAGTACCTTGCCGGGCTTCAGGCGGAAAGATACGCTCTGCCCGTGGCTGCCCTCGGTGCCGTCGGACTGGCGGATGGCCCGGAAGGTCTCCGCCTGGCATCCATCGTGGGTACACAGGAAGCTCACGTCCCGGCCCATGACCTCCATCCGGTTCAGGCCGCAGCGGAAAGGTCCGTTGTCCTCCGGTACAAAGCCCTCGGGTCGGATGCCCACAGTGACGTTTCCCTCCGGCAGCCCGACGGCGGGCAGAACCCGGTCCTGGCCAATATAGAGCCATTCGTTTTCGATATGCCCGTCAAAGAGGTTGATGGGGGGCGTGCCTAAGAATTTTGCAACAAACAGGTTGGCGGGGTCATCATAGACCGCCTGGGGCCTGCCCGTCTGCTGCACCACGCCCTCCTTCATCACCACGATCTCATCGGAGATGCTCATGGCCTCCTCCTGGTCGTGGGTGACGAAGACGGTGGTGATACCGGTCTCCCGCTGGATTCTGCGAATCTCCTCCCGGGTCTGCAGGCGCAGCCGGGCGTCCAGGTTGGACAGGGGCTCATCCAGCAGCAGCACCGAGGGCATCTTCACCAGCGCCCGTGCGATGGCAACCCGCTGCTGCTGGCCGCCGGACATCTCACTGGGCTTCCGGTCCAGAAGAGAATCGATCTGCACCAGCTTGGCGGCTTCTGTGGCCCTGCGAACCATCTCCGCCTTGCCGGGCCGGTCCTTGCCCTTCAGGTTTTCCAGAGGGAAGAGAATGTTTTGCAAAACCGTCATATGGGGGTACAGGGCATAGTTCTGGAACACCAGACCCACCCCACGGTTCTCCGTGGGGAGCTGGGTCACGTCCTTGTCCCCAAAGAAAATCTTTCCTTCCGTGGGGGCCTGGAGGCCGCAGATCATGTAGAGCGTCGTGCTCTTGCCGCAGCCCGAGGGGCCAAGCAGACCCACCAGCTTGCCATCGGGAATCTCATAGGTAAAGTCGTCCACGGCGACAACCTCGCCGCCCTGCTTTTTGTTCCGGTTGGGAAATCGCTTGGTCAGGTGCTGTAAGGTGACATTCATAGCAGTCCATCCTTGGTTGTGAAGTTTATTTTCCCTCATTATACCCCCCGCCTCTGCGCATTGCAAGGAAAAAGATACCTAAGGAACCTCTGAATCAATCGTCTTCGGCTGGATGACGGGCCTTTTGCCCCATCCGTGCAGTTCTAAAAGTGGGAAATCCATACAGGATTCCTCCACTTTCAGAACTTTCGTCTGAGACAAAATCCCTCGTCACCAGCTCTTGCCGCTTGAATCAGAGGTTCCCTATTTGACAGCCAATTCCCGCTGCGATATAATAAAGGCAGCGCCGCGGAAGAAAGCGGTGCTGCCGAAAACAAAAACATATGGAGAAATACCATGATCGAATTTACCGAAATCACGGATTTTAACGCCCCGGAGCTGGACGTGTATGCCCGGCTGACGGAAGCCCAGCTATTAAACCGCTTTGAGCCCAAGAAGGGGATGTTCATTGCCGAGAGTCCCAAGGTGATTTGCCGGGCACTGGACGCCGGGTGCAGGCCGGTTTCCCTGCTGGTGGAGCGGAGCCACTGCAATGAGGAGGCCCAGGCGGCCATTGCCCGGTGCGGGGATGTACCGGTGTATACGGCGGAAATGCCCATCCTGACCCAGCTCACGGGCTTCCAGCTGACGCGGGGGATGCTCTGCGCCATGCTGCGGCCCAGGCAGCCGGAGCCGAAGGAAATTCTCGCTACCTGCCGCCGGGTGGCGGTGCTGGAAAACGTCATGAACCCCACCAATGTAGGGGCCATTTTCCGCAGCGCGGCTGCCCTGGGCATGGATGCGGTGCTGCTGACCTCCGGCTGCACAGACCCTCTCTATCGCCGCAGCGCCCGGGTGAGTATGGGCACGGTTTTTCAGGTGCCCTGGGCCTATGTGCCGGAGAATTGGCCGGAAATCCTGAAAGAGGCGGGCTTTGCCACCGCCGCCATGGCACTGACGGACGACAGCGTGTCCATTGATGCGCCTGTTCTGCGGCAGCAGGAGAAGCTGGCCGTGGTTCTGGGCACCGAGGGGGACGGCCTGGCCGAGCAGACCATTGCCCGCTGCGACTATACCGTAAAAATCCCCATGTATCACGGAGTGGATTCCCTGAACGTAGCCGCCGCCAGTGCCGTGGCCTTCTGGGAGCTCCGGGCAAGGTGATACGCCTCCCCTGAAAGGAATCCCTCAGTCTTGCTGTGCATTAAGGGTCTGTAGGCCGCAAGCGGCAACAGCCACTATACCTTTCAGGGGAGCTTTTTACGTACCCATCTCCGCACATCTCCCAGCTTCCGCATGGCGGTGCCTACGGTGCACAGGGCGCGGTAGCGCCCTTTTTGCATCAGGGTCAGGCAGCGGTCTTCTTTGGGGGCTGTGGCGATGATCTTGGCGTAAAAGCCGTCCTGGGAGATGGCTTTCAGGAGCGCGCAGCGGTTGGTGGCGGAGGTGGCGAACTTCACCACCAGCCAAATTTGAAACCGGGTCAGCCGCCGGAGCCAACCCATGTATTCTTCAAAATCCTCCGAATTCCAGACATTCTGGCTGTTCAAAAAATTCCAGCAGGTTTCCGGCACCAGAGAGGTTACCCGGTATTTTTCATACCCCAGGCCGTTGGTGGCGGAGTTGGGGTTCTGGGTGTAGTTGTACAGGCTGTCCGGCAGGAAGACCGCCTTCCGGCAGTCCCGGTACAGGGGGATGCTTTGCAGCAGGTCCTCGCCGAAGCGGACGGGGTAGAATTCCGGGTGGTCCTCCCGGGGCAGCAGGGACAGGGCCGGGACCTTTTTCCACAGAGGATTGTACCAGCCGTCCTGAAAGACGATCTTATACAGCTGCCGCCGGTCCGTCACCGTGCCGATATAGGCCATGTCCCTGGGGAAGGGACGCAGCACTTTGCCTTCATATACCTGGTCTTCCCCCAGGAACACCAGGTCCGCCCCGGTCTCCCGGATGCACCGGGTTAGGGTTTCCAGAGCCTTCGGCTTCAGGCTGTCGTCTGCATCCAGAAAGACTGCCCGGTCTTCCGGGCTGCCGTGGTTCAGTATAAAGTGAATCGCCGTTCTGCGGGCTCCATAGGGACCCGTATTTTTTTGGTGGATGGCGTGAATCCGGCCGTCCCGGGCGGCAAATTCGTCGCACAGCTTGCCGGAACCGTCCGGAGAGCCGTCGTCCACCAGGACGATCTCGAAATCCTGACAGGTCTGGCTCAGCACGGAGCTGACGCAGTCTGACAAAAATGCCTCCGCCTTGTAGACGGGAATTGCAATGTAGAATTTCACGGTCTCAGCCTCCCATCCGGTTTTTCAGCCACAGGGTCTCGCACAGCCAGAGATAGTTCCGGAACCGGCCTTTTTCCAGGCTTTCCGCCAGAGAAGCATAGCTTTCCGGGGCGGAAACGCCGGAAAAATAGGTGCTTTGCAGCTGCCGCTGGCACAGAAAGACGGCATAGGGCACGTCCTTTGACAGCAGCCGGGTTCTATGGTAGGTCAGCAGGACCATGTGCAGGAAGTGGGTATAGGCATCCTGATCATAGCGCAGGCCGAAGAATTCCCGCTCTTTCAGCAGCCGCCGGGTGACATAGAGGCTTTCCAGGGATTTGGGCCTGCCCTGAGAGGCGGCGGAGACGCCCTGGGGGTTCAGCAGATAGGCAAATACCGGGGCGTCGATTGCGTAGATCCGCCGGGCCATGGGCAGCAGAATTTGGGAGATCACGGAGTCTTCATACCAGTAGCCCAGGGGAAATTGAAGCTTTGCCCATAGGCTGCGCCGGAAGGCCTTGCCGCAGGTCATGCCGGGGATGCGCTCCCGGTCCGTCACGGGACCGGCAGAATACGTTTTCCCGGGGGTGAGGTTCCCGGCGGCGTCCTTGCAGACATAGCCGCCAATGGCAATGTCTGCGTCATTTTGAAATGCACAGTCCAGCAGGGCCTGGATGCTTCCGGGCAAAAGCGTGTCGTCACTGTCGTGGAAGAGAAGATATTTTCCCCGGCAGACCGACAGTCCGGCATTTCGGGCACCGGAGTGCCCCTGATTTTCCTGCCGCAGCAGGCGGACGCGGGGATTCGCTGCATAGGCCTTTAGAATCTCCGGCGTTTCATCCGTGGAGCCGTCGTCAATGACCACGGCCTCAAAGGAGTAGCCCGTTTTCTGCCCCAGCACGGAATCCAGGCAGCCGTGCAGATAGGGGGCATTGTTGTAGCAGGGGATGATGATGCTCAGGTCCACCTGGGCTTCCAGCCAGCTTTTTCCCCGGTTTCGAATGCAGCTGCCGCCTCGATCGGGCCACAGAGCTTCCAGAGTATCCTCTTGGGCCCCCTTCGGGCTGAAAAGCTTGCCGACGGAGCGCAGCCCTTCCCGGGCGATTTTTGGAACATTCACAGCGGTGCACCCTCCGTTACACTGGCGTAGAGAGCTTCATAGCCCCGGGCCATGGCGGGCAGGGAAAACCGCTGGGCCTCCTCCCGGGCCTTTTTGCCCAGGCTTTGCCGCAGGGCTTCATTCCGCGCCAGCTTCTCAATGGCCGCAGCAAGGGCCTCGGCGGTGGGCTCGATGAGCAGGCCGCTCTCGCCGTCCGTCACCATGTCCGGCACGCCGCCTACCCGGGAGGCGATGACGCTCAGGCCGGTGCCCATGGCCTCAATAATGGTCATGGGCATCCCCTCCCAGCTGGAGGGCAGAACGAACAGGTCCGCCTGGGACATGGGGGTGAACACATCGGAGGTGACGCCCTCGAAGAGGACCTGCCCCGCCAGCCCCTGCTCCTGAGCGGCCTGGCGGGTCTGCTCCAGCAGAGGGCCGTCCCCGTAGCAGTGGATGCGGGCGTTAATGCCCCTCTTTTTCAGAAGGGCAGCTGCGCCCAGAATGGCTGCGTGGTTTTTCTGGGGGAAGAACCGGCCCACGTGGAGAATCTCTACGGGGTAGTGGAGGGCGTAGTCCTCCTTTTCGTGGCAGGCGCTCAGGTCGATGCCGTTGGGCACCAGGCTTACCTTTTCTTCGGGCAGGCCGTAGACATCCATAACGGATTGCCGGATTTCCCGGGTCAGGGCCACGGGCAGGGCCCGGCCCCGGCAAAAACAGTATTTGCCGATCTGTTTGTCCAGAAAGACTGCCTCCCGGGCGGCCTGATTGTGGATGGTATGGACGATGGGAACCCCGGAAGAGGCAAGAGCCGCGTATTTCAGGGCGTGGAGATGGGTGTGAATCAGCTGGGGTTGGAGGGTTTTCAGCAGCTTTTTCAGCTGCCCAACGCATTGCAGCCCGGAGCCCAGGGCCTTGTCCAGGTAGTAGACGGGCACACCGGATGCTTCCAACCGCTGACTTATGACGGTTTTCTCTCCGGAAAGGCTTATGGCGGAAACCTGGTGGCCGTCCAGCAGCAGCTGGCGGCTCAAGGCCGCGCACATGGTTTCCGCGCCGCCCATGCCAAAGCTTGGGATGATCTGAACGATTCTCATTGTGTACCTCCTGTTCCGTAGGCCTCACGAAGGGCCTGCTTGTAGCTTTCGGCATCCAGCAGGACTTCCGCCCGGGCCACGGCGTTTTGAGACAGGCTTTGCCGCAGGGCTGCATCCCGAATGATTTCGGCGCAGCGCCGGGCCAGAGCCTCATCTGTTTCCTCCAGAAAACCGGTTTTTCCCGGCTCCACCAGCTGGCACATGCCGTCCACCGGTGTGCTGACGATGGGCACCCCCAGGGCCATGGCCTCCAGGGCGCTCATGGGCGTGCCCTCCCAGAGGGAGGTCATCAGCAGAACCCGGGTGTTTTGAAGCAGCCCGTAGGGATTGGACTGGAAGCCCAGCAAATGGATACGGTCCCGGGCGGGGCTGTGCTCCCAGCTTTTGCGGAAGTGCTGCTCCAACTCCGGGTCTGCCACGTCCGGGCCGCCGATGACCAGGGCGTTCAGGTCCGGCAGGAGAACTGCCAGCTGTTCCAGAACCCGGAGCATCCGCAGCGGATCTTTGGGCTTGGACATCCGGCCCAGGAACACCGCATGGCTTTTCTCCCGGCGGTCCGCCGCTGCAGCCTGATTCCGAAGGGCCTGAGGGTCGATGATATTGCGCAGGACGGAGCTTTTGTCTGCCACGGCTCTATGGAAATAGAAGCTGTCCATGGCTGAGGAGGACACCCAGAAGATGTGCTTTGCCTTTTTGGCCGCAAAGTAAAACAGGGCCGTTTTGGGGGTCAGACCCCGGGAGTCGAAGTTGTTGTTGTGGATGTGGCAGACCAGGGGCGTCCTGCCGCAGGCTGCGGCGCAGACAACGGAGGCAAGCATATCATGGGCATGGATCACATCCGGGTGCTCCTGCCGGATCAGCCGCCGGACTTCCTTCACGGAGAAGGCAGCCATGGGAAGATAGGGAATGTTTCGCTCTTCCAGGGCCTGCCGGATGGGGCCTTCCGGGCAGCAGTAGTACATATCCATCTCCCCGCGGAACAGGGCAATCATCTGGCATACCACGTTTTCCGCTCCGCTAAAGGAATTTCTGGGCAAAAAATGCAGCACTTTTTTTCGGGTTTCCATAATTTTCCCTCCCCAATTGACCTTTTTCCAGATTATAGCACAGAAGAAAGGGAAAAGAAAGAGAAAAAGGAGCCGCCGGGAGAGAATCCCGGCAGCTCCTGCCTTCGTTATGCGTGTTTCGGCCTTATTTCTGCGGCGCGGTACAGCCGTTCGGCATCGGCGGCGTTCAGTGTACCGGCGGCCAGATTCCCGGCCACGGCCAGACTGCCGCACAGCTGGCTGAGCCTGTGAGAAATGTCTGCCTCCGAAAGGGGCATATTCCCCTGCTGAAGCAGGGTGCACAGCCCGCCGCTGTAGATCAGCATATGGGCAACCAGCTCGGATGCGGCCTCGTGGGACAGGGAGAAGAGCTCCGTCAGCTCTGCCAGCAGCGGCGCTTCCAGCTCCGGAAGCACCCCGCGCTTGTCCTCGGACGTCCACATCCGCTGCATAAGAAACCTGTATAAATTCTGGTTTTCTGCTGCATAACAGACCCAGCGCAGGCAGTAGGCCTGAAAGGACGGCGTGTAGTCCAGGCAGCCACGAAGGTATGCCTGAAATTCTGCCTTTGCCCGCTCATAAATCGTCTGCCTCAGCTCGGACATGTTGGTAAAACTGCCGAAAATCGGGGTGACCGTCATGTTCAGCGCCTTGGCCACTTCTCTGGCAGCCACGGCCTCAATGCCGCGCTGCTTCGCCAGCTCAAATGCGGCGTCTTCAATCATCTGTTTTGTAAATCTTGCCTTTGGCGGCATAACAGGACATCCTCCTCGTGAATAATACCAAAGTATGATACAGCATTATTATACGGGTTTCCACCGGAATGTCAAGGCGGAGAAACAGCGAAACATTGCGAAAAATTTGTGAAACCGCTTACTTCACAAACCGCTTTAGCGCCTTGGTCAGCAGCAGGGCTACGGCGATTTTTACGGCATCCGGGATGATATAGGGAATGACGCACATACCCAGCACGGCACCCAGGGTGATGGCCCCTTTGGAGCCGGTGTAGACCACCATAAACCAGGCGGTGCCGAAGGCATAGCAGGCGATAAGGCCCACGACCATGGACGCGGGCAGTACCCACTTCTTGCTGCCGAACAGCGCCTCCATGGCCCACATCAGCAGAGCGGACACCAGGAAGCCCACAATATAGCCGCCGGTCATGCCCAAGAGCTTCCCCAGGCCGCCGGCAAAGCCGGAGAATACCGGCAGGCCCACGGCACCCATGAGAATATACACCAGCACGGCGATGGTGCCCCGCTTGCCACCCAGCAGGCCAATTGCCAGGAAGACGCCCATGGTTTGCAGGGTGAAGGGAATTTGCCCGGGAATGGAGATCCAGGCGCAGATGGCCATCAGGCAGGCGAACAGGGCGATATACACCATGTCCAGGGTTTTCATTTTCTTCGTTTCCATATGTATCTATCCTTTCTTCTCTCGAATACGAACTTCTCCGGCCTTTAAAGTCTGCCGGGTACCGTCCGGATATTCCACAATCAGGCCGCACTGGCCGTCCAGGTCCACTGCTTTGGCAGGGCGCTCTGCCTGGGCGGTGATGATGAGTACCTCCCGGCCCAGCACCATGCAGTGCCGTTTGTATTCCTGTTCATAGCCCTCCGGGGCCTGATACAGCGCCCAGAAGCGATTCAGAAATGCCGCCGTCAGGGCGTTTTTTCCGTTGTCCCGGGGCGTGTCCAGAATGGCTCCGGCAACGCTCGCCAGCTCCGGCGGGAAGCCCTCCTTCGGGGCATACAGGTTGAAGCCCACGCCCAGCACGATGTAGTCTACGGCACCGCTTTCCATGGACAGGGCGGCTTCCGTGAGAATCCCGGCCACCTTTTTGCCCTTTAGAAATACATCGTTGACCCATTTGATTTTTGCCTGGTGCCCGGCAATGTCCGTCACGGCCTGGCAGGCGGCCAGGGCGGCCAGAGTGGTCAGGGCGGCAGCCCGGGATGGGGTTTCATAGTCCGGCCGCAGCAGGATGCTTAAATAGACGCCGGTGTCCGCCGGGGAGAAGAAGCTTCGGCCCAGGCGCCCCCGGCCCTTGCTCTGGCTGCCGGAGACCAGAACCGTCCCTTCCGGCGCGCCACTCTCTGCCTGCTCCCGCAGCAGGGCGTTGGTGGAGGTCACCGTAGGCAGCAGCTGAATTTTCAGGGGCAGTCCGGGGTTCAGGAGCCCCTGAATGCCCGAGGCGGAGAGAATATCCAGCCCCGTTTCCAGCCGGTAGCCCCGGTTGGGCTGGGCATCGATGGGAAAGCCCGCCTCCCGCAGGGCTTTCACGCCCTTCCACACCGCCGCCCGGGAAATGCCAATGGCCTGGGCCAGCTCCTCCCCAGAGAGGTAGCTCCCCCGGCAGGACAGCAGCAGGGAAAGAATCTGATCTTTGGTTGCCATGGAGTGCCTCCTTCCTGTAGGGCTCCCGCGCGGAACGCCTCTCATCCGTCCCGGCTGTCGCCGAGCCACCTTCCCCGGAGGGAAAGGCTTTTGCGCAGTCACGTTACCATGGCTTTCTTTGCTTGTCAACCAAATATTTTTAGTGGTTTACAATCAAAACCGCAAAAAAGCGCCCCGGAAATCCGGGGCGCGAAAGGTCAATTTTTAGCAGCCAAAGCCGCCGATCTGGCAAAGAATCTGCCAGATAGAGCAGAAATGAAAACGCATCCTTCCGGCCTCCTTGTTTAGATCCCGTCTCGCGAGGGCAAAAGGATTGTAACCTATTTGTAATCATTTTGCAAGCTGTAAATGGAAATTATCAGCCGTCTGTGCCGTCCCTGCTGGGGAAGGACAGAATCAGCCCGTTGGGCAGGCAGGCGATGGGCAGCCCGCTGTCGCACCAGCCCATGGCCATGCAGATGTGGTCCGGGCAGCTGGCATGGGTTACGGCCACCTTGCCGTCTTTTACTTCTACGGTGTTGGTGCCCCCGTTGGCCCCCGTGAGCTCCAAAATCTGGTCTTTGCCCAGGTCCAGCACCTGGGTGACCACTCCGTCCTGCACCACCGTTACGGTCTTCTCCGGCGCTTTCGGCCGCAGCAGCCACAGCCCAAGCCCCAGGCTCAGAGCCAGAGCCAACACCAAAATCAGAATCCAATGCTTTGTTTTCATGGTCCGCTCCTAAAAGGTTTTCTCTACTATAGCAAGCCCCCATCAAAAAGGCAAATGGTTTTTGCTTGCTTTTTTGTCCGCCATTGACTATACTGGAAGAAAAACGCTTGGGAGGAACATCCTATGAAAAAGCACATTCTCTGTATCGGCGATTCCAATACCCACGGCTACTGCGCAGATCCCGCCGATTGCACGGATGGCGGCATTCGCTTCAATGAGGACGAGCGCTGGACCTGCCTGCTGCAAAAGGCCCTTGGGCCGGAGTACCTGGTGACGGAGGAGGGCCTGTCCGGCCGGACCACCGTCTTTGAAGACCCCATCAATGAGAATATGGCTGTGCTGCCCTATGTGTATGCCCTGCTGAAAAGCCATGAGTATGTGGACCTGCTCGTCATCATGCTGGGCACCAACGATTCCAAGCAGCGGCTAAATACCACAGCCTATGAGGTTGGCAGAGGCATGGAGCGGCTGGTCCGCAAGGCTATGACTGTGGACTGCTGGGCACCCAGCAAGAAGCCCAATGTACTTATCATCGCTCCGCCTCCCATCGGCAAAGGCGTGGAAACCTCTGCCTGCGCCGAGGAAATGGGCAAGGGCGCGGTGGAGACCTCTCAGGCGCTGGCAAAATACTATGCTGCCGCCGCAGAGCTCTTAGGCGTGCATTTCCTGGATGCCTCCTTCTGCCAGTTCAATTCCGTTGATTTCATGCACCTGACCCGGAAGGGCCACGCCCAGCTGGCCGAGAAGCTGACGGAGCTTGTGCCGGAATATCTGGAGAAGTAACAAAATATCCCCGGCGTTCGGACAGCCCGAGCGCCGGGGAATTTTCTGATTTATTGGGAGCGGAGAACGGCCTTACTCCGCACGCTCCATGGCCAGCTGGAAGTCCCGGGTATCGGTGAAGATCTCGTTCTTATAGGGATTCTTCTTCTGCTGGATGGCCCGGCGGATGATGATTGCCAGAGCCAGTGCGTTAATGGCCAGGGACAGCACGGAGATCACGCCCTGGGCGGTGGGGTTCGCAGCGGTGGGACGGACAGCGGCATCCATGAAGCCATCGGCGTACAGCACGGGGATGGTGGTGAACACGCTGCGGTCCTGGAACAGGGGGAATACCTGGGCGAACATGCACCAGATGGCCAGGGTATTGGCACGGTTCTGAATCCAGCCTCCCTTGTTCCACAGGGAAGCAGCCACGGTGGGGGCCAGCAGCAGGGCCAGACCGCAGTACCAGGCGTGGGTAGGCAGGTTCAGATAGGTATACTGGAAGTTCCACACGTCATAGGCCAGAATGTACAGCCAGATCATGTCGGGCCAGAGCATGTCGTCCTTCTTTTTGGAGGAGTAGATGCCCCACCAGCCGGTCATGCAGAAGATGTTCAGCAGGCCTGCAATGCCGTTGAGCCAGTTCCACCAGCCGCCGTACAGCCAGACGTTTTCGCTGGACAGCCACCAGCCGTCCACGGAAAGGGCGCCCTTAATGGCGGACTCAAAGTCACTGCCCACGGCGATAAGAATATTGATGGCAACGATGACAAAGGGGAAGGGCTTGAACCAGTCCTTCTTGCCGATGCCCCACTGATACTTGATCATCATGAAGCCGATGCAGCCGATGGTGGCGGCATAGAGCTTGGCATAGTGGAACCAGCTGTTCATGTACAGATAGGTGGGGTTATTCACTGCCCAGCCTGCGCCCATGGCAGCGCCCACGGCCACGGCGATGAAGTACACCGTCAGTGCCCCCGGCAGAGCCAGGAAGAAGAAAATGCCGCCCTTTTTGGTGCGCCGGGCAATCTCGTTGGTGAGAATCAGCCCCAGGAACACCAGCAGCCAACCCAGCAGCTGGTAGCCCGCTTTGTCTCCGTAGATTTGAAATAACATACCGTTTGCCTCCTGCTTTTCTATTTGCCCCGCCCTACAAAGCCGTGACGCAGAGGGGAGGAGCTTATGAAATCAGTATAGCAGGTGTTGAATGGGATGTCAATTCCAAATCGATAGTTCTGGAACGATTTACTGGGAAAAAGCCTCCCCTGAAAGGTATAGAGGCCGTTGCCGCAAAAGCGGCTTACGGCCTCTTAATGCACTGCTGGAGGTGACCCGTTAGGGCCGGAGGGGTTCTGCGGTATAACCCCTCAGTCTCAGCTAACGGTGATCCCCCTCCCCAAAAGAAAGGTTAACGGGAGGCGCGCCATCGCAGTGTCAGGCCGATCATCAGGCCCAGTGCGGCGGGGAGAAGCCAGCCCAGGCCATAGGAGAACAGCGGAATATAGCTGTTGGCCCAGCCCAGCAGTCCTTCCAGGTGCAGGATGCTTTTGGCGCCTTTGGGCAGGGCGGCGAGGAAATCCAGCAGAGCAGCGGCCAGAGTAAGCACCGTTACGCTGACGAATACCCGGCGGTCCCGGCCGAAGAGCCCGCCCAGCAGGCTCAATAGAATCAGGGTGATGGACAAGGGATACAGGAACATGAGCACCGGCAGGGAGAAGCTGATAATGGTGGTGAGGCCCAGGTTGGAAATGGCCAGAGGGAACAGGCTGAAGATCCAGGTCCAGGCCTTATAGCCGATGCGCGGGTACAGCAGACGAAAGGTCTCGGCGCAGCTGGTCACGAGACCGATGGAGGTTTTCAGGCAGGCCAGGGTTACCGTGGCGGCCAGAATCAGCTGACCGGCCCGGCCAAAATAGTGGTGGGCGATGTCCGCCAGAGCAATGCCGCCGTTGGCGCTCAGGGGGTAAGCGCCCCGGCTCTGGGCACCCATCCAGGTGATGAGGGCGTAAATCAGAGCCATAAGCAGACAGCTGAACACACCGGACAGGCAGGTCCCTTTGGCGATGTCCTCCGGGCGGCGCAGGCCCAGCTGCCGCAGAACCTGGACGATGGTGATGCCGAAGGCCAGGGCTGCCAGGGTATCCATGGTGTTGTAGCCCTCCAAAAAGCCCGTTAAGAAGGGCTGGGTGACATAGTCCCCCTCCGGGGCTACCTGGGGCACGGAAGCCATGGGGTTTGCAAAGGAGGCAATCACCAGCAGGGACAGAAGAATCAGAAAAACCGGGTTGATGACCCGGCCTACCCAGGTCAGAATGCCGCTGGGCCGCAGAGAGAAGAAAAGCACCAGCAGGAAGAAAACCAGCGAGAACCCAAGCAGCCACAGCCTGTCATTGCCGACCAGCAGAGGTTCCACGCCTACGGTGAAGGAGGTGGTGGCGCACCGGGGGATGGCAAAGCAGGGGCCGATGGTCAGATACAGCAGCACGGTGAAAAAGCGGCCGTAGCCCTGGCCCACCTGCCCGGCAAGCTGGGCCAGGCTCTCACTGCGGCTCAAGCCCATGGCGGCCACACCCAGCAAAGGAAGACCTACGCCGGTAACGACAAAGCCGATAGAGGCTACTACATAGTTCCGTCCGGCAGCCTGTCCCATATGTACGGGGAAAATCAGATTGCCGGCTCCGAAGAAGAGGCCGAAGAGCAGACTTGCTACGGCCAGGGTTTCCTTTGGGGTCAATTTCCGTTTCATAGTAATGTCTTCCTTTCTTAAGAATGTTAGGGAATTGAGAACGGCGGTTCGCCTTTTGGGTGCGAATTGGAAACAGTATACCATTTTGTTCAGAAAATGTAAATAAAAATTTTCAAAAAACGGAATGTTTTTCTGAAGAAAAGAAGGCAAAAACGTGGAAATATGAAAATTTCTGAAAATATTGTTCTCTCAAAAGGGATCGATGTACGCTAGTAGACAAACCAGGAAATTTTCCCGCAGAAAACAAAAATCCGGGAACCTGCGGCGGTTCCCGGAAAATGATTCGGTTCAAGTCTTACGGATGAACTTCTCCCTGCATCTGGGGCAGGTGATGGAGATTTTGCCCTTCCCCCGGGGGACGCGGACGGTCTGACGGCACTTAGGACAATTGAAATAGCGGTTGTTCCGGTCTTTCAGACGGTCAAAAATCAACAGAAATCTGCGGTTTTCCTGATAACGCTTGTAGGTATTCCGGGAAAGCGCCCGGAAAATGGCCCAGATCATCAGCGCATAGCTCAGGACCAGGAAAATCATCCGCGCATTCAGGTTCCGGAACAGCGAAGAGAGAATGCTGGCCACAAGACCTGCGCAGAGAATGACCATGTTCAGCCGGTCGGAGCCATACCGCCCGGACATAAAGCTGCGAAGACCTGCGTTCATGCGCGCGCCGGCCCGGTGCAGCCAGAGAGAAAATTTGCTCATAAATATCCACCTTTTCCCCAAGGAAAATAAAATCATTACCCATATTATATTGTGTATTTTGGGAATTTCAACACTGCTGCCGCAGAATTAACGGATTGTTTAAGAATGCCAATTTGTAAAAAATTTAAAATGCTATTGGCGAACCTGGGGAAATATGATAAAATAGGGCAAAACTTTGACGGAGAGGGGGCAGCCTATGAAGCCGCAGCACAGTGCCAAGAAACGCGGAAAGCCTATGAAATCGGAGCTGGTCATGATTCTTGCGGCCATGGCCAGTGCGCTGGTGCTTATGGGGATGCTCATTGCCTGCATTCCTTATTATGATACCGGCACCCGGGAGATAGCAGACCCGGAGCCGCTGCTGCAGCAGCAGCGGGAGCAGGAGCAGGAGGAGCCGCCGGAAGAGCCCCCCACGGAAGAGACCCAAATGCCCACCGTTCCGCCGGAAAAGAACCCCTACAACAGGCGGGATTTCCAGTTTAGCAGCCACAATTACCTGCTCTGCACCCAGCAGGACAGCTACCCCGGCATTGACGTATCCTCCTTCCAGGGGCTCATCGACTGGCAGAAGGTGAAGGCCTCCGGCATCCGCTTTGCCATGATCCGCCTGGGCTACCGGGGCTACGGACAGGCGGGCAACATGGTGGAGGACGACTATGCCCGCCGGAATCTGGAGGAGGCCAGGAAGGCCGGCCTGGAAATCGGGGCCTACTTCTTCTCCCAGGCCACCACCGTTGACGAGGTGGACGACGAGATTTTCTTCTTTATGAAGATCCTGGGGGACACAGAGCTGACCATGCCCATCGTCCTGGACTGGGAGCGGGTGGGGGTGGAAACTGCCCGGACCAACAATGTGGACGCCGAGACCCTGACCGCTATGCAGAAGCATTTCTGCAAGACCATGGTGGACTTCGGCTACACGCCCATGGTCTACTTTAACTGGCATCTGGCGGAGAGCAGCCTGTATCTTTCCGAGCTGGAGGACTATCCCTTCTGGCTGGCCCTGTATCAGAACTATATGACCTATCCCTTCCGGGTGGAAATGTGGCAGTATACCTGCACCGGCCGGGTTCCCGGCATCCAGGGGGATGTGGATATCAACGTCTATATGCCGGACCCCACAAAAATCCAATAATCAATAAAAGATCCCCGGGAGCACCGAAATGTGTTCCCGGGGGTGTTGCGTGTGGGGCTCCTCTTTCAGGGGAAAATTAATTTTCGGGGAAGCCGTTTCCTTTCAGCCCGAAGCACAGGCCTCCACTCAGGGCGAAAACGGCGGCGGAGAGATTCCGGTAGGTCATCCAGCAGTGGACCAGGGAGTGATTGCGCAGCAGGAAGTACCAGACGAAGGGCACGGCGAAGGCAACGGCAAGGCTCAGAAGGCTTGACCGCTCCACCGCGAAGCGGCAGCGCTTTGTGACCAGCAGCCACGCCAGCATGCCAGTCAGCGCCAGAACGAGGATTGCGGCGGCGGGATTGGCGAGGACGCCCAGATTCCGGCTGAGGACGGCGCCGAAGGTGGCATTGACCCCGCCTTCGGCGGCGGTGACCTCGCCTCCGCTGCGGTACTGGGCCTGCTCCATGGCGTCGCGCAGCACATTGGTTCCGGTGATCAGGCTGGCGGCCAGCCATTTTCCGCTCCACATTCCGCCGTAGCCGAAGGCCCAGGCCGCGCCGGAGCCAATGGTTTTCAGCAGACGCGTCTTTCCGTCTGCCCGGCTCATAAGGGCCTGGAGGGCCAGACAGATACCCACGGCGCAGGCGGGATAGGTCAGAAAGTCAAAAAACGCGGTGCCGATTCCGAGGAACAGGAATACCAGATACCCCCAGGGCCTGTCCCAGCTTTCCGTGAGGAGCATAACGAGAAGCCCAAGCAGCGTCAGGTAGTAGATGCTGGAAAACTGCATGCTCAGGGCGGTGGAGATGGGATTGATCACCAGCAGAGCAAGGCCCATGGGCAGCGCCAGCCGGAGCCCCTGCTTCCGGAAAGCCAGCAGCAGCACCCCGGCGGCCAGAATCAGCTGGAAGGCTGCATTCATCATCCGGATATCGCTCAGAGAGAAGAACAGCAGCAGGGGCTTGAGAAAGAGCAGGTAGCCGTGCCAGTACCGGGCGTAGCTCACCACATAGCCGGAGCGGTTTCCATAGACATATTGTTTCAGAGAGCCGGCAGGGTCGAGCTTCCCTTCGGAGAACTCCATGCGGTCATTGCGCATGGCGGCCTTCATGGGATTCTCATCCTGGACATAGACGGCGGTTTGCAGCATGATGGCATCCGTGAAGCCATCCAGACGGGCGCTTCTCTCCTCCGGGGCCCAGCAGAAGCTGGTACCCTCGTTTTCAAAGATGGGCAGGCTCCTGTCTGCCTGGGTCAGCATCCGCCCCGTGGGAAGCATGTATACACAGCTCATCAGCACGATCCCCGCCAAAATGGACGCAAGCAGCACCAGACAGCATTTCAGTGCTGCCTTGCCGAACAATTTCAGATTCATAATCGCCGAAGTTCCTTTCGTTTTTGCCCATTATACCATAGGAGTACGGAAAATACCAGCGTGTTTTCCGTAGTACGGCCGGGGCGGGTTGAACAATAGTGTCAAAGATGAGGCGGCTTTGGACGGAATTTTTGCTGATTTTTACTTGACATTTGTCTTTCGTGCCGATACAATAAGACTTGATGTGAGGCTGTTGAATAATGCTGTCATTGCGAACCAGTGACCGATGTCACTGGTGTGGCAATCTCCCGTTAGGAGAAGAATCCCGGATTTTCTATCTAAGATATTGAAAATCCGGGGGATTCCCGCGCCAGTGTATGCACTGGCTCGGAATGACACGTTTTTTACGGCCTCCTTTACCGGCGCGAAAGCCGGGAGCTGCGTTTTGCGCCTTGTGGCGTTTTGCGATAGAATGGCGTTTTGCCAAAATCATCTCAATTTCACATGGGCCGCTGCGCACCCTGCCGCGCCAATTTTTTGGAAGGAGGTGCGTTGTGGAATTATGGAATGGTATACGATTCTTGCAATCGTTCTGGGCGTTCTCATCGGTATTGGCGCCGGTTTTGCCGGCGGTATCCTCTATCGGAAGAAGGTTGCCGAGCGGGAGATTGGCTCTGCGGAAGCAGAGGCTACTCGGTTGATCAACGAAGCCATCCGAAACGGTGAAAACCGGAAGAAGGAAATGCTGCTGGAAGCCAAGGACGAAATCCATAAATCCCGCACAGAACACGACAGAGAAGTCAAAGAGCGCCGTGCCGAACTGACCAAACAGGAACGCCGGCTTGAGCAAAAGGAAACCACCCTGGACCGAAAGACCGAAGCCTTTGAGCGCAAGGAAGAGGACCTGAACAAGCGTCTGGCCAATGCCGCCCAGACCCAGGCCGAGGCCGAGAAGATTCGCCAGCAGCAGCTGGAGACCCTGGAGCAGCTGTCCGGTCTGACCCAGGACCAGGCAAAGCAGTATCTGCTGGACAGCATTGAGAACGATATCCGCCATGAGGCCGCTATGAAGATCAAAGAGATCGAGCAGCAGCTGAAGGACGAGGCCGAGGAAAAGGGCCGGGAGATCATCGCCACCGCCATTCAGCGCTGCGCAGCGGACCACGCCGCAGAGACTACCGTCTCCGTGGTGCCCCTGCCCAACGATGAGATGAAGGGCCGCATCATTGGCCGGGAGGGCCGGAACATCCGGACTTTGGAGACCATCACCGGCGTGGATCTGATCATTGACGATACCCCCGAGGCCATTACCGTCTCCAGCTTCGACCCTGTCCGCCGGGAGGTTGCCAGACTGGCACTGGAGAAGCTGATTGTAGACGGCCGGATTCACCCCACTCGCATTGAGGATATGGTGGAAAAGGCCCGCAAGGAAGTGGACCGCACCATCCGCGAGGAGGGCGAACGGGCCTGCTACGAAACCGGCGTGCACAATCTGAACCCGGAGCTCATCAAGATTCTGGGCCGCCAGAAGTACCGCACCTCTTACGGCCAGAACGTGCTGAATCACTCCATCGAGGTTGCCCACATTGCAGGCCTGATGGCCGCAGAGCTGGGCGTGGATGTGGCCATGGCCAAGCGCGCAGGCCTGCTGCATGATTTGGGTAAGGCCATTGACCACGAGGTCGAGGGCAGCCACGTGCAGCTGGGCGCGGACCTGGCCCGGAAGTACAAGGAGAACCCCGTCATCGTCAACGCCATCGAGGCCCACCACGGCGATGTGGAGCCCAAGACGGTGATTGCTGTGCTGGTTCAGGCTGCCGACGCCATCTCTGCCGCCCGCCCCGGTGCCCGCAGAGAGAACGTGGAGAACTATATCCGCCGGCTGCAGAAGCTGGAGGAGCTCACCAGCTCCTACCCCGGTGTGGAGAAGTCCTATGCCATCCAGGCCGGTCGGGAAGTCCGGATTATGGTCAAGCCCGAGGTTGTTTCCGAGGACAACATGATCCTGCTTGCCCGAGATATCGCCAAGAAGATCGAATCCGAGCTGGAATACCCCGGCCAGATCAAGGTCAATGTCATCCGGGAAACCAAGGCTGTGGAATTTGCAAAGTGAGATTTTGGAGGCTGTCCTGCGGGACAGCCTCCTTTTTTGGCCGTGCCGAGGGGCCGGAAGGCCGGGTGCAGGAGCGGCCAAAGCCTATTCATAATTTATTTACGGAAAAACCAAATTTGACTCTTGCTTTTTTAAACCAACTGCGCTATGATATGTTAGCACTCAGAAAGGAAGAGTGCTAAGCAAGTAGATAAGAGCCGGGACACTTCCCGGCGGTCTAAGTATTGCACACATGGAGGAATTTGTTATGAAGCTGAAACCCATGGCTGACAATGTGCTGCTGAAAGCACACGAAGCACAGGAATCCACCGCATCCGGCATTCTGCTGGCCACCAGCAACAAGGAAAAGCCCGCAATGTATGAGGTCGTTTCCGTAGGCCCCGGCACCAAGGACGTGACCATGACCGTGTCCGTTGGCGACAAGGTGGTTGTCGGTAAGTTCACCGGCACCGATCTGACCCTGGATAAGGTTGATTACAAGTTTGTCAAGCAGGACGACATTCTGGCTGTCGTCACTGACTGAGGAGGTAATGCGTTATGGCAAAGATGATCGTTTACGGCGAGGAAGCTCGCAAGAAGCTGCAGTCCGGCATTGACCAGCTGGCCGATACCGTTAAGGTAACTCTGGGACCCAAGGGCCGCAACGTGGTTCTGGGTAAGAAATACGGCGCTCCCCTGATCACCAACGATGGCGTGACCATCGCCAAGGAGATCGAGCTGGAGGATGCCTTTGAGAATATGGGCGCACAGCTCATCCGCGAGGTCGCTACCAAGACCAATGATGTGGCCGGTGACGGCACCACCACCGCTACTCTGCTGGCCCAGGCCATCACCCGTGAGGGCCTGAAGAACCTGTCCGCCGGCGCAAACCCCATGGTCATGCGCAAAGGCATTGAGAAGGCCGTTGCCGCCGCTGTGGAGGCCATCAAGGCCAATTCCGTGCCTGTTCACGGCTCCGAGGACATCGCCCGTGTTGGCACCGTCTCCTCTGGCGACGCTTCCATCGGCAAGCTGATTGCCGAGGCCATGGAAAAGGTCGGCACCGAGGGCGTCATCACCATCGAGGAGAGTAAGACCGCCGAGACCGGCCTGGACGTGGTGGAAGGCATGCAGTTCGACCGGGGCTATATCTCCCCCTACATGGTCACCGATACCGACAAGATGGAAGCCGTCCTGGACGATGCTTACCTGCTGATCACCGATAAGAAGATTGCCAACATTCAGGAGATTCTGCCTGTTCTGGAGCCCATTGTCAAGTCCGGCCGCAAGCTGATCATCATCGCCGAGGATGTGGAAGGCGATGCTCTGGCCACCCTGCTGCTGAACCGTCTGCAGGGCCGCTTCAATGTGGTCTGCGTTAAGGCCCCCGGCTTCGGCGACCGCCGCAAGGAGATGCTGCAGGATATCGCCGTGCTGACCGGCGGCACCGTGATCTCCAGCACCCTGAACATGGAGCTGTCCAATGCCACCATGAATGACCTGGGCCACTGCCGTCAGGTCGTCGTGACCAAGGACACCACCACCATCGTCGATGGCGACGGCACTGCCGAGGCCATCAAGGAGCGTGCCCACATGATCCGCTCCGCCATTGCCACCACCACCTCCGACTACGACCGCGAGAAGCTCCAGGAACGCCTGGCAAAGCTCAGCGGCGGCGTGGCCGTCATCAAGGTCGGTGCTCAGACCGAGGTCGCCATGAAGGAGCAGAAGCTGCGGGTTGAGGACGCTCTGAACGCCACCCGCGCCGCTGTGGAAGAGGGCATCGTGGCCGGCGGCGGCACCGCTCAGGTCAACGCCATTGAGGCCGTTGAGAAACTGGTTGCCACCCTGCACGGCGACGAGAAGACCGGCGCCCGCATCATCGCTACCGCTCTGCAGGCTCCTATCCGTCAGATCGCCCAGAATGCCGGCGTGGACGGCTCTGTGGTCTACGAGAAGATTCGTTCCTCCGGTAAGGTTGGCTACGGCTACAATGCCTACACCGAGGAATATGTGGACATGATCCCCGCCGGTATCGTTGACCCCACCAAGGTCACCCGTTCCAGCCTGGAGAACGCCGCTTCCATCGCCTCCTGCGTGCTGACCACCGAGAGCCTGGTTGTGGATAAGCCCGACCCCGCTGCCGATGCCGCCGCAGCCGCCGCTGCCGGTCAGGCAGGCGGAATGTACTAAGCCAATTCCGAAAACCTGTTGATATGCCAAATGCCCGCCCCCGAAAAAGGGGCGGGCATTTTTATGGGCCGTTATTGCTTCAGCGCCTCCAGCGCCAGGGCGTTCTGGGTGTTGTAGAGGTCTGCGTAGACCCCGCCCTTTTGGAGGAGCTCCCCGTGAGTGCCGGACTCGGTGATACGGCCGTCGGCAATGGAGATGATGCGGCTTGCAGAGCGGATGGTGCTCAGACGGTGGGCGATGATCAGGGTGGTGCGGCCCCGGCACAGGTTGTCGAAGGCCCGCTGGATCTTGGCCTCGGTTACGGAATCCAGGGCGGAGGTGGCCTCGTCCAGAATCAGAATGGGGGGATTCATCAGGAAAATCCGGGCAATAGCCACCCGCTGCTTCTGGCCGCCGGAGAGCAGGGTGCCCCGCTCGCCTACATAGGTCTGGAAGCCCTTGGGCATGGCCTGGATATCCGCATAGATCTCCGCCTGCTTGGCGGCCTCGATTACCTCCTCATCCGTGGCATCGGGGCGACCGTAGCGAATGTTTTCCAAAATGGTGTCCGCAAACAGGAACACATCCTGCTGGACAATGCCGATGGCCTTGTGGAGGCTGTGCTGCTGAATGTGCCGCACGTCCTGGCCGTCAATGGAGATGCTGCCCTCCGTTACATCGTAAAATCTGGGAATCAGCTGGCAGAGTGTACTCTTGCCGCCGCCGGAGGGGCCGACGATGGCCACGGTCTCCCCGGGGGCCACGTCCAGGCTCACGTCGTGGAGCACCGGCAGCGTGCCGTCATAGGTGAAGCTGACGTGGTCAACCCGAATGGAGCCTGTTACGTTTTCCAGAGGCTTGGCATCCGCCGCATCCTGAATGGTTGGCTCGGTGCGCATGATTTCTACAAAGCGGTTCAGACCCGCGAAGCCGTTGGCGAACATCTCGGACAAGGTGGAGAGCTTGCGCATGGGGTTGACAAAGGTGGCGATATACAGGCTGAAGGTCACCAGATCCCGATAGTCCATTTTGTCCTGCATGATCATGAAGCCGCCAACCGCGATGACCACCACGTTCAGAACCGTCAGGAAGAGCTCCATGGTGCTGTTGAACCGGCCCATGGCCTTGTGGAAGGCCCGCTTGGAGGTTTTGAAGATCTCGTTGGCAGCATCGAATCGGCGGATCTCCATATCCTCATTGCCAAAGGCCTTGGCGGTGCGGATGCCGGAGAGGCTGGATTCGATCTCCGTATTGATGTGTCCGGTCTTCTGCTTCACCCCGACGGAGACGCTGCCGAGGGAAGACCGCATGGACATAATGACGAACAGAAAAATGGGCACCAGAATGCCCACCACCAGAGCCAACTCCCAGCGGATGGTGGCCATGACGACCAGTGCGCCGATGATGGTCACAGAGGAGGTGAGCACATCCTCCGGGCCATGGTGGGCCAGCTCCGTCAGCTCAAACAGGTCCGAGGTCAGGCGGCTCATGAGCTGACCGGTGCGGTTGGCGTCGTAGAAGTCGTAGCTCATGTCCTGCATATGCCGGAACAGGTCCGCCCGGATGTCCGCCTCCACCCGGATGCCGAAGGTGTGGCCATAGTAGCAGACAATATAGTTCAGGAAGCTGCGCAGTACATAAAAGGCCAGGCAGGTGCCCATCAGGGCAAAGAACACGCCGAATTTTCCGTTGGGTAGCAGGTCATAGAGGCTGGCCCGGGTTGCCAGGGGAAAGGCCAGATCGATCAGCGCAATCAGCAGGGCGCAGGTGATGTCAACGGCAAACAGCTGCCGATGGTTTTTGAAGTAATGCAGAAAAATCGCCAGGGGCCTCTTTTTCCGGTATTCTTCCGTGGTCATGGGTAGAATCTCCTTCAATAAAATGTATTTTTATACAGTATAGCAGATAATTTCAAAACTTGCAATGAAATGTGGAAAATTTTACGGGAGTATGGTATGATCGGGGAAGGTTAGTAGAAAATCCAAAGGAGATCATCTATGGAAATTATCACCCAAACCCCGGATCTTGTGATCTGCATCAAACCTGTGGGGGTGGATTCGGAAAAGGAAATGCCGCAGCTTCTGGCGCAGGTACTGCCGGGGGAATTCTTCCCCGTACACCGGCTGGACATGGGCGTGGGCGGGCTGATGGTGTTTGCCCGCAGCAAGCAGGCGGCGGCAAAGCTTGGCGCCCTCATTGCCCAGGGGCAGCTGAAAAAGGAGTACCTCGCCCTGGTTCATGGCTGCCCGGAGGAGAAGACGGGCCGCATGGAGGACCTGCTGTGGAAGGACAGCCGGAAGAACAAGGTCTATGTTGTCAAGCGGCAGCGCGCCGGGGTGCGCCCTGCGGCGCTGCGCTATCAGGTGGTCCGGGCCGGGGAGGAGAGCCTGGTGCGCGTTTTTCTGGAGACGGGACGCAGCCACCAGATTCGGGTTCAGTTTTCTTCCCGAGGGTATCCGCTGGTGGGAGACCACAAGTATGGCAGCCGGGCCAGAGAGAAGGAAATTCGTCTCTTCTCCGCCGCGCTGGAATTCCCCTGGAACGGAAACCGGCTGCGCTATGAAGCGCAGCCGGAGTGGATATCATATTTACCGAAACCGGACGGCCAGCCAGCGGTCCATTTCCATGCGCTTGGCCCGGGCATCCATGCGGGAGGTCAGGTCCTTTAGCAATGTCTCCCAGTCCTCAGCCTTGCGGCTGCCCTGGACCCGTGTAACGATATAGGGGCATTGGGGAAGCTTGCGCTTGCCGAAGGCCAAAGTAAAGGGGTGCAGCACCCCAAGGGCCATGGCATAGGGGGCCATGCGGAAATAGTAGCTGCTGTCCGCGGCCAGCAGACGCTGCACGTCCTCGGCAGGCATATGGGCCAAATAGTGCTTCAGCCCCCGGAGCTGGGCTACCTCATGCCGGTTGACCTCAGAGCGCCGCCCGCCCCAGGCGGCGGGAAAGCCCAGAAGAATCTGCCCGGCGCACTCCGCCAGAGAAATCCAGACGGCCTTGGCGATCAGGCCGATGATCAGCCAGACCAGCAGACTGACCCCGGCGGTAATGAGCCCGGCTTTGTCCCGGCCAATGGTACAGTAAGCCACTTTGTGCAGCTGCCAGGCAGTGACAACAGCCAGTGCGCCAAACAGCAGACTCAGTAGAATCTGAAGCGCCAGAATGGAGGTCATATTCATCGCCATGCAGATGCCGCAGAACACCTGGCTGACGCAGAGCAGATAGCGATAGATGTTCCGCTGCCGTTCCGTGGAGCGGCAGATTGTATTTTCGCCGGGAATCATGGATTTTGCCTTGCGCAGGGTCTTGGCGTAGGCCAGGCTGGAGGCATCCACCACCCGCCGGTCTCCAAAGAGGCTGCGGAAGGTCCGCACCTCGAAGAGGCTGCGCTCGTTGCCCATATCCATGCGCTTGTGCAGCAGCACCCGGCGGCCGTCCACCTGAATGAGGATATAGCCCAGCTGCGCCCAGCAGAGCACCATGGTGGTCAGATCCGCCCCTTTCAGGAACAGGCGGCAGTCCAGTTCTCCGGCGGTAATGCCCTCGGGAGGGATGGTGCAGCTCTCCCGCCTGGCGGGGAAGGTCCGCAGAAAGAGCAGCCAGTACAAAAGGGCCGTCCCTGCCAGAATGCCCATGGGCACCAGCTCCGGGTTGCCGGTGCGCTGGTAGGTGCTGACGCCGGGGAACATATCCGGGGGCAGCGTCATGGTCATATAAACGGATTCATGGTCGTTAAAGCCGGATTTGCTGCTGCCGGTGAGCATATTGCCGTTGTAGAGCAGGTTCAGCTCCGAGGCAAGGCCGTTCTGCTGATAGGTGCTGTAAAAATCCGGGGTAGAGGTGAATTCACCGGGCAGGGTAATGGTGTAGTTCATAGCGCTGATGGGATAGGCGAAGCCGCTGAGCAGCGGAAGCTCCAGCTTCAGATTGTCCTTGTCCACAATCTGCTTGCTTTTGTTCAGCGGGTCGGTCTTCATGGCCACGGTGACCACCTTGGGAAGGCTGTAGGAAATGGTGACCACATAGTCCCCCGGCTGGCCGCCGGTGACCCGGGCCAGACTGACGATGGTCAGGGAGCCGGACTTGTTGGTGGCGGGGGAGGCGCCGTTGACGGTGATATTGGTCGCCGTGCCGGGCAAAGGGTAGGTCAGGTTCTGATTGATGGCTTCCAGATGGAGGTTCAGCGTCAGGCTCACCAGAGCCTCGCCGTCCACATTGATGGTCGCCGTATAGTCCAGCCGGGTTGCCGCGCTGGCAGCCTGCGCCCGCAGGGGCAGAAGCAAAACCGCAAAAAGCAGCATGAAAAGCACACGCTTGATCCGCTTCAAAGGAGATACCTCCTGTTCTCTGGGAACCTCTGCTCAAATCGGCAGGCGCGGGCGAAAAAGATTCGTTTCCCAGCCGCAGACGGTTTATTCAGAGGTTCCATATGCATAATTTTGTTTATTTTACCATGAAGCGGCGGAAAAAGCAAGATAAATTGAAAAACGCCCTAGGCAAATGGGCAAAAACCGAAAAAGCGCAGGGCTGAGCCATCCTTCCGGTCAGAAAACGTGTTTTCCCGCTGGTCAGGTTCCGGAAATTGTGGTATAATCCCGAAAAAGGAGGCCTGTCGGAATGAAAATCACCCAGTCCACAGCTATGAGCATCGTCACCGAGATGAAGAAGATCATCGGCGAAGATCTTACCTTTATGGATACGACCTGCCACATCATCGCCTGTACGGATCCCATGCGAATCGGAGATTTTCACGGCGGGTCCGAACGGATGCTGCGGGACGGACTGAAGGAAATGTCCGTCCCGGACGACAACACCTATGCGGGCACCCGTTCCGGCATCAATCTGACTCTGGAGCTGGACGGCGTCACCGTTGGGGTCGTCGGCATTACGGGAAAGGAGCAGGAGGTCATCCGCTATGGGCAAGTGGTAAAACGGATGACCGAGATCCTGCTGATGGAGAATGCCCTGAAGGACCAGAAGTACAACGAGCGGCAGGCCCGCAACCGCTTTTTGCAGGAATGGATGACCAAGGATCCGGAAGATGTGACCCAGGCCATGACCGATGAAGGACAGCGGCTCGGGATCCGGATGGATATTCCCCGTCGTCTTGCCCTGCTGGAACGTGCCCCGGGGTCCATCATGAACGAGGATGAGACCGCCCGGGCAGACCACCGCATCCGCAGTATTCTGCGGGAGGATTCCCGGAACCTCAGCGGCAGCACAGGCGGCAGCTATGTAGTTCTGCTGACCCAGCGGCCGGACAGTCAGGTCCGCGCCCTGATTGAGCAGATCCGGCAGGCCGTAGAACAGGAATGCGGCCATCGGCTGGTGGCCGGCATCGACAGCCGCGCCATTACCGGCGGCCAGCTCAAGCAGGCCTGTGCCAGAGCGCGTCGGGCACTGCATGCCGCGCTCAGCGGATATGGACTGGTATTCTACGACGATATTCTGCTGGAAATCGTCTCCAACGAGGTCTCGGAGGAGGCTCAGCGGGAATTCCTGGGGCGGCTGTTCAAGGATATCCCGGAGGAAAAGCTCCGGGAGGAAATGCAGCTGCTGCAAACCCTGTACGCCTGCAACGGCTCTATCAGCCAGACGGCGGAGAAGCTGTATCTGCACAAGAACACCGTGCAATATAAGCTGAACCGCATTGCCGAACGCACAGGTTACGATCCCAGAAAATTGGGGCAGACCTGCTTTTTCTACCTGGCAATGACCTTCTACCAGGGGCTGCACAACGAATGACCCCAGGCCGCCAGAAACGGCGGCCTTTTTCAATACTCCCATGTTTTAACATTTTGTGAATTCTATACAAATGCGCACATGCATTTTTTATATGGCATGCAAGCCGAATTTATTAAGCTAATTTTGTTTTCAGTAATATATTTTTCCAGAGTGTTTTGTGTTATATTGGTTTCAGCAACCGAAGCGGGCACAAGGCGCCGCTGCCTGCGGCGGCGATACAAAAGAAGGAGGAGATGCGTTTGAGAATTGCACTGCCCTATGGACACGGCGAGATTACAGCCCAGATCCCGGACGCGCGGATCCTTGCCGTTGCCCGAAACGGTCTTTCTCAAAAACAGCCATCGGCTCCCGCTGATACACTGGTAGCCCAGGCCCTGGAGAATCCCATCGGCAGTCCCCCTTTGTGGGAGCTGGCAAAGGGAAAGCATAAAATTGTATTGCTGGCAAGTGACCACACCCGCCCTGTGCCAAGCAAGGCAATCGTCCCGCATATGCTGACCCAGATCCGGCGCGGAAATCCGGAGGCAGAGATCACCATTCTCATTGCCACCGGATGCCACCGCGGCACTACCCGGGAGGAGTTGATCCGGAAATTTGGCCCGGAAATCTGCCGCCGGGAACATATCGTAATCCATGACTGCCAGCAGAGTCCCACCGTTGATTTGGGTGTTCTGCCCTCCGGCGCGCCGCTGCGAGTCAACGCCCTGGCAGCCCAGGCGGATCTTCTGGTCGCGGAAGGGTTTATCGAGCCTCATTTCTTTGCCGGATTTTCCGGCGGAAGAAAAAGCGTACTGCCCGGCGTCTGTTCCACACAGACCGTATACGCCAACCACAGCGCCGCGCTGATTGACAGTCCCTACGCCCACAGCGGGAGCCTGGAACAGAATCCCATTCACCGGGATATGGTGGAGGGGGCCCGACGTGCCGGACTGCGCTTTATCGTAAACGCCGTCATCAACGGCGCCCACGAAACCGTTGCCGCGTTCGCCGGCGATCTGGAGCAGGCCCACCGCGCGGGAACGGATTATGTAAACAGCCTGTGCCGTGTTGAAGTTTCCGATCCCGCCGGGATCGTGATTACCGGCAACGGCGGCTATCCCCTGGATCAAAATATTTACCAGGCCGTCAAGGCCATTTCCACGGCAAATATTGTGGCAAAGTCCGGCGGCGTTATCATCATGTGCGCCGCCTGTGAAGACGGACACGGAGGCGAGGATTTTTACAACACCTTCTCGTCCGGACAAAACGCGAATCAGATTCTATCCGATATCCGGAGCGTTCCCATGGAGCAGACGCGGCAGGATCAATGGCAGTCCCAGATTATGGCCAAGGCCATGGCGGAACACCCCGTGATTCTGGTCAGCACCCTCCCGGCCCCCTTTGTGGAAAAAATGGGGCTGATCGCGGCAGCGGACCTGGAAACGGCAGTCCGAAAAGCAGACGAGCTGCTTCCTGCCCGGGAGAAAATTCTGGTACTGCCTGATGGAATCGGCTGCATTCCGAAATTGAAAGAGAAAGCATAGCCTCAGCAGAAAGAAAGGAGCACAAAATGAAAACCTGGTTTAAGGACCATTCCAAACGTTTGCTGGCCATCTCCATCGCCATGATGCTGATCAGCATGATCTTTGCCAACCTTCTGATGACAAACTTCGGCAAAGTCACCGTTACCAAAATCAAAACGGAAACCGACGCGGGCCTGACCCTCAGCGCCCTGCTGTATAAGCCCGACAGCGCTACCGAGGAGAACCCCGCCCCCGGCGTTGTGGTTGTCCACGGCTGGTGGAAGACCAAGGAAAGCCAGTCCTCCACCGCTATGGAGCTGGCCCGCCGCGGCATGGTAGTCATTGCCGTGGATATGTACGGCCATGGCGATTCCTCCGAGGTCCGGGACAACTTCGCAGATTCCTACAACGCTCTGCAGATGCTCTCCAAGCTGCCCTATGTGGATGCCGAACGGCTGGGCATGACCGGCCACTCCATGGGCGGCAAGTGCTGCACCTCCGCCGTCAAATGGGCCGGGGCAGGCGGCAGCGCCGACATCAAGGCCATGGTCATTGCCGGTACGGATCCCACCTATCAGGACGATGACGGCAATTGGATCAACTACTACGGCAACCGGGACGTGTGCCTGATCGCCGCCCGTTACGATGACTTCGAGTATCACGGCTCTGCCATTCACGGGCCCTGGTACAACGCCCCAAGAGACTACTGGAAGACCGACCGCGCCAAGTCCTTTGTAAACTTTGGCGATGACCCCGCCGAGGCCACTGAAGAAGTGGAGGTCGGCAAGATCTACACTCGTGAGATTGACGGCCGCACCGCCCGCCGGGCCCTCTACACCCCCACCCAGATTCACTCCTGGTTCGTTCTGTCCCCCATCTCCACCGGTCTGACCTGCAATTTCCTGCAGGAATCCCTGGATGCGCCCAATCCCCTGTCCTCTTCCAATCAGCTGGGCTTTCTGAAGGAGCTGTTCACCGCTCTGGGCCTGGCCGGTATGTTCGTCTTCGCTGTGGCTCTGGTTTATGTGCTGGTTGACCACACCAGAACCTTTGCCTGCCTGAAGGCTTCCAAAACCGTAGAGCCTCTGCCCGCGCCCGATAAGGCCGGCAAGCTCTGGTTCTGGGGTGCCATTCTGGTCTGCGGCATTGTCTCCGCCGTAACACTGTTCCCTGTGGCCACCTGGATCAACACCGGCGCCATCGATCCTCTGCTGCCCATCGTGCAGGCCAAGGCTCTTGGCATCTGGGGCGTTATCAGCGGCGTCGTGAGCCTGATCATCATGTACCTGAGCTACCGTTTCCACGGCAAGAAGACCGGCTTTGATCTTCATGAACGGGGCATCCTCCTGCCCAGGGGCACCGTCGGCAAGACCATTGGTCTGGGTGTACTGGTTGCTCTTGCCTCCTATGCCTGGGTATTCATCGCGGATTACTTCTTCACCGTGGACTTCCGGTTCTGGACCTTCGCGGCCCGTGCTTTTGATTCCGGCAAGTGGAAGTACATTCTGGCCGCCCTGCCCTACTATCTGATGTACTACATCCCCAACTCCATGGCAACCAACAGCTTCCGCTACAATAAACTTGGCAAGCACGAGTGGGTCAACACCGCCGTTGTGGCCGTAGGCAATGCCCTGGGCACCATCATCATCCTGCTGATTCAGTACGGCGTCTTCGCTGCAACCGGTTACTCCATGTGGCATCCCAACGGTTCCGTCAAGTCCGCCGTGGGCTGGACCTACGCCATCGTGGGCATTCTGATTGTAGCCCCCATTGTCGCCCGCAAGATCTACAAGAAGACCAACAATCCCTACCTGGCCGGTATCATCAACGGTATTCTGGTCGCCATCATCAGCTGCACCAGCACATCCACCATCCTCTTTACCGCCAGCGCTTATATTCCCGGATAACAGCAAAAGCGGCGGGGAAATTCTTCCCTGCCGCCCTTTTGACAGGAGAGACGCATATGCAGGAACATTTTTATGAAGATATGCGCGGCATCACCGCCCAGGCGCTGGCCGCCGTGCGGCCTGAAGCGGCGGTACGGAAGGCCCTGGCAGCGCATTCCTTCGCACCGGGCCGCATCCGCCTGGTTGCCGTCGGAAAGGCCGCCTGGCAGATGGCCGAGGCCGCCGTAGGGGTTTTGGGCAGCCGTGTTGAAAAGGGCATCGTTATCACCAAGTACGGCCACAGCGCCGGTCCCCTGCCGGGTCTTCTCTGCCGGGAGGCCGCCCATCCCGTGCCGGACCAGGCAGGCTTCGCGGCTACCCGGGAAGCCCTGGATCTGGTGTCCGGTCTGGGTGCGGAGGACACTGTGCTCTTCCTGCTCTCCGGCGGCGCCAGCGCCCTGTTTGAACAGCCTCTGGTGGAACCGGAGGAACTCCAGTCCGTCACTGGGGCGCTGCTTGCCTGCGGCTGCGACATCGCGCAGATCAACACCATTCGCAAACGGCTATCCGGTGTGAAAGGCGGACGCTTCGCGCTGCGCTGCGCTCCGGCTCAGGTATTTACCGTCGCGCTCTCCGATGTGGTTGGGGACGCCGTGGACATGATTGCCAGCGGCCCCACCTGCCCGGACAGCTCCACCTGCGCTCAGGCTCTGGAAATTGCGGAGAAGTACGCGCTTCCCCTGTCCGCCCGGGGCTGGGAACTGCTGCGGGAAGAGACGCCGAAGGCGCTTCCCAATTCCATGGTGCAGGTAACGGGCAGCGTGCGGCAGCTGTGCGCCGCCGCGGCAAAGGCGGCCGCAGACCGGGGCTACCGTCCCATAATTCTGACGGACTGCCTGACCTGTGAGGCCCGGGAAGCCGGAGCGTTTCTGGCTTCCATTGCCGAAACCCACCGGAATACCGACGAAAAGCTCGCCCTTCTGGCGGGCGGGGAAACCGTCGTGCATCTTAAGGGCTCCGGCCTTGGCGGACGAAACCAGGAGATTGCTCTGGCTGCCGCAAAGGGTCTGCAGGGGCTGCACGCCGCCGTGTTCAGTCTGGGCTCCGACGGTACGGACGGCCCAACAGACGCGGCCGGCGGATATGCGGACGGCGACAGTTATGACGCGCTGCTGTCCTCCGGCATCCGCCCGGAGACCGCGCTGGACAACAACGACAGCTATCACGCGCTGCGCTCCGTGGGCGGTCTGATTATCACCGGCCCCACCGGGACCAACGTAAACGATGTATCCGTGCTTCTGATTGCGCCATAAGCAACCCAATGGGGCTGCTGCAAAATAGCAAACCTGTAGGGGCGGCGAATCGCCGCCTCTATGGAAAGGCTTATTTGCAGCAGCCCCATTTTTTTCACATCTTCAGGCCGAACGCCTCATGGCTCCTTATTTTCAATCCGCTCCAGAGACTGCCGGAGGCTCCCTTCCAGCAAAACACCCATGCGGGAAATGGCCCGGTCTACGTCGCCCCGCATATCGGCGTTGAGCCATTCCAACAGGATTCCGGTGACGGCGCACTTATAAAACAGGGTCAGGTAGCGGATATCCTCCTCCGGAACATCCATCCCCGCGGTCAGGTGCCGGATCAGCCGGTCCATCCGCTCCTCGGAGACCCTATAGAGACTGCGCTCCAGATCCTCCCGATAGGCAGAGCGGTACACATGGTACACCGCCCGTCGGTTTTCCAGCGCGAACCGGGTGCAGGAACGCAGGCTCTCCTGCCAGGTGGTCACATCCTCTTGCAGCACATGGTCCACAATGGAAGCAAAGGTAGCCCGGAGCAAATCATAGATATCCTGATAATGATAATAAAAGGTATTTCGGCTGATGCCGCAGGCAGAGACGATGTCCTTTACACAGATTTTATCCAGGGGGTACTGGTTCAAAAGCGTCAGAAAAGCATCCATAATCGTCTTTTCCGTCCGTTCCTTCGCCATTTTCTCCGCCTCCTTTCAGGAACTGTAAATCTGAGTCATTATAGCATATTTTTCCCTTTTCCGCAATGCAGGAAAAGCGACAATCTTTTCTTGTCAAATCTGTCATTTTGCCTATTTTTTCTTTTCGGGTTCTATGATATTCTAAAGGATGATTCTGGACTGGGAATCCGCAAATTGGGGGTTGTCGAATTGACAATTGACAGTTGACAATTAAGGAATTTCCTTCGGAAATAATTCAAAAATAATTTTAATTTGTCCCGAAGGGACACCATAATTGTCAATTGTTCATTGTCAATTGTCAATTCGTTTACTCTGCAAACCCTCAATTTATCACATATCACACTCCCCGTGAAAGGAGCCAATGCAATGGCAAAAGAAGAAAAAAATTCCGAAGGCGGCGGCGTTAAAAAGGTCGCCACATTTATAGTGGACAAGCGGAACCTGTTTTTCCTGCTGTATGTGGTGGCGCTGGTGTTCTGCCTGTTCTCCCGGAACTGGGTCGAGGTGGAAAATGACATCACCACCTATCTGCCGGAGGAGACGGAGACCAGGCGGGGCCTGACCGTCATGAATGACAATTTCATCACCTACGGCTCGGCCCGGGTTATGATTACCAATGTGACCCAGGAGCGGGCACAGGCCCTGGCGGACCAGATCGCAGACCTGGACGGCGTCTCCCGGGTGACCTTTGACAATACCCAGGACCACTACCGGGGCACGGCGGCACTGCTGGACGTGAGCTTCGATGGGACGGAGACGGATCAGGTGTCCATAGACGCCATGGAAAAGATCAATGAACTGCTGGAGCCCTACGACAGCTATGTGGACACCACCGTGGGCGAGGACAGCTCTGCGGACCTGGCAAAGGAAATGGGCGTCATCGTGCTGATTGCAGCGGTGATCATCGTAGTCGTGCTGACGCTGACCTCCAAGGCCTATATGGAGGTGCCGGTGCTGGTGATGACCTTTGGCGCGGCAGCCCTGCTGAATATGGGCACGAACTTTTTGTGCGGCAAGATCAGCTTCATCTCCAACTCCGTGACGGTGGTGCTGCAGCTGGCCCTGGCCATTGACTATGCCATCATCCTCTGCCACCGGTTCTCTGCCGAGCACGTGACGCTGGATACCCGGGAGGCCTGTATCGAAGCTCTGAGCAAGGCCATCCCCGAGATCTCCTCCAGCTCCCTGACCACCATTTCCGGCCTGGGGGCTTTGGCCTTCATGCACTTCGGCATTGGCCTGGATATGGCTGTGGTGCTGATCAAGGCCATTTTGCTGAGCCTGCTGTCCGTGTTCACCCTGATGCCGGGCCTGCTGGTGCTGTTCTCCAATCTGATCGACAAGACCCAGCACAAGGAGCTGCTGCCCAAGATCACAGTCATCGGCAAGTTCGATGTGAAGACCCGCTTCATTGTGCCGCCTCTGTTTGTGGCGATTACGGTGTTTGCCTGCATCTTCGCCAACCGCTGCCCCTATGCCTATACCTACAATGATCTGACCACCGCCAAGCAGAGCGAGAAGCAGATTGCCGTGCAGAAAATCAAGCATACCTTCGGCTATAATAATATGGTGGCCATCATGGTGCCCTCCGGAGACTACGAGAAGGAGGGGGCCATTCTGGAGACCCTGGACAAGGACAGCCGGGTGAAATCCACCATGGGCCTTGCCAATATCGAGGCCATGGACGGCTATGTGCTTACCGACGCTCTGACGCCCCGGCAGCTTTCCGAGCTGGCGGGACTGGACTACGAGGTGGCCCAGCTGCTCTATACCGCCTATGCCACGGACCACAGCCAGTACGGCGAGCTGATCAACGGCATTGGCGCGTATAAGGTGCCCCTGTTTGATATGTTCATGTTCCTGAAACAGCAGATGGAGGACGGCAACATCACCCTCAGCGGAGAGATTCAGGACACCCTGGATGACCTCTTCAACCAGCTGGATCAGGCAAAGGTCCAGCTGCAAAGCGATAACTACAGCCGCATGGTCGTCTATCTGGACCTGCCCGAGGAGGGAGACGATACCCGGAGCTTCCTGGACGAGGTCCACGATCTGGTCCGATCCTACTACGGAGACGACTTCTATGTGGTTGGCAACAGCACCAGCGCCGTGGATCTGAGCTCCTCCTTCGCAGAGGACAATCTGCTGATCTCTATCCTGTCTGCCCTGTTTGTTATGCTGATCCTGCTGTTCACCTTCAAGTCGGCGGGCCTGCCCGTGCTGCTGATCCTGGTCATCCAGGGCAGTATCTGGCTGAACTTCTCCGTGCCTGCCATTGAGAATACGCCGCTGTACTTCCTGGGCTATCTGATTGTCAACTCCATTCAGATGGGCGCAAACATCGACTACGCCATTGTTATCTCCAGCCACTATACGGAGCTGAAACAGCAGTATCCTCCCAAGAAGGCCATTGTTGAGGCGCTGAACGCCTCCTTCCCCACCATCTTCACCTCCGGCACCATTCTGGCTGCTGCCGGCAGCCTGATCGCCGTGATGACCACCAACCCCGTCATCGCCACCATCGGCGACTGCCTGGGCCGGGGCACCATCATCTCCATTGTGCTGGTTCTGGCGGTGCTGCCCCAGATTCTGGTGCTGGGCGATACCATCATCGAGCGCACCAGCTTTGAAATGCCCGGCCTGGACCGGAAGGTCCACACGGCCAGCGGCACCATACATGTCCATGGCCGCGTCCGGGGCTATATCAGCGGCGTGATCGATGCAGAGGTCAACGGTATCCTGACGGGCCAGATCAATGCCTCCATTGCCACCGGTGACGTGGAGGTGGTGGAGGATCATCCCGCCTTAGAGGAAGGAGCGACGAAGCAATGAAAAAGAATATTGTGCGCATCCTTGCACTGCTGCTGATTGCCGCCATGCTCCTGCCATTGTGTGCCCGGGCAGAGGAGAATACGGCGGAAGAGGACACCGAGCAGACGGTTTATGAAGAGTACCCTGTGTCCACGGCGGAGGACCTGGAAAAGCTTGCAGAGCTCTGCCGTCTGGACAGCGCCAGCAAAAATCTGAAGGTGATCCTGAATGCGGATATTGACCTGAAGGACATGGAGGATTTCCAGATCCCCACCTTCGGCGGTATCTTTGACGGGCAAAACCACAAGCTTTACGGCCTGGTCGTGAATCAGGACGGCTCTGCCCGGGGCCTGTTCCGCTACATCCAGGAGGGAGCCACGGTCAAAAATCTGGAGATCATCGGCCGGGTGACCCCTTCCGGAAGCTCCACCAAGGTGGGCGGCCTTGCAGGCGTCAACGCCGGAACCGTTGAAAACGTCAGCTTTTTCGGTGCTGTCTGCGGCATCAGCCAGGTTGGCGGCATTGTGGGCCTGAACGAGGTCAGCGGCAGAGTGGAAAAGTGCACCATGAAGGGCTACATCCGGGGCAGCAAGGTCCTGGGCGGCATTGTGGGCGAGAATGCGGGCGTCGTGTACGACTGCGTGAACAAGGCCAATGTGAACACGGAGCTGGCTACGGAAACCCTGTCCATTGAGGACATTACGGTGCCCAGACTTACCAGCGATGAAGGCGGCATCAGCGGCTCCGACATCGGCGGCGTGGTGGGTGCCAGCAGCGGCGTGATCCGGCTGTGCCGGAATGAGGGCAATGTGGGCTATCAGCACACGGGCTACAATATCGGCGGCGTGGCGGGCTCCAGCAGCGGCTTCATGGCGGACTGCGTGAACTATGGCGACGTGTACGCCCGAAAGGAGGGCGGCGGCGTGCTGGGCCAGATGGAGCCCAACAACATGCTGGTCTACGATGAGGACACCCTGCAAAAGCTGGAAAAGGAGCTCAATACGGCCCAGGGCATTCTGAGCCGGGCGGCCTACGATGCGGGGAATGCCAACAGTACCATTCAGGACGGCCTGGTCCAGGTGGAGGCTTCTTTGAATGATGTGCTGAATGCTATCGACTATATGCTGGAGGTCGTCAGAGACAATACCTCCGTGGATGATCCCAATCCGGACTGGAAGCCCGGGGACGATATTGAGCTGCCGGACATCAATGTGAACGACAAGGACGCCATCTGGGCTGCCGCCGGCACGGTGGGAGACCGGATGAACGATCTGGTCTGGCAGATCAGCTCCGTGAGCCAGAGTGCCGCAGACGACGGCGGACAGGTCATCAGCGATTTGCAGTCTCTGGCAAATCAGATGAGCCGGGTGGTCAACGTCATGAGCGGCCGGGAGAAAAACGAAAATGTTGTGGAGGATGTGTCCGGGGAGAACCTGGAGGCAGATTCTGCCGGTAAGATTCGCAGCTGCATCAACTACGGCACGGTAAACGCCGACATCAACGCCGGCGGCGTTGTAGGTGCGCTGTCCTGGGAAAACGACAAAGACCCGGAGGACGACCTGACCGTCCAGGGGGACAGCTCCCTGAACTTCACCTTCCGTACCCGGGCGCTGGTGTACCAGTGCCAGAACCGGGGCACCGTCACGGTCAAAAAGCAGTGCGCCGGCGGCATTGTGGGTAAGACCACCCTGGGCGCCATTGTAGGCTGCGAGGGCTACGGCACGGTGGATTCCCCGGATGCCAGCTATGTGGGCGGCATTGTGGGCCAGAGCCGGAAGCAGGTTTCCGACAACTGGGCCAAGTGCCATGTGTCCGGCGGCAATTTGGTGGGCGGCATTGCTGGTGAGGCCAGTCAGCTCATGGGCAACCGGGCACTGGTGACCCTGGAGAATCCGGGAGAATACACCGGCGCCATTGCGGGCAAGCTGTCCGATGACCCGGAGTGCACGGAGAATGTCTTCGTAAAGGCCGAGGATTTGGCTGGCATTGACGGCATCAGCTATGCCGGCTCCGCCGAGCCCATCAGCTACAACCGCTTCATGGAGCTGGAAAACGTGCCGGAGTATTTCGGCAAGATGATCATCACCTTCGTGGCGGATGACGAGACCTATACCCGCCGGGTGGACTACAACCACCGGCTGAAGGATGTTCCGGAGGTTCCGGAAAAGGATGGATGCAGCGGCATCTGGGCAGACTTTGAGCCGGCCCACATCTGCGCCGACAAGACGGTCTATGCCGAGTATACGGACCTCCAGGCGGCTGCGGACACCGGCAGCGAGACCGGGCAGCTGCCGGTTGCCCTGGCAGAGGGCAGCTTCTCCGCCGGTGAGAGCATGACGGTTCGGGAGATTTCCGCGGACCTGCCGGGCGGCGCGGAGGCCGGATGGGCCTTTACGGTGCCCGAGGACGGGGCGGAAAGCCACGTCATCCATCTGCGTATGCCGGACAGCGAGAAGCATTACACCCTCTATGTGGACACCGGCAGCGGCTGGACGGAAACGGGAGCTGACCAGGACGGAAGCTACCTGCTCTTCACCGTCGTCGGCCTGGAATTCCGGGCGGCCCTGGTGCAGAAGCAGAGCACGCTTCCGCTGATCGTGACCTGTGCAGGCGCAGCCGCAGTGGTGCTGCTCATCGCAGTGCTGATTGTACATAAGAAAAAGAAGCGGAAGAAGACCGCAGTGAAGTAAACTTTGGCCCCGGCGTGGAAGCTGTTCTGCGCCGGGGCAACTTAATTTGGGAACCTGACCTTTTTATACAGAATTCTTTTCCGAATTTTTGGCAATTCGCCACTATACAAACGGAAGATTTTGTGATAACATAAGAACGAGAATCAATCTCGAATAAAAAGGAGCTTGCTTATGTTTATTACCAATGATATTCGCTATGTGGGCGTCAACGATCATCAGGTGGACCTGTTCGAGGGGCAGTACAAGGTGCCCGGCGGCATGGCCTACAACTCCTACGTCATCCTGGACGAGAAGATCGCCATTATGGACACGGTGGATAAGAACTTCACCCACGAGTGGCTGGACAACATTCAGTCCGTCCTGGGGGGCCGGAAGCCCGACTATCTGGTGGTGCAGCACATGGAGCCGGACCATGCGGCCAACGTAGGCAACTTCATGAAGCTCTACCCCGAGACCACCATTGTCTCCTCAGCCAAGGCCTTCAATATGATGGGGCCCTTCTTCGGCACCTGCTATGAGGATCGCCGGATCGTAGTGGGGGAGGGAGATACCCTGAGCCTGGGCAAGCACACCCTGGCCTTTGTGGCGGCCCCCATGGTTCACTGGCCCGAGGTCATTGTGACCTATGATGTATTGGACAAGGTCCTGTTCTCCGCCGACGGCTTCGGCAAGTTCGGTGCCCTGGATGTGGACGAGCCCTGGGACGACGAGGCCCGCCGGTACTATATCGGCATCGTGGGTAAGTACGGCGCCCAGGTCCAGGCATTGCTGAAAAAGGCGGCCACGCTGGACATCCAGACCATCTGCCCCCTCCACGGCCCCGTGCTGAAGGAAAACCTGGGTCACTATATCCGGCTGTATGACCTGTGGTCCAGCTATACCGTGGAGACCGAGGGCGTGGTCATCGCCTATACCAGCATCTATGGCAATACCAAGGCCGCGGTGGAGAAGCTGGCGGACAAGCTCCGCGCCAACGGCTGCCCCAAGGTGATCGTCCACGATCTGGCCCGGTGCGACATGGCCCAGGCCGTGGCGGATGCCTTCCGCTACAGCAAGCTGGTTCTGGCCACCACCACCTATAACGCCGATGTGTTCCCCTTCATGAAGGAGTTCATCCACCACCTGACCGAGCGGAACTTCCGCAACCGCACCGTGGCCCTGATGGAGAACGGCTCCTGGGCGCCTCTGGCCGCCAAGGTCATGCGCAAGATGCTGGAGGAGTGCAAGAACCTGACCTTTACGGAGACCACCGTCCGCATTCTCTCCGCCCTGAATGAGACCTCTGCCAAGCAGGTGGATGCCTTGGCCAACGAGCTGAGCAAGGAGTATCTGGCCCAGCAGGATGCCACCGCCAACAAGAACGACCTGACGGCCCTGTTCAACATCGGCTACGGCTTGTACGTGGTCACCACCAACGACGGCATCCGGGACAATGGTCTCATCGTCAACACCGTCAGCCAGGTGACCAACACCCCCAACCGCATCGCCGTCACCATCAACAAGCAGAACTACTCCTTCCACACCATCCAGAAGACCGGCGTGCTGAACGTCAACTGCCTGGATGTGTCCGCGCCCTTCTCTCTGTTCCAGCGCTTCGGCTTCCAGAGTGGACGGACTGTGGATAAGTTTGCGGGAATGGAGGTCCTGCGCTCCGACAATGGCCTGGCCTTCCTGCCCCGGTATATCAACTCCTTCATGTCTTTGAAGGTGGAGAGCTATGTGGATATGGATACCCACGGAATGTTCATCTGCACCGTCACCGAGGCCAGAGTGATGTCCGACGCGGAGACCATGACCTACACCTACTACCAGAAGAACGTGAAGCCCAAGCCCGAAACCGAGGGCAAGCACGGCTTCGTGTGCAAGGTCTGCGGCTGGATCTACGAGGGCGACGAGCTGCCCGACGACATCATCTGCCCCCTGTGCAAGCACGGCGCAGCGGATTTTGAGCCCATCGGTTAAGCAGAAACATACAAAAACCCCACAGCGCTTCCAAATGATATGATCCCCCTAAAGTAGACCACGGAAATATCCAAAATCTGTTTTAGGGGGAAATACTATGTCTAAATCACCGCACACACCGGAGTGGAAGATGACAATAGTCAAGAAGTATTTGTCAGGAGAGGGGTCCTACGAAAACCATTTTTTATCCTTCCGGCATTTCAAAGGCCGGTACCGGAGGCTTTTCCAGGCCTGCGTGGCGTTCCAGCAGCAGGAAGGAAAAGCGCATGTAGGAACGGGTGTAGGGGTCTGAAAAGCTGTATTGCAGGGATTCTTCAATCCGGCGCAGGCGGTAGAGCAGGGTGTTTTTGTGGACGAAGAGCATCTGCACCGTCCGGGTGACGGACCGGTCCTGCATCAGGTAGGCCCAGAGGGTCTGATAGAGCACCTCATCCTGGCAGAAGAGTCGATACACATCCGGTTGGCAGGCGGCCAGACACCGGTCCGGGTCGTAAGGGCTGCGAATCAGGTGGTCCATGGCCAGGTAGTAATAGTCCGTCAGGCAGCCCTTTTTTCCTTTGGGGGATTGCAGGGCATATTCCGCCTGCTCGAAGAGCTTGGGCAGCAGCTGGAAGCCTTGCCTGCTCAGGCTGACGCCGCCCTTCACCGGGGCGGCGCGCAGAAGCTCCTCCAGCTTGGTTCTGCGGCAGTCGTCCGGCATCCGGCTGTTGTTGGCCAGCAGCACAAAGCGCCCCTCCAGCACCCCCGAGAGGTCCCAGGGGAACACCGCCGCAATGGCCGCAAAATACTGCCGGTAGCTGCGCTGGAGCTGCGGCTTGTCTTCCGAACCGTCCAGGTCCAGAATATAAACCCGGAAGCTGTCCTTCTCCGTCCAGCCCCGCTGCTCCAGGAAGTGCTGCGCCCCCTCGTCGCTTAGGCTCCCGCCCTCTAAAAAGCGCTGAAGCATGGAATTTCCCAGCTCACTGCTCTTCTGCTCCCAGCTCAGCACAGGGGCCAGGGCCTTGGCCAGCATGACCATCAGCTGCATGTGGCCGTCATTCATGGGGTGGTCCTTCTCCACAACGGTCAGATACCCCACAGGCATTTCCCCCTGAAACAGGGAAATGGACAGGCTGTCGGACATCCCGCTGCCCTCCGGGAAGCGGAAGCGAATGACCTTTCCGTCCATATGGTAGGAAAGTCTGGCCTCGGAGATCTCCTTGGCCGAGGTAAAGGAGGAATAGCCATAGGTCTTCAAATGCAGCCACTCCGGGTCTACCGCTTCTGCGCCATAGGCGGCGGAGCAGGCCAGAACCGCATGGTTGGCATCCGTCAAAGCGATGGGATTTTTGAAGACGACCCCCATTTCCTCCACCAGCGCCCGGAAATTTCGCTGCTCAATGGCCTCGGAAATGCGGCCCTCCCAGTCAAACATGGAGTCGAACAGGCTTTGCAGCAGCTCGAAGCCCTCCCGGGCGGACAGGTCCGGCAGGCGGATACTGTCTTCGTTCCAAAGGTACAAGCAGTCCGACCCGTCCTGCTGAACAAGCACGCAGTCTGTGGCATAGGCCAGCCGTGCGCTGCGCAGAACCCGGGGGGATTCCCGGCGAATATGCACTTCCGGCTCGAAGGATTCCAGCAAATTGGCGATGATCCACATACTGAGCTTCATGGCATTGTCCTTTCTGTCCAATGGGAGGACGGCTTTTTTGTTCATGTGCTCTCATTTTATCACTTTCCCCCGAAAAAAGGAAGTCCTATTTTGTAATTTTCACCAATTCCTTTTGTCGCACATTGTGCGGCTTTGTACTTTTGGAACAAAAATCTATTCTTCCCCCGAAAAAGCAGTGTACTCTTGGACCGTATCTTTTCGCGCCCTCGGATGCTACAATGAAACCAGCAAGAAAAGCAGCGGGCCGGAAAACGGCCACACACGAAAAGGAGTGACTGTTATGAAAATTCCCTTCAACGAAAAAGAAATGGAAGTAGTCGCCCAGATGCCGGCCTTCGGCGGCGGCACCATTCCCGTGTTCAACTATCCCATCAGCACCACGGAGCTGGCAAAGCGCACCTTCTGCGACAAGGAAGCCCTGTGGATTCTGAACGGCTCTGAAACCGGCTTCTTCTGCCCCTCCGTGATTCCCGACCATGTGGCCCGCGGCTTCGTTTTTGAGGCGGTCCCCACTCCCAGAGAAAAATTCGGCGGCAAGGATATGTTCGGCCTGAACTGGAAGTACATCGATGTGGCCGGCGGCTCCATGAGCGAGGGCAAGCTCTTCGATGACGCCAACGACTGGCGGGAATATGTCCACTTCCCCGATATCGACAGCTGGGATTGGGAAGGCAGCGCCGAGATGAACAAGGAATACTTGGCCTCCGGTCCCAAGATCCTGTGGCTGCTGAACGGCTGCTGGTTTGAACGGCTGATTTCCTTCATGACCTTCGAGGGCGCCGCCATGGCCCTGCTGGACGATGACCAGCTGGACGCCATCAAGGAGCTGATCCACGAGACCACCTCCCTGTATATGCGCATCGTTGACAAGTGCTGCCAGTATTACGACTTTCCCGGCTTCTGCATCCACGACGACTGGGGCTCCCAGATGGCCCCCTTCTTCTCCGAGGCCGTGGCCAGAGAGGTGTTCCTGCCGGAGATGAAGCGCTTCTGCGATCACGTCCATTCCCGCGGCAAGTTCATCGAGCTGCACTCCTGCGGCAAGGGCGAGACCCGCTGCGGCGTCTTCGTAGACGCGGGCTTCGACTCCTGGACGCCCATGGCCATGAACGATACGGACAAGCTGTGGCGTGACTATGGCGACAAGATCGTCATCTCCGTGGTCTGCAACGAGCTGGAGCACCCCGAAACTGCTTCCGAAGAGGAGCTCCGCGCCGCCGCCCGGTCCTTTGCCGCCAAGTATGCCAAGCCGGACCGCCCCTGTGTGTTCAGCTATATGTACTCCAACCCCGCCTATCTGACCCCCGCCTTCCGGGAAGAGCTGTACAGAGCCTCCCGCATTGGCTGCTGCGGTCAGGAATAAGGGAAGCCGGAAGAGAGAAAGTTAGGAGGAACTGTTATGCAGCCTACAAGCACGAAAAAAGAGATATGGACCATGGGTACCTATTCTCTGCTGACCCTGTCCATCATGGTCGGCTTCATGTACCTGAACACCTTCGCCACCGAGGTTCTGAAAATCCCTGCAAGCACCCTGGCAACCGCTCTGCTGATTGCCAAGAGCTGCGACTTTGTCGTCAGCCTGTTCTGTGGCATCATCGTTGAAAAAGTCAAGCTGGGCAAGAAAGGCAAAAACCAGGGCTGGCTGTACTACGGCCGTTGGATACTGGCCGTTGCCATTATGCTGGAGGTTATCAACACCAGCACTGCCCCTATGGCCGCCCGTGTTGTGGTTCTGGGCCTGTCCTACACCGTGCTGAACTGCCTGATGAACATCATGCAGACCGCTTACTACGGCGTGGTTGCCGTTGTTGCCGGTCCCAATCCCGCAAACCGGAACGCCATGACCATTAACATGATTCGCCAGAACACCGTGGTCATGCTGATTTGCTCTTTCATCCCCACGCTGGTCACAAAGCTTCCCTTTGGCAGCTGGAACTACTTTATCGTCGCCCTGGTCTTCATGCTTCCCATGCCCTGGGCTTTGGGCAACATTTCCCGGCTGGCGGAGGGCAAGGATCTTCCCGTTGGTCAGGGTCCCGCCGGTGCGCCCCGGGTAACCATCAAGGACATGCTGGAATCCCTGTTTAAGAACCCCCAGCTGCTGGCCCTGTTCATTTCCTTTACCATCCTGCAAATCGGTATGTTCATGTATCAGGCCAACTATACCTACTACTTCATCTACGTTATTGGTGACTTCACCAAGCTGACCCTGGCCACCCTGGCCGCCTCCCTGGTGGGCGTTGTAGCCGCCATGTTCATGCCCAAACTGGGAACCAAGATCGGCAAGAAGTGGGCTTGCGTCGTAGGCTTCATACTCTTCGGCCTGGGCCTGGTGGGCGTGTATCTGATGGGCGCTCAGCACTGGGTATGGTACATCATTTTCATGAGTTTCGGCACCTGCGGAACCTATATTTACTCTTCCTTCCAGGTCACCATGTACTTGGACTGCGGCGAGTGGTACCTGAACAAGACCGGCAAGGATATGCGCACCATTGCCATCGGCCTGGCCTCCCCTCCGCTGAAAATCGGCATGGCCGTAGGCGGCACCATTGGACTCTACCTGCTGGGCGCCACCGGCTATGTGGCAGGCTTCACCCCTGACGCAGCCTGGGTCAAGAGCTTCATGTTCATCTGCTGGATCGTTCCCGCCGTCATCTACTTTGCAGCAGCCGCCATCATGGCCATCTTCTACAAGATTACCGATGCGGAAGCCGCCAGATGCGCCCAGGAAAACGCAGCCAAGCTGCAGCAGAAGTAATTTCTCCATAGGTACGAAAAGCCGTCCGGTTCACAACGCCGGACGGCTTTCATTATGGGTTCACGTCCATGTGAACATGGGTGCCGTCAATGGCATAGGCATAGCGGACCTCCTTCTGCTGCCGCACCAGTGCCAGCGTTCTCTCGGCGCTCCAGCCCCGAAGGGAGAAGTCCATGGCGCAGCCCGTCAGGTGCCTGGAATTGGCCACGCCGCCTACGGCTGCATTGTGAGCGCTGCACCGCACAGTGCTGCTGGGGACCATGGGAACGCCCGCAGCAGCGCGCACCCGGTCCGCAAGGCGCATCAGTTTTTCCACAGGCTCTGTGGGGAAACCGCTGCATTTCCCGCAGGGGCAGGCAATGTAGGGCTCGTCCCTGGAAAAAAAGCGGATGTCCTTCCAGAAGCGCTCCGCCTCCTGCTTCCGAAAGTGGCCTTGGAATACGGCCTCTTTGAGCTTTTCCTGGGTCTTCACCCCCGCTTCCCCATCTGCCGCCAGGCCCTCTGCCCGCTGGAAGGCCTCCACGGCGCTTTTCGTCTTCTCCCCCGCCACGCCGTCGATTTCTCCCGGGCCATAGCCCAGATAACTCAGCAGAAGCTGCAGCTGCCTTACCGTCAAGCGGCCTCGCCTCCATAGAGATCCGCTGTCAGGGCGGTAAGCTCTGTGTACTCGTCGTCCGTCAGCCGGTTACAGGCGAAAAACACATCCAGCTTGTTCTGCGCCTGTTCCGCAGTCTTATAAAACTTCTTGCCAATCAGGATTTTCATGGATTTGTACATAACGAATTTCCTCCAATTAAAAATATTTATGGATACGGTAATCATACCGTTACTCCCCCTCGATGTCGGCCATATCCTGGTTGTAAACGTCCTCCACCATGGCCGCCATGGCCTCCACCAGCTCGTCATTCTGGGCCGTCAGGGCCGGAATCTGCTCCCGCTCATAGGCCCGTTGCAGCTTATCCAGTGCCTCCCAGTCCGTCACCGGGAAGGCGGCTTCGCCGCGGTACACCGTCCCGTCCTCACCGGTCCAGCTGTGCCCCGCCGGGATAAATCGGTAGCCATCGATATAGCCCGGGGCCTTGCCGTCAAAAAAGTCGGTCTGCACCGCTTCCATCCCTTCCCCGGGCTCTGCAAAGCAGCGGAAATCCTTGTCAATGTAGATTGTCATACGTTCACCTCATTCCAGCCAAACTTTGGAAATGTTAATTGTCACACCCCAAGAGGCCGTTGCGCCAATTGAAATATGACCGCTGTTAATGGCGGATACATCCAGTACATTCTCTCCGCCGATGAACGTGGCCGAAGCAATATAATTTGGCCTAGCGTTCGAAGGGACATTACTCGAAATACCGAAATAGGAGTATTGTCCGGCGTTTCCATCTGCAATCATATGCAATTTGGTATAGCCAGACAAATCAATGGCGTTTTGGGTTGTAAGATACGGTGATGTATTTGCAACAATCAGAGATAGATTGGTGCCCACTGTGGTTGAGGATATCCCGTTTCCAACCCACCCGCCTGTTATATCCGTGTACTGATTTCCATTGTAAAACAGCGTGCCGTCCCACTGCTGTGCAAACGTGCTGAATTTCAGCCACGCGCCGTTGCGGTAGACGAAGGCATCTTTTCTATACCATTTGCCGCCCTCAACTTGATAACAGCAGCACGGGCAAAAATTGTGAATACCGTTCCGAACATTTATAAGATTTACGTATGAAGAATCGTTGTACGCACCGCCCGAACCGATATACACAAACCCTTCCGGCATTGTCCACGTTGGGAATCCGCTCATGAATCCGTTTAGCTCTGTAGCGGAAATGGCAGTTCCGGTATATAAATAGAAATCGCCATTTTTCGGGTTTGATGGACGGGTCGTTCCGCCATAGATGGTAGGTCTTAATCTATCCTTGCCGCCTCCGTTTGTTTTTCCTATCATTATCTCACCGCCTTACTCGAACCAGACCTTGGAAATGTTCAGATTATTTCCCCGGGAACCCGCGGCAACAAACCGCACGTAATGTTTCCCGGACAGTGCGGCAACGCTCACCGCATAGGTGCCGTTGCTCTGAAAATCTACCGACGCCACCTCCACACCGGATTCGTTCACAATCTTGCATTTTGCCGAATAGGTGCCGCCGCTGTTTGCGCCGTTGCCGCTGCCCATGAATTTCAGGGTCGAGAATCCGCTCAGGTCCACAGCGCTTGCCGTAGAAATCGTAATTGTTCCGCTATAAAGCGTTGCCCTCAGGTTCGGGCTATAGCTATCAGCCCCAGTCCACCCGCCTGTTATATCCGTGTATTGGTCACCGTTGTAGAACAATGTTCCGCTCCACGGTGGGGTATCCTTGTAGTCAGAGAATTTAACCCAGCCACCGCGGTAGAAGTAGGCCTCCATTTGATACCATTGGCCATTGATTTGTTGCCAGCACCATTTTGGCAAGAATGGGAGCGAAATACCATTTCCGTCTTTTACCAGATTGATAGAATCCGTGTTCCACACTTCTGAGACAATGTAAACATGCCCGTTTCCCACAAACCATGTCGGCTGAGCATTTGTCCACGAATTTAGTTCAAATGCGGTAATCGGCGTAGTCGTCTTGATATAAAAGTCATATTCCCTTGGGCTCGCCGGAGGGGTTGTCCCGCCGTACACCCGATACCGCAACCGGTCCTTTCCACCAGTGGCGTTTGTCATGCCTATCAAGTTATCATCTCCTCACCTTCAATCCTTCAGGCAGATAATTGTGGGAATGGTGATAGCCACACTGGGGGCATACTCGGCGTAAATGGTGATTTTGCCGTCTTTCGTTGCGCAAATTCCGGCCAGATTGTAGTTGTCAATGTCGTCCGGATTGAACGTCACTGTAGCATACAGGTCACTGGTCACACCGGCCAGCGCAATATCCGCATACTTGGTTCTGGTCGCCCCGGCGAAATTAGCACCGCTGCCCCATGCCGAAGCGGGAACGGATACATTTTGATATGTAACAATTCTTTCGTCCACATACCCCTTCGTGGCAGCGTCCGTGGCCGCAGCAGGGGATTTCACGTTGGTCAGCGCATTGCCGCCCAGGTCGATGTTCCCCGTCATGGTGCCGCCGGAGGCAGGCAGGGCGCCAATGTGCCTTGCCTGCAAGGCCACGCCCCCTGCCTCATCCGGCAGCTGCCCGGCAACGCTGCGCACCACATCCGCCCCCACGTCACCCCTGGGGCCCTGGGGACCGGGATCGCCCTTGTCTCCCTTGTCGCCCTTCTCACCCTTAGGGCCCTGGATAGCAGGAACGGGCACAATGCTTCCGTCACCGGCCCGCACAAACAGCTGGGGATTCTCTCCCGTGGGGTCTACCTGCACCCGGTAGCCCTCCGGCATGGTGCCGCTGCCCACATAGATCTCGCTGTGCCGCAGAAAGGCCTTTCGCTCGCCGCCGCGGAAGCACACCGTCAGTACCACGCCGTCCGTAACCTCCTCCAGACGCAGGTCCGTCTCCCCCACTGCCTCCAGGATCTGGTCGTACAGGCTGGGCGCCGGGTCTTCCGGCGGGCCCCAGGCGCTCCGAATGCCCTCACGAATGGCAATGCGCGCCGGAGTCGTGGTTCGCAGATTTCCGCAGTACACACCCACCTCCAGCTTCCGGGCATTTGTAAACACCGGCACGGGGCACGCATTTCCCCGGAAGAGTACATCCTGATAGGTGCTCTCCGTTTGGAACCGGGCCGTTTTCAGGTCCTCCACCGGCCATCCCGCCTCAAAAGCAAACACGGCAGTAAAATCTCCGCTTCCGCAGATATACACCGCTGTATCCCGCTGGGATGCCACGCCGTTCTCCACCGCAATATGAATTTCCGGCATATTCTCTCTCCTTCTTGGGCTGTGCCTTGACAGATGCAGCAGGTTTCTTCCAAGGCAGTATATTTTTTTCAACCCTGTTCATATAATAGTACACTTTTCAGTTTTTGTCAACTCCCCCTCCCCGCACCCCAAGGCGGCAAAAAGGACTGCTAAAAAAGCATATCGCCATCTGAAGCAATGGCAACTTTTTTAACAGTCCTATTTTATCGTTTGGCTTACAGTGCCCTATTCTGCCTTACAGCTGGGAATAGCCAAAGCTGTTGACCAGAGCATCGATCTTCTGTCCGGCCTTGCAGTAGGGGCACTCCCGGTAGTCGTAGCTGGCGTAGCCGGGCAAGTCCTGAATGGTGTAGACCGCGCGGACCGGGAATCCCTCCACCTGCTCCACAGCGCTATAAATCGCCGCCACACCGGCAACGGTTCCGCCATAATAGGTAATTGCCTCCAGGGCCCGCTTGGCGGTGTAGCCCGTAGTGACGGATGCCATGAGCACCAAAACATGCTTGCCGCGAATCATACCCTGGGTATTGTCCCGGAAAATAATCTGGGAGTTGGCGTTGTACTCCGGCTCCAGAATATAGATGGTCTCATGGGCATTGATGGTGCGGAAGCCGCTCTTGGTCAGCTCCTGGGCAAGGCAGGTGCCCACCACGCCGGTGCCATCCAGGCACAATATGGTATCCACAGGGGTGTCGTTGACGAAATTGGCAACCAGCTGCCGCGCACTGTCCTTCGCCTCGCTGAGGCGGGTCTTCTGATAGGTGATGTCCACATAGTAATTGATGTGGGAATGATTGGTTGCAAAATGGCCCCGGGCGACACGAAGCGGTGCACTGCCATGGCGAATGGGCATTTTCATCAAAGTAATCATAATTCCTGCCTCCGTTATCTGTTATAAAAAAATAAGTGTTTCGCCGCCCCTGATTGGGTATTTCGACGAAACACCTTACGGTTATTATAGCGCCTGTTGGTCCCGGACGCAAGTCTATTCCTTCTTCAGGCCATCCAAAAATCCGCCTCTGATTTTGGGCATATTGCGCTTTCGCAGCTCCCGCTCCTGCCGCAGAAACTGCCTGGAAATGCTCCGGCAGATCTTTTTTCGACGGATCATCCAGTGAATCTTCCCATAGCTTGCCCACATAGCACCGTCCGTTTCCCCAGGCTGCAGGTTCAGCTTTCCCAGGGAAATGGGATTTTTCAGGCAATAAAAGTCGTAAAATGTATTGCCGCAGCACTCGCTGCCCAGAAATTCGAACCGATCCGCCGGGGCGGCAATGCCGGTCTCCTCCCGCAGCTCCCGCTGAATGGCTGTCAGGCTGTCCTCCCCTGCCTGGGCCGCGCCGCCGGTATTCTCCCAGGTTCCGGCAAAGCTCTTCTCCGACGCCCGCCGGGTCAGCAGCAGCTTTCCCCGGCCATCATAGACCCAGACGCAGACCACCAGACCGTATTCCCCCGGCCCCCAGGCTGTGCCCCGCAGATGCCGCCTTCCGGTTCTGCGCCGCTGGGCATCATAGATATCGTTCCATTCTTCCATGACTCACTCCTGCTCTGCCTTTTTCCGGTACTCTTTTCCAAAGGAAAAGCCTCTTCCCGAGACCTCTGTAACCTGGGTAACCACCATAAAGCACTCCGGATCAATTTCCCGGGCCAGGTTCTGAACCCTGTGGAGCTCCCGGGTAGCCACCACGCTGAATACCACCTCTGTTGGCTCGTGGAGGTAGCCGCCCTCGCCGTGGAGAAGCGTCACGCCCCGGTCGGCATTGCGCAAAATGCTGTCGCAAATCTCCCTTGCCTGTTCGCTGACGATTTTCACCTCTGTCCGGCCCGTACCCGCCACCAGGGTTTTGTTCAGCGTGAAGTTCACGGCAATCAGCATCACAACGCCATAGAGCAGGTCCTCCGGTGTGTGAAAAAACAGCTGGGACAGCATAATCGTAAAATCAAACAGCCACAGCGTGATGGGCACCGGAATGCCAAAGAGCTTATTCAGTATCAGCGGCGGAATATCCATGCCGCCTGTAGATGCACCGGCCCGGATGACGATACCCAGAGAAATGCCCAGACCCATGCCGCCGAAGGCTGCGCACAGCAGCAGGTCCTCCGTTACCCGGAAGTCACCCAGCAGTGCCTGGGCCCCTGTCAGGAAAATGGGGTAAATGAAGGAGCTGAGCACCGTTGTCATGGCGAATTTCTTTCCCAGCACCGCCAGACCCAGCAGCAGCATGATCACATTGAACACCAACACGAAGCCGGACACGGGGATGCCCCAAAGCTGCTGGGCCACCAGCGCCAGCCCTGTAGTTCCGCAGCTGATGAGCTGCCCGGGCAGCACAAACAGTGCAACCACAAAGGCATACATGAGATTCCCCACCAATATCCAGCAGAGGCTTGGCAAATGTTTCATCAGTTTTTTCATAGCTTCTCTCTTTTCACACAAGGAATACCACTCTATTCTACCCGATTGCCCACCCCTTGTCAACGGAGGAAAAACGCGAAGGGGCTGTTAGAAAAGTATGCCGCTGAGATGCGCCTGGCGGCGCGGGACTCTCCCCCGGGCTAAAAAACAGTCCACCGGACTGTTTTTTACGGCAGCTATGCTGCCGCCGCCCTCTTCGAGTCCCATTATTCACCGAATTCCATAAAAAATGGGCACCCGAAAAGGGTGCCACGCAGTCTTGCCGCTGAGATGCGCCTGGCGGCGCGGGACTCTCCCCCGGGCTAAAAAACAGTC
>CAMFMO010000009.1:0-80007 GCA_945963595.1 uncultured Clostridia bacterium | reverse complement strand
CTCCGGCGGGGAGCTTCTTGTCCCGCCAAGAAGCTCCGCAAGAATGCGGCTTAAGAGGGCGCTGTCGGCAAAGCCGATGAATCAAGGTGCGATTGCCATTGGCAATCGTTTATTAGATTCGCTGCGCGACGCACCGCCCCTCTTAAGAATCTTCCCGGCCTCAAAACCAACTTAGTCTGTGCTAGGGCACTCCCGGCGCGGAAAAAGCGCCTATCTGGGCGCTATGAAACTGCGTGATCTGGCGTACCCATTGGGTTGGCCTTCTCAAGGGCGCGTTTCGTGAGAACTCTGAAAATCTGTAGCAGGCGATTGCCACCGGCAATCGTTTCCAAAGACTAAGGTGGTCCTCTATTCCGCGCCAGTGCGCACACTGGCATGGAATGGGTTGGTCATGGGGATGCTTCCGTAGAAAGCGTCGAAACCCTGCTTCTCTATACAAAAAGCGGGCCGGAAGAATTCTTAAGGAGGGCGGCTTGGTTTGCGGGAGCAAACCTTTCAGCGCCTCCTTAAGCCGCATTCTTTCCCCCTTTCTTGGCGGGACAAGAAAGGGGCCCCCGGAGGGATACCCAGCCCGAGGCCCTTGCAGGGCTTCCGTCAGATCCTCTCCGGCCTTTCAGGGGAGCCTTTTCTGCACATCTCCAAAAATCTTGCGGCCATCTGGGGGTGTGCATAGAAATGAAAATGGGGGAAGCCCGCATAGAGATTTTCTGTGGCAATGCCGCAGCGCCAGGCTCTTCCGTCAGCCTTTTGGGCCAGGAAGTCTTCCCCATTGCAGGTGGTGTCGTAATAGTGGAATTCATGGGCAGGGAGCTGTTCCCCGGCGGCGCAGAGGAGATTGTCCTTTTGGGCCGTCAAGGTCACATAGCCAAAGCGGGAGAGCTTGCCCGTGTTGTGTCCCATGCCGGGCAGAAAGCCCACCATGGATCTCCCCTCCAGCTCCTTCTGCAGGTACAGGAAACCGCCGCATTCGGCGATGCAGGGCAGTCCCGCTTCCAGGGCCTGGCGGATGCTATCCTTCATGGATTGGTTTTCGGAAAGACTTTCCGCATAGAGCTCCGGATAGCCGCCGCCTAAGTAAAGGCCCTGGATGTTCTCCGGCAGGGCTGCATCCGCAATGGGGGAAAAGGGCACGAGCTCTGCCCCCAGGCTGCGCAGCAGGTCCAGATTGTCCTCATAATAGAAGCAGAAGGCATTGTCCCTCGCCACGGCAATGCGCAGGGGCGGTCCCTCTTCCGGCAGCGCCACCGGCTCCCAGCTGAGCTCCGGCGCAGAGGCCGCCAGAGCGCACAGCGCCGGGATATCCACACTTTTTTCAATCTGATCGGCTAAGGCTTCCAGCTTTTCCTGCAAATCCGTCATTTCCTGAGCGGTGATCAGACCCAAATGGCGGCTTTCCAGGGTGCAGTCCTTCATCACCGGCAGATAGCCCAGGGGAAGCACCGCCCCGCCGAATTGGTCCGCAATCGCCTGCTTCATCCGAGGGTACAGCATGGCGGAGCACCGGTTCAGAATCACGCCCCGGATGTGGCTCTTCGGGTGCAGATTCAAAAAGCCCCCAATCACCGCCAGCACCGAATGGGCAGCCCCCCGGGCATCCACCACCAGCACCGCCGGAGTATCCGAGGCCATTGCCACGGCGTAGGAGCTGGCCCGGGTAGTCATGCCAACGCCATCGTAATAGCCCATAACGCCCTCGATGACGGAAAGGCTGCCGCCGTTCTTCGCCAGGGAGAAACGCAGGGTGTTTTCGTCAAAAAATTGCAGATCCAGGTTTCGGCAGGGCACCCCCAGGGCAGAGGCGTGGAACATGGGGTCGATGTAGTCCGGGCCGCACTTGAAGGCCCGCAGGTCCTTTTCCCGCCGTTTCAGCGCCGTCAGCAGGCCGGAGACGAAGGTGGTCTTTCCGCAGCCGCTGTTGGTTCCCGCAATTAAGATCCGGGGTAGTTCTTTTTTCATAGCATCACCACAAAAGCCGCAGCGGCCATGGGGACCGCCGCGGCTGATTTCGCAAAAAAGCGAGGGAGAGCGACTCTCCCCCGCATAACACGCAGGGATACTTTGGCGGGCAATCTGTCAAAAATGGTAAGGGGGAAACCACATATACAGCACCAAAGAATCGAAAAGGCTGCGGCAGTTCCGAAAACTGCCGCAGCCGTCTTTCTGCGCCAAAAGCTGCCGCAGCCCCGTACTTGCAGGACCGGACACACAAACCGTTTCAGCAGGTATCCTGGCTCACGCATCCTCAGCTCTCGGCAAACGTCTTCTCGGAAAAATCCAATGACCGGTTTTCACCTCATGCCGGAACCTCCGCGCTCACAGTGGCGGTACCGCTCGGGAGTTGCACCCGATTCCCTATTCTCTTCCAAGGCCCAACCGGCCCAGAAGCACTGAAACCGCTATTCACTTTCCGGTTTATTTTACCACAGCCGATAGGCAATGTCAACAAGCAACCGGGCAGAAAAACCGGGCTGCTCAGGAAAAATGCCGCTTTTATGCTCTCAGCTCCTCCAACCGCTTCCGAAGAAGCCGGAATTGGGCCTGGTCCTCCTCGCCGGGGACGCCCTTGCTGCCCATATCCGCCTCTTGCAGGCTGAGAAGTCTGCTCACCGTGTCCCAGCCGAGATTTGCCGCCAGCTCCGGCAGCTGCTCCGGCTCAAGTCTGGTCATGTGCAGCCGGATAAGGATCACAGCCTCTTCCCGCAGGGCTTCCGGCGCGCCCAGGCGGCGCAGGACGGTATCCGCCATGTCCGCGCCCACTGCCGCGTGATTTTTGAAGTGGCCCCGGCCTGTCTCATCCCGGGCAAAGGTTGGAATCTTGCCCACATCGTGCAGCAGCGCTGCCCAGCGCACCGTCAGGTCCGGGGGGACATTGCCCACCACATGGGCAATGTGGATAAAAAGATCGTATTTATGGTGGGGCGAATGCTGGTCGAAGCCCAGTGTAGGCTTCAGCTCCGGGATGATTTTCACGAGCACAGGCCCCATATCGATCACGTCCTCCGCAGTCAGCTTCGGCAGGGCCGCGCTGAGCCGGGTATAGGCCTGTGTATTCAGCATGGGGCCTCCTCACCGGAGAGCAGCATCAGCAGCACGCCGCAGGCCATCAGGGTATAAAAAGGCAGCGGCTGCTTGCCAACCCCCGCCACGAGACCGAAGCAACCCCCCAGCAGGCCAATACGCAGCTGCCAAAGGCTGCTTTTCGCCATGCCCAGCCCCCGGGCCGCCTGCTGATAGGTAAACACGGCAAAGCACAGGCTTGCCAGCAGGGAGAAGATATAGTCCATCATCTGGGGCTCCCGGCTCCAGGTCTGGTAGGCCGCCACCAGGCGCACCACCAGCACCAGGCTTGCAAAGGCCCAGAGCATGGGCACGGGGCTCTGCCCCTTCCACTTGCGCCACCCGGCGGCAGCCAGGGCAGCGGCCGCCAGAGGGGCGGCGATTTTCAGCACCGTCCGCAGGCCCGCGAAGCCGTTGACCAGGTCCTCCCCGGCAAACAGCATCCCAATGGCCAGAAACCAGCAGCCCGTGGGGGTAACCCAGGGCTTGGGCGTCTGCTTCATCGGCTTGGCCGTCAGCGCAAGGGCCGCCGCCCCGGCGGTAAGCACCCACAGCGCAATTTCCAGGCCATGTCCGCCCACCAGAAGCCCCCGGCTGTCCACACCCACCGTGTACAGCAGCCGCCGGACCAGATAGCCCACAAAGCCCAGGGCAAAAACACCGTATCCGAATTTGTCCCTTTTCATGAATAGCTCCTTTCAGTGGAGGCTTACCCTTTTATCATCGCAATTGCGCCGACAGCGGCGGCCAGAATGGGCTGGTGGAGCAGATAGATGAGCAGGCTCTTTCTGCCCATCCACTGCAAGGCCTTTGCCGGCGGATTCTCTCTGGGCAGCAGGCTTTTCTTTTCGGCATAGAGCGCCCTGCCCAGCACCCCACCCAGCAGAAAATAGCCCAGGTTTGGAAACAGGGGGAAATAGTCCGAGGAGGCAAAGCCATAGGGGGCAAAGCCCAGAACGGTCAGCCAGGGGAAGGAAAACCCGACCGTCCGCAGCCACAGCCCCAGGGCAATCATGACAAATGCCAAAATTGCCAACAGGGCGCTGTTTGCCCGCCGGAACAGAGGCCAGAGCATCATGCAGCAGCCCAGGCACTGCAAAACGCCGAAGTAAATAATGATATCCTTCCCGGCAAAGCCCAGAAGATACATGCCCACCGTGGCTCCCGTGCACAAAAAGCCGCAGCAGAACACCAGCAGCCCCCGCTTCACCGGGCGGCTGCCCAGGGTTGCGCTGATGCCGGAGATCAGCAGGAAAATGGCGCCGTAATTGTTCTTGAACAGCTGATACCATCCGGGGTTCCAGTCCCAGAGGCCGTAGAGCTCCACCACATCATAGTGCAGGTGAATGAGCACCATGCCAATCAGCGCCAGCCCCCGGGCAGCGTCCAGCTCCCAGATGCGCTTTTTCATTTTGCCTCAACCTTGGCGTTGGCTTCCTCTTCCAGCACACGGTAGGCAACCTTGCCCACCAGGGTCTTGGGCAGCTCCTTGCGGAACTCGATCTCACGGGGCATGGCGTACTTGGCAATGCGGCCGGAGCAATATTCCAGGATTTCCTTTTTCAGCTCTTCCGTGGGCTCCACGCCGGGCATGGGCACCACATAGGCCTTGACCTTCTGAACCCGGTAGGGGTCTTTCACGCCAATGACGCAGCTCATGAGCACCTTTTCATTGGCATCAATGATATTCTCCAACTGAGAGGGGTACACATTGTAGCCGGAGGTGACGATCATACGCTTGATGCGCTGGCGGAAATAGACGAAGCCATCCTGGTCCATGTGGCCCAGGTCACCGGTGTGCAGCCAGATGCGGCCATCGTAATGGCGGCGCAGGGTCTGGCGGGTCTCCTCGGGGTTATCCATATAGCCCAGCATGACCGTGGGGCCGGAGATACAGATTTCGCCCTCGATGTTGGCCTCCACCTCGTTGGTGGTGCCGGGCTCTACGATCTTATAGAAGGTATCGGGGAAGGGCACGCCGATGGAGCCCTGGCGGGCATAGTCCTTGGGGGTCAGGCAGGAGGCGGTGACGCACTCGGTGGTGCCGTAGCCCTCCCGGATCTGCTCGGAGCAGCCGTGGTCCTTCAGGAAGGCATCCACCTTCTTTTTCAGCTCGGGGCTCAGGCTGTCGCCGCCGGAGAAGATGCCCTTCAGGAAGCTCAGGTCTGCCCCCTCCAGATTGTCCGCCCGCAGCAGGGCCTCGAACAGGGTGGGCACGCCGGGAATCAGGTTGGGCTTCTGCTTCACCAGGGTCTCGGCATAGGTCTTCACATTAAACTGGGGGATGAGGATGCAGGTTGCGCCGTTGATCAGAGGCAGGTGAATGCCGATGCCCAGGCCGAAGCCATGGAATACGGGCATCACGGAGAGCATCTTCATATTGGAGATCTCCTCCAGGGTAAAGCCGGAGGCGGCAGAGGTCTGCAATGCCAGGGCGTTGAAGTTCAGGTTGGAGAGCATGATACCCTTGGTGGTGCCGGTGGTGCCGCCGGAATAGAGGATGGCGCCGCACGCATCATAACGGTTGGAAACGGGAGGCAGGGTCACGCCCTTGCCGGCCCGGACCATGTCGTACCACAGTGTATAGCCGGTCTTCGGCAGCTTCTTCACCGCCCGGGCGGCCTTGGTCATAGGGTAGAGCACATTCAGGGGGATTGGCAGCTCATCGGCGACCTTGGCAACGAGGATGGTGGTGGGGTTTTTCAGCTGGGGCTGAATGGAGGCCACTTTTTCATAGAACTGGTCCAGGGTCAGAATGGCCTTGCTCTGGGAGAAGTTCAGATAGAAGGCAATCTCCTGGGCGGCGGACAGGGGGTGAATCATATTGGGAATGGCCCCAATCCGGTTCAGGGCATAGAAGCAGTCCAGAGCCTGGGGGGTATTGGCCATGCAGATGGTCACCTTGTCGCCCTTGCGGATGCCCATTTTGTACAGGCCCTTGGCCGCGGCGTGGATGCGCTTCATGAACTCCGTATAGGAGGTCTTCTTGCCCATGAAGATATAGGCCGTGTGGTCCGGATACTTTTTGGCGGCAGCGGCCACCATTTCATACATGGTCTTGTGGGGATACTCCAGAGAAGCCGGGGTATTTCCATAATATTTCAACCAGGGTGCGGATGCGGATAAACCCATTGTATGTAGTTCCTTTCTGTTTTGCATAGATAGGCCCAGTATATCATGTTTCCCGTTGGATTTCTACCCTTTGGAGGAAAAAATCTACCGCAAAGAGAACCCCGCCGGAGGATTTCTCCTTGTAAACCCAGACAAATGGGAGTATAATGATTGGAATCAAAGGGATAAAAAGCTTCCCCTCCGGGGCAATCTTGTCACCCTGAAACAAATTTTCAGGTTAACGGCATTGCCCCCAGGGGAAGCCATTCTCCACCCGCTCATTTCAGGAGGAATTCACCATGCTTTTAGGTTCCATAACCGTTCTTGCCGCAATTTTCGCGGTGCTCACCTGCGCCCTGGGGCACTTTTCCGGGGCCGCCATTGTTTTCGGCACCCTGGGGTGCTTTGTGGGGTACTGGCTTGGCCTGTTTGCAATCGCCTTTGCGGTGCTGTGGGTCTCCTGCGCCACGGTGGACATTTCCAAGCCCCAGGAGCAGGATTCCAAATACTTCCGCCGCCTGACGAAGCTCTATATTCCGGCGGTCGTGTCCTTGCTGCGGATGGACGTTCAGCTGGAGGGCGCGCAGCAGCTGCCCAAGGACGGTCGATTCCTGCTCATCTGCAACCACCTGAACATCCTAGACCCCGTGCTGCTGCTGGGCTGCTTCCCGGAAGCCCAGCTGGCCTTCATCTCCAAGCGGGAGAATGCGGATATGTTCCTCATCGGCAAAATCATGCACAGGCTGATGTGCCAGTTGATCAACCGGGAGAATGACCGGGAGGCCCTGAAAACCATCCTCAAGTGCATCCAGATGATTCGCGAGGATCAGGTCAGCGTTGCCGTCTTCCCCGAGGGCTACACCAGCCGGGACGGCAAGCTCCACCACTTCCGCTCCGGCGTCTTCAAAATCGCCACCAAGACCCAGGTGCCCATTGTCATGTGCACCGTAAAGAACACCCAGAATATCTTCCATAACATCAAGCGTCTGAAAAAAACCGTTGTCCCCCTGCATGTGGTGGGCGTCATCCAGCCCGAAAGCTACTCCGGCCGCACCGCCGTGGACATCGCCCAGGAGGCCTACGACAGGATGCTCGCCGACCTGGGGCCGGACTTTGCCCTGCCGGAAGAGGGATAATAGAAGCCGCTGTTAGAAAACAAGTTGTCATTGCGAACCAGTGACATGCTTTTCCAACAGCGGCTTTTCGTTTTCCCTCTATCTTATTTTCCCCTTCCGTGGTATAATGGGCGCAGTATCCCAAAAACAGAAAAGGAGAACCAAATGCAGACAGAATTGCTGCGGCTGAGAACCGCGAATATCGGGCAGACCTGCGCCGGCTTCCGGCTGGTGAAGAAGGAATATGTGCCCTCCAAGCACGCCGATCTCTACACCCTGCGCCACGAGAAGACCCAGGCAGAGCTCCTGTATTTTGACCGTGCGGACGAGAACAAGACCTTCGCCATTGCCTTCAAGACCCTGCCGGAGGACGACACCGGCGTTTTCCACATTCTCGAGCACAGCGTGCTCAACGGCTCCAAGCGCTTCCCTGTCCGGGAGCCCTTCGTGAATCTGCTGCAAAGCTCCATGCAGACCTTCCTGAATGCCATGACCTACCCGGACAAGACGGTGTACCCCGTGTGCAGCCGCAACGGCCGGGATTTCCACAACCTGATGGAGGTCTACCTGGACGCGGTGTTCTGCCCCGCCATCTACGAAAAGCCCCAGATCTTCATGCAGGAGGGCTGGCACTACGAATTCGACAGTGCAGAGGCCCAGCCCTACTACAACGGCGTTGTGTACAGCGAGATGAAGGGCGCGTTTTCCAGCGTGGATGAGCTGATGGAGACGGAATCCATGCGGCTGCTGTTCCCGAACAACTGCTATGGCTTCGTCAGCGGCGGCCACCCGGAGAGCATCCCCAAGCTGACCTACGAGCAGTTCATTGCCGGCCACAAGCGGTTCTATCACCCCTCCAATTCCCGGATTTTCCTGGACGGCAAAATGGACATCGACGAAATTCTGCACTACATAGACGCAGAATACCTGAGCAAATACGACTACCGCGCCCCGGACTTTGATTTTCTGGTCCAGCAGCCCACAGCCGCGGAAAAAACCGTCTCCTACTGCGTCAAGCCCGGAGAGGACGCCAAGGCCCACTTGGTCTTCTCCAAGGTGCTGTGCCGCCACGATGAGCCGGAAAAGGTCATTGCCGCCAAGGTGCTGGCAAAATACCTGACGGGCTCCAACGAGGCCCCCCTGAAGCGGGCCTTCCTGGAAAAGGGCCTGTGCCAGGACGTTTCCCTGTCCGTGACCGACGGCATTTTCCAGCCCTTTGTCACACTGAGCATCCGCAACACCCGGCAGGAGCAATTCGCCGAGGCCGGGAAGTGCCTCAGCGACACCGTCCGGGAGATTCTCGCCAGGGGTCTGGACAAGGAAGCCCTGCTGGCGGAATTGGAGCGGATGGCCTTCTCCAGCCGGGAGATTGAGGAGCCCTACGGCCTGATCCTGGGTCTGACGGCCCTGGACGGCTGGCTCTACGGCGACGACCCCCTGACCTATATCGAAACCGCCGGAATTTACGACGCGCTGCGCCGGAAGGTGGACGGCAGCTACTTTGCAGACCTGCTGGCGGAGCTGCTGGGCGACACGGCAAAGCTCTGCAAAGTCCGTCTGCTGCCCTCTGAGACCAAGGCCCAGGAGGACCAGGCCGCCGAGCAGGCCCGCCTGGAAGCCGACATTGCCCACTGGGACGCTGCCGCCCGGGAGAAGGCCTATGCGGCATTTAAAGCCATGGGCGACTGGCAGAAAGCTCCGGATTCCCCCGAGGCCCTGGCCACTCTGCCCACGCTGTCCCTTTCCGATGTGGCCGAGGATGTGCCCGAAACCCCGGTGAAGCTGGAAAAAGATGGGCTTTTGCAGGTGCAGACCGAATCCAACGGCATTACGTACCTGAAGCTCTTCTTCGATGTGTCCGATTTGGATTTGGAGCAGCTGCGGCTGCTGAATGTGCTCTCCGACTGCTTCGGCAAGCTGCACACGGCCCGCACCTCTGCCCAGGACCTGCAAACCCGCATCAAGGCCAACCTGGGCCACCTGTCCGCAGGAATCGAGCGCATCGCCCCGCCGAAGCAGCTGGATGTGTGCAAGCCCTATCTGGTGGTCTCTGCCGCCATGCTGGAGGAGAACGCTCCCAAGGCCCTGGCCCTGCTGACCGAACTGCTGACCGAAACACGCTATGACGAGGCAGACCGCATTGCCGAGATCATCGACCAGGGCAGCTACTATTACAAGCAGGCCCTGGTCAACAGCGGCCACATGTTCGCCATCTACAAGGCCATGGCCCCCTTCTCCAAGGACACCGCCCTGCGGGAGTGCCTGGAGGGCGAGAGTTATGTAACCTGGCTGGATGCCCTGTCCCGGCGCTTCCGGGACAGCGCCCTGTGCGATGCGCTGTCCGCCCTGGCGAAAAAGGCCTTTGCCGGAAACCGGCTCTTCACCGCCTATACGGGCAGGCTCGACCGCGGCCTGGTGGATACCCTCCGCGCCGCCCTGCCGGAGAGCCCTGTTGGGGCTCCCGCCCAGGTTCCCGCCTTTGAGAAAAAGCCCGCCGCCATTGAGATCGCCTCCGATGTGGGCTACAGCGCCCTGGGCGCCAACCTCTATGCCATCGGCAGCGGCTACACCGGCAGCGTTTCCGTACTGGCCTCGCTGATGACCTATGGCTACCTGTGGAACGCCGTCCGGGTTCGGGGCGGCGCCTACGGCACGGGCATGAAGGCCGGGTCTGACGGCAACGTCTGCTGCTACTCCTACCGTGACCCCAACCTGCCCGGAACCAGAGCCGCCTTCGCCGCCATGGCAGACTTCCTGGAGGACTGGCTGAAGCAGGGCGAGGACCTGGAGAGCACCGTTATCGGCACCGTCAACACCACCGATCCTCTGGTAGGCCCCTCCACCGCCCTGTCGCTGGAATGCAGCCGCTACCTGCGGGGCGTTTCCCATGCCGACATTCTGCGCATCCGCCGCGAGCTTCTGCACACCACCCGGGAAGACCTGGAAGGGCTTGTAACAATGCTGCGCACCTTCCAGGACAGCGCCGTCTTCTGCGCCGTGGGCAACCGGGACGCGGTGGCATTTCTGAAGTAAACGAATTCAAGGCAAAGCGGCATCTTTCAGAACAGAAAGATGCCGCTTTGTCTTATTTTTGCCCGTAATAAGCGTTTTTCCCATGCTTACGCAGATAGTGCTTGTCCAGCAATGGCTGTTGGATCTGCTGCAAAGACGGGTTTAGCCGCAAGCTGTGATAATTCATGAACGCCGTCTGTTCCAGCACCGCCGCGTTGTGAACCGCCTCTGCCGGATCTCTTCCCCATGCAAAAGGGCCATGGCTGCGAACCAGCACAGCCGGGACCTCGGCGGGATCTCTGCCCGCAAAAGTCTCAGCAATGACGTTTCCCGTCTCCCGCTCATAGTCCCCGGCAATCTCCTCCGGAGTCATCGCCCGGGTACATGGCACCGCCCCATAAAAATCATCCGCCTGCGTCGTTCCGTAAGGCACGACCTCCACGCCTGCCTGCGCAAAGGCCGTTGCCCAACGGCTGTGCGTATGCACAATGCCTCCGCAGTCCGGAAACGCGGCATAAAGCACCAGATGAGTCGGCGTATCACTGGATGGTCTCCATTTCCCCTCTACAGTATTGCCCGCCATGTCCACCACAACCATATCCGCAAGGGTCATGGTCTCATAGGGTACTCCGGATGGCTTGATGACAATCAGCCCGCGCTCCCGGTCTATTCCTGAGACGTTTCCCCAGGTAAACGTCACAAGGTCCAGCTTCGGCAGGCAGAGATTCGCTTGCAGGACCTGCTCTTTCAGTTCTTCCAACATATTCGCTTCCCCTTTCAGTCCGGCAAAACAGCTACAGCCGTTCTTTCGATTTCCAGTGCCTGACGATAGCGCACCAGAAATGCCGCAAAGCCCTCAATTTCCCGCTGCTCCGCCATAACCGTATGGGCTTCCGCTTCCGAAAACACCTTGTTTTCCAGGAAATCCTCCAGTGTCTCCCCAGACCGGTGCCACAGCAGATACCCGCACAGCAGCGCCATGCCATAGGGCCCCCCCTCTCCCGCCGTTTCCATAACGGCCACAGGCGTCCCGGTGGCCGCGGACAGGATCCGCTGTCCCACCTCCGGCGTCTTGAAGAATCCGCCGTGGGCATAGAGTTTGGTCAGCTCCACTTTTTCCTGCCGCGTCAGAATATCCAGCCCGATTTTCAGGGTGGCAAGGGCAGACAGGAGGTGCGTCCGCATAAAGTTTCCCAAGTTCAATTGGCTGTCCGGACTGCGGGCCATCAGCGGACGTCCCTGATTCAGGCCCAAAACAGGCTCTCCGGAATAGAAATTGCAGCTGACCAGCCCGCCGCCATCCGGGCTGCCCTCCAGTGCCTTTCGGAACAGCAGGGTATACAGCTTTCCCGGCTCCTGAGGCGCACCGATCGCCTCCGCAAATTCCTCAAACAGAGAAACCCACGCGTTGATGTCCGAAGTGCAGTTGTTGCAGTGTACCATTGCGACGGGAATCCCCGCGGGCGTTGTCACCATGTCAATTTCCCGGTGTACCGCCATTTTACGGTCCGTAACCAGCATTGCGAAATCGGAGGTTCCGGCGGATACGTTGCCGGTTCCCAGCCGGACAGCATTGGTAGCCGTCATACCGGTTCCCGCGTCTCCCTCACAGGGCGCCAACGGGATTCCTGGCTGCAAATCTCCGGAAGGATCCAGCAGTGCGGCCCCCTCCGGAGTCAAAACTCCCGCCGGGGTTCCCGCAGGAACCGGTTGGGGAAGTATTTGCTCCAATGTCCAGGAATAGCCCATTCCCGCCGCCAGCGAATCAAATTTATGGACCATCTCTTTGTCGTAGGCGCAGCTGCCCCGGCCAATTGGGAACATGCCGGAGGCCTCGCCCACGCCCATGCGCTTCTCTCCCGTCAGCTTCCAGTGCAGGAAACCCGCCAGCGTCGTAAGGAACGAAATCTCCTTTACATGAGGTTCCCCGTTCAGCATGGCCTGATACAGGTGGGCAATACTCCAGCGCTGGGGAATATTGAAGCCAAACAGGGCAGTCAGCTCTTCCGCAGCCTGTTCCGTCATGGTATTTCGCCAGGTCCGGAACTGCGCCAGCTGGTTTCCCTGTGCGTCAAAGGGCAGATAGCCGTGCATCATACCAGAAACGCCAATGGCCCCCACCTGCCGGATGGTCTGGCCGAAGCGCTGCTGAACCTGCCGCTTCAAGTCCGCGTAACAGGCCCGGAGTCCCTGATAGACCTGGTCCATGGCATAGGTCCAGACCCCATCGACCAGCTGGTTTTCCCAGGCAAAGCTGCCGGAAGCCAGCGGCCGGAAATTTCTGTCCACCAGCACTGCCTTGATTCTGGTCGAACCCAGTTCAATACCGAGGACCGTATCCTTCAGCTCCATATGTTTCCCCTTTCAGCGCAGCTTCCAGGCGATGTCCTGCAGCATCAGCTGCTGTTCCAGCTTCTCCTGGGTGGTGTCCTTGTCGATATGGACATACTCGATACCCATAATCGCGGCCCAATCCCGCATCTGCTCGGCAGTCACGTCATAGCTCAGAACCGTATGGTGGGCACCGCCTGCGGTGATCCAGCATTCCACACCCGTAAGCAGATCCGGCATGGCCCGCCACATGACCCGGGCCACGGGCAGATTCGGCATGTCCATAATCGGCTCCACCGCCTCAATATCCTGAACGATCAGCCGGAACCGGCCACCCATATCGATCAGACTCGCCACAATGCCCTTCCCCGCCTTGCCGTTGAATACCAGCCGGGCAGGATCCTTTCGGTTCATGCCAATGCCCAGAGGATGTATTTCGATCCGGGGCCTTCTCTGGGCCACGCTGGGGCAGACCTCCAGCATATGCGCTCCCAGCGAATACTCTCTGCCCGGCTCCAGATGATAGGTGTAGTCCTCCATAAAAGTGGAAGCGCCGTTTTCGTCTTTGCCCATGGCTTTCATGACCGCCAGCAGCGCCGCCACTTTCCAATCGCCCTCGCCGCCGAAACCGTAGCCCTGCGCCATCAGATCCTGAGCCGCCAGACCAGGCAGCTGCTCCAGGCCGTACAGATCCTGGAAGGTATCCGCAAAGGCCCGGCAGCCCTCACGGTCCAGCATCCGCTTGATGGCGATTTCCTCCCGGGCCTGATAGGCAACGGCCTCCCTGTTTTCCGTGGCAAGATCGTATTTTTCCAGATACGCCGCCATTTGGGCATTGACCTCATCTTCCGTAACCGTGGCCATTTCCGCCGCCAGATCACCTACCGCCCAGGTATTGACCTGCCAGCCGAATTTCAGCTGGGCCTCGATTTTATCGCCCTCGGTCACGGCAACATCCCGCATATTGTCTCCAAAACGCATGACCTTCATGTTCCTGGACACGGCAGCGCCAATCGCCGTTCGCATCCAGCGGCCCAACCGCTCCGCCGCGGCAGGGTTTTGCCAATAGCCCGCGATGATTTTCCGCGGCAGGCGCAGCCTTGCCCCCGCGAAACCATGCTCCCGGTCTCCATGCGCCGCCTGGTTCAGGTTCATGAAATCCATATCGATCTCGTCATTGGGGATATCCCGGTTATATTGCGTGACAAAATGGCAGTAGGGCTTCCGCAAAACCTCCAGACCGCTGAGCCACATCTTGCTGGGTGAAAAAGTGTGGCACCAGGTAACCAGGCCGCAGCATTTTTCCTGATAATTGGCCTCCCGCACAACCGCGGAAATCTCTTCAGCGGATTTGGCGGTTCCCTTGTATACCAGAGGATATGGCAGTCTTTCCGTCAGATAAGCCGCCATCTCCCTTGCCCGGGCGTCCACCGTTTCCAGCACTTCCGGCCCATAAAGGGTCTGGCTGCCAACGATAAACCAGAATTCGTGGTTTTTCATTTTTGCTTTCTCCTTTGCATTTGACAGAGCAAAGAAGCCTCCCAGTCTCTTTGCTCCTTAGTTGGTTACCTGATCAGACCGCAAAAGCATTCGTACAAATCAGGATCATCGCAGCCATAAATGCCGCCACAAACCAGCCGACATAAATGTTCTTCGTCTTTCTGTACAACGCCGTATTAACAAGGGACACAATCGTAAATGTGGGTACCAGGACCGTCGTCTTCATGCTGTATACCAGAGAATTTGGGTGTCCATTGGAGAAGGGAGCATAGGCAAAGAAGAACGGAGGCCGGAATGTCGTGCGCAGGCCGATGTAATAGATCAGCATGATCACCGTATAACCGCCTGCCCCGATTAGCCAGCCCAGCAGATACTGCTTGGCGGTACTTCCCTTGTTTCCCTTCTCGCCAATAGAAGCAAAGGCTGTGCTCACAGTGTTCATGATTCCAAATGCCACCAGGAAGAAGACGCCATAGGGAATGAAGTACGCAAACCGTTTCAGCGTAATGGGCATAATACCAAACTGCCAGAAACGGAAGTCAATCTTAAACAGGCCGTAGCAGAGGTTTACGATAAAGTAGATAGTGGCAATCACCGTCACGGCAAACAGGAACGCCTTGAGGATCCCGGAAGCACGAACCTTGCCGTCATCTTCGGCAAAGCCATAGGCCGCAAGGCAGCTGCCTTCCTTTTTACCCCAAACAAAATGCCATACCAGGAACACAACCAGCATGATCAACGCATTGATAACCGCCAGCCACATCAAATTGTTTGCCCAGTTCATCGGAAGGAGCTTCGTAGCCTTCTTTGTTGCCAGCCACAGACCCACCTTATGCAGGGTCAGCGCGGGTACAGCAATACAGATCAACGTACCAATCAAGCGCGGAACACTGCTTCCACCAGCAATTGCCTTCCCGCCGGAACGCTTCAGAGACGCAAATGCCGGGCTGTCCAGCAGTACAAATGCGAAGCTGATCATAAAAGCGACAAGTGCCGCAATAGCCAGAACGCTGAACGCCTCCTTGTACATCCACACCTGATTATCAGCAGAAATTCCGGAATCTGTAGGCATGGCCATTTCAAAAAAGCTTGCCATAGCGCCCACGGACCCTTTGCAGATGATATTGCCGATGTGGGTGGCCTTAGGGGTGTAAATCACTCTTGCTGTGCCTTCGTCAAAACTGCCGTACACCTGCTCCGGCACAATTTGCGCATTTGTTCCAAAAAAGTTCTTCAGAGAAGCGTCATCCAAAAGTTTGCCGGTTTTCTCGCCTGTGGCAAAATACACCATTTCGTCACACTGCGCGTTAATGTAACCCACGTTGAACCGGAATTCGGAAGAATCCGTTGACTTCATCTTGTCTACAAAAGACCCGGACCCCCAGGGCATGATAGCTTTCACGCTATCCGCATATTCCAGCGCCGCATTGGCGATGTAGGTTCCGCCCATGGAATGTCCCGTTAGGCCGATGTTTTCCTTGTCGACAAACTTATACGACAGCAGCTGCTCGATGCCAAGGGATGCGCCGCCGTCCATTTTCAGCGCCGAGGTGCTTTCCTGCCCAACACCGGCGTTTACAGCCGCTTTTCCGTCAATATAGTCAGACGCACCGCTGCCGTAAGCGTCCACAGACAGTACCACATAGCCGCGTCGTGCCAATTCCAGGCTGTAGTTGCTTACCGTTTGCAGGTAATCGCTGCCGCCATGCATATTCAGGATAGCGGGGAGAGGATTCGCAGAAGTCGCATTTTCAGGAATGAACAACTGTGCGTGGATCATGCCTCCCTCAGAATTGGGATAATAGACATCCGAAATATGGACGCGACCCCAATCATTATTAAAGCCAGCGGCAACAAACATAAACACAAATACCAGGATCAGTGAGATAACCGCAGTGGTTTTTGTTTTTCTTGACATAAGACATTGTATCCTTTCCAAGTGCTACTTTTTAGTTTGTGTATAATCTTCGCATATTCTTTCAAATCTCCCACTTTCCCTGATCCCCCCGCTTATGCAAAGCAGGGGGATCAGATTTGGTTATGCGAGGATTTTTACAGGCCGAACATGCTGAGCTCGACGCTCTCAACCATATACTGGCCGGTACCGACCTGCATCATGATAAACAGAAAGGCGTTCAGCAGAGCGCCGGCCCAGATATTGCCTGTACGCTTATAGGTGTAGCGCGCAATGATGGGGCCAACTTCCAGAGGAACCAGCATCGCCCAGATAACCGTGCAGATGGAGTTGGCATCAGGCGTTGCCAGCATGCCCGTGGAGAACAGGGTGCCGTATTCCTTAAACAGGAAAATAACGATGGCCAGAATATTACCTACACACACAATGGCTGTGGATGCCCACTCAGGCAGATCCTTGAAACGGGTATTCGCATTCAGGATTGCGTTGACAATATAGAACGGCGCGCACAGAAGCATATAGCGGAACATAACAAACAGCTTTACCGGCCGGAAGGTCGTAAAGTCAACCGTTGCGATAACAAAGTCCACATTCAGCACCGCGTCAATGATCCACAGTACAAAGTGCATCAGCATGAACACGCTGAATGCGAGCAATGCCGTCAGCGCCAGATCGCCCATGCCGATCTTAGCGGGAAGCAATGGATTCTGCCATGTATACTCCGCATTTTTGCGGTTCAGCAGCACCTTCACCCGGGATACAATGTAGATGCCCGCAATGGAGACCAGGGCAACGATCCAGGACCAATAGCCCTGTGCGCTGGAAGTATGGCCCGCGTTGGGGAAGAACTTGCTGGTGGGAATCAATTTGGGGCCCATGGTATTGCAGGGCACCAGAGTCAGATAGGAAACCGCCGTGAGTGCCAGGAACATGACGATCAGCGGCACGGACTCTCTGGGATTTCGGAACGAGGGAAGTTTCTCTCTGTCCTGAATGAACAGACTTTCTTCGCTTCCTTTCAGTTTTGCAAACAGCGGATCCAGAAGCAAAATGTTGAAGAGTGCCAGCCCCAAAGCAAACCAGCCAATCAATCCGATCACTTCAGCGACAATGAACAGGGGCCATACCTGTTTGGAGGATGGAATATACTTGGCGCCGGAGGGCGTGCCGAAAGCGCCATAGAAGAAATTGATATTGGTTCCAATCGCGGTGGTGGAGAAGAGTGCCGCGGGATGCGTATTTGCGGGATTGTACATCACACGCCCGCCAACGCCCGGGAATTTCGTTCCCTCTGCCAGTTCATGGGCACCGTCCGCGTCAAACCATACGCCCAAAGGAACTTCCGTACCGTCGAAGGCCGGGTATACTGCCTGGATCCAGCCTATGGCAAACGGTGTGGAGGCAAGATTATACGAGCCAAAGTAAATCGTGTCCATCTCATCATACTTGCCGGCGCTGAAGCCATAGGTCATACCCTCGGCAGCTTCAGGCTGAAGTTCAAAGGCCGCCAGAGAACCCTGTGCAATCAGAATGGCATTGATTCTGGGATTTTCGGTCTCCAGGTTGATAACATTAACCGCTGCCGCAGAACCCTGATCGCCCCAGCTGTGGCCAGTAACGGCGACCTGATTCTCGTCAACACAGGGCAGGCTCATGGCCAACTCAACCATAGCTTCCATGCCCATGGTATTGTGGGTCAGTCCGTCCACAGCTTTATCGGTTTTGCCATGGCCCATGGCGTCAAAAGCGATGACCACATAGCCGCGGCGGACCAATTCAATAAACACAGGCGCCGTGGTATCCTTATTGGACAGACCGCCGTGCATGATGACAACTGCGGGAGCCGGATTCTCTGCCGTTGCGTTCTTGGGAATCAGCACTTTGTAGGTCATCTTCGCCGTAGCACTGTCCGTGAAGCTCACAGAAATATTTTTTCCGGAAGCGGCACTGTTTTCCTGGATTTTTTCAGCAATCTGTTTCAGGGTCTGGTTGTTGTAGTTTTGAACCGATACCGCTCCGAAGCCGGATTGGATCAGGCTTGCCAATGTGCTGCCCAGCAGGCAGACAGCCAGAGCTATTGCCAGAAAGATCAGGTTTTTTTTCTTGATGGTTGTCATGTTTCTCTCTCCTTCTGTATGCTGTATTTTAGGAAACCTCTGAATAAATCCTCTGCGACTGGGCAGCGGATCTTCCTTGCTATCCGTGCGGGTTCAAAAGTGGGAAATACATACGCATTCCACCACTTTTGAACCCTTCGGCTAAAGGAAAATCGTTCGCTCCCAGCTCTTGCCGATTGAATCAGAGCTTCCTAAATCAAGGTGAGTTGTATTTCATTGGAAAACGGTATCATATGCTCCCAATGAGTTTTATTAACGACACAGGTTGTGTCCGGGCTGGTTCAACAAAGACTGTACAGCTTGCTGAATGTTATCGAGCCCTTCATAAAATTATTGGAAAAGCAAAAAGTGAAATCAGTAAATGCCCCAGAATGCCTTAATCGGATCAGGGCCCCAGTAGATGAACTGGTGGGAAATATAGGAGGACAGACGCCAGCCGAGAATGATTGCCACAACCAGGGCGCCGGCCCAGACACTGCCGGTCAGCTTATAGAACTTCCGATAAATATAATTCATAACAGGCGCCAGAACAATCACAGAAAGCAGGGTATGCACATTGAAGACCGCGCCATGACCAGGCGTTGAGAAGGTAAGGATCAAAGCAATCAGCACAACCAGTTCCGCGCCGAAGGACGTCACAATGACATTGATCAGCGTATCCACAGAATCGCTGACATTTTTCAGCGACCACAGATTGTTGAGTACGCTGATGATCAGGCAGAAGGGGAGCAGGATCAGCGTATACTTCACCATTCTCATGAAGCCATAGGCATGCATCATTTCAAAAGAGTTGTCAGCGGACATAAAACGCGCGCTGAATGCCCCTTTAATGAACGCGGCGAAGACATAGAATACAGTGAACAGAATCACACCGATCAGGACTGTCTTGCCAACATTCTTCCAGCCGTAGGCCAGATGCACATCCTTGACTCCGGCGACGCTTCCGCCCTTTTTTCCTCTGGTAACCAGCTTCAAAAGCAGGAACAGAATCAATCCCGCCGCAGCAGTGCAGATGATCATGACGAATGTGCGCACCTGGCCGGGCTCCCACGGCAGCCACTTGGTTGCCGTGGCATTGGAGAGCTTAAACGACAAATCCGCGTCAGAACTCATATACACGCCGAAGAACGCGGAAATGAAGGAGAACAGCGCCGCGAGATAGAAGCTGGTGTCTTTTGTCGTGATTCTCGCCTCATAAACGGGGAGCGCGCAGGAGGCAAAGAACTTCGTCTGCAGCAGGACCGCCATAAGCGCTACCAGCAGGCCAATGGCAGACAGGAAGGACAGCGTCGTAAACGCCAGGTTCCAGTAGCTTGCCCCGCAGCTTCGGGTATCAATTGGCTTTGCGTCCGGGTCACCGATATCGCCGTTGTTGTAGCCCATCGTTTGCGTAAAGAACTCGACCGTTTCGCTGACGCCTGCGTCATCCCAAAGGATACCGTTATGGAAGGTATTGGGGCTGTACATAAGCCGGGCAGTCCCATTCTTAACTGCTTCCGCCAGTTCCGGAGAGTTTGTGATGTTTGTCTCAAAAACCTGTCCCAGGTAGGTGGATGTAGCCTCCGGATCCATGGTATAATCCGGCATGACATACCAGCCGTTTCTCTGCACAGCCTCGGTGCCGGTATGGAAATTGGCCTTGTATTTATCAGTCTCACCTACAGTGAGATAACCGCCGTCTTCATGGACACCAACACCGATCACAAGGTTCAGCTGGGGATCTCTGACAACTTCATGCCCCGCCACAGTCACTGTCTTCCCACAGCCGGAAGAGGGAGACACCCGTGCGCTATGGACATATGTATTACAAATCTCCTGCTGCTCCACCTTCATATATTGATATACCGCCAGCTGCTCCTCAGACAGGACAGTTTGCGCAATTTCATCCGCATTCTGCGTCAGCTGCTCTTCCGTAATTTCAACGCCGAAAGTATCATGAAGGATATTCAGCATGCGGTCATTCAGGGTCAGGTAGCTCTCATCAAGAGAGATGGAAGTTCCGCAGCCAAGCACACCCGCGGAATGCGCCCAAAGACCAATCCTGGACGGATCCACATAGGATATATTTCTGGCGTATTTCAGAGCATCGTACATTCCCTGGGCGCCGCCCCGGAAGTAGTTTTCCTCTCTGGTTCCATCATCGGTCACGGCAGGCTGTTCGGAAAGGCCGCAGCTGTACATGCTGACATTCAGCACAACAAAACCTCTGCGCGCAAATTCCCATGCCACCATGCTTGTAGCGGAAAGGCTCTCAGAGCCGCCGTGAAACAGGATAACGCAGGGAATGCTGGAATCACTGCTGATATTCCTTGGCTCATACTGCTCGATGGAAAGGCTGGCGCCCTGCACGTCCAGGGTTACTGTCTTGCAATTGAATTTGTAACCGCCCGTGATGACAGCATTGCCGCAGGCACTGAATAGAATAATCAGTGCGGCAAACAAGGCCAGCAGTCTCCAGCGACCTTCCGAAGTCGAAAGCGTCAATTTCTTCATAAAAACTCTCTCCTTTTTTATCCTCTGTTTGCGTCCTCGACGCTTTCGGACAGCACCTCGCCAGTCTGTGCATCCACAATTACGATCTGGTTCTCATACGGCTGGTAAATCGTAACTTTGTATGCGTCTTTTCCCGCGACAGCCGTGCGTTCAGTGTCGATCCGTGTTGTCGTTATTCTGCTCAGTCCCAGTTTCTCCAAAGCAATATCCGCGGCTTTGTCCTTACTGATCTTTCCGCACGCCGCTAAGGAAAACAATATCATCAAAACCAGAATCAGGCAGAATACTCTCCTCCCCATTCAGAACTCCCTCCCTTCTGAATGAATCTCCCTTGCTGAGGCCTGCGCAATTTCTTTCTCGCACACGCGTGCAGATAAGAATACAATTTCAAAATATTTGTATTCTTATATGATCTTCCGCTTGCCTTTAATATTTTTCAATATACAGGTATTCTTGGAAAAGTCAATAGTAGCCTATATAATTTGTTGATTTATATATATAAATTGTTTGTTATTTGTTCAATGTGCAAAGAAAATTTGTCTGTTTTACGTATACAATTTCTATTGATTTTTCTATATTCCTATAGTATGATATCATCAAAACAAGAAACAGGAGACGAGCATAATGAAGCAGCCTGCAAAGCAAAACGCAATTGTCAAACAGGTACTGGCGGAAATTAATGGGATGAAATATCCCGATGGAAAATTACCTACAGAAGCAGAGCTTTGTCAGCAGTTCCAGGCAAGCCGCCAAACAGTCCGGAAAGCCCTGGCCCAGTTGGAATTGCAGGAGATTATTGTCCGCCGACAGGGCAGCGGCACCTACGTAAACCAAAGAATCCGGACGCAGCCCAAAACCGGTCAAATTGCCGTCATCTGTACATACATAAGCGAATATATTTTTCCGTCCATTCTCCGTGGAATCGAAGGCGTTACAACCGGGCAGGGATATCGGCTCCTTATCAACTCAACCAACAACAGTGTTGCCTCTGAGCGTCTGATTCTCTCCGGTCTGCTGGAAAACCCTGTCGATGGAATCATCGTGGAAGGGACAAAAACTGCCCTGCCAAACCCGAACCGAAAGTTTTATCACAGTCTGGCAGGGCGGGGTATTCCCATTGTTTTCATCAACAGCTATTATCCTGATGTCACAGGAGATAATGTGATCCACATTGTAACAGATGACTATGCTGGTGGTTATCGGGCTGCCGCGGAAATGATCCGTGCCGGACACCGGCATATCTGCGGCATCTTCAAGAGTGACGATATGCAGGGCCTTCTGCGGTATTCCGGATATATGGATGCGCTGGTTCAACTGGGTAGGGAGGTACGGGACAATAACGTTATCTGGTTCTCCACAGAAACCAAGTCTCTTCTCCTGCAAAAAATCGAGACTTTTCTTGCGGGTATCGACAAAGACTGTACCGGCGTTGTCTGCTACAACGATCAGATTGCCGCCCCAGTGATACGTTTTCTGGAGTCCGCAAAAGCCTATCCGGTCACAATGGTGTCCAGTTTTGACCAGTGTCTGCAGCTTGTAAGCGACAGTATCATTGTCAGCTCCTATTCCCATCCCAAGGAAAAAATGGGTGAAGAGGCAGCAAGGAAACTATTCAATCTGATTGCCGGGGAACCGGAAAAGTCCCTTGTTTTTACCTGGGGCGAACCGGAATGACCTCAAACACACCGCAAAGCCCGCCACATAAAACATCTCCGCGGAAAGCATCTTAGTTCTGCTTCCGCGGAGATTCATTCCGTTTATCCCAGACTCAGGAAATCCTCCGGGTTCATGGGCATATCCTGATAGGTGACGGAGAAGTGGACATGGGGGCCAAGGGCGGTCTCTGCCAGGGCGCTTGTCCCGACCTCGCCGATTTGCTCTCCCAGCTCCACCGTCTCCCCCACTGCCAGCTCCGGCATCTGGGCAAGGCCCGAATAGGTGGTCTCATAGCCGCCGCTGTGGCGCAGCACCAGGGTGCAGCCCATGAGATCATCCTCCTTCACCGCCGTCACGGTCCCGTCGGCTGCCGCCAGCACGGGCGTTCCCGCCTCTGCGCCGTAGTCCACGCCATTGTGCACCCGCCAGTCCCGGGTGGTCTCATTGTAGCTCAGCGCGTCCATGGAGTAGACGGCAGCCTCGCTGCCCTGAACCGGCAGGCCGGTTTTCAATGGCTTCGAGGGGACCGTCGCCTGGGTCTGGGGCGGCTGGGTTTCCGCCCGGCTGGGGGCGGTTCCCTTTGTTTCCGGCTGCTCCGTGGCCGCCGCAGTGGTTTCACCGGTCCGGAGCGCTACCTCCTGGGTTTCCAGCAGGGAGACCTGCTCCACCTTCTCCTGATTGTTCCGGTACACATAGCCCGTGATCCCGATAGCTGCCGCACACAGGACCAGGGCTATGTAGTAGCCCTTTCCTCCGATTCCGAAGGTTTTGTTATTGCGCATTTTTCAGCACCTCCGAGGCTGAGTATAGCCAGGTTTTTCGGTGTTTAATCAGAGCGATGAAAAAAGCTTCCCCTCCGGGCGGTGCGGCGGTCCCCCTTCCCCGCTGGGGAAGGTTAGGAGAAATTGATACCTAAACTTTACGTTTTCCCATGAAAATTTTATTGACAACCGGGGAAAATGCGATATAGTTATACTGTCGTTTTTCGGCATATTTTTGATAAAAAGAAACGGGGGAGGATAATGTCCAAGGAACTCATCAGGCTCCGGGATCTTACCATGGAGTTCGACGGGGAGCGCATTCTCGACGGCATCAATCTTTACATCAACGATCACGAATTTTTAACCCTGCTAGGCCCTTCCGGCTGCGGCAAAACCACCACACTGCGGATCATCGGCGGCTTTCTAACGCCCACATCCGGCACGGTGACATTTGATGGGAAAACGATCAATGATGTACCGCCCTATAAGCGGCAGATCAATACGGTATTTCAGCGATATGCGTTGTTCCCGCACTTAGACGTTTATGATAACGTGGCATTCGGTCTTAAAATCAACAAGGTTCCCAAAGCGGAAATAGACCAGCGGGTGCGGGAAATGCTGGAAATCGTCAGTCTCAAGGGTTATGAAAACCGGCGAATCGACGCCCTGTCCGGCGGCCAGCAGCAGCGTGTGGCCATTGCCCGCGCCCTGGTGAACCGCCCCAAGGTACTGCTTCTGGACGAGCCTCTGGGTGCTTTGGACCTGCGGCTGCGCAAGGACATGCAGAATGAACTGAAGCGCATCCAGCAGGCCATGGGCATTACCTTTATTTACGTGACCCACGACCAGGAAGAGGCGCTGTCCATGTCCGACACCATCGTTGTCATGGACAAGGGCCGCATCCAGCAGATCGGCAAGCCCGAGGATATCTACAACGAACCCAAGAATGCCTTTGTGGCAGACTTCATCGGCGAAAGCAATATCCTCGACGGCGTGATGCTGGAGGACTACCGGGTGCAGTTCTTTGGCCGGACCTTTGTGTGCGTGGACAAGGGCTTTGAGAAGAACGAGCCCGTGGACGTGGTCATCCGCCCCGAGGATATTGATATTGTGCAGGCACAGGAGGGCCATCTGGTGGGAACCGTCACCGGCATCACCTTCAAGGGCCTGAACTATGACATCATCGTGGAGTTCAAGGGCTTCAAGTGGCTGATCCAGACCACGGATTACCACGCCGTCGGCTCCACCATCGGCATTCGGTTGAACCCGGAGGACATTCACATCATGCATAAGAGTGAATACTCCGGCATGTTTGGCGACTACAGCTCCTACTCCGCCGAGTATGACGAGCTGACGGAGGATGCCGGGAATGAAGAAGACTAAATCTCTGCTGCTGAGCACCCCATACCTCGTCTGGATGGTGGTGTTTACCCTGATTCCCCTGGGCGTGGTTGCCTACTACGCCCTGACAGACCCCGCCACCGGGGCCTTCTCTCTGGGCAATGTAAAAAGCCTGGGCATGTATCTGCCCGTTCTGTGGAAATCCATCGGGTATTCCCTGGTGTCCGCCTTTATCTGCCTGCTGCTGGGCTATCCCGTGGCCTACTATATCGCCCACAGAAGCCCCACGGCCCAGAAGTTCCTGTATATGCTGGTGATGCTGCCCATGTGCATGAGCTTTCTGCTGCGCACCCTGGCCTGGGTGGGCCTGCTGCAGGATACGGGCATTATCAACACCCTGCTTTCCAAGCTGGGCCTGCCCCGGCTGACCCTGATCCGCACCCCCGGTGCGGTGGTTCTCGGCATGGTGTATAACTATCTGCCCTATATGATCCTGCCCCTGTACGCCACGATTCTGAAAATCGACAAGCGGCTCATTGAGGCGGCAGAGGACCTGGGCTGCACCCCTGCCCAGACCTTCGGAAAGGTGGTTCTGCCCCTGAGTATGCCGGGCATTCTCTCCGGCATGACCATGGTGTTCGTGCCCGCCGTGTCCACCTTCTACATTTCCCAAAAGCTGGGCGGCACCGACACGGTGCTCATCGGCGACGTCATCGAGCGGCAGTTTAAGCAGGGCAACAACCCCAACCTGGGCGCGGCCCTGAGCCTGGTGCTGATGGTGCTGGTGTTCGTATGCACCGGCATTATGAACCGCTTCGGCGGTGACGAGGCGGAAGGAGGCGTGGTGGTATGAAACGAGCCAACAGGATCATGACCGTCCTGATCTTCATCTTCCTGTATATCCCCATGGCCGTGCTGATCGTGGCCTCCTTCAACACCGGCAAGGACATTACGGAATTCCAGGACTTCACCCTGCGGCAGTATGAGCGGCTTTTCCAGGACCGGAGCCTGTTAAAGCTGCTGGGCAACTCCCTGCTGGTGTCCATCCTCGCCAGCCTCATCGCCACAATTTTCGGTACGATTTCCGCCGTGGGCATTCACAACCTGAACCCTAAAATGCGCAAGGTGGCCATGACCCTGACGGATATTCCCATGACCAACCCGGATATCGTCACCGGTGTGTCTCTGAGCCTGCTGTTCGTCTTTGTAGGCACGAAGATGCTGGGCCAGCGAAACAGCCTGACCTTCTGGACGCTGCTCATTGCCCACATCACCTTCAACCTGCCCTATGTCATCTTAAACGTCATGCCCAAGCTCAAGCAGATGGACGCCTCCCTGACGGACGCGGCCATGGACCTGGGCTGCACCCCCTGGCAGGCCTTCTTCCGGGTGACTCTCCACGAGATCATGCCCGGCGTGGTGTCCGGGGCCATCATGGCCTTTACCATGAGCCTGGATGACTTCGTCATCAGCTATTTCGTCACCGGTCTGGATTTTGTAACACTGCCTGTGGAAATCTATTCCTACACGAAAAAGCCCATTCAGCCCAAGATCTACGCCATGTTCACATTGCTGTTCCTGCTGATCTTCGTGCTGATGACCGCCATGAATCTGATGCAGGTGGTGGCCGACCGCAAAAAAATCGCCGACCGGAAGGGGCATTAAAGGGCTGCTGCCTGGAAATACGGTTTATTTGGGACCGAAAAGCGAGCATATCCGGAGTCCGCAGGACTTAATTGACAATTGACAGTTGACAATTAAGGAATTTCCTTCGGAAATAAAAATTTTCAAATTGTCCCGTGAGGGACACAATAATTGTCAATTGTTCATTGTCAATTGTCAATTCATTTTCCCCGCAAACCCATTCTAATGATTATGCTTTCATCTAAGGAGAGAAAGAAATGAAAAAAGTGATTTCCATCTTCCTTGTCCTTGCCACCCTGGTCTGCCTGTGCGCAGGCTGCGGGAAGAGCAGCGAAAAGACCACCATCTACGTCTACAACTGGGGCCAGTACATCGCCGAGGGCGATGACGACTCCATCGACGTCATCGCGGAGTTCGAGAAAAAGTATCCCAACATCAAGGTCCAGTACTCCACCTTCGATTCCAACGAGACCATGTATGCCAAGCTGAAAAACGGCGGCATCACCGTGGACGTGGTCATCCCCTCCGACTATATGATTGGCCGGATGCGCCAGGAGGGGATGCTTCAGGAGCTGAACTACGATAATATCCCCAACGCCAAGTTCATCGACGCCAGCTACCGCGGCATGGCCTTTGACCCCGAAGACAAGTATTCCATGCCCTATACCTGGGGCACCACCGGCATCATCTACAACAGCAAGTACGTGGACGAGGCCGATGTCACCGGCTGGGAGCTGCTGTGGAATGAGAAGTACGCCGGGAAGATCCTGATGTTCGACAACTCCCGGGATGCCTTCGGCATTGCCGAGTATCTGCTGGGCTACTCCGTGAACACCACCGACTCCGCCGAGCTCCAGGCCTGCGCCGACAAGCTGGCCGAGCAGAAGCCTGTTGTGCAGCAGTACGTCATGGACCAGATCTTCGACGCCATGGAGAACGAGGAGGCCTGGATCGCCCCCTACTACGCCGGCGACTACCTGACCATGGTGGAGGAGAACCCGGACCTCCGGTTCTTCCGCCCCGAGGACCAGGGCTACAACATCTTTGTAGACGGCATCTGCATCCCCACCTGCGCCAAGGAGAAGGAAGCCGCCGAGACCTTCATCAACTTCCTGATCGACCCCGAGATCTGCGCCCAGAACCTGGACTTCCTGGGCTACTCCGTGCCGGAAACCGAGGCCAAGCAGTACCTGGATGCCGAATTGGTTGCCAATGACGTGGCCTATCCCAGTGAGGAGCAGCTGCGCAACGCCACCTCCTTCGACTTCCTGCCCGAGGAAACCTCCCGGGAGATGGAGAGCCTGTTCATGACCGTGCGGAACGGCTAAGGCACTTTTCAAACAGAACACAAGGCCCCGGCGGTACTCGCCATCGGGGCCTTGACTTTTTCTTGCTGCCGGTCTATAATGAAAGTACAAAGAGATGCCCGCTGCAAACAGGCATCTCCCCGTGGTGGAAACCCGACGGTTGCCACACTACATATGGCTTACAGCACCGAGAGATTAACCCTCAGCACATGAGCCGTCTGCTAGCGACAGACGGCTCACTTCTTTTTATCGTGCAGATACAGCACGAGAGACACAATGCTGGCAATGGAACCCAAGGCCCCAAGGACAGACAGAATCATCTCAGAAATATGTATCGCCTCCCTCGGAAAGTATTCCCGCGAGAGCTTTCTACATCCCTCCATTCCGCTCAACACGGGATGGCAGGCAACCGTCTTTTACCGCACACCGTCTACAAAGGAGGAAAAAACTCGACTTGGACGGTGGGCATCCACTTAAAATCCATTATACAGGATTCTGTCGATTTGTCAAACAAATTGGGCGCAAAAGACAGGGCAGCCATTTGCGGCTGCCCTGCTTTTTTATTTAGTTCAGATTCAGCTTTCTGGTGGTCAGGAAGTACATCAGGAAATACCCGCCCAGGATGGTCACCAGGGGCATGGCGTACATAGTTCCCACGGTCAGGCCGTTGGTCAGGACCAGGTCGGAAGCCAGGACCGTCAGGCTGATAACCATCTGCACAAATCCAATGCCGCAGTAGGCCAGCAGCGCCATGAGAATGGGGTGCTTCTTGGCGGCCATGCCGCCGATGGTCACGGCCAGCATCAGAACGATCAGCTGGCTCAGTGCGCCCAGGAGCATCATCAGAGCGGCCTGCACAGCAATGTCTCCATGGCGTGCAAACTCGCTCCATGCCTCTCCCAGCTGCTCCCAGGCCTTGGGCCAGAAGTCCGCCGGGACCTCCTTCCAGGGAAGGCCCAAAGCGCAGACGCCCATGCCCAGCAGCGTCGCCGCAACCGTCGCCAAAATCACCGCCAGGATTTCCAGAATGCTGGCCAAAATGGAGGACAGCATCAGCTGGTGGCCGTTTACCGGCAGGGTGAAGGTCAGATAGCCCTCCTCGGTGAACCGGCTCTTATAAAACCGTCACAGGGCATAGAATACACTGGCAGCCCAGGCAATGGCCATGGTCATCATGGCGGCCGCGGTCAAAAGCGCCAAAAGGAGCTCTACGGTTCCATGCACCTGCCAATTGTGGGTCTCCGCCAGAAACAGGCCGCAGCCGATACCGCCCAGCACCAGGCCCGCAAGCAGCACCGCCAGGCACAGCAGGCCCACCACCCGGCGGCTGGCCCGCCACTCCGCTTTGATCAGTTTTCCAAACATCTGAATACCTCCCGGAACAGTTCATCCAAAGACTTGCCTGTCTCCTCCCGGGTCTCGTCGGTATTGCCCTGACGAATGACCTTTCCCTGAGACAGGAACACAAATTCATCCAGCACCCGCTCCACATCCGCGATCAGGTGGGTGGAGATGAGCACCGTGGCGCTGGGGTCATAGTTGTTGATAATGGTGCTGAGAATGTAGTCCCGGGCCGCCGGGTCTACCCCGCCGATGGGCTCATCCAGCAGATAGAGCCTTGCCCGCCGGGACATGACCAGCACCAGCTGGACCTTCTCCTGATTGCCCTTGGAGAGGGTCTTTAATTTTGCATTGGGGTCGATGTGCAGGACAGACAGCTTTTGTTCTGCCCGGGTGGGGTGATAATCGGGGTAAAAATCCTGGAAGAAGTCCAGAATTTCGCAGATGCGCTGCTGCCTGTTCAGATAGGTCTTATCCGGCAGGTAGGAGACGACCGTCTTGGTCTCCGGGCCGATTTTCCGGCCGCAGACGGTGACCTCCCCGGCGCTGGGGGTCAGCAGCCCCGCCGCGATTTTCAAAAAGGTGGTCTTACCGCTGCCGTTGGGGCCGAGCAGGCCCACGATCTTTCCCTGGGGCAGCTCCAGCTCCAGGCCGTCCAGCGCCCGGGTGCCGCCGTAGTTCTTCACAAGGCCGGTGGCCTTTAATACCGCGTTTTCCATATTACTTCTCCTCTTCCTTCACATGAAGCATGATCTCCGCCGCCTGGGCAGGGGTAATGCCAAACACCTTGAATTTCTCCACGCACTCCCACGCCAGGTCCTCCAGAGCCTGCTGCCGCATTGCCTCCAAAACCTTCTCCTCCTTTGTCACCGTTCGTCCGCTGGTGCCGCCGCCAATGAGCAGGCCTTCCCGCTCCAGCTCCGTCAGCGCCCGCTGCATGGTATTGGGATTCACCTGGGCCTGCATGGCCAGCTCCCGCACCGATGGCACCCGCCCCCCGGGGGGAAGCTCCCCCCGCAGGACCGCACCCCGGATATTCTCCATGATCTGCTGGTACACCGGCCTGTCGCCGGAAAATTTCCAATTCACATCTCGTGCCTCCTGTACTGCTGTATTAGTGTATTCATACAATAGCACAATAGTACAGGATTGTCAAGGGGGGATCGGTAATTTTTACACCGGTGCCAAACATTCTTTCCCGCGGCACCTTTTTGTCTGTCCTTGGAGCTTTGGGCTCTATTGCCAGTATCGTGTCTCTCGTGCTGTATCTGCACGAGAAAAAGAAGTGAGCCGTCTGTCACTAGCAGACGGCTCGCGGTTTGAGAACTAAGTTCTCAAGCAGACGACTGTATGTGTAGTGGCAACCGTCGGGTTTCCACCACGGGGAGGTGCCTGTTACCAGCGGGCATCTCCCTGTTTTTATATTATAGACCATGTCAAGTGTACATGGTCAGTGACAGGGCACGGCTATTTTTACGGTATAATACGTTATTTTCTCTTTTTCAGCATGGTCTCATGCATGACGACCATCAGGGCCAGTACGGCCAGCAGATAGAAGGGAAACAGGGCCATGGAGGTCTTCCCTGCGAGCCAGCCAAACAGCGGGGGCATGAGGCAGTTGCCGATGTAGGCACTGGCCATCTCCACGCCGATGACGGCCTGGGACTTGTCCGCGCCGAAGTGGGCCGGGGTGGAATGGATGACGCTGGGGTAGATGGGGGCACAGCCCAGGCCGACGAGAATCAGCCCCGCCAGAGCGGCGCTCTCCCCCACCGGCAGCAGCAGGGCTGCAAGGCCCAGGGCGATGATGGCCTGCCCCATACGAATCATCTGGGTGTCCGTCCACTTGGCCGCCAGGATGCCGCAAACGGCCCTGCCCAGGGTAATGCCGATGTAGAAGAGGCTGGCAAATCCGGCGGCCGTCTCCGGGGCCACCCCCTTGTGGAGCACCAGATAGCTGCTGGCCCACAGGCCGGTGGTCTGCTCCAGAGCGCAGTAGCAGAAGAATGCAATCAGGATTTCCTTTGCGCCGGGAAGCCCCAGAATTTTGCCAAGGCCCAGCACCTCGCCGCCTTTCTCCTCCTGGGCGCCCTCCCCTGCCCCGGTCTTCCACAGAGGCAGGCTCAGGAAAATCAGGCAGGTGAGCACCAGCTGAATCAGGCTGATGATCCGGTAGCCCATGGGCCACCCGGCGCCGCCGGACAGGGCAGCGCCCATAATATAGGGGCCAACGGAAGCGCCTACACCCCACATGCAGTGGAGCCAGCTCATATGGCGGCTGGAGAAATGGAGGGCCACATAGTTATTGAGGGCCGCATCCACGCTTCCGGCACCCAGGCCATAGGGCACCGCCCACAGGCACAGCATCCAGAACTGCCCGCTGATCGAAAATCCGAAAAGGGCCAGAGCGGTCATGGCCACGTTGATGGCCGTCACCCGCCCCGCCCCCAGGCGCCGGGTCAGCCGGTCGCTGAGCAGGCTGGAAATGACGGTTCCGGCGGAAATAATGCAGAAAATAATGCCGGAATAGGAAACCGGCACCCCGAAGCCCCGGTACATAGACGGCCAGGCCGCCCCCAAAAGGGAATCCGGCAGGCCTAAGCTGATAAAGGCGGCGTAGATTACCGCCAGAAGCAAATGAATCATCTTGAATGCCTCCTGTGTGTTTGACACCATCCTATCACAAAGCTTTTCAAAAAGCTATCCCAATTGCAGGAATCTACAATAATCGTTCAAAAGCCTTAATTTGTTTGACAAAACGACAGAATCCTGTATAATAAAGCTTAAGTGGAAGCCCACCGTCCAAGTCGAGTTTTTTCCTCCTTTGTAGACGGTGTGCGGTAAAAGACGGTTGCCTGTCATCCCGCGAGAGCGGAATGGAGGCGTGTATGCAGCTCTCGCGGGAAATCTTTCCGAGGGAGGCGATACATATTACTTCGACAATTTTGTCTGTCCTTGGAGCGTTGGGCTCCATTGCCAGCATTGTGTCTCTCGTGCTGTATCTGCGCGATAAAAAGAAGTGAGCCGTCTGCCTCTAACAGACGGCTCACGCGCTGAGGGCTAGTCTCTCGGCTCACTGAGTACATATGTAGTGGCAACCGTCGGGTTTCCACCGCGGGGAGGTGCCTGTTACCAGCGGGCATCTCCTTGTTGTTTTTATTATAGACCAGCCCCGCAAAAATGTCAAGCGCATGTGTCGGCTCTTTGGGCAATCCAATTAGATCTTCTTTTGCTTTTTGTTCCAGTAGATGTAAAAGCCCACGTTCAGCACAATGCCCACTGCTGTGGAGACGGAGGCGGCCAGGCCGATTTGGGTCAGGCTGGCGTTGGGCTGGATGCTCATGTAGTAGGACAGGGGCAGCCGCACCAGCAGCGTCTGGACAATGCCCTGAATCATCACCCACAGGGTCTGGTTGTTGCCGTTGAAATAGCCCACCATGCTGAACAGCACCGCCGTGACGACGGTCTCCGGGGCGAAGCCCTTGAGGTATTCAAAGCCCTTCTGAACCACCTCCGCATCCGGGGAGAAGATGGAGGCATGCAAGTCCACCGCGCCATAGGCCGCCTGTAAAATCAGGGCTCCCAGCACCGGGAGCAGTTCCCGCGCCCGCTTGGCCTGATAGCAGGCATCCAAAAGGGCCTTGATGTTTTCGACTGTCATGGTTTTCGAACAGCTCACTGCGGTCTCCTTCCGTGTTCTTATTTTTCAACCACAGTATAGCACATTTGTTCGGGTTTGTCAAATAACGACAGAGCGTCCTCCGGGGCCGCCCCCGAAGGCGGCCCCGCTTCTCCTGTCTTCTGGCTTCTACAGAAGCATCTACCCCGTTAGGGGTATCTGCTTCTGCTTCTGTATCTTTGGTATCCGTTGGTATAAAATGGTACCACTGGTATCCACTGGTATCCACTGGCTGCCGCCGGATGCCGCCGGTATCCGGCGGTATCTCTTCCCTGACGGGGCAAGGGCAGAAAAAAGCAGAGGCCCGGAAGCCTCTGCTTTTGGGAAGTATTTTCTTATGCCTTGGGCTTGCGGACGTAGCAGTACCACATGAGCAGGGCTACGGAGCAGCCGCCGACGATGTTGCCCAATGTTACGGGCAGCATATTGCCCAGGAAGTAGTGCCCCCAGGTCAGCGCCTCAAAGGCTGCGCCCTCGGCATAGAACCGCTTGCCGAACAGGCCCAGCATGCAATAGGTCATGTCCGCAATGGAGTGGTTGAAGCCGCAGGTGACGAAGAAACATACGGGAATCCAGGCACCGATGACCCGGCTGAACCCATCCTTTCCGGCCAGGCTCATGAGCACGCCCAAGGTCACCAGAATGTTGCACAGCACGCCCATGAAGAAGGCATTCTGGAAGGGCATGGTCATCTTGCCCTGGGCCACCTTCATGGAGGCGATGGCCAAGGCATTGGCGGTGTCGCCGTTGGCGGCGTTCAGCCAGCCGAAGCGGGCACAGACAAAGCTCAAAAACATGGAGCCCAGGAAATTGCCGATGTAGACAAGAATCCAGTTTCGCAGCATTCCGGCAGCGGTTGCCTTCTTATCCAGCACGGAAATGAGAATCAGGGTATTGCCGGTAAACAGCTCTGCGCCGGTGAGGATCACCGTGCCCAGGCCGAAGGCGAAGAGAATACCGGAGATCATCCGGACGGTGGAATTGCCCACCACGGTATAGGTGGCCATATTGGTCACCACAGAGGGAACACCAATGAGGAAGCCTGCCAGAATTCCCAGCAGCAGCATTTTGGCAGTGGGGATTTTGGTCTTCCCCGCACCGGCTGCGGAATAGTTATTGGCGGCTTCCGCCATGGTAAAGAGGTTCATAGAAATCGTCCTTTCCGATTGAAATCAGGAACGCTTTTCTGCTGCCTCCACAACGTGCTTCATCAGGACGGAGGTGGTGACACTTCCAACACCGCCGGGGACAGGGGTAATGGCATCCACAATGGGCTCTACCTCGGAGAAACAGGCGTCGCCCGCAATGCCGCCCAGGCCGCCCTTGGCATTGGGCTTGTTGGCGTCCCAGTTGATGGAAACATCGATGACCACCTGGCCGGGCCGGACATAATCCTTGGTCAGGGAGTTCAGCACACCGGCGGCGGAGACGATGATGTCCGCATTCTTGCAGATTTCAGCGGTATTGACGGTCTTGGTATGGCAGACGGTGACGGTGGCATTCTTGCCCATGAGCATCATGGCAGCGGGCTTGCCCACCACCAGGCTGCGGCCGATGACAACGGCATTCTTGCCCTTGCAGTCGATGCCGTAGTAGTCCAGGATCTCCATGCAGGCGGCGGGGGTGCAGGGGGCATAGCCCAGGTCCAGGCCCTCGAACACACCGGCATTGGACATATGGGTCATGCAGTCCACATCCTTTTTGGGGTCAAGCTGGTTGCAGATCTCGTTCTGGTCCGCCTTCAGGTGCTTGGGCAGGGGCCGGAACATGAGCACGCCGTGGATGGAATCGTCGGCGTTGACCTGATCGATGACGGCCAGGACATCCTCCTTGGAAGCGTCCTCGGGCAGCTCGAACTTCTTGACCTCCACGCCCACCAGCTCGGCCCGCTTCACAGCGCCCTTTTCATAGCTCAGGTCGCTGGGGTTGGCGCCCACACGGATGATGCCCAGGGTGGGGACGGTGCCCTTTTCGCGCAGGACGGCGGTACGGGTCTGCAGGGATGCATTCAGTGCATCGGTAACTTCTTTGCCAAGTAACAGTTTTGCCATAGGGAATTCCTCCTAAGTAAGATTCTTTATTGACCGAAGAGCGATTTGACGCTATTGAAGATTTCATCCGCCTTGGGGACATAGGCATTCAGCATACCGTTGGCCTTATCGTTCATGGCCTGGGCGGTCTCCCGGTTTTTCAGGCTCTTGGTGTTGATGAACACATTCAGCGACGCAGCCTGCAGCGCTGCCTTGCAGCACACGGCGGCGCAGCCGGCATCGGACACAGCCAGACGGCTGCCCTTGGCGGCGAAAACGGCAACGCAATCCAGGGCCTGGCAGCACAGCTCCATGATGTGCATGGGCACGGCGCAGGCGGTGACGGTGGCCTCCTCCAGGATGGCGTCCCGGTTGGGGTCGTCCTTGGGAATGCCGTAGGCCTTGGCCAGGGGCACGAAGCCCTTGTCATCGGCCTCCACCTGGTCCAAAAGCTCCTTCTGCAGTTCGTCACAGCGCTTTTTCAGGGCGATGATCTCCTCCTGCACATCGGCATACTTCTTCTTGCCCAGGGTGAGGGAGCCCACCATGTTGCCAAGGGCCGTGCCGATGGCGCCCACCAGGGCAGCAGCGCCGCCGCCGCCGGGGGCCGGGGCATCGGAGGCCAGGACCTCCACAAATTTCCGGCAGGATTCCATTGTCATATCCATAAGGGAATTCTCCTTTGTTGTTAATAAATCGAAAATACCGCAATGTAAGAAAACGCAGGCGCAATTCGCCCACGCTGGAATACACGAAGGAAGCTCTGGCTGGATCGGCAAGCGCTGACAGCGAGAGATTTTTCATCGGGTGACGGTTCCCAAAGCGGAGGAATACTTTGTGTATTTCCCGCTTTGGGAACCGCACAGCCGGTGGAAAAGGTCCGCTGCTCAGCCGCAGACGATCAAGTCAGAGTTTCCGCAGAATTAGAACAGGCCGGAGATCTTGCCGTCCTCGTCCACGTCGATGCGCTCGGCGGCGGGGACCTTGGGCAGGCCGGGCATGGTCATGATCTCACCGGTCAGGGCTACCAGGAAGCCTGCACCGGCGGAGACCTTCACGTTGCGCACGGTCACGGTGAAGCCGGTGGGTGCGCCCAGCTTGGTCTGGTCGTCGCTGAAGGAATACTGGGTCTTGGCCATGCAGATGGGCATCTTGTCGTAGCCCAGCTCGGTCAGGGTCTTGATCTGCTTCTCGGCATTGGCAGTAAAGGTCACGCCGTCGCCATGGTAGATCTTCTTGACAATGGCCTCGATCTTGTCCTTGATGGGAGCATCCACATCATAGCTGAAGGTGAAGTCGTTGGGCTGCTCGCACAGGCGGATGACCTCCTTGCCCAGCTCGATGCCGCCTTCGCCGCCCTTGCCCCAAACCTCGGACAGAGCAACGTTGACACCCAGAGCCTTGCACTTCTCCTCAACCAGCTTCAGCTCGGCCTCGGTATCCTGGGGGAAGCGGTTGATGGCAACCACGCAGGGCAGCTTGTAAACCTTGGTGATGTTCTCCACGTGCCGCAGCAGGTTGGGCAGGCCCTTCTCCAGAGCCTCCAGGTTCTCCTTGCCGGTCTCGGCCTTGGGAACGCCGCCGTTGTACTTGAGGGCGCGGACGGTGGCAACCAGCACCACGCAGCTGGGCTTCAGGCCAGCCATACGGCACTTGATGTCCAGGAACTTCTCAGCACCCAGGTCAGCACCGAAGCCAGCCTCAGTGACGGTGTAGTCAGACAGCTTCAGAGCGATCTTGGTAGCGGTGACGGAGTTGCAGCCGTGGGCAATGTTTGCGAAAGGTCCGCCGTGGACGAATGCGGGGGTGTGCTCCAGGGTCTGGACCAGGTTGGGCTTCAGAGCGTCCTTCAGCAGAGCGGCCATGGCTCCCTGAGCGTTCAGGTCACCGGCGGTAACGGGCTTGCCGTCCCGGGTGTAGGCAACCACCAGACGGGCCAGTCTTGCCTTCAGATCGTTAATGTCGGAAGCCAGGCACAGCACGGCCATGACCTCGGATGCGACGGTGATGTCGTAGCCGTCCTCACGGGGCATACCGTTGGTCTTGCCGCCCAGGCCGTCCACCACGAAGCGGAGCTGGCGGTCGTTCATGTCCACGCAGCGGCGCCATACGATCTGGCGGGGGTCGATATTCAGGGCGTTGCCCTGGTAAATGTGGTTATCCAGCATGGCGGCCAGCAGGTTGTTGGCAGCGCCGATGGCGTGGAAGTCACCGGTAAAGTGCAGGTTGATGTCCTCCATGGGGACAACCTGAGCGTAGCCGCCGCCGGCAGCGCCGCCCTTAACGCCAAACACAGGTCCCAGAGAGGGCTCACGCAGGGCAACCAGAACGTTCTTGCCCAGCTTCCGCATACCGTCGGCCAGACCGACGGTGGTGGTGGTCTTGCCTTCGCCGGCAGGGGTGGGGTTGATGGCGGTGACCAGGATCAGCTTGCCATTGGGCTTGTCGGCCATGTCCTTGAGGATCTTGTAGTCCACCTTTGCCTTGTACTTGCCGTACTGCTCCAGGTACTTCTCGTCCACACCGGCGGTCTTTGCGATCTCGGTAATGGGCTCCATGACGGTTTCCTGTGCGATTTCGATGTCAGTTTTGAATGCCATTGTTATCAATCTCCTTGTATTGTGTAATCGGCTCCCTTGCCGTGAGTTTGGCTCGGGTGCATACAGGACTTATGCGGGTCACCGTGAGTCTGGGTCGCCGCACGTTTCTATCGGTACTTTCGTACCGATAGAAGAATACCACTTTTCCAAACCGCTGTCAATAGCCCCCGGGGAAATTCATAATTTATGACAATTTTAACAAAGCAAAGGGAAGGAATCGCGCCTGAAGTTGTACAAAATTTCATGCGTTTTTTATCGATTGAAACGCCCAAAAAGCTTCCCCGGCGGGAGCGTTCCCCAACCTTCCCCTGCGGGAAAGGTTGGGGGAAGGGGGATTAAGATTTCCTAAAGAATGACCCCGGGTGCTTGACTGGAAAAAACAGGCGTTGTATAGTATCTGTATTAGTACGATTCATACAAGGAGGGACTGTATGCTGCATTTGGATTATCGGGACGTTCGGCCCCTGTATGCCCAGATTACGGACAAAATCCGGCAGCAGATCTCCGGCGGTGTGCTGGTGCAGGGGGACAAGCTGCCCAGCGTCCGGGAGCTGGCTGTGGAGCTGTCCATCAACCCCAACACCATCCAGCGGGCCTATCGGCAGCTGGAAATGGAGGGCTGGATCGCCACCGTGCCCGGCAAGGGCTGCTTCGTCTGCGGGTGTCCTGCGAACGACCCCCAGCAGGAGCTGAAATGCCTGAACACCCTGGAGGAAACCGTCCAAAGGCTTCTGGCCATGGGCTACACCCGGCAGGAGCTGATTCAGAAAATAGAGGAGGCTGACCCATGCTCGAAATGAAAGACGTGACCAAGACCTTTGGCTCCTTCAAGGCTCTGGACTGCCTGAGCCTGAACGTGCCCAAGGGGGCCGTATACGGCCTGGTCGGCCCCAACGGCGCGGGGAAAACCACCGCCATCCGCCACCTGACGGGGGTTTACCGGCCCGATTCCGGCTCCGTCACCTTAGAGGGCGCCCCCATTGACGAGAATCTGGCGGCCAAGGAGCGCATCTGCTGCGTGGCCGACGAGCCCTTCTATTTCCCCGGGGCCAGCCTGGAGGAGATGAAAAACTTCTACGCCGGCCTCTATCCCAAATTCGACGGCAAGCGCTTTGACGAATTGCAGGACGTCTTTCGGCTCCGGCGGAAGGCCCCTCTGCGGCGGTTCAGCAAGGGTATGCAGAAGCAGGCCTGCTTCCACCTGGCCCTGTGCACCCATGCCGATGTGCTCATTCTGGACGAGCCTGTGGACGGCCTCGACCCCGTCATGCGGCGCCAGGTCTGGAGCCTGCTTCTGGAGGATGTGACCCGCCGGGGCACCACCATTCTGGTGTCCTCTCACAACCTGCGGGAGCTGGAGGACATCTGCGACCACGTGGGCATTATGCGCCACGGGAAAATGCTGGTGGAAAAGAGTCTGGCGGATATGCAGGGCTCCACGGTAAAGCTGCAAACGGTTGGCCCCGCCCCGGCCGGGCTGGAAATTCTCCACCACAGCCGCACCGGGCGGCTGAACACCTATATCATCCGGGGCACCATGGCCCGGGTGCAGGGGGCTGTGGAGCGGGAGAACCCCGCCTATTTCGATATCCTGCCCCTGTCCCTGGAGGAAATCTTTATCTATGAGCTGGGAGGTGCGGCACATGAAACTGAAGGTCTGCTTCTGTAACAAAACCGTTCTGAAAACGGACATTACCCGCTTTGCCCCCGTGTGGGCTTCCTACCTGCTGGGCCTTGCCATGATGGTGCTGCTGCAATTCTCCGGCGGCAGCGATGACGCCGCCAAGACCAGCATCGTGTACGATTTCAACCGGCTGTGCATGCTGGGGGTGGGCATCAACGGCCTGTATGCCCTGGTGGTGGTGCAGGCCCTGTTCGGAGACCTGCTGAACCCCAGGCTGTGCAACGCCCTGCACGCCATGCCCGTGACCCGGGACGGCTACTACGGCGCGCACCTGATTGCGGGGCTGCTCTTTGCGCTGGTGCCCAACTGTCTGGTGCTGCTGCCCACCTCCCTGCTGCTGCCCCGGCAGGTTGCCTCCGTGTCCCTGCTGGCCCTGCTGGCATTGAGCCTGCAATACATCTTCTACCTGGGCACAGCCCTGACGGCGGTACAGCTGGCAGGCAACCGCATCGGCATGGTGCTGATCTATGGCATTCTGAATTTCGCCACGGTGCTGCTATACTGGTTCGTGGCCATGGTATTCATCCCACTGACCTACGGCAAGGACATTTCCATCAGCTGGGTTGCCCGCATCTGCCCCACGGTTGCCATGTATGAGGGCACCTACTTTGCTCCCGTGGACCACAGCTACTATATCGGCGACACTTATCATTACGTCTTTGACGGCATCTCCATGGGGGATGTGTGGCTAAAGGCCGCCGTCTGCGCCGGGCTGGGCGTTGTATGCATGGCCATTGCCCAGCTGCTCTACCGGAAGCGGCGGCTGGAAACCGCCGGGGACCTGGTGGCCTACTCCATTCTCTCCCCCTTCTTTCTGGCCCTGTACACACTGACCGTGGCCGCCTTCCTGCACCGGGCCGTAACGGAGCTGACCCAGGGGGCCATCTCCGAGTATTTCTTCCTGCCCTTAGGGCTGATTGCAGGCTATGTGACGGGCCTGATGCTGCTGCGGCGGACCAGCCGGGTATTCCGCTGGCGGCTGCTGGTGCCCCTGGGGGGCATTCTGGCGGTGTGCGCCCTGTGCGTTCTGAGCATTGCCACGGACGCATTCCACGTCATTCGCCGGGTACCTGACGCACAGGATGTGCAAAGCGTGGTACTGGCCCCCGTTCAGATGTCCTACAGCAACGCTGCCCTGACCCTGACGGAGAAGGACGAAATTGAGGATATCCTGGCCTACCATCAGGGCGCGCTGCGGAACTGGCAGAAGCAGGTGGGCGACTGCCTGCTCCAGCGGGACGGGCACTGGTCTCCCGGGGACTACTACAACATCCAGCTGCGCTACACCCTGAAAAACGGCTCCACCTTCCAGCGGCGGTACTTCCTGGAAAAGGAAAACCCCGCCTATGATCGCCTGAAGCCCTACCTCTCCACCCCGGAGCTGTCCCTGGGCATGGACGAAAGCACCTTCCGGGCAGCCGTTGCAAACGCCGGCTCCGGCAACTCCTATTTCTACGCCGTCGATGGCGGGGCCATTGCCGACAAGTGCCGGGAATTCACCAATTTCGCGGGCCTTGCCAATGCGGTTCTGGCCGACTGCCAGGAGGGGAACCTGATGACCCTGAACCTGCACACCCCCGCAGGCAAGGACTCAGATCCCGACTACAAAATCCAGGGCTGGCTGGGCATCCTCTACGACAACGAGGAGCAGTACCTGAACATCAGCCTGACCGACAAATGCACCCACACCCTCTACTGGATCTCCACCCACGGCACCGTCAGCAGCGCGGTGGGGTGAGTTCCGAAAAGGCTCCCCCGAAAGGCATACGGAGTCCCTCGCGCCCCTTTTCGGGGCGCTTTTTTGTTGACTTTCTCCCCTTTTCCACCTATAATAAATTGTTAATTGCGACAAAAACCCTTATTTACGGAGGATCACCATATGCGAATGCGGAAAATGAAGAATCTGGAGCCCAGAATGGAGCGGTGCGCGGCGCTGCGCATCCAGGCCCCGGAGGAGAAAAAGGGGCACTGGCGGGAATTGAAGCCGGAGTGCACCCAGCTCTGGGTAGAGGTAGGCTGCGGCAAGGGCAAATTCACCGCCGAAACCGCCCAGGCCAACCCCGATGTGCTGCTCATCGCCGTGGAGCGCTGCCGGGAGGCCATGGTGGTGGCCATGGAGAAGGCCCGGGACATGGGGCTGACCAACGTTTACTACATTGATATGGACGTGGCAGAGATCGAGAACATCTTCGCCCCCGGAGAAATCGACCGGCTGTTCATCAACTTCCCCGACCCCTGGCCCCGGAAGAAGAACGCCAAGCGCCGCCTGACCCACCGGGGCTTCCTGGACAAATACTGCCGGGTGGTCAGGGAGGGCGGCGAATTCCATTTCAAGACCGACAACGCCCCCCTGTTTGCCTTCTCCCTGGAGGAGTTCGCAGCCTGCGGCCTGGAAACCAAGAACGTCACCGACGACCTGCACAGGGACGGCCCCGTGGGCATTATGACGGGCTACGAGGAGAAGTTCTATGCCCTGGGCACCCCCATCCACCGCTGCGAGGTGGTGTGCAAGCCCTTTGTGCTGCCCAAGGAAGAAAAGAAGGAAGCGGCAGAGGAAGAGCCCCGGGAGGCGTGAGCATGGCCTATTTTGTTGACAAATGCGACGTAGCCGTCATCGGTGCGGGCCACGCCGGCATTGAGGCTGCCCTGGCCGCCGCCCGGCTGGGGCTGCGCACCGTTCTCTTCACCATCAACCTGGACGCCGTGGGCAATATGCCCTGCAACCCCGCCATCGGCGGCACCGGCAAGGGCCACCTGGTCCGGGAGCTGGACGCTCTGGGGGGCGAAATGGGTCTGGCCGCAGACGCAAGCTGCATCCAGTACCGGATGCTGAACCGGGGCAAGGGGCCTGCGGTTCACTCTCTGCGCGCCCAGGCGGACCGGCGGCGCTACCAGGAATACATGAAGCACACCCTGGAAATGCAGGAAAATCTGGAACTCAAGCAGGCCCAGATCACGGAAATTCTCACGCAGAACGACGCCGTGACCGGGGTGCGCACCAACCTGGGGGCAGAGTATGCAGCAAAGGCCGTGGTCATCGCCACGGGGACCTATCTGGATTCCACCGTCATCATCGGCGAAAGCGTCATCCCCTCGGGGCCGGACGGAATGCACCCCAGCATCGGCCTGTCCGACAGTCTGCAAAAGCTTGGGCTTTCCCTGCGGCGCTTCAAAACAGGTACGCCCCCTCGGGTGAACCGGCGCAGCATTGATTTTTCCAAAATGGAGCTGCAGCCGGGGGACGAAACCGTGGAGCCCTTCTCCTTCCGGACGGACCGCAAGGTCAATAACTCCGCCGTGTGCTACCTGACCTACACCAGCGAAAAAACCCACGAGATCATCCGGGCCAATCTGTCCAGAAGCCCCATTTACGACGGCACCATCTCCGGCGTCGGCCCCCGGTACTGCCCCAGCATTGAGACGAAAATCGTCCGCTTCCCGGAGAAACAGCGGCACCAGCTCTTCATTGAGCCCTGCGGACTGAATACGGAAGAGATGTACATTCAGGGCTTCTCCTCCAGTATGCCCGAGGATGTGCAGCTGGCCATGCTGCACTCCGTGCCGGGGCTGGAGCACGCGGAGATGATGCGCCCGGCCTATGCAATCGAATACGAGTGCGTAGACCCCACCCAATTGAAGCCCACATTGGAATGCAAGCTTGTCTCCGGCCTCTACGGGGCGGGACAGTTCAACGGTACCTCCGGCTACGAGGAGGCCGCCGCCCAGGGACTGGTAGCCGGTATCAACGCCGCTCTGAAAATCCTGGGACGGCCCCCCATGGTGCTGACCCGGGACACCAGCTACATCGGCACCCTCATTGACGATCTGGTGACCAAGGGCACCCAGGAGCCCTACCGGATCATGACCAGCCGCTCGGAATACCGGCTGCTGCACCGGCAGGACAATGCCGACCAGCGGCTCACGGCCATTGGCGCAGAAGTGGGTCTGGTGCCCCAGAGCCGGCTGGAAGAAGTGAACGCCAAATACGAAGCCGTCCGCCGGGAGATTGCCCGTCTGGAAAGCAGCGGCGTGCCGGGAAGCGACGCGCTGAACGAAATGCTCGCCGCCCGGGATACGGCCCCGGTGACCAATTCCGCGCGGCTTGCGGACCTGCTGCGCCGCCCCCAGGTCAGCTATGCGGACCTGGCCCCCTTCGATGCAGAACGGCCGCCCCTGCCCGCCGCCGTGACGGAAGAGGTGGAGATCCAGGTGAAATACGCGGGGTACTTAGCCCGGCAGGAAAAGCAGGTTGCGGAATTCCGGAAGGAGGAAGCCCGGCTGCTGCCCCCGGACATGGACTACACGTCCATCCAGGGTCTTCGCCTGGAGGCCCGGCAGAAGCTCCAGGACATCCGCCCCGTCTCCCTGGGCCAGGCCAGCCGCATCTCCGGAGTCAGCCCGGCAGATATCGCGGTGCTGATGATCTACCTGGAAGGAAGATAACCCCATCGCCGCCTGGGGTTTGGCTGGGACAACTTCCGGGATCGTCGCCGCCGTTCTTGTCTGCATGGCCCTGTATGTGTGCAGCTGGCTGATTTCCATCCGCATATACCAAAAGCGAGAAATTGCGTAACTTCACAGGAACTTAATATTTCCCCACTTTTTCTCTTAATAATCTTGGGGTATACTAAGGGTACAAAGTTAATCAACTTGATTACTTGTTTCTTTTTCATTTTCTCCTCCAACAAATAGCAAAGGCCGCGGTGAATGCCGCGGCCTTTGTGCGTCTATTAGCCTTTCAGGGGAGGCATTGGCGCGTGCATAATTTACCTTCTTTTCCTTCGGAATCTGTGGATACTGCCCATTGATATTTTGGCTAAAAGGGAGTATGATATAGTCAAGACGCAAGAATGCAGGATTCAACTTGCAAATTTTTATAAATTCCGGAGGTAGCTATGAAACCCTACTGCGAAATGAACCGCCAGGAGCTGCTGGAGCTGAAGGAAAGCCTGAAGGCGGAATACAACGACTATCAGAAGCGGAAGCTCTCCTTAAATATGGCCCGGGGCAAGCCCAGCCAGGAGCAGCTGAACCTCTCCATGGGCATGATGGATGTGCTCAGCAGCGACAGCGACCTGACCTGTGAGGACGGCACCGACTGCCGGAACTACGGCGTGCTGGACGGCATTGAGGAGGCCAAGGAGCTTATGGCCGACATGATGGAGGTCCGGCCCGACCAGGTCATCATCTACGGCAACTCCAGCCTGAACGTCATGTATGACACCGTGGCCCGGTCCATGATCAGCGGCGTTATGGGCTCTACCCCCTGGTGCAAGCTGGACAAGGTGAAGTTCCTCTGCCCCGTTCCCGGCTACGACCGGCACTTCGCCATTACCCAGTATTTCGGCATTGAAATGATCAACATCCCCATGCTGCCCACCGGCCCGGATATGGACCTGGTGGAGAAGCTGGTGTCCTCCGACGACTCCATCAAGGGCATCTGGTGTGTGCCCAAGTATTCTAACCCCCAGGGCATCTCCTATTCCGATGAAACCGTAAGGCGCTTCGCCCGCCTGAAGCCCGCCGCCGTGGACTTCCGGATCTACTGGGACAATGCCTACACCATTCACCACCTGTACGACCACGACCAGGACCACCTGATTGAGATTCTGGCGGAGTGCAAACGGGCAGGCAACCCGGACCTGGCCTACAAGTTCGCCTCCACCTCCAAGATCAGCTTCCCCGGCTCCGGCATCTCCGCCATGGCCGCCTCTCAGAACAACCTGGTGGACATCCGCGCCCAGATGAAGGTCCAGACCATCGGCCATGACAAGGTGAACCAGCTGCGCCATGTGCGCTTCTTCGGCGACATTCACGGCATGGTGGAGCACATGCGCAAGCACGCCGACATTCTGCGGCCCAAGTTTGAGCTGGTCCACAACGCCCTGGAAACCGAGCTGGGCGGCCTGGGCATCGGCACCTGGACCAACCCCAAGGGCGGCTACTTCGTGTCCTTCGACTCCCTGGACGGCTGCGCCAAGGAGATCGTCTCCCGCTGCAAGAAGGCAGGCCTGGTGCTCACCGGCGCCGGTGCCACCTATCCCTACGGCAAAGACCCCCACGACAGCAACATCCGCATTGCCCCCTCCTTCCCCAACTGCGACGACCTGGCAATGGCCATGAAGGTCTTCACCTGTGTGGTCAAGCTGGTCAGCGTCAAGAAATACCTGGCCGATATGGACGCCGCCGAGCAGCACGCATAAACACAAGGATCTTCCCCCGGATGCAGAAATGCACCGGGGGATTTTTTTGAAAAGCTTCCGAAAAGGCTCCTCTGCAAAGGGCAGTTTAAAAAACAGGTTGCACCCAGGGTGGAAATGATGTATTCTATCAGAGAGAAACCGCTGTCTGCCGTGGGCAGCACAGAATACAGGAGGAATGGAATTATGAATGAACGCTGGGATTTGACCCCGATCTATACAGGCCTGGAGGCCCCGGAGTTTGCGGCCGACCTGGAGAAGCTGGACGAAACCGTAAAGTCCCTGGAAGCCTTTGCAAAAAAGCTGCCCCGGCAGGACCATAAGGCTGCCCTGCTGGAGGCTCTGGACCTGGAGGAGCAGCTGGTAAAGCTTGTGAACAAGCTGGCCGGCTATGCCAGCCTGGAACAGTCCGCAGACACGAGAAACAGCGCCGCCATGTCCGCCATGGGCAGAGTCATCGCCCTGGATGCGGCCTCCGCCGCCCCTCTGGCCGCCATCAAAGAATGGATCGGCTCTCTGGAGGACCTGGACGCGCTGACGGAACAAGACCCGGTCCTGAAGGACTATGCCTATCTGCTGCAGCGGATTCAGAAGGACAAGGTCCACCAGCTGCCCGGCATTGGCGAAGAGGTGGTGGCCAAGCTCTCCCAGAGCGACGCCTGGGCGGATATGCACCAGCACCTCACCAGCACCGTGGCCGTGCACTACCGGGGAGAGACCACCAATCTCTCCGCCATCCGGAATCTGGCCTATTCCGACGATCCTTCCGTCCGGAAGGACGCCTACGAGGCAGAGCTTGCCTGCTACGACGCCATCAAAGACCCCGTGGCCTTCGCCCTGAACTCTCTGAAGCTGAAAACCATCACCATGTCCCAGCTCCGGGGCTATGCATCCCCGCTGGACATGGTTCTGGAAAACTGCGACATGCGCCGGGAGACCCTGGACGCCATGTTTGCCGCCATGGACGCGTATCTTCCCAAATTCTGGCAGTACCTCAAGGCCAAGGGAAAGCTCCTGGGCCACGAGAACGGCCTGCCCTGGTACGACCTGTTCGCCCCGGTGGGCAAGTCCTCCCGGACCTTTACCACCCGGCAGGCCAGGGACTATCTGGTAGAGCTGTTCTCCCGGTTTGATGAAGCGGAAGCGCAGATGATCGCCCGGGCCTTCGACAACGCCTGGATCGATTTCTTCCCCAGAGACGGCAAGGCCGGCGGCGCTTTCTGCGCCGGTGTGGAATCCTTAGGCGAAAGCCGGATTCTGACCAACTTCGACGGCCAGATGGGCGATGTGGTGACCCTGGCCCATGAGCTGGGCCACGCCTTCCACAATGAGAACATCCGCGCCCACCGCCCCCTGAACAAGGACTACTCCATGCCCGTGGCCGAGACCGCCTCCACCTTCAATGAGTGCGTGGTCATGGCTGCCGCCATTGGCGACGCGGCAGATGACGCGGAGAAGCTGGCACTGATCGAATCCCAGCTGTCCGATGCCACCCAGGTCATCTGCGACATCTATTCCCGGTTCCGCTTCGAGCGAGAGGTCTTCCGGCGCCGGGAGCAGGAGTTCCTGAACAGCGATACCCTGTGCGACATCATGCTCCGCGCCCAGAAGGCCTCCTACGGCGACGGACTGGACGAAACCGTCCTGCACCCCTATATGTGGGTCTGCAAGAGCCACTACTATGGCTCCACCTATTATAACTTCCCCTATGCCTTCGGTGCGCTGTTCGCCCGGGGCCTGTACGCCCAGTACGAAAAGGAGGGCGCTGCCTTCGTGCCCAAGTACAAGCAGCTGCTCTACACCACCACCGTTGCCTCCGCCGAGGACACCGCCAAGGTCGCGGGCATTGACCTGACAGATAAAAACTTCTGGCGCGGCGCCCTGGACATCATCGCAAAGCAGATCGATACCTTCTGCGCACTGGTGGAAAAGGCGTAAAAAAGGGCTCCCCGCGAGGGACGTCAACGACTCCCCTGCCCTTTCCGAGGCGGACGTGGGCATTGCCATTTCTACCGGCGCGGCCATTGCCCAGGAGATCGCGGACATCACCGTCTCCTCGGAGGATCTGATGGCCCTGGTCACCCTGCGGCAGCTGAGCTGTGCGCTGATGGCAAGAATTCACCGGAACTACCGGTTCATCATCGGCTTCAATTGCAGCCTGATCGGTCTGGGGCTCATCGGCATTCTGCCCCCCACCACCAGCGCCCTGCTGCACAATATGTCAACCCTTGGCATCAGCATGAAGAGCATAACGAATCTGCTGTAATAAAACGCAAACTATTTCCCGGCCGGGTTTTCGTGAAACCAGGCCGGGAAATTTTTGATTGGGCATTGCCCTTTTCTTTCAGCAGTTCAGGTCGAAGCGAAGGCAAAGCTTCGAAATCCGAATGCCCCTTCCATATGACCCACCAGATAATTGTCGGTACAGGCCCAAAAGACCCACTTCCAGCGCTCGCTTCCCTCCAGACGAATCCGGAAAAAATCCGGGCATTCCGCACTTCCGGGGACCGCAATGATCTGGCTGGGCGTCCAGTGCAGCAAATCCCGGGATGTAAGGAACTGGTAGCGGTCGCTATCCAGGAAAAGAACCATATGAAGCTGCCGCAAAGAAATAACCCTCGGCATCTTGGGATATAGCGACCGGCCGGGCAGAAATACTGCGCCAAAGTTCTGCCGCAGCTCCGCGGCAAGGGCACATTACAGAAGTGTACAGTTCTTTCAAAAAAGTATGCTCATAGCCATGGATTATTGCGTTTTCCACCCTTTTTCTGCTAAAATAGGAGCAGAAAAGGAGGCAGCGATTTATGGATGATCCTGTAAAAAAGCAATACGAAGCCATGCACAAGGCCAATGCCGCATTCCGGAAGGAATTCGGCGAGGAAATCAACAAAGCCATCCCCCTGTATGAAGACCCCACCCGGTATCCTGTGGAGCAGCTGGTAGAGCTCTTCAAATTCCAGTGGAACTTCAAGGAGGCCAAAACCCAGGAGGAAAAGGATGCGCTGAAAAAGGAATTTGCCGCCCGGAGGGATGCCATCCGGCTCCTTCCCAACGCCCCTGAGCGCGTCTATCTGTGGAACGAGGGCAATATGCCCACGCAGACGGTGTATACCGAAAATCCTGACCACCTGTATGACCACGAGCCGGATTTCCGCCCCTATTATCTGGAAATGCTCCTGCCCGCCGGGCAGAAGCCCCTGGCCGGTATCGTCCTCGTAGCCGGCGGTACCCACGGCGCCGGAACCATCAACGAGTGCTATGAGATTGGTCTGGAATTCAATGCTCTGGGCTATTCCTGCTTCATTCTGCAATGCAGACCCAATCAGGGGCCATGGAGCCGCTTAGAGTCTGCTGTAGATGCAGCCCGGTGCTTCCAGCTGCTGCGGGGCAACGCCGAGAAATACAATCTGAATCCGGAACAGCTCGTTTACGCAGGCTTTTCCAACGGCGGCGTCACAGGAGATGCCTGTATTGAATTCTTTTCCGACCACCAGACGGTTGATCAGTATTTCCCGAACTATATTCCGGATGAATATGACCGGCTGCCTGGCGCAGAAAACGCATTCCTGTGCATCTATGGCGCACGGCACCTGGGAACGGAGCTGACCCGGGAGGACTTCCCCAATGTGCCCACCTTCTTTGCCATTGGGCGGAAGGATTTCGGCTGCATTGCCAATATGAAGGGCCTTCTGCCGAGCCTCTGGGCGCAGAACGTCCCGGTGGAGATTCACACCTTTGCCGGACATCCCCACGGCTATGCGGGCTGGAAGATCATTGACGGCAAGGGCGACTACAACTTCGACCTGTGGGTAACCCATGCGGATGTCTTCCTGCGAGACCTCTTCCATGGCTACGACCCCGACTTAAAAGGCTGATTGACACGCAAAATTCCCCCGGTGGCTTGTCCACCGGGGGAAGCTCTTTTGGGAGAAATTGGGGTCAGATATCCTGCTCGGTAAGCCATTCCGCGCACAGCTGCGCCCAATGGGCCACATGGGGAATGTCCATGGACAGGTCGTTGGCCCCATCTGCCAGGGCCAGGCCGTGAACCCCCTCCGGGAAGCAGTGCAGCTCAAACGGCACCCCCGCCATGGTCAGCGCATAGCCGGTAGCAAAGGCGTTTCTGGGGTCATCGCTGTTGGTCTGCCAGATAAAGAAGGGGGGCGTATCACAGGTGATATTGGCCTCCGGAGACAGCAGCAGCCGCTGGCGGCGGGTAATGGGAATGCCGCCCATTACCCCGCGGGTCAGCACCTCTTCCGGATCGCCGAATGGGTTCATGAAAAAGCCGCCGGGGTAGGCAACCACCGCAAAAGCGCCATAGCCCAAAACCGCTGCATCCGGCCGACAGGAAATGCGCTCCACCGGATCTTCCGCCTCCGGGTCACCGCAGTCATACACGGTGGCGCAGTTGGCACTGAGCATCCCGCCCGCCGAGAAGCCCATCACGGCCACACGCTGGGTAATGCCCAGTTCCTCGCTGTGCAGCCGCAGCAGCCGAATGCACCGCTGCATATCGTCAATGGCATCAAAGCGGCTATAGGGGGCCAACCGGTAGGTTAGAATCGCGCAGTTGAAGCCCGCGTCGGCAAAGTATTTGGCAACGTGCATTCCCTCGCAGCCGGTGCGGCTTTCAAAACCGCCGCCGTGGGCCACGACAATGGTTCCGCCTTTCCGCTCCGTTCCCTGGGCCGGGACAAAAATCATAGAAGGCTGCGGCTGTAGGGGGTCACGGTCATCATAGCCGGGTGCTCCCTTTTCCCACAGGGGAATCTGCTGAAAACGGGCAATGGCCGCATTCCAGATTTTCTTATTTCCCTCCAGGTCAAAGCTGCCGTCCGGCTTGCGATGCTTGGACACATGGCGGATAACGCTCTTTTCTGCCACAACCTGGGCCAGAATTTCATAATTGCTCTGATACACGCTCTGCACATTCCTTTCAGATCACAAACTGTTCCATATAGCGCTTGCTGAGCACCAGGGAATCCAGGATTTTCTGCCGACTGTCTTCAAAGGCCCGATCCTCCACCTCAATGCAGGCAAAGCCATCGTAGCCGATGTCCGTCAGGGCGGAAACATACTGCCCCCAGTTCACATCCCCGAGGCCGGGAATTTTGGGGCTCATATAATCCAGCGGATATGCCAGAATGCCCACCTGATTCAGCCGATCCCGCAAAATCTTGATATCCTTAAAGTGAACGTGGAAAATCTTATCCCGGAAGGTGTACAGCGGGGCAATATAATCCATCATCTGCCACACAAAATGGGAGGGATCGTAGTTGAGCCCCAGATAATCGCTTGGCAAGCGGTCGAAAACCGCCTTCCAGATTGCGGGCGTACACATCAGATTCTGTCCCCCGGGCCACTGCTCCGGCCCGAAAAGCATGGGGCAGTTCTCAATGGCGATCTTTGTTTTGCAGTCCTCTGCCAGACGGATTATTTCCGGCCAGACCTGCTCCACCAGCTGCAGGTTCTCTTCCAGATTTTTGTTCTGATCCCGGCCGATGAAGGTGGTCACCATGCAGATGCCCAGCTTGGCACTGGCACGGATCACGTTTTTCAGGTGGTCAATATTGGCCTTTCTGCGGGTCAGGTCCCCGTCTAACGTATTGGGATAGAAGGCCAGCGAAGAAATGGTGACCCCCTTTTGGGCACTGTAGTCCAGGATATGGCGGCAGTAGGCATCGTCCAGCAGAACCCGCTCCGCATCAATATGGCTGACGCCTGCATAGCGCCGCTCCGCTTTCCCCGCAGGCCAGCAGGCAGCCTCCACGCAGGAAAAGCCCATTTCCGCAGCGGTATCCATCATTTCCTCATAGGTCCAGCCGTCCAAAATGGATGTGATAAACCCCAGCTTCATTTTGCTTCCTCCTGTCCACCCAGCAGAACCTCCCGGCCCGTTTCGCCGGAACGGTAGATTGCCTCCAGAATCTGGGTCACGGTAAAAGCCTGTTCCGGCTTTACCAGAGGCTCCGTATCGTTGAGAATGGCCAGAAGCCACTGCTTCGCTTCTTCATAGCCGGGGTCTCCGGAAGCGCCTTCGAAGAAGGCTACCCCGCCGCCGCCAACCATACGTTCCTCCGTCAGAATGCCGTTGCTGCCCCGATTGTAGATGAGTTCATCCTTTTCATAGCTCATTCCGGACCGAATTTCCGCACCGGCAAGCGTACCGCAAAGTGTTGTGGATGCTTCCCGGGAATCCAGATAGTTCAGCGCCCAGGAGGCCTCCAGATTGATTGCCGCGCCATCCTCCATGCGGATCATGCCAAAGGCAGAATCCTCCACCTCGTAGGTCTCCGGATTCCAGGGGCCGAAGGCGTTGCCCTCTGTCGCCTGAGGCAGACGGCCCAGCTTGTAGAACACGGAGCCCGTGACACTCTTGGGCTTATAGTTGTCCATCATCCACAGGGTCAGGTCCAGCGCGTGGCTACCCATATCAAAGAGCGGGCCGCCGCCTTGCGGCGCCTAGTTGGGAAATACGCCCCAGGTACGAACCGCCCTGCGGCGGGTTGCCAGGGCTTTGGCATAGTAGATTTCTCCCAGCTCTCCCTTTCGGCAGGCCTTATAGAGCGCCTGCACCTCGGGGCGGAACCGGTTCTGATAGCCAATGGTGAACTTCTTTCCGCTCTTTTTCCAGGCATCCAGCATAGCCTGGGCATCGGCAGAGGTGCTGGCCATAGGCTTCTCGCACATAACGTGCTTCCCTGCCTGGAATGCCGCCACGGTAATGGGACTGTGGAGTACATTCGGTGTCAGCACATGGACCACGTCAATGTCCCCATTGTCCAAAAGCTCCCGGTAGTCCGTGTAAATCTTCGCATCCGGGCTGCCGTATTCCGCCCGGGCCTTCTCTGCCCGTTCCGGAATAATATCGCAGAACGCCGTCAGATCGCACAGGTTTTGCAGCTTGCGCAGGGCCGGAAGGTGCTTGCCGTTGGCGATACCGCCGCAGCCAATGATACCGATCTGCAATTTGCCGTTTTTCATAGTATACTCCTCCATTCAAAATATCTATCAGGGGAATCGCTGTCCAAGCCGTTTCCGGCAAATGTCAAAAGCCATCAGAGCCTTGCCAGATACCGGCGGTCTTCCAGAATGGTTGTGAAGGGATCTCCGGTATAGGCGTATTCCCGCTCCACAATGTAGGCCTGAACGCCTTGGGCGTCCGCGGCTTTTTTCAACTCCGGCATATTGATGATTCCATCGCCCAGACGGCAGTTGACCTTCTGGTGCTCCTCAAAAATGGTCTTTTGCTCCGGCGTGAACACAGGCCGTCCATCCGGCCCCCGCCGAACCTGCTGGAAAAGGCTGTGCAGGTCATCCTCAGGTCCGAAAACGCGGGAGGTTTCCTTCACATGGATCAGCTCAAAGCGCCCGGCATGTGCCCGAATAAAATCCGCCGCATTTACGCCTGCCCGCCAGACCCAGGCGGCGTCCAGCTCAAAGGTTACCAGCGCCGGGTCTGTATTGTTCAGGAAAATATCGATGACCGTTTCGTCTCCGTATCGGTCAAAATCATTGTTGTGGTTGTGATAGCCGTATTTCAGCCCTGCGCACCGGGCCTTTTCTCCCAGCGCATTCAGCGTCTCCGCCGCCCGGTAGGCCTCGTCCCGGGAATGTACCGGAATGCCGGGGCAGACAATATAGCGGCAGCCCGTGTCCGGAAGATAGGCAAGCTGTCCTTCCGTGTCCTCCACATTGACATGGGCACTGATGACCCCCATTCCCTGGTCTGCCAGAAAACGCTTCAATTCCTTGGGGCCATAGCCGCCGTAAATGCAGTTGAAAAGCTCCAGGCCCTGATACCCGGCCTCCCGGGCCATATGCACATAGCCGTCAAAATCCTCCCGGATTTTTCCGGCAAAGGATGCGGTAATCAAATATACTTCATCCATAGCGCTGCCTCAATCAAAGTAGACGGTTTTGCCCGATGCGGCCGATGTATAAATTGCATCGAGGATTCTGGTGACCGTCAATGCCTGCTCCGGCGTTACAAAAAGCTCCCCCTGCCCACACAGCGCATCCACCCAGATCCGGGCCTCGGCTTCCTGGGGCATCTCCATGGGATTCCGGTCGATCAGTCCGGGAACCGGCATCCGGAAGCCGCGGGTTGCAATTTTGCTGTCAATCTGGCGGCCTGCAATGACATGGTTGGCAATCACACCGTTGTAGGTATCAATACCGCCCTTGGTGCCGCAGAGCCGGACCATTCCCTCATGCGGTGTCAGGTTCATAGCCCAGGAGCAGCGAATATTGATCAGCGCCCCGTTTTTCATCCGGACAAAGCCGAAGGCAGAATCTTCCAGCTCGTATTTTGCGGGATTCCAGGGGCCAAAATCATTGGCCATTTCATCAACGGATGCCACAGGGCCGATCTTTGCGAAGCTGGCGCCCGTCACACTGGCCACCTCGTAATTGTTCATCATCCACAGAGTCAGGTCCAGCGCATGGGTCGCCATATCAATCAGGGGGCCGCCGCCCTGCTCGGCCTTATTGGTGAAAACGCCCCAGGTTGGAATGCCCCGACGCCGCCAGGCCGTGGCCTCGGCGTAGTAAATATCCCCCAATGCGCCGGTGTCCACATAGGCCTTCATTGCCCTGTTGTCATCCATGTGGCGGTACTGGTATCCGATGGTCAGGAGCTTTCCGGTGCGCAGATGGGTTTCGTACATTTTCAGCGCATCGGCATAGGTTGCTGCCATGGGCTTTTCGCAGATAACATGTTTACCGGCCTCCATAGCGGCGCAGGAAATTTCACAATGCTTCACATTGGGCGTCAGCACATGGACAGCATCAATCTCCGGGCAGGCCAGCAGCTCACGGTAGTCCGTGAAAACCTTGGCCCCGGGACAGCCATACTTCTGCCGGGCCTCCTCCGCCCGCTCCGGGATAATGTCACAGAATGCATACAATTCCACACGCGCTCTCTGGGTGGCCATGCCGGGCAGGTGCTTATCCATCGCAATGCCGCCGCAGCCGATGAATCCAATTTTTAGCTTTTCCATGTTCGCTTCCTCCGTTCAAAATATTGGGACAACGGGTTTTCCATACTCATTGTATTGGAAGCAGGTTGTTTTCTCTATCAAAAATGGAAGCAGCGTTTTTGATTTTGATGCAATACAGACCACTTTTTTGAAAGTCAATTTCCGAAATATTGCTGAATTTAACCATCTTCCTCTCCCCAAAAATGATCAAAAATACCCACAGCCTGCGAAAGCGGCAAGCCGTGGGTATTTCACATATTTTCCGTGCAGGGCGCGCTTCAGTCCGCCAGCAGGAAGCTGTACATATCCTCAGACGGGACATAGGTTACAGGCACCCGGTGCTCTACCAGATCTCCAATCCACTCCTGGGCATACTTCATGCCCAGCTCTTCCCAGTTCAGGTGGCCAAGGTTGATCATCGCTTTGGTGCGCCCCTGCTGGATGGCATCCCGGACATAGGACAGCACCGTCCAGTCGATAATCTCTCCGGGGATGATCACATCCGCCTTCTCCTCCAGCGTCCGGATGATCTGCACGCTGTATTCCGCAGGGCTGCCGTCCCTGTGCTTCAGGCCGTAGTCCGAGGGGAACAGATGGCCCACCAGGGCGATGGAACGGATTTTGTCCTGGGGTCTGCCAATATAGCGCACACCGTTCATACCAATAGAACGCATCAAATGGCGGCACAGCTCCTCCACGGTCATCTCCGGGACCTCCACCAGGAAATGGGCGAAGCAGCCCGTATTCCGGTCCACGACCGCCTGCTTTTCCCAGCCGAGATATTTCAGCACGCCGGTAAAAATGCCGTCGGGGTTGTGGCAATGCATATGGTCATGGTCTCTCCAAATGGCAATTCCGGCCTCATCCAGCAGCTTTTTCTTCTCTTCATAGACCTCGTTGGGGAAATCCTCAAACCATCCCGGCCCGTCCTGGGAGGTGTAAAACGTGGGCTCATGGACAATCAGCAGATTCGCACCCAGCCGGGCCGTTTCCCGGATCACATTGACGGTGGGAACCAGGGCCGTTACAATGCCTGTGCATTCCGCCTCGGGATCGCCGCATTTCCAGTTGTCGCAGCCATCATAATTCGGCAGATTGGGGTGGTAGGCTAGAATTCGTTCAACGATTTCACGGTTTTTCATAGAGATACGCCTCCTTTTTCTTTATCATACCAAACGTCTGCCGCCGATTCTTTTCTTTCTGTAACTCTCTTTTTCGAAAAAGTAGTCTGCTTTCCCAATTATACAGAATACAATTGTGAAAAAAACCGCAACACAAGCAAAAGGCATCTGACTTCCAAGCGGCTATAATGGGGCTATAAACATACAAAGGAGTGCTGCACCATGTCCCTTCTTCATGTAGAATTCTATTCTCAGGCACTGTCCAGCCAGGCACATTTTACCGCGGTTCTTCCCAATGACGTTCCGCCCCTGGCGGTGGATTCCCCCCACTACAAGCGCCCGCCCAAGGTGTTGATGCTGCTGCACGGCTACAGCGGCTGCGAATCCGACTGGACCACCGGCTCTTCCATTCGGGAGCTTGCCGCAGAATACAATCTGGCAGTGCTGATGCCCGCAGCAGGAAACAGCTTTTACCTGAACGGAGAGGCCACAGGCACCCGCTATGCGGACTTCGTAGGCAAGGAGGTGCCGGAATTTGCCGCCCGGGCCTTTGGGCTGGATATCTCCCGGGAGAACACCTGGATTGGCGGGCTGTCCATGGGCGGCTTCGGTGCCCTGCATACCGCGCTTCAATTCCCGGATTGCTTCAGCAAGGTTATGGCCCTGTCCAGCGCTTTGATTATCCATGAACTGCCGGAGATGAAGCCGGAAACCGGCAACGCCATGGCAAATTATGCCTACTATCGCAGCACCTTCGGCGACCTGAAAACCGCACCGACCCGGGACTGCAATCCCGAGGTTCTGGCCGATGGGCTGATTGCCCAGGGGAAGGCAATCCCCGCCATCTTCATGGCCTGCGGCACGGAGGATTTCCTGTACCAACCCAACTGCGCATTTCACGACTTCCTGACCGACAGAAAAATTCCCCACGTCTACCGGACGGCTCCCGGCATCCACAACTGGAAATTCTGGGAAGCCAACCTGGAGCCTGCCATCCGCTGGATGCTGGAGCTGGAGGACTGACGTATGAAAAAAATCACCTATTCCCAAGCGGCGGACCGCCTGCAAACCTTCGGAAGAACCTGGTACGACCGGGCCACTGACACACTGTATACGAATTTCACCTGCGGCGGCTTCCGGCTCCGCTTTTCCGGGTCTGTGCTGGCCGTTCAGTTTCGCGCAGAGCCGGATACCATGGTGCCCCCCGGCGCACCGGTAAATGCCGCACAGCCGCCCAAGGAGGACTGGCCCTTCATCGCCGTCTTTCTGGACGGTGCTCAGGAGCCCCAGAAAAAAATCCGGGTTCGGGACGGCGAGACGGTGACGGTCTTCCTCTCGGAAGCCCCTGAAACCCACACCATCCAGATCGTCAAGCTGACGGAGAATTTCCGCACCGCTCTGGGCCTTGCCGGTTTCCTGACGGACGGCACTCTGCTGCCCATAGAGCGGGAGCAGCGGGATGTGATCGAACTGATCGGCGACTCCATTACCTGCGGCTTCGGCAATGGCACCTCTGACCCCAGCCATGAGTTTGCCGCTGCAGAAGAGGACGGCTGGATGACCCACGGTGCCATTGCGGCCAGAAAGCTGAACCTGGAGCCCCGCTTCATCAGCGTCAGCGGCATTGCCACCGCCGGTGCACCTTTCCCGGATTTCTACGCAATGCGGGACCTTTACCCTTATTCCGACAGAATCATCCAGGAAAAGCTGGCCGCAAAACGCGGCAAGGAAGCGGAACTGGAAAAATATGATTTTTCCGCAAAGCCTGCCCGTTATATCGTCCTGAATCTGGGCACCAATGATGCCAGCCAGATCTATTTCAGTCCGGACAAGCAGCGCGCCACAGAGGATTTCCGATCGAACTACAAGGCTTTTGTTCAGGAAATTCGCGCACTGAATGGGCCGGATGCCGCCATTGTCTGCGCGCTTGGGTGCATGGACTACTATCTTTTCGACGAGATATGCAGCATTGTGGATGCTATCCGCAAGGAAACCGGCGACCGTCGGCTTTTCACGCTGAAATACAACAAAATGATGCTGAGCGGCCCGGATGTAGGCGGCTGCATGCACCCCAGCATCTATCGGCAGGAACGCATGGCTGAGGACCTGGTCAGCAAGCTGCAAGCATTGATGCAGGAAGGCCTATAACCCAAAGCAAGCAGCCCTACCATAATCAAGCAGCCCTACCCGGTGCTTCCGGATAGGGCTGCTGTTTTTTTAGGCTTGTGTAAACCGGTATGTTTCTTTGCCGGAGGCGTTGTCCGAAACGGTGACCGCAAAACCGAAGCTCTCCAGGTCCGCATCCAGGCAGGCGATTTCCTGGGCGGTGCGCCAGGTGAGGCGCAGGCGGCTGCCGTCGGTTTCGGCGGAGATGGCGGCATCAGCGGAGAAGACCTTCTGGGTATTGCGCAGCCGCAGCAGCTCCAGCTGGTCCAGAACCACCTGCTTTTTCAGGCCTGCTTCCACGTCTGCCGGGGACAGGTTGGTCCGGTTGATCTCCTTGTGGCCGTCCTTGCCGGCCCGCTCCATGGCAGCATAGTCGTTTTTGCCCACAAACAGGTCCAGGTACCAGACCTGGGGCTTTCCGGGCATGAACAGCTGAATGGCCCGGGCCAGAAGCATCTTCCGGTCGTCCTCGCCCAGGGCGCTGTAGTAGGTGGCGTTGACCTGGTAATACACATTCTTCTGGCCGTGGAGGTTCTTCACATAGCCGCCCCGGCCCACCACGGTATCGATGAGCCCTGCAATGCTCTCCTCGTCCAGCAGCCCCTTCAGATCCAGCAGAGGAATGCCGTCGTGGCAGCCCAGCATATTCACCGTGCGTATTTTCTTCTCTACCAGCTCATCCACCCATTTTTTCAGATACATGCCGCTTTTGCGCTCCATGGCATCAATCACCAGGCCCGGCAGGAAGAAATCATAGACCATATAGCCCTTGGAGGCCAACAGCTCGTAGGTTTTCTCCCCATAGCTGGCGTGAATCTCCGGCAGCAGGGTCAGGCCCAGGGGCTTGGCAATGTCCGCCACCCGGTCCAGCAGCTCCCAGGTGCCGGGATCGTTCAGGAAGTTCCGCTCCCCCACCTCCTTGGGTGCATAGGCAAAGGCATCCAGCCGGACAATGGCCGCGCCGTAGCCTGCCAGGGTTTCCAGGGTTCTGCGATAGTAATCCCACACCAGGGGCGAGCGGATGTTCAGGTCCATCTGGCCCAAATATTTCCGGTGGCTCTCCAGATAGTCGCATACCGCTTCCCGGTAGCCGTTCAGGCTGCCGAAGTCCATTTCCTTGGGTGTTTTCCCGGCATCCAGCGCCTGGTTCACAAGCTGCGCCAGCCTGTCTGCCTCGCCATATTGCAGATTCCCGGCGTGCATCAGGTCCTGGGCATCCACACGGTCATATTGCACCTTCTGGTAGAAGGTGTTCCAGTAGGGCACATCCCGGCCGTCCGGGAAGCGGACCATCAAAATGGGCAGCCCGGGCTTCCGGAAGAACATGTCCTTGATAAGCGCCGGATCGGGCTGGATATACCCCTGGGCGGTCATCTCTCCGTGGCCCTCCCAGAAGCGGTTCCAGTCGATGAAAAAGTCCCGGTATTCGGACTGGTCGCCGTTTTTCAGGATGTCCTGGAATTCTCTGGACAGCACAGAGGCGTGGTTCAGAATGAAGTCCAGAGCCAAATCCATATTCAGCTTTTTCAGAGCTTCCAGGTCCTCGGGGGCGGAGAGCAGATGGTTCAGACCGTAGTCAATCAGAGAAAAGCCCCGGTCCAGGTCCGTATTGAAAATGCTGGGCAGGATGTAGAAGGAGGTAAAGGCGTTTTTCAGCTCCGGCCGCTGCAAAACGGAGACAATGTCCCCCAGTGTCCCGCCGACGCTGTCCGGATAGGCATTGAGCATGGCGCCCATGGCATTCTGATTGGCCATTATTTTCCCTCCATTTCCGCCCGGTACTGGTCAAAGCTCAGCCGCTCCCCGGTTTTGGCGATGATGATTTTTGCCTTGTGGGCACAGCTGTCCAGCTCGGCCTGCTCGATTTCCAGCACCATGGTGGTGAAAGCGCTGTCCGTCTTGCCGTCCCGGCTCCGGGCACGGCGGTGGGCACGGGTCTGCTCCGGGGTGCTGTTGAGCAGCACGGGGATGTCCACACCCTTTAATAGATCGCTGTTTCCGTGTGTCCACTCGATAATCAGCACATTGGTATCGGAGAAATCCACGTTATCATACCACCGGGCGTCCTCCGTTCGGCCCATGCGCTTGAGCCAGATGTGGTCCGCCCCATTGTGGAAGGCCTCCAGAATGGCGCTGAGCTCTTCGTAATCCTGCTCGGCGTCGGTACCCAGGTACTGCTGGAGCGCCGCACGGCCCGCCTGCTGGTAGGTGGAGAGCCAAGGGTAGTCCGCCGTCAGCTTGGGCTCTGCGTCCGTCTCCTGCTTCCACAGCTCCGGCAGAATTTCCTTTACGGAATCGGTATACACGCCGCCGTCCACCAGGCCCCGCAGGCCTGCCGCCCGGAAAATGCGCAGCCGCTCTGCGTCATTGTACATGGGGATTCTTCTGGGGTAGTTGTCACCGGACAGGGTGTAGCTGCCCACACCGGCGCAGCGGAAATAATGGCTCAGCAGGGAGGCAATTTCCGACTTTCCGACGCCGGAACCGCCGCAGACGGTGATGACAACCCGTCCGTTGACAGCCATCTGGGCCGCCATGGGTACCAGCAGCGGGAAAATGGTGTTGGCCTTTGCAATATGGTCCGGGCCAATCTGGACCTTGTCTCCGGGCATATCCCCGTGGGGAATATCCCCTCCAATCACCGGCGCACGCCAATGGCCAATGGCGGCTGAAAGCTCTTTCAATGCATTCTGATTCATATAAAATTCCTTTCTTCCGAAAATAGCGGAAAATTAACGTATCCTTTCTTACAGGGGTGTGGGCGCAATCCTAACGCAGCGTCCCGCCGGAATGGTTTCCACTGCAAAGGGCGATGTGCGCACCGTCACATCCAGGGCGCTTGGATTGAACACCGTAGAGCCGTCCACGGCGTATTCCAGGCGATGGAAGGCCTGGACATAGTCCAAAATCTCTCCATTGGTGGCAAACCAGACCTGTTCTCTGTGCGCCGCCATGAAGTCCGCCAGCGCTTCGATCACATTCCAGTTGTCATCTCCGTCAAATTCATAGCCATGGCCCCAGACGTAGAAAAGTGCAGGCCGAAAATCCGGGAGCTCCACAAAGCGCTTTGCCAGCGCCATGAGCTCCGGGTCTCCGTGATGGCAGGTTGGATTCCATTCCAGAAAATTCTCCGGAATCTCAAAGCTATGGGTGGACTTGACCGTCCGCGCTCCCCGGTAGCCTGCCAAACGCAGCATTTCCTGCACCTGAGCATTCTGGGTTCCGAAGGGATATGCAAACATTTTCAGGGGTCTGCCCACCAGAGTCTCCAGCCGCCGCTTGTCCTCGGTGATTTCATACATGGCAAGGGGCGTGCCCACTGCGTCCAGCGGCGAATGGTACAGGCCGTGGCCGGCGATCTCGTGGGAAATGTAGACCTGCTCCAGCTCCGTTTCCGGCAGCTTGCTGACATCTACGCTTCGCCCATTTGGCCATGTATCCGTCTGTACATGACCGAACAGTCCCGAACCGATATTAAAGGTGCATTTCAGTCCCCGGCTGCGCAGGAGCTCAGCCAGCCGCCGGTCCTGCACAACGCCATCATCATAGCTCAGTGTGAAAGCCTTGCTCTTCCCACCCGGAAAGACAAGGGAATTCATCTGTTTTCCCATTTCTTTTACCTCCCAGATAAGCCGGATACTCTACAAATATCAGTTTACCACGGATTTCCCGTCCTGACTATTCAAAAAAATAACCTCCTCTATAAAAATTTTTCTGTTTGCACGCCAAAGAACCGGGTGTGCTGCCACCCGGTTCCAACTTGTCAAAAAAAGCCTCGCAGAGTTTGGCGGCGTAAGCCGCCAAATAAAATCAAATCATTTTCTGTCGGGGCGTGTACCTGACAGAAAATACATCTCAGGCTGCAAGTCTAGCGCCGCAGCGCTGTGCAGAGCGCAACCGCCGCAGGCGGCTCTTAGCGCGTCGCTGTGCGAGTTGTTCGCCATAGGCGAACAAGGAGTGCGCGCGGCAGACTGCAAAAACTTGTCGGAAAAGCCCGTAAGGGGTTTTTCGACAGTCTGAACCGGGTGTGCTGCCACCCGGTTCAGGCTGTCGAAAAAGAGCTAAAAATGTTATGCGGTGTAGATGCTCTCGCCGGTCTCCCGGTTGCGGCTGAAATGGGAGAAGAAGTCGAACATCTGGCGGGCCATCTCCGGCGTGGGCCAATGGGGCATGTTCATCTCCACCATAATCCGAACCCGGGCAACGCCGTCCTCACTCTTCAGATCGGCGATGTAATTGGTAACGCCATCGGCCACAACGGTTCTGCGGCAGTCCTCTGCCAAAGGCAGGCCGATGTTTTTCTCCTCCTCAGAGATATCCGTGCGGTCCTTCAGAGCCATAACCTCTTCCAGGGAGATCTCCTTTGCATGGTTGACCCGTGCCCAGCTATTAATGCCGTCTACCACCTGTTGCGCCGTCGTCTGGATGGGCCCCTCGTGGGGGTTGATATCATAGATGGGGAAACGGAATCCGTCCAGATTGCCCGCAATGTTGATGACCGGCATGTAAGTTCCCATGGCCAATGCTCTGGGATTTCCGTCAAAAGGTGTCTGTGGTTCAGGGCCAATCGGATTTTCTACAAAGCCATTGGAAATCGGTGCACCGCAAGGACCAACTGCCGCAAAAACATCCGGCCGCTTATTGCCCAGATAGTTCGACATAAAGCCGCCGTAGGAGAAGCCTGCCGCATAGATCCGGCTCTCATCGATGGGATAGAGCTGCTTGGCCTCCTCCAGAATTTCATCCAGCACATCATCCAGCTCCAGAGACGGGGCGATGACGATCCACTCCCGTTTTGCCGCCTCCTGGGGAATGCCCCAGCCATCCACAACACTGATGGGGTTAAAGCCGCCGTGCAGCATAATCACCACGGGATACTTTCTGCCCTTGTTGGCAGGATCGAAGGCGCTGACCGGGACGAAGGAATTCCAGCGCTTGAACCGGTTCTGGGGCGCACCATCTGCAGGCTCCTGCCAGTAGTAGCCGGTCTTTGCCGCATACTCCGTCCAGCTCATGGGGGTCTGCTCACCGTGGAACTCCTTAACCATGCCGCGCTTTGCCCAATAGGCAATTACCTCGGGGGAATGGTCATCGAAGCGATTCAGAATTGGCTCCATCATTTCCGCCAGTGCCTGAATATAGCCGCCGCGCTTCAGGGCCTCCAGGTCCACATGAGGATTGAAGGTTGTGTACAGATCGATCACGCGATCGATTCGCTTGTTGTCCGTCATTACGAACTGCTTTTGCAAAATCTCTTCGTTGGTCATTGATGTATCCTCCTTTTTTCATCTGACTACATTATATCCTCCCCCTTTTTTAGTCCTATCAAAAAAGTAATCGCCGTTTCTTCAAAAGTGGCTCAATTTTCTTTTTCGTGTTCCTTTTTCACTTTCACAAAAAAATCAGGCAACAAAAGTGGAAGGCAAGGCGATTTTTACAAATTCCATTCCGGCAGGGAACTGCTATACTATAAATAATTCCGTAAGATTTGGCCATGAATGCCGTGCTCCGCGCTGGGAAACGGTTATCCGGCGGCAAGGAGGCAGCAGCAAACAATTATGAAGCTAACAGAAAAGTATATTGAAACCAGTCGTGAATTTTATGTGCGTCTTTTTCAGATCGCCGTCCCGGTGATTCTGCAAAGCATCATTACCACCGGCGTCAACCTGGTGGACAACATCATGCTGGGCCAGCTGACGGAGACGGCCCTGGGCGCATCCACGCAGGCAAACCAGTTCGTCACGCTCTTCACCTTCGCCACCATGGGCATCAGCATGGGTTCTTCCGTGCTGTCCTCCCGCTTCTACGGTGCCAAGGACAATCTCTCCCTAAAGAAAACCATCACCCTTGCCCTGCGTTTTAGCGTCATTCTCGCCTGTATCTTCACATTCCTCAGCATTTTCTTTCCCCGCCAAATCATCAGCCTGTACTTCCAGGGAAGGGAGACGGAGATCATTGCCGCAGGTGTCACCTATTTGCGCTGGTCCATTCCTTCCTTTCTGCTCATGGCCGTATCCTTTGTCTGCACCAACAGTATGCGCAGTGCAGGTCTGACCCACGTGCCGCTGATTGCCTCTGCCTGTGCCTTCGGTATCAATATTGGGGCCAACTATATTTTTATCTTCGGTCACTGCGGTGCACCGGAAATGGGTGTCGCCGGTGCGGCTCTGGGTACGGTGATTGCCCGCGTGGTCGAAGTTTCCATCATTCTGATTTTCTTCTTCCGGGATAAGACGATCCATTACCGGCCCGAGGATTTCTTCCTGCCCTGTGGAGATCTGCTGCCGGAATTCACCCGCATCTGCATTCCTGTCATGCTCAGTGATACACTGCTGGGGCTTGGCGACAATGTGCTGGCCATCGTCATGGGCCAGATTGGCACAAACTTCGTAACCGCCAATTCCATTACAAACGTCATTCAGCGGGTCAGCACCATCTTTATCACCGGGCTTGCCTTCTCCAGCTGCTTCCTGACCGGGCAGGTCCTTGGAGAGCGCCGGGTGGAGGATGCCCAGCGCCAGGGCTATACCTATGCCATTCTCGGCCTGGTCATCGGCATTCTGGCCTCTGTCATCATTCTGTTCATTGCCGCACCCGTGATCAATGCTTACAATATCTCCGCCGAAACCAGAGAGATTGCCTTCGAGCTCATGGACGCCGTCAGCATCATTATCATTTTCCGTTCCACCAACTCCATTCTGACCAAGGGCGTTCTGCGGGGCGGCGGCGATACGAAATTTCTGCTGGTTGCCGATATGTCTACCATGTGGCTGCTGGCCGTCCCTCTGGGCGCACTGGCCGGCCTTGTGCTGAAGCTTCCGGCATTCTGGGTCTATCTGTTCCTGCACTGCGACCAGATTGTAAAAGCCGTCTGGTGTGTTTTCCGGCTGAAAAGCGAAAAATGGATTAAAAAAGTCAAAGGCGTTAAGCTTTAAGGAGGATATTATTATGAGAAAAGAATTCACCCGCGTTACCCCGGAAGCCGTTGGCATTCCTTCCGCTTCCATTGAGACTCTGCTGGACCGGCTGGAAGAGGGCTGGACCGAGCCCCATGGCCTGATGATCATGCGCCATGGCAAGGTCTGTGCCGAGGGCTGGTGGGCTCCCTATGCTCCCGGTGTCCGCCACGGCCTGCAATCCCACACCAAGACCTATGCCGCAACCGCCGTGGGCATTGCCTACACGGAAGGGCTGCTGAAGCTGACGGACCGCATTGTGGACATTTTCGCCGATGAGATTCCGGAGAACCCCTCCGAGAACCTGAAAAAGCTGACCGTCCGGGATGTTCTGTGCATGGGCTGCGGCATGGACACCATGCCCCGCCCCAGCAAGGATTGGATTCGGGAATTCCTGGCCACCCCTGTGAACCATGTTCCCGGCACCGCATTCATGTACAATTCCACCGGCTCCACCTTCTTGGGCGCCATTGTGCGCAAGCTGACGGGCCTGGGCCTGCATGACTATCTGAAGCCCCGCCTGTTCGACAAGATCGGCATTGATGCCGATAACCTGCGCTGGATGACCATGCCTGATGGGATGGAAATCGGCGGCGGCGGCCTGTACGCCACCACCGAGGACAACCTGCGCCTCATGAAGCTCTATGCCGACGGCGGCGTATGGGAGGGCGAGCGGATTCTCGCCGAGGATTATGTAAAGCTTGCCACCTCCAAGCAGAATGATTCCGCCACGGAGCGGGCGGTCAATCCTCCCGCCGAGGACAACTTCGTGGGCTACGGCTTCCAGATCTGGATGTGCCGCCCCAAGGGCGTGTACCGCGCTGACGGCGCCATGGGTCAGTTCACCATCGTCTTCCCGGACCGGGATATGCTGCTGGCCATCACGGAAAACGCCTCCGGCTCCACCGGCGGCGCCATGCCCCAGAAGGCCCTGGACACCATCTGGCAGTGGCTGGATTCCCTGCCCGCTGCCGATGTGCAGACCCTGCCGGAAGACCCCGCCGCTTCTGCCCACCTGGCCAGAAGAATGCAGATGCTGGCCCTGCCCGCACCCTGCCGCTCCCCCGAATCTGCCGTGCAGCAGGCCGTGGATGGCGTCCGCTACCATGTGGATTCCGGCCTGTTCTCCCTGCTGGATACCGGCATGGGCCGGATGATGTCCGGTTCTCCCCTGCCCCCCTCTGCCGATACCGTTACCCTGCACTTCGGCTGCAACACCTGCACCGTGGAGTGCCAGGTTGCCGGAGAAACCCAGTACCTGAAGGTTGCAACCGACGGCACCCAGGCCCAGAACACCCTGGCGGGAACGCCCTCTCTTGCCCTGTGCAGCGGATACTGGGAACAGGAAAACGTCTTCAAAATCACCCTGCGGATGCTGGAAACCTGCAATGAGCGCTACATTACCTTTACCTTTGGCAAGGACGGCAGTGCCCAGGCTCTGCTGAACAGCAATCATATTTTCGTCCAGAAGGGTGAAACCGTTCATCTGACCAAGATCTGATTCTTCACCTCCTAAAATAGCCCCGGCGGTTTTAAAACCGCCGGGGCGCTGCATTTCCCGTTTATCAAAAAGCCCTTGAAGCCGCTGCTCTCACCCGCGCCGCTTCAAGGGCTGCTTTGTTCTAGGCTATCCACTGCCCGGACGCACCGTAAATCAAGTCGATCAGCTCCATGATTCGCGCTCCCTCCTCGGCCGGTGCCCTGCACGGGGAGCTCCCCTCCATGGCGCAAATCACACTTTCGCACTTATCGTCTTCTTTGAGCCCTCCTTCCGGCACAGCCTGCCCTCTCTTTCCTATTTTTTATTTATTTTACCGGTATTTCTCCGAAACTTCCTCAAATTTTGTGGATTCCGCATTTCTTTTCCTTGTTTTTTCCCCGCAGGTATGTGTACATTTTTAAAAGCACGAGAAAGATAATTAAAAAAAACTTTTACCACCCGTTTGGCAAAATGTGCTATAATGTGTGAAATGAAACCTACAGAAAGATCGGTGAGTCCGGAATGAAAAAGGGAACCATCTCCTGGCGCGGCATTATCTTTTCCATTTCTATTGCGCTGCTGGTTTTTTTAAGCGTTTTTGTCATTCTGGTCCGCGACTCCTACAGCAAGGAGCTCAGCCATGCCTACGAAATAGAAAACCGGCGGGCCGTTCAATCCTGGGAGACCATGCTCGCCTCCCGTCTGGACACCTACAGCGGACATATCCGGGAGCTCTCAAAATACATCTATAGCAACACAGAGCTGCGGCCCGGCTCTCCGTCTATGGGCTTCATACTGCGCAAAAACCTCGCTGATCTCATGACCTACAAGCTCGGCATTGACAGTGGCCTGGACATCATGTTTATTCTCACAGAGGATGGAAACCCACCCATTATCTGCGCCCAGAACTACGGCAGCAGTGGAGAGTGGAACAGCTATGTCATCGCCGCAAAGCGATTCCTGAATGCGGGCAGCTATCCGACTTCCTCCATTTGGGGGCAGGACTGGAGCCTGGTGCAGATTGAGGGGACTCCTTGCCTGTTCCGGGTGATCACATTGGGAAAATACCGGGTTGGTGCTCTCGGGCGGCTGACAAATTTCGACATGACGCAGCAAATGCACATACTGGGTGCGCACTACAGCTGCGCCCTGATTTCCGATGGGGCAGTTTATCATATGGCCGGAGAGGACTGGGGCGATGATCTGCATCTGGATGACAATGGGCAGCCCCAGGCAGCCTGGGATGCCAGTTTTCTGGAAGCCGATGCTTCCGCACTGGATGCCCGACTGCTGCTGGCCGTTCGGTCCGGCGATACGGCCCCTCTGTATACCGCCGCTCTGAAATTGCTGCTGGCCACGGGACTGATGTGCATCTGCCTGGTTCTCCTGCTGATTTTTGTCCTGTACCGAATGGTTTCCAAGCCGGTACGGGCCATGCTGGATGCAACCGACCGGGTAAAATCCGGCGATTTGACCTACCAAATGGAGGAGCACTGGGGAAATCAGGAATTTGACGCACTGTCCGCCAGCTTCAATGCCATGGTCGGCAGCATCCACCAATTCCGCATTGAGGCCTACGACCGGGAGCTGCAAAAGCGCCAGGACGAGCTGACCATGCTCAGGGCCCAGATTCAGCCCCACTTTTACCTGAATGCCATTACCACCATCAGCAATATGACCTACCAGAACCGGAATGAGGAAATCCGGAAGTACATTGCCGCTCTGGCGAAGTTCATACGCTATATGCTGAATCTGCAATGCAAGCAGGTACTTATTTCCGACGAGCTGGCCCATATTGACAACTATCTGAAAATGCAGGCGATTCGCTTCCCGAACAGCGTTCAGGTAGAAACCTATTTAGACCCCAAGGCAGAGCAATTGGAAATTCCCTACCTGCTGCTCTTCACGGTGGTGGAAAACACCTTTAAGCACGCCATGGATCTCTACAGCACCCTCCGGCTGCGCATCTGCTGCGAGGCAGTGGAGGAAGCGCATTTCCATGGCTTCCGCATTCGTGTGCAGGACAATGGAAAGGGCTTTTCTCAGGAGGTTCTGGACCGGATTCGTCAGGAGGTTTCCCCGGCCAATCCCAAGGAGCACCTGGGCCTGACCAATGTCCGCAGAACCCTGATGCTGACCTATGGGCGGGATGACCTGCTGCGACTGTCCAACCTTCCTGAGGGCGGCGCCCAGGTGGAGATTTGGATACCGAGCACGACAACAGAGAAAGGAGCGGCACAGACATGAAGCTGCTGATGTGTGATGACGATATTTCAACCCTGGATGTCATTCAGAACCAGGTTGATTGGGCCGAGCTGGGAATCAGCCGGATTCTCAGAGCCTACAACGGGAACGCGGCCAAGGAGCTCCTTCTGAAGGAGAAGCCGGAGCTGGTGCTCTGCGACATCGGAATGCCCCTCTGCGACGGCATGGAGGTTCTGAAATTCGTTCGAGCCAACGGTCTGGATGCACAGTTTGCCTTCATGACCTGCTACGAGAGCTTTGAGTATGCCCGGGAGGCCATTCGCTACGGCGCTGTAAACTACCTGACGAAGCCTTTGGACATGGACGAGCTGAAGGCCACGCTGAAAAAGATGGTCAACGACGTTCAGCAGACCGCCAAGGAGAAAGCCGCCAAGGAGAACACCGCCAATCAGTGCATTGCCGTACGCCGGGCCTTTCTGCGGGGGCTGCGGGACGGCGTTTACGGGACCTCTCCGGAGAAAATCGAAGCAGCCATGCGCCGGGAGCGGGTGCGTCTGGACCTGTCCTCCCCCTGGCGGCAGGTGCTGGTCAGCGCCGATATGACAAGCGCCTACAATGCCGGCTGGAGCAGAGAGCTGGCCGGGTATTCCTTCACCTTTCTGGCCCAGGAGGCCATTACCGGCCGGACGGATTTTGACTGCTGTCTGGAGGACAACGGCGAGTGCTTCAACCGCGTTACCCTGCTGATTCCGGGCGGTGCTTTTTCCCCGGAGGAGCTGAACCGCCGGTGCAGGCGGTTCGTGCAAATCTGCATGACCCATATGGAGGTCAGCCCCTTCTGCCTGATTTCCGATGCAGAGAGCCTCTACAAGCTGGCCGAGACCAGCACCGTGCTTGTAAACGCCCAGCGCAAATGCCTTCTGCGTGCCGGTCAGGTCGTCACCATGCAGGAGCTGGCACAGGAAGCCGTCCAGGAGCCTATGGCCCACCTGAATACGGAAGCGCTCATCGCCAGGGTTCAGGAACGGGACCGCACCGGCTACCAGAAGCTGATTCAAGCCTTCCTGACACAAATTTCCAGCGGGCGCAAAAACACCAGCAATCAAATAACCGTATTCCATCACGACCTGCTGCAGTGCTTCTATACCCTGCTGCATGACAACCGGGTTCATCCCCACGAGCTGTTCCGGGACGGGAAATTCTGGGATCTGGATCATTACGCAGAGCGCTCCCTGAACGATGCCCTGCGCTACGCCATGGGCCTGTATGACCGGGCCGTCAGCGTGCTGGATGCGGGCTCCGACAATTCCGACGTGATCACCGTGGTCAAGCAATACATTAAGGACCATTTTCGGGAGAACATCAACCGGGAAGAGCTGGCCAACGTGGCCTTTATCACGCCCAATTACCTTTCCAAACGCTTTTGCAGCGAAACCGGCATGAGCCTGCGGGAATACATCAACGAGCGCCGCGTGGAGGAAGCCAAGCGGCTTCTGCTCAGCACCACCAAAACCGTCAGCGAGATTGCCTGTGAGGTTGGCTTTGAGAATATCTCCTATTTCTCCACAGTCTTCCATAAATTTACCGGACTTCCTCCCGTTGACTGGAGAAGCACCGCCGGGGGCACCCGGCAAGGAGAATAGCCATGGAAAAGCTCCGTCATTTTTTACAATCCGAAAAGGAGAAGCTGCGCACTCTGAACCGCCGTCAGAGGCTGCAATATTTCTGGGACTACTATAAGCTCCCCATTGGTGCGGTGCTTCTGGCTGCGGCCATGCTGATTTACACCCTGTGCTACAATGCCGGTCCCGGGAAAATCGATCTGAATGCGGTTTTGGTCAATGCCCAGGAAGGCGACAGCACCCTTTTCAGTCAGGCCCTCCAGGCAGGCGGGTGGAAGTCCCCTCAGGTTCGCGTGGACACCACCCTGACCTATACCAATGCCGCAGAGCTGGCAGAAGAGGATGTGGCAACCATTCAGGTTCTCTTCGCCCAATTTACCATGGGCGACATGGACCTGTTTGCAGCAAATCCTGAGGTATTCCAGCGCTATACAGACCAGGACGGCTTTGAAAACCTCGGTCTGCTGCTGCCCCAGCAATTGCAGCAGGACCATCCGGAGCGGCTGATCCGCTACACCACGGAGGACGGGCAGGAAAAAATCGGTGGGATTCTGCTGGAATCCGGCTCTCCCCTGCACACCGGCGGCTACTATAGCGGCCCTGTGGCCGTTGGCATCGTCTCCCGGTGTGAGCATCTGGACGAGGCTCTTGCCGTCATCGAATTTCTTTTGGAAAATACCCCCTGAGCGCCAAAAATACGGTGGCCGCCTCCAGATGGCCACCGTATTTTTTTGAAAGTCCAGCTTACAAAATTGCAATTGTGAGAATTGTGTTTTTGTGAGAATGCACATTTTGAAACGCAGTTGAAAGAAAATCGAAAGACAAATTGCCGAAAAAGTGGCAAGATATAGACACCGGCAAGGGAATGTAAGCGCCGGCAAAAACAGCAAGAAGGAGAACATTATGAAAAAGATTCTTTCCGCGCTGCTGGCCATGATTATGGTCTTCAGCCTGGCCGCCTGCTCGGGCAATTCCGGCAGCGCCGCCACCGATGCAACGCCCGCCGCCACCTCCGCCGGGAAGGCCGATTCCCCTGCTGCCACCGGAGAAGTTTACAAGGTAAAGCTGGGCTTCCCCACCATGCAGGCCTTCCCCAACGAGACCGAGGTTGAGAAGGTTCAAAACTTCATCAACGCCCACCTGCGGGACGATCTGGGCATCACCGATTTTGAACTGGATCTTCAGTTCATCTCCCTGTTCGATTACGCCACCAACATGAATATGGATCTGGCCTCCGGCGCCACCTGGGACATCGTCTATACCATGGGCGACCTGCCCACCGCCGTCACCAACGGCTACTTCACCGACCTGACTCCCTACCTGGATAACGAACTGAAGGGCGCCGTCGACGTCATCAAGGATTGGCTGGCCTGCGGCACCATCGACGGAACCGTCTACGCAATTCCCTGCTACAAGGGCCAGGTTCTGAGCTGGAAGTACATCTACGACGAAGCCTACGGCGATGCCTACGACATGAGCAAGGTTCATGACCTGGACACCCTGACCGAGGCTCTGGCTGCCATGAAGGCCAAGTATCCCGATGAGACCTTCGAGGTCTTCAACAACCAGTTTATCAACCTGACCAGCTTTGAGGATCACACCTCCGTTGTCGGCACCTATACCGCCACCGTCGGTGACAGCACCCAGCTGGTAAACTACTTCGCAACCGATTCCTTCAAGAGAGGCGTTGAGCTGGCTTACCAGCACCGTCAGGCCGGTTACTCCGATCCCGAGGGCTCTACCAACACCCAGTCCCACGATGCACTGGTTATGTCCGGCTCCTCCAAGGGCGTTGTCATGGGTCATGCCTACAGCATTGAGACCGTTGACCAGATGTTCACCATGAACAACACCTACGGCGCTACCTTCAAGTCCGTGGAAATCGGCCGGTCCGATATGTCCACCAATACCCTGACCTACGGCATCCCCTACACCTCTAAGAATCCCGCTGCCGCTGCCAAGATGCTGAACCTGATCTGGACCGATGAGGTCGTGGCCAATGCCCTGATCTACGGCCTGGAAGGCGAGAGCTGGGAGTGGAATGCTGATCATACCTCCATCCAGTATCCCGAGGGTCTGAGCATCAACACCGTGCCCTACACCGCCCTGTACACCTGCGGCGCTTTCGGCAACCAGTTCCTGCTGTACGGCTTCGATGGCAACACCTCCGAGTCCGACAAGGCGTTCATGAAGGAGCTGCTGGACGAAGCCTGGTATCCTCCCCTGTTTGGCTTCATGCCCTCCAGCGAAAAGGTCAGCACCCAGGTTGCAGCCGTCAGCAACGTCTACAACCAGTACTTCAAGCCTCTGACCTACGGCGATGTGAACCCCGATGAGGTTCTGCCTCAGTTCCTGTCCGATCTGGAAGAGGCCGGCATCAACGACATCATTGCCGAGTACCAGTCCCAGGTTGACGCCTGGCTGGCAACCAAGTAAGACCCCTTTCAAAATGGCCGTTGGCTCCCTGCCGGCGGCCATTTTTATTCCAATCCCGTTCTGAAAACAGCCGCACAAAAAGAAAAAGATACTGTACTTTTTTGAATGCTCCATGCGCATCTCTTCGCTAAAATAACACTATTCCAAAAAGGAGTGAGGAGTTATGTCTAAAAATTCGCCGACCGTATCGGAATACGATGGTCTTCTGGCAGCCAAAAAGAAAGCCCGCCGCAAGGAAGCCTTTCGCCAAACTCTACCGCTTTACCTGATGATGCTGCCGGGCATTGTCTACCTCATCTGCAACAACTACCTTCCCATGTTCGGCATCCTGCTTGCCTTCAAGAAGGTCAATTTCTCCATCGGCATCTTCAAGAGCCCCTGGTGCGGCCTGAAAAACTTTGAATTTCTGTTCGCAACCAAGGATGCGGCCATTATGATCCGCAATACGCTGCTATACAACATTGTCTGGATCTTCCTCGGTCTTGTGATTGCCCTGTTCATTGCAATCTGCATGGCGGAAATCTCCAAGAGCCCCGCCGCCAAGGCAATTCAGCCCATCATCTGCTTCCCCTCCATGGTCTCGGCCGTTATTCTTTCCTACATCGTCTATGCCTTCCTGAGCACCAATTTCGGCTATCTGAACCACACGCTCTTCAAGGACAATCCCATCAACTGGTACGCAACCGCCAAATACTGGCCTCTGATTCTGACAATAGTCCACTTCTGGCAGTGCTCCGGCCAAAGCTCCATCATCTATATGGCCTCCATCGGCGGCATTGATAAGGGACTTTATGAATCCGCCAGAATCGACGGCGCCAGCAAGCTGCGGCAGATTTTCTCCATCACCCTGCCCCTGCTGAAGCCCATGATTACCCTGATGCTGCTGATGTCCATCAGCAAGATCTTCAACTCCGATTTCGGTATGTTCTATCAGGTGCCCCTGAACTCCGGCATGATCTTCAAAACCACCCAGACCATCGATACCTATGTTTATCGGGCTCTGCTGGAAATGAACAATGTGGGCATGTCCTCCGCCGCCAGTGTGTTCCAGGCAGTCCTCGGCTTCATCCTCGTGATGATTTCCAACGCCGTTGTCAAGCTGGTAGACGAAGACAGCGCACTGTTCTAATGAGGTGATCACATGAAAAAGAAAGTTTCTACTGTCAGTCATATCAAGGATGAGGTGGCCTTCCATCGGTTTTCCATGGTGCTGATGGTTCTGCTGGCCATCTACTGCATCATCCCCTTCTTCCTGATGCTCTCCGTATCCTTCTCCTCCGAAGCGTCCCTGAGCAAATACGGCTACAGCTTCCTCCCCAAGGAATTCACGGGCGCTGCCTATGATTTCCTCTGGGTCAAGCGTTATACCATTGGCCGCTGCTACGCGCTGACCATTCTGGTCACCGTCGTCGGCACCCTGGGCAACCTGGTGCTCACCAGTCTGTTTGCCTACCCCCTGAGCCGCAAGGACTTCAAGAGCCGTAACTTCTTCGCTTTCTTTGCCTTCTTTACCGTCATGTTCAACGGCGGCCTGACCGCCACCTACATCGTCTGGACTCAGTTCTTCCACATCAAGGACACCATCTGGGCCTACATTCTCCCCGGCTCTCTGCTGAGCGCCATGAACATCCTGATGGTCCGCAACTATTTCTCCGCCAACATCCCCTATGAAATTGTAGAGGCCGCCCGGCTGGACGGTGCCAACGATATGCGGATCTACACCCGGATCATGGTTCCCCTGTCCAAGCCCGTCATGACCACGGTTGGCCTGTTCGCCGCCATTGGCTATTGGAACAACTGGACAAACGGTATGTACTACATTTCCGATACCAAGCTCTACACCATTCAGGTCTATCTGAAAAAACTGATGGACAGCATCGCATTCCTGAAATCCAGCTCCGCCGCAGCGGAAGGTGCCGCACTGGCTTACAAATCCCTGCCGACGGAAAGCGCAAGAATGGCCATTGCCATCATCGCCATTCTCCCCATTCTTCTGGTCTACCCCTTCATTCAAAAGGAGCTGGTCAAGGGCATGGTCGTCGGCGGCGTGAAAGGCTGATTTCTCTGTGCATTGCAAACACCGGGAATCCGTGCAGTGCACGGGTTCCCGGTTTATTGATTCTAAACAGGAGGCTATTTTATGCTACAGTTTGCACCTATTTTTCAGGACCACGCTGTGCTGCAGCGTGGAACCGAGCTTCACCTCTGGGGCACCGGCAAGCCCAATGCCCATGTAAGCATTCATCTTGGGGCTTCTGATGTCCAGGTCTGTGCCGATTCCCATGGGCGCTGGGAAGCCGTTCTTCCGCCGATGGATACCGCCCGGGGGCTGGAGCTCAGAGCTCAGAGCGGCGAAGAACAGTGCTGCTGCCGGGATGTGTGCATCGGTGAAGTCTGGCTGGCCGGCGGCCAGTCCAACATGGAATTTCTCATGAAATACGACGACCAGCGCCAGCAGGCCTATGCACTGCCCGCAAACCCGGACCTGCGCTACTACTGCTGCCCGAAAATTTCCTATCCCCAGGAGGGTGAGGACAAGGACCTGCGCCAGCAGGGCTTCTGGCGCACTGCCGATGCGGAAAATCTCCCTTGGTTCAGCGCCGTTGGCTACTATTTTCAAAAAGAGCTCTCCAAAAAGCTTGACGGAGTTCCCGTTGGCGTGATAGACTGCACCTGGGGCGGCACCTCTGCCAGCTGCTGGATGACTGAGGACTATCTCACCGGTCCCACGGGAACCTATTTGGAACTGCGCCGGAAAACCCTGGAGCTGGATCTGGAGCAGGAGCTGGAGGTCTACCGGCAGACCAACCGGCAGCGAAACACCCCCGAGGCTCTGGCCGGGCTGGACCGCATGATGGAAACGCCCATTGAGGTCCCCTCCAGCTTCACGCCGCCTGCCGAGGAAATTGCCCGGTTCCGCCGGACAAAATACGCCCCCTTCTCTCCCTTTTCCGCCACAACCCTGTACCACACCATGCTTGCGCCGGTCATTCCCTATTCCATCCGAGGCTTCTTGTGGTATCAGGGAGAAGAAGACACCAACTATCCCCAGCTGCACAGAGCGCTTCTGTCCAACATGATCCGCTGCTGGCGGGATTCCTGGAAGCAGGAGCTTCCCTTCCTGCTGGTGCAGCTGCCCGGCTTTAAGAATCCCGGCGGCTGGAATCCGCTGGACTATGTTCCCATCCGTCAAGCCCAGGAGCAGGCCATCCGGGGCAGCGAGCGGGCCTGGCTGATTTGCGCCATGGATGTGGGAATGCCCTATGAGATTCACCCCAAGCATAAAGAGCCTGTGGGCAGGCGTCTGGCCTGGCAGGCACTGCACCACGTTTACGGTCAGGACCTTCTCAGTGACCCGCCCCAGGTGCTCGGCGCCCGGAAACAGGATGGCCGAATCGACATCTGGTTCTCGGACTGTGGCCGCGGTCTGGTCCTTCGCCCCGGGGAAACGCCCCTGCGTCTCACGGTCAACGCAGTTGAGATGCCCTGCACCTGCACCGCCCAAGGAGACACCCTGACGATTTCCGTTCCAACACTGAAGGCTTCCGATCGGGTGCACCTGGAATACGCAATCGTGGACTACTGCACCGTTACGCTTTTCAACAGCGCAGAGCATCCGGCCCTTCCCTTTGTCATCGATCTTTAAGGCAGCCTGCTGGGATTCCGGCAGGGAATCCCAAATTGTGAGGTTTTGTTTTTATGGGAGTTTTCAGCTATGAAGGCGGCATTATGCGGGTTTTGACCCGCATCGCCAATATGATGATTGTCAGTTTTTTCTGGATTCTGGGCTCCTTGCCGGTTATCACCGTGCTGCCCGCCTGTGCCGCCCTCTACCACACAACCGTGAAAATCATTCGCGGCAGCGGCTCCGGTGTCGCCCACGACTTCTGGAAGACCTGGGCAGGGAATCTGCGTCAGGGCATTCCGCTGACCCTCTTCGCCCTGGTTTTCGGCGGCATTCTGGGGTACTGCCTGTACTTTGGCTATCACAACGCCGTCCACGGCTGGGCCCTTGCCTATTTCCTCATCGGCTGCGTTCTTGCCCTGGCGCTGTGCTGCATGGTGCTGTGGGCCGGGCCGGTACTGTCCCGTTTTCAGGGGGGACTGGGCACGATGGTGCGCCTCGCGCTGTATTTCGCCATGGGGCACCCTCTGGCGAACCTGCTGCTGCTGGTGCTCTTGCTGCTTGTCGCCTTTCTCGTTGACTTCAATCCGCTGCTGGCCCTGATTCTGCCTGCAGTATGGATGGATCTGGCCGCAGGGTCCATAGAAAAGGCCTTTTCTGCCTTCCAGGAGGCTCAGCAGCTTTCCGAGCCGGACGCAGAAGGTGCCGATGACGATCTACCCCAGGCAGCCGAACCCTCCAATCTGGAGCAGGCAAAGGCCCTGGAGGCAGACACCAAGCAATAAGGAGACTGCCCATGGCTGAACTGGAATTAGACGACCTGCTCATGATCTACCCCTTCACAAAGCCCGGCGGCCTGCTGGGCCGAAAGAAGGCGCAGGAGGCTCTGGAGCGGGAAAAGCAAAGCCCCTATACCACCAACGAGGGCGTCATCGCCCTGCAAAAATTCTCTCTGCACATAGCAGACGGCGAATTTGCCGTGCTGCTGGGGCCCTCCGGCTGCGGGAAGTCCACGCTGCTGCGCCTGATTGCCGGGCTGGACAGCCCCATAAACGGGCAGATCCGCATGGACGGGAAGGTTATCAACGCCCTTCCGCCGGAACAGCGGGATATTGCCATGGTCTTTCAGAATTATTCCCTGTACCCCCACCTGAGCGTCTATGACAATCTGGCCTTCACCCTGAAAAATCAGCGGGTCCCCCGGGATGAGCTGGACCGGCGGGTTCGGGAGGTTGCCCAGGCGCTGTACCTGACCAAGCTCCTGGACCGCCGCCCCAAGGAGCTCTCCGGCGGCCAGCAGCAGCGGGTTGCCATCGGCAGGGCCGTGATCCGCAGACCGAAGCTGTTTCTCATGGACGAGCCCTTCTCCAATCTAGACCCGGCATTGCGGGTTCAGATGCGGCAGGTTATTCGTCAGCTGCACGAAACGCTGGGCACAACCTTTCTCTATGTGACCCACGACCAGCGGGAAGCCCTTGCCCTCGGAACCCGGATTGCCGTGATGAAGGACGGAATGCTGCGTCAATTCGGTACGCCCGCCCAGATTTTCAACACTCCGGAAGATCGCTTTGTAGCCGAATTTGTGGGAGAGCCTCCCATGAATTTCCTTGAAAAGCTGCCGGTACAGTCCGAAAACGGCCGGAGCTTTGTCCATATTTTGGGGCAGCACTATGCCGTGAACTGTCCCCCGGGGCAAACCGTTGATGCAGGCTTCCGCCCGGTACACCTGGTGCTGTCTGCCAATGGCTTCCCAGCTCAGGTGACCCAGGCTCTTCAGGCAGATGGGGAGCTCCACCTGAGCCTGGATGCAGACGGTACACCCCTGCGCGCCGTTCTCCCCTCTGACACGCCTCTGCCTCTTCGCGGGCAGGTGCTGCACTTCCAGCTAAGCCCCAAATATCTCCATTTCTTCGACCCGGGAACCGGAAAACGCCTGCCCTAGGCGCAGCCACAGTGGAAGACGAAAACGGCATACCTGCCAAGGCGGCTGGCGGCATTGTGTTCGCATTTCTGCTCTATGAGTTTGTCGCCGGAACAAACACCCTATATATGTTCTGTTCCATCGCCGCTGTCTGTGCCTATGGGGCCTTGATTGGGCAAGCCGCCAGGAACACCCGCAAAGGCACAGTCTGCTTTGTGCTCATCGCCTGCGTGCTTCTGTCAGAGCTATCGCTTACAGGCAAAAAACAGTTACAGTCATCGCCCAATTATGAGCCCGATGCCGCGCAGTACGCGGCCACGCAAGCATTGGAGGAAACACTTACCGAGCAATTGAAAGCAAGCGATTCCTCTTCCTACAGAATCAATACCGCAAGAACAGTCAGTATTGCAAAGTCAAATTCCGGTATGGCATATCACTATCCAACCATTTCCCACTACGATTCCGGTTATGATAAAAATGTTGCACAATTTTTAAAGCGCATCGGCTATTCCAGTGTAGAGGCCGTATCGTTGGTGGACGAGCCGATTCTCCCGGCCGACACATTGCTTGGCGTAAAATATCTTTTCACAAACAGCACGGACAATAAATCTTTTCTGGGTTTCCAACCGGTTGCGGGCTTGGAGAATGAAAAATTCCGGATACTGGAGAATACCTATGCCCTGCCAATGGCATTTGCCGTGGGGACCTGCCCGGCAGAGTCCCTCCTTGCAGAAGACAATTCAAACCCATTCGAGCACATAAATGCCATCTACTCCGAATTGCTGGGATACGATGCTGCACTTTTCAAGAAGGTCGACACCACCGCAGCATTTACAGATGACGGCATCGTCTTCTCTACCCCCATAACGGACGGTGCGCTCTACGGATACACATTTCAAGAGCTCTGGCTGAGAACCTCGCTATATATAGACGAACGGTTGGACCGGGAATACGGAGGCTGGCTGTATCAGCCTGTGTATTATATTGGGAATGGCGAAACCGCACATACCGTCCGGCTGAAGGACTATACACGGCCGGGAAATGAAGACGGTACGGCTGTCTACGCATTGGATATGGATGCTTTTACAAAAGCCGTTGAAGCATTGCGCGCAGGGACGCCAGATGTGCTTGAAGTGAAGGACGGATACATAAGCGCAACAATTTCTACAGCGGAGCCCCAAAGTCTTTTCATCTCCGTACCCGCTGACAAGGGTTGGTCTGCCAATCTCAACGGAGAGCCTGTTGAGATTCAAACAGCTGGCGGTATCTTTATGAAGATCGATCTGCCTGCCGGGGAGAGCCAAATTGTACTGAAGTTCACCGCCCCATGGCTCCATGCCGGGATTGCCGTAAGCATTGCCGCCGCAGCCGTGCTGGTGCTTCTATGGACCGCGGAAAAAGGTAACCGGCAAGCCGCCTTTCGGCGTAAACCGAAGAAGCCCTGACCTCCCAGGCCTCTGGCCTCTTCCCCTGTGTAGGCCGTCCATCATCTCCTGCCCGGAGATGATGGACGGCCTTGTGCTGCAAAGCCATATTGGATTTGAGTGGGTTCGATTCCAACTTCCCGATTCCCACGCAAAAAAGCACCACCTAAGGGGCGGTGTTCATAAGACAGTAACAGTCACAGTAGTTTGCTCTGCTGTGGCTGTTCTTGTATTTTACCCTGTTACGTGATAATATGGAACCGAACAGACCTGCAAATCGGAATTTGAGGAGGAATAGAAATGCCTTCATTATTGCAATCTACATTGAATACCCGACCGTTACCGACCGGAGATATGCGTTTCATCAGAAGTGATTGCCCTGAAAAACTGACAGACGAAGAAGTAGAATGGCTACTGCAAAACCATGTTACCACGGTTGTAGACTTACGGGAAAAGAAAGAATATGAGCGAAAACCCTGTCGCCTCGAAACAGAAGATGGATTCACATTTTATCATATGCCGGTAACCGGCGGAGGCGACACACCCAATTCACCCGAGGAAGTAGCATCTGTTTACCTGGGGATGCTGGATAAACAGATGGACAAGATTATTCAAACGATTCTGGATGCAAAAAGCAATGTTCTATATTTCTGCGGAGCAGGAAAAGACAGGACAGGTATTGTGTCAGCAATCATACTGAAGAAGTTGGGTTTTGACGACCAGACAATTATTGATGATTATATGAAAACGAAAGAAAATTTGCTTGACTTTCTGACAGATTATGTCAAAGAGCATCCGCAAGTGGATATAAACACCGTTATTCCAAACGAGAATAATATCAGAAAGGTTTTGGATACACTTTAGCGAGTTTGACTAGCGCACTTCTATACGGGGCAAGCCCCGTATGTGCGCTCTGCAGGACTGAACAGCCCGGATACCTGAAGGTCTGGACGCGTCACTGCGTTCCGAACAAGGGGCTGCCCCCTTTGCGCCGCGAAAGCGGCTATCCTCTTAAGACAAAATGCGCGACCACAAAAAGTCACGCATTTTGTATCGTTAACTGTCTTACGAAAACCCCGCTAACGGTGATGCTCTTTTTCTGGTGGGGGAAGGTGGATTCGAATTTTGTTAGGAACGTATATTATGACTTTTTAAGGCTCAAACAGTCCATTC
>CAMFMO010000008.1:0-81900 GCA_945963595.1 uncultured Clostridia bacterium | reverse complement strand
TCCGCAGCGGCCCGGGCACCAACTATGATGTTGTCGGCTCCTATAGTCAGGGCGACAGCGTAGAAATCTACGCCCAGTTCACCATCAACAATACCGTGTGGGGCTGCACCAATAAGGGCTGGGTCTCCATGGACTACGTGGAAGTCGGCTAAGGCATTTTGAAAACCGCATAGTATTGGCTGCCCCGGAGCACAAAACCGGGGCAGCCATTTTTAGAATCGATCCCTATAGCCAATTGCGGTCTGGGTGCGCAAGGGCGGCGAATGGGCCATCGTCCACCGCTGCAAGCGCTGCGGTATGCTGAGCTCCAACCGTGTCGCCGCCGATGACAATCCCATGAAGCTCATGTCCATTGCGTTAAAGCCTCTATGCGAGCCGCCCTTCCCGCTGGAGCGTATAGAAGAAATGACCGCCCTGATGGGCGGCGAGGGTACGATTAAATAACAACACGCCAAAAGGCGCAGAGCGCTGCCGCCTTTCCGCGCTCTGCGCTTCTTTTGACGGAAAAAGCACATCTCCCAGACTCCGCAAAATGAAATATTGTAGGTTTTCCTATGAAGAAATGCTTGGTCTTCCTTCTGACAGCGATTTGTATCTTGGGTATATCCGGCTGCGGATATCAGAATGTCACAGCGGCACCATCCGTTTCCACCGCTGCGTCCATTGAGAAGGTGAAAATAGCTTACGGAAATTCCGCACTCTATTCAGAAGAAGATATGAATGCAGCAATACAGTTGATCACGGACACCTTCAGCACATGGGAGGGCTGCAAACTTCACAGCATTTCCTATGTATCGGACGAAAAGTGCAATTCCGAAAACATTGCATGGATGAATGAACTGGCAAAGGCAAATGATCTGAAGGAACAGTTTGACCAGTGCATTCTGTTTCAAAGCGATTTCCACTCCCCCAAGGAAAACAGCGGGGCGTGGGAACCCGATGAAGAATATACCGACTGGCAATGGTGGCTTGCACGTTCGGAAGGCGGCCCGTGGATATTGATGACAAATGGATACGGCTAAATTCATTTATTGAAAACAAAAAAGCCGGGGCATGGCGTATTTTCACGCTATGCCCCGGTTTTGTTATCTTCGTTCCGCCAAGCGGCAGCCTCCATTTCTCAATAAAAGCACAGTGCGGTAAAGCTTCCGGCTGCGAAGTAAAGCCAAAGGCGAAAGCTCTTCTTTCCGGTCATCAGGCTGCGCAGCATCAGAATACAGCCAGCCGTCAGGACGATGACAGCCCAGGCGGATAACAGCCGCAGAGGCGTAAAGCCGAAACGGGAAATATAGAGCCACAGCTTCGCCCCGGCGGTCACCGCCAGAAAGGTACTCTGGACCATCAGCAATCCCTGGAGCCACTTCCCTGCCCGGTTTTGCTTTGCCAAAATGGACAGCAGCCAGATGAGGAAGAAGTTGATCGCCATCACGGCGCAGAGCTGGAAGAAGCCGGACCTTGCGTAGCCTGCCGCCGTCAGCGTCCCCGGAACGTGGCCGGAGAAAACCGCAAACAGATTTCCCGCCTGAACGCCGAAGAAGAGAAAATACACTGCCGCAAACAGCCCCAGTACCAGATTGGCGCCGGACGCAGGCACAACCCGGATTTTTTCCAGGCGCTCCCGGGAAACGCGGCGGGTCTCCTGCCGCCGGGCAGCGCCCCGGAGAAGTCCATAGAGGTAAGCCCCCACCGGCAGGCCCAAAAGGAACCAGAAGCATTCATTCAGGAAATTCTCCGATAGGCGTAAATTCAGTTGGAACCCCCGAATCAGTTTTTCAAAGCCTGCATCCGCCTCGCACAAAAGGTTCATAACCAGCGCAAGCAGCGGAAGGGCCAGCACCAGGCAGAGCACTGCCAACCAAAAATCCCGCCGTCTTTTCTTGCCCGTTTCTCCATCCTGGGGTTTCAGGAGCCCTGCGAATCCGGAAACGGTATCCGTTATCCGGCCAAAGAAATTGCCGAAGGGCAGCAGGAGAAAGGCATCCGCGCAGTCCCAGGCAAAGCCTAATGCGTCCTCCCCGCCCCGGTCAGCCTCCAGATAGCTGAACGCCCAGAGACCGGCGGAGACATGGAGGGCCAGTGTGCTCCAATCTGCCGTGGCGCGGCAGCGATTCATGGTGATGGCCAGGCCGATCAACGCCGTGACCCCGGCCCAAAGATAGTGCATAGGGCCTCGATTCCGCTTCTCCCGACCAATGGCCATGCCCCAGGCAAAAAACGCGGCAACGAAGATCAGCACAGGCCAGGGGCCCAACACGGTCTTCCAATAGAACCAGCCGATAAAATAGGCGATGAGCGGCAGAAAGAAACGTCTTTTCATGGTTCGTCCTCCTGATATTCCAGAATATCCCCGGGCTGGCAGTCCAGCACCCGGCAGATCTCATTCAGCGTAGAAAAACGGATGGCCTTGGCCTTCTGGTTTTTGAGAATGGATAGATTCGCCGGGGTAATGCCGATGCGCTCTGCCAAATCTCCCGCGGCCATTTTCCGCTTTGCCAGCATAACATCCAGATTCACAACAATTGCCATAGCCGCCTCCTCAGACCGTCAGGTCCAGCTCATCCCGCATGGGGATGGCCTTGGCGAAAACGTTTTTCACGATCCGGACGATCAGCCCCATAAAGCCGGCGGCCAGGGCCACAAAGCCCAGGGAATAGATCCGCGGACAGGCCGCCAGGCAGACAACGCAGGCGATAAAGCAGCAAACACTGATGACTTTCAGAAGCCGAACATTTTTGCTTTCAAACACCTGCCCCCTGTGCAGATTCCGCAGGAGCACATCCATGCAGTACAGCAGGATAAACCCTGGCACATTGCACACATACAGGCACACCTTCAAAAGCACCGCGTCTCCGCCGTCGAACACCGGCAGCACGCGCATGAGCACCTGGGAAAGGGGCCACACTGCCCAGTCCAGCACAAGGATCAGTGCACCGAATACCCATACCAAAATCCGGCTGAGCAAAATGCTCCCGGCATCATTTCTTTGTTCCATAAAAAACCTCCTGTGTCTTGATGGCATCAAGATAGCACAGAAGGCTCCGCTTGTCAATAATTATTTATCGTTTTTCAATAAATTTTATTTGTTTTACAAAAAATGAGCCGACGGACATTCCGTCAGCTCATCTCTTATTCCGCTTTTTCGATTGCTTCGATGACGGGATTGACAGGGTCCGTATCGATGGTCTCCATCAGACCATTGTCATAGGCCTCGGCAACCTTGGGGTCAATGGGCAGTCGTGCCAGCACAGGCAGGCCCAGGTTCTGGGCGACCTCATCCAGGTGGCCTTCTCCAAAGACCTTGATGCGTTTGCCGCAATCCGGGCACTCCAGATAGGAATAGTTCTCCACGAAGCCCAGAACGGGAATGTGCATCATCTCGGCCATACGGACCGCTTTGGTAACGATCATGGAAACCAGGTCCTGAGGGCTGGTGACGATGACAATGCCGTCCACCGGCAGGCTCTGGAAGACGGTAAGAGGCACGTCACCGGTTCCGGGAGGCATATCCACAAACAGATAGTCTACGTCTTCCCAGATGACATCTGTCCAGAACTGCTTGACAGCGCCGGCAATGACCGGGCCTCTCCAGACCACGGGGTCGCCGGGGTTATCCAGCAGCAGATTGATGGACATGACCTGGATACCGCCCCGGGTCAAGGCAGGGTACAGGCCGTCATCGTTGGCCCCCTGGCACTCGCTGACACCAAAGGCCGTCGGCGCAGAGGGGCCGGTGATATCCGCATCCAGCACGCCCACGCGCTTGCCCTTCCGGGCCATGGCAACCGCCAGCATAGAGGTGACGGTGGACTTGCCCACGCCGCCCTTGCCGGACACCACGGCGATGACCTTTTTCACCGTGGACTTGGGGTTCAACTGCGCCAGCAGGCTTTCTTGCTTGCGGTCTTCGCAATCAGAGCTGCAGCTGGAACAATTTCCGTTACAGGAACTCATTTTTCAATTCTCCTTGTTATGCTTGTTATTTGCCTTTTCGGCATTATTCATAATGATTATTATATGCCGGGATACACATTCTGTCAATGGTGGGTTTCCGGCCCATGCGTTCGGCTATTCCTGAGCAGCTTCCCACTGCTCCATCAGCTCCATGAGGCTCTCTTCCGCCGCTTCCTTCTCCCCCATCAGGCGGTTCAGTTCCTGATAATCCGAAGCGGCCGCCTGAATCTTTTCCTCCAGATCGGCCACAACCTTTTCCTGCTTCTCGATCTCCCGTTCCAGCTTCTTCACCAGCTTGTCGGAATCCTTGGGGCCGGATCTTGGCTTTTCCTTCCTCTGCTTCGGGGCCGCAGGCGCAGCAGGCAGCTGCCTGGCCTGGGCCTCGTGCTCCAGAATGGAGCGGTACTTTTTGTAGCCGCAGCGGAAATCCCGAATGGCGCCGTCCTCCAAAAGCCAAATGCGCTCGGCGAATTTTTCGATGAAATACCGGTCGTGGGAGACAAACAGCAGCACGCCCTCAAACTCCTCAATGGCAGCCTCCACCCATTCCCGGGAGGCGATGTCCAGGTGGTTTGTGGGCTCGTCCAGAATCAGCAGGTTGATTTTTTCGTCCATGAGCATACACAGCCTGAGCCGGGACTGTTCGCCGCCGGACAGGGTGCCCACGGTCTTGAACACATCCTCGCCCTGGAACAGGAATGCACCCAGCCGGTCCCGGGCCATCTGGGGCGTCAGGTTTTTCTCATAGAGCATGGTGTCATACAGGCTGCGCTCCGGGTGGTCAAAGTGGATGATCTGGGGCAGATATCCCCACTTTACCGTGGGACCGAACTGGATCTTGCCCTGGCAGTCCTCCTCGCCCAGCAGGCACTTGATAAAGGTGGATTTGCCGGTACCGTTATCTCCCAGCAGGGCAATGCGTTCGCCGCCCTCCACGTTCAGATTCACATCCGAAAACAGCACCCGGTCTCCAAAGGACTTGGATACGTTCTTCATTTTGAACACCACATCGCCGGAGAAATCCTTCTCTCCAAAGGAGGCCTTCATGGTCCGCTCGGCCTTTGGCCGCTCGGTCTTCTGAATGCGCTCCATGCGGTGCTGGATGGACATGGCCCGGCGGTACAGCGTCCGGTTGTTGATGCCCCAGCCCTTCATGCGCTCCACGGTATAGCCCAGCTGCTTGAGCTTGGCCTGCTCCTGCTCATACTGCTTCATTTGCAGGTCAAACCGGGCCTGCTTCTCCTCCATATAGAAGGAATAGTTGCCGGAATAGAACTCCCCGTGGCCGTCCACAATCTCGATCACCCGGTCTGCCACCTGGTCAATGAAATAACGGTCATGGGAAATGGTCAGCACCGTGCCCTTAAAAGCCTTGATATAGGCTTCCAGCCACTCCACGCTGTTCAGGTCCAGGTGGTTGGTGGGCTCATCCAGCAGCAGGATGTCCGTTTTTTCCAGCAGCAGTCTTGCCAGATTGATGCGGGTCTTTTCCCCGCCGGACAAGCTGTCGAAGAGCTGTGGCCGCTGCTCAGCAGTAATGCCCAGGCCGTTGCAGATCTTATCCACGTCCACATCCATGTCATAGCCGCCACCGGACTGGAAGCGGTTCACCAGGGTATCGTATTCCCGCAGCTGCTCCCGGGTCGCCCCCTGGGCCATAGCGGCCTCCAGGGCCTCCATCTTCTTCTTTGTGGCCGTCAGCACCGAAAAAGCCGTGCGCAGCACATCCTCTACCGTGTAGCCGGTGGGAAACTTGGGGATCTGGGAAATGAGGCCCAGCTTTTTATTGGGATTGACATAGACCTCTCCCCCATCATAGTCCATCTCCCCGGTGAGGATCTTGAAAAGGGTGGTCTTTCCACAGCCGTTCCGGCCCAGGATGGCCACACACTCTCCTTCCTGAATTTCAAAGGAAAGGCCCTGCAACAGGTTTTCTCCGATGACGAAGAATTTATTCAAATCTTTGACTGATATATCTACCATGGTCTTACTCCATTATGGGATTATGGTTTTCGCAAGTGCTTCAAATTCTTCCGGGCTGTATAATAGATTCACCGCCTGGAGCATGGCATTGCTGCTCATATGCTCAGGAAGCTTCAGCTTTTTCAGAAGCGCCTTTCTTCTTTCGCTGCTCCCAGGCCCGCCGGAGAGCCCCAGCTCCATGAAATCCTGCTTGGTAATGGCTTTGCGGGGTTCCTGCGCAGTACCGTCCATTGTCGCGCCGCAATCCCTTAGGGCTTTCAGGATGATCTCTGGGGTCATGCCCTCCACGCCCAGCTTTCCTTCTTTTCCAGGGGCCGCCTTCCGGCGCTCCTTGCCGGGAATATCCGGAATATAGGCATGGAGCAGGTATTTCCCGGGAATGGCGCTTTTGATGTGATTCCGGATGACGAAGCCTGCGCCATCAGAATCCGTAAAGACGATCAATCCCTGCTTTTCCGCCACCCTGCGCAGAAGGGCCATCTGCTCTTTATTCTTGAAAATGCCGAAGCCAGAGGTCTCAAAAATGGGGGCGTCCACGATCTGGCTCAGTGTATTTTTGTCGTATCGGCCCTCCACCAGGATGGCCTGCTGCACTTTAACCATTCTGCGCCTCCCGGGCCAGGCTCAGAAGCAGGAGCTCCAAAAGGCGCTGAGGGTCGTCATAGGATGTTTTGATCCTGTAGTCCGTTTCCAGCACCAGCTCATTTGCCTTCCTGCAGAACGCCGCCGAAAACCGGCGGGCGGCCTCCATGGTCTTCCGGGCGGGATAATCCGGCAGACCGCAGAGCTTTTGCAAGTCTGCAGAGGTCTTCCGATTGTCCAGCAGGGTCCGCGCCGTGCCCAGGCGGCGGAAATGGCTGCCCACCGCGCCCAGGATGGCCAGAGGCTCCTGCTGCATTTTCAGCAGCTGCTGCAATTTCAGCAGCGCCTCGTCATAGCGTCCGGCGCTGAGCAGGTCCGTCATCTGGAATACAACAGCATCCAGCACAGGCTCCGTCACTGCGTCAATATCCGCCTTGCAAATGGTATCTGCTGCCGAATAGGCGCAGATTTTCTCAATTTCTCCCAAAAGGGAGGTCATGGTCCCGTCCGTAATGTCGATGAGATAGGCGCAGAGCTCCGTGGAGATGCGCTTCTGGTGGGCGGAAAAGTGCCGGGTCAGCCAGGCGATCAGATCCCGCTGGTCCTGCTTGGCAAATTCCACCACGAGGCCATTTTTGTCAATGCTCTCCCAGAGCTTTTTCATCCGCTTGTCCGGCTTCCAGGGGCAGGCCGTATAGACAAACACCACCACGCAATACTCCGGAATGTCCGACAGCACCGCAGCAATCCGGTCCCGGTCCGCCTCGTTCATCTTGAACAGGTCGATGTCCTCCACCTGCACAAGAGTTCGCTCCGCCATCATGGGCAGGTTCTCCACTGCCTCGGAAAAAGCCGTCAGATCGAAGGTCTCCGTATTGAAGCGATGGTAATTGAAGGATTCCGTCAGCGCATCCAGCACCAGCTTTTTTAGGCTCCCTAAGTAGTGCTCCAGCAGGAAGGTCTCCTCGCCGAAGAAAATATAAAGTCTTTCCGGGTTCTTCTCCCGAATATGGGTTTTCAGCAGCTGCAATTCACTGCCGGACGCCTGTTTTTTGACCACGGCGTTACCTCCTGATGATAATGGTGCCCTCCTGATCTGTGCGGCGGACGGTACACCCAGCCTCTTCCAGCCGGTCCAAGACCTCCTGGGTGGGATGGCCATAGTTGTTTTCGCCAACGCTGATGACAGCCAGCTCCGGCTGCACCGCGTCCAATAATTCCGGGCAGGTGGCATATTTTGACCCGTGGTGGCCCACCACCAAAATATCCGCTCCCAGCGCATGGTTTTTCACCAAGCGGCGCTCCCCTGCCACATCCAGATCACCGGTAATCAGTATACCACAGTCTTCCGTTTCAAACAAGATGGCCATACTGTTTTCCTGCTCCTTGTTGCCGCCGCTATAGGGATAGATGTGCAGAATGCCCTTTCCGAAAGGAACCACACAGTCCTCTGTGACCACCTGCCCCAAGGGCAGCAGCTCAGAGATTCCCGGCAGGATCACGCGCTCCGCCGGAATCTGGGTCAGGAAATTCTCCGTGCCGCCAAAATGATCCCGGTCGAAGTGGGTGAAGAGCAGAAGATCCAGATCATAAAGATTCTGGCTGCGGAGCATCTGCCACGCTCTGTCGGCGCAGACCGTATCAGAGTAGCCGCCGCAGTCGATCAGCGCGCTCTGCCCGCCGCTTTGCAGGAGCAGTGTCTGCCCCTCGCCCACATCCAGCACCGTCAGGCGGCAGTCGTCCGCCCTTGGACCATAGCTCCAAAGAGCCGTAATGAGCGCAAGCGAAGCAGCTCCTACAGAAACGAAAACCCAGCCTCTTTTTCTGCCCAAAAGAAACCAAGCCAAAATCAAAACATAGACCCCGATCAGCCAGTAGACCACATAGGGATTGCAGGTATACACCGCTGCCATGGGAAGCCTTGAAAGCGTCCCGGCAATCCGGAGCACCAGCCGGATAGGCCAGGCCGTCAGCCAGCCCAGTGCGGTTCCCAGCACCGGAAAAACAGGCCCCAGAATGGACACCGCCAGAATTCCGCCGAAAACAAAGGGCAGCAGCCATAGAATGCAGAAATTGGTTACGGGACCGATCAGACTGGCGGTACCGAAATAGTAGACGGATACAGGCAGAGACAGCACCGTGGCACTGAGGCTCACCGCCAGGGAATCGGAAAGCACCTTTCCGCCGGGCAGTTTTTCGAACAGCCGGGAAAGGCCTTCCGCAATTGGCCGCTGGAACAGCAGAATGCCCAGCACGCAGAGCACCGACAGCTGGAAGCCTGCCGCCGCGACCACCAGCGGATTGCCAAGCAGCAGCCACAGCACCGCAAAGGCCCAGGCCGTCAAGGAATCGTAGCTCCGGCGGGTAAGCCGCGCAAGAATCAGCAGCGCAGCCATCAGGCAGGCCCGAACCACGGAAGGCGTATTGCCCACCATAGCCCCAAAGAGCGCCAGCAGCGGCACACCCAGCAGGAAAGCCGGCCATGGCCGGTGGAGGCAAAGCACCCATAGAAATCCGAAAAGAATTGCCACATGCAGCCCGGAAACCGCCACAATGTGTCGGATTCCGCTGATGCGCAGCGCCGTCTCCTCTGCATAGGGGAGCTCCGACGTGTCGCCCAACAGCAGGGATTTTGCAAAGGCTGCCGTATCCTCCGGAAAGCAGGCTTCCACAGCTTCTTTGGCCCGGGCACCCAAACGCTGGGAAAGGTAACGCAGACGGTTCTCCTGCCCTGCCTCTATGGCGATAGCTCCTTTTGTGCTGAGCTGGGCGAAAATGCCCCGGCCAAAAGAAACGGCGTTCTGCTTAGAGCCGCCGGGCAGGGTCACCCGAATGCGGAAGTCTCCGCGGAGTATGTTGCCGGCCTGGGCCGTCTGTCCGTCTCCCAGATAGGCCTGCACGCAGTAGCGTTTGCCGCCGATCTTCATTTCTGCCCGGACGCTCTGGCTATACAGCCCCGGCACGCTGTCGGCCTTGGCCGTCAATACGATTGGCAGGGTCTGTTCATCCAGGGCAAGCAATGGCTCATAATAGGTCCTTTGTAAGGTAAGCAGCAGGCAGCTGCCCAGCAAAAGCCCCAGCGCCGCAGCCGCTGCCCGGCGCAGCCAGCGGAAACGCCGGGAAAGGACGGCAAGGCTCACGGCCAACAGAAGCGCTCCCGCCAGAAGCAGCGGCACAGCATCCCACAGCAGCCAGAGCCCAACGCAGCAGCTCAAGGCAGCGCCCATGGAGAACCAGAACAGAGCGCGCATTTCGCCATCTCTCTTTCGCAAAAGGCGCAGCCGGTTGGGGCTGCGCCTAAAAATCCATGATTACACTTTCTGAGAAACGAAATCGTCGACCAGAGCCAGGGCGTTGTCCACCTTCACGGGGTCTTTGCCGCCGCCCATGGCACTGTCGGGCTTGCCGCCGCCACAGCCGCCGCACTCGGTGCAGACCAGCTTCACCAGCTCACCGGCCTTAATGCCCCGCTTCACAGCTTCCTTGCCGCAGACTGCCAGGAAGGTGGGCTTGTCGTCCTTGATAGAGGCCAGGACAGCTACAACACCGGGCTCACGGTCCCGGAGCAGGTCGCCCATCTGCCGCATTCTGGCGGCATCTGCCTTGGGCAGCACCGCGGTCATGACTTTCAGGCCGCTGATCTCATGGGCACCGAACAGGAACCGCTCTGCATCGCCGGAGGCCTCCTTGGCCTTGTACTGCTCAATAACCTTCCGCAGTTCTTTGATCTCGTCCAGATGGCCCTGAAGCTTTCCGGCCAGTTCCATGGGCTTGACCTTCAGCCGTCCGGCAGCCTCGGTCAGCAGGCTCCGGTTGGTTTCCAGCTTTTTCAGGCACAGCTTACCGGTATAGGCCTCGATCCGGCGAACACCGGAGGCAACGCTGCCCTCGGACTCGATTTCAAAGGGGCCCACCTTGGCGGTATTGTCCAGATGGGTACCACCGCAGAACTCCACGGAGTAGCCGCTCATGTTGACCACCCGTACCACATCGCCGTACTTTTCGCTGAACAGGGCGGTGGCTCCCAGTTTCTTGGCTTCCTCAATGGGCATCTCCCGGGTCACAATGGGGTAACCCTCCAGAATGGCGTTCTGAACAATGGAATTGACCTTGTTCAGCTCCTCCCGGGTCATGGGTGCGTAGTGGGTAAAGTCAAAGCGCAGGTAATCCGGTTCCACCAGAGAACCGGCCTGGTGGACGTGGTCGCCCAGAACGCTGCTCAGTGCCTTTTGCAGCAGATGGGTGGCGGAGTGGGCACGCATAATGGCTTTCCGGCGGTCCACATCGATGGAGGCACATACAATATCCTCTACGTGGATGGTGCCACGGTTCAGCTTGCCGTAGTGCAGGAACTTGCCGCCCTTGTCCTTCTGAACATTGGTGACCTCAAAGCGGCTCTCGCCCAGCATGATCACGCCGGTATCCGCCACCTGGCCGCCCATCTCGGCATAGAAGGGGGTCTTGTCCAGCACCAGGATGCCGCTCTCGCCGCCGGAAATGGCACCGGAGACCTCATCGCCCACGCAGATGGCCAGGACCTTGCTCTCGCAGTTGAACACATCGTAGCCCACAAACTTGGTAGGGGTGTTGTCCAGACCCAGGTCAATGCTGGCCCAGGCCAGATCGCCCAGAGCCTTCCGGGCTTCCCGGGCGCGGACCTTCTGCTCCTGCATGAGCTTTTCGAAACCCGCCTGGTCCAGAGTCATATCCTCGTCGGCCACCATCTCCAGGGTCAGGTCAATGGGGAAGCCATAGGTATCGTACAGCTTGAAGGCATCGGCTCCGGAGAACTCGGTCTCGCCCTTGGCCTTGTGCTCGGCAAGCATATCGGCAAAAATCTTCATGCCGCCGTCGATGGTCCGGGCGAAGTTCTCTTCCTCCACCTTGACCACCTTGGTGATATAGGCAGCCCGCTCCCGCAGATAGGTATAGTAGCTCTCGTTCTCGTGGATAACGGTCTCCACCACCTGATACAGGAAGGGATGGTTCACACCCAGCAGCTTGCCGTGACGGGCAGCCCGGCGCAGCAGACGGCGCAGAACATAGCCCCGGCCCTCGTTGCTGGGCAGAACGCCGTCAGCGATCATAAAGGTAGAGGCCCGGATATGGTCCGTGATGACCCGCAGAGACACGTCCATCTTGACACTCTGGCCGTAGGAAGCGCCGGTAATCTCCGTGACCTTGTTGGTGATGTTCATGACGGTATCCACATCGAACAGGCTGTCTACATCCTGGCACACAACGGCCAGACGCTCCAGGCCCATGCCGGTATCGATGTTCTTATGGGCCAGCTCGGTGTAATTGCCCTGGCCGTCGTTATTGAACTGGGAGAACACGTTGTTCCAGACTTCCATATATCGGTCGCAGTCGCAGCCCACGGTGCAGCCGGGCTTGCCGCAGCCATACTTCTCGCCGCGGTCATAGTAGATCTCAGAGCAGGGGCCGCAGGGACCGGAGCCGTGCTCCCAGAAGTTATCTTCCTTGCCGAAACGGAAAATCCGCTCTGCGGGAACGCCCACTTCCTCATTCCAGATTTTGAAAGCCTCATCGTCATCCACGTAGATGGAGGGGTACAGCCGGTCCTTGTCCAGGCCGACGACCTCGGTCAGGAACTCCCAGCTCCAGTGGATGGCTTCCCGCTTGAAGTAGTCGCCGAAGGAAAAGTTGCCCAGCATCTCAAAGTAAGTGCCGTGGCGGGCAGTCTTGCCGATGTTCTCGATATCGCCGGTACGGATGCACTTCTGGCAGGTGCAGACTCTGTGGCGGGGGGGCTCCACCTCACCGGTGAAGTAGGGCTTCATAGGCGCCATGCCGGAATTAATCAGCAGCAGAGATGCGTCATTCTGAGGAATCAGGGAAAAGCTGGGCAGGCGCAGATGGCCCTTACTCTCGAAGAAGGAGAGGAACATTTCCCGAAGTTCGTTTACGCCGTAAGGCTTTGTACTCATGGTTTTCTAACCTCCATTTTTTCTGCAAAACAAAAACCCCGCCCCCAAAATTTAGGGGCGAGGTAGAATTTACCCGCGGTACCACCCTAATTTACCCAAAAAACGGGCATCTTAGACGCTCTGTAACGGGAGCTCCCGCCCCGGTCATCCCGGGTGACGCAGGAAGTGGCGTGCAGCCGAACACCGAAGGGCTTTCACCGTCCCCTTCTCTCTAAAGGTGCCAAACGCTGCTTGGTTTCCGCATTGTCTTTGCATATCGTGGCTATTTTAACCACATTCCGATCATTTGTCAATAGGAAAAAAGCATCTTTCCGCCCTATTCTGCCAAAATTGCCTCAGCCGTCAGGATGCCGTCAATGGCGGCAGACATAATGCCCCCGGCATAGCCCGCGCCCTCTCCTGTGGGGTAGAGCCCCCGGATGGCGGACTGCCGGGTCCCGTCCCGGAGAATGCGCACTGGGGAGGAGCTGCGGGTCTCCGGAGCAGTGAGCACCGCGTCCGGGTCGGCAAAGCCATGCAGCTTCCTGTCAAGCTCCGGCAGGGCCTGGGCAAGAGGGTCTGTGATGCATTCCGGCAGACAATCATGAAGATCACACCAAGTAACACCCGGACGGTAGGTGGGCTTCACGGTGCCGGGGCCGCTGCTGGGTCTCCCTGCCAAAAAGTCCTCTACCCGTTGGGCAGGGGCACGGTAGCTGCCCGTAAGCTGATAGGCCGCCTGCTCTATCTGACGCTGCCAGTACATCCCGCCCAAGGGGCCTTTTTCCGGGAAAACAGCGGGGTTCACGGTCACAAGCAATGCCGCATTGGCGTTCTCCCCGTCCCGGTCCGCATAGCTCATGCCGTTGGTCACCGTGCGGCCCTCTTCCGAGGCTGCCGCCACCACAAAGCCGCCGGGGCACATGCAGAAGGTATATACCGTCCCGTCCTCCAGGTGCTGCACCAGCTTGTAGTCCGCCGGGGGCAGATGGGCATTCTGCCCGCCGTACTGGGCCTCGTTGATTTTTTCCTGCCGCTGCTCGATGCGCACACCCATGGCAAAGGGCTTGGGCTCCATGGGTATTCCCCGGGAAAGCAGAGTCTCGAAGGTATCCCGGGCGCTGTGGCCAATGGCAAGGACGGCCCTGTCGCAGGGGATCTCCTCCCCGCTTGCCAGCTTCACGCCGGACAGCCGGCCTTCCTCCAGCAGGAAATCCGTCACCCGGCTTTGGAAGTGCACCTCGCCGCCCAGGGCGATGATCTTTTTGCGGAGATTCTGCACCACCTCCAGCAGCACATCCGTGCCCACATGGGGTTTGGCATCATAGAGGATATTCTCCCGGGCTCCAAAAGCCACAAATTGCTCCAAAATCCAGTGAATTCTGGGATTGCTGACGCCGGTGTTCAGCTTGCCGTCTGAAAAGGTCCCCGCGCCGCCCTCGCCGAACTGGACGTTGCTTTTGGCGTCCAGGGTTCCGTCTTTCCAGAAGGCCGCCACCTTTTCGTGACGGGAAATTGCGTCCTCCCCCCGCTCCAGGACGATGGGCCGCTGGCCCGCCTGGGCTAAGATCAGGGCGGCAAACATTCCGGCAGGGCCGAAGCCAATGACCACCGGTCGTTTCTCCCGTTCCGGCTGCCGTTTCGGAGGCTTATAGCGCTCTGTAGGAGCCGGAGTCACCTTTTTGCTGCCGCATTTTTTCAGAATTTTCCCTTCGCCGCTTTTCAGTGTCACATCTACGGTATAGATAAATTTCACATCCGGCTTTTTCCGGGCGTCTACAGACCGGCGGACCAGGCTGACGCTCTGAATTTCCGAGGCGGAAACACGCAGAATTTTCGCCGCTTCAAAAAGCAGCGCCGTCACGTCCTGTTCCGGCCCCATGGCAATGTCTCGAATTCTCAGCATGATTCTGCCTCCCCTGCGTGCATTCCCGCCAGGCTGCCGGAGCTCCAGGCCCACTGCAAATTGTAGCCGCCACAGTCTCCGTCCACATCCAGCACCTCACCGCAGGCATAGAGCCCGGGCACCAGCTTGCTCTCCATGGTCTTTTCGTCAAATTCCGCCGTTACAATGCCCCCCGCCGTGACCTGGGCGCTGTCCATACCCAGGGGCTCCGTCAGATGCACCCGGAAGCACTTGGCATTTGCCGCCGCCTGGTGCAGGGCCTTCTCCGGCAGCTGGACAATGGGCGTATTGAGGCCGATGCCTGTCTCCTGCACCAGCACCCGGCCAAGCCGGTTGTGGAGGATGCCCGTGAACAGCTCCCCGGCATTCAGGCCCGTTTTCCGTCGGGCAAGCAGCATCTCCGCCAGAGCCTGCTCGGTCAGCTGGGGCAGCAGGTCCAGGCAGCAGAACCAGTCCCCTTTTCTCTGGCACACATCCCGGGAAATCTCAAAAATCACCGGGCCGGACAGGCCGTATTCCGTGAACTGGATTTCGCCGCTGCTTTCGGACCAGGGTTCTCCATCCCTGGAAATCTCCGCCCGACACTCCGCCCGGACGCCTTTCAGAGCGCTGACCCCGGGCCAGTCGGTTTTCAGCTGGACCAATGTGGGGCGCAGACGGGTGCAGCCATGGCCCATGGAACGCAGCAGCTTATAGCCGGACATGGAGCCGCCAAGCTTCGTGCCTGCCAGGCCGCCGCAGGCAATGATCAGCTTATCACAGTGCAGGGATTCGCCGCCGGTCTCAAGGGTGAAGCCTGTGGCTTCCCTCCGGACTTTTTGAACCTCACAACCGGTTTTCAGGGTGATATTGGGCTTTTCCAGGGCAAACCGCAGCACATCCACCACGGAATTGGCCTGATCCGAAAAAGGATAGACCCGCCCGGAGGCTTCCGCCACAGTCAGCAACCCCAGCTTCCGAAACCAGGCAAGGGTGCGCTCCGGGGAGAACTGCTCCAGGGCATAGCGGGAAAAGGCCGCGTCATCTCCATGGTAGCCACCCTGGGCGGCATGGAGATTGGTCAGATTGCACCTGCCGTTGCCGGTTGCCTGGAGCTTTCTGCCCACCCGAGCCTGCCGCTCCAGCAGAATCACCCGGCATGCCGGATTCTCCGCCGCCCGCAGCGCCGCCGTCATGCCGGAAGCACCGCCGCCAATAATACCAACGATCATATTTCGTTCCTCATTTTCCTTCGTTTCCGGTTATTATACACGATTTTGCCCCAGGGTACAAGAAAAACTTCTTCCCAGTGGGGCGAATCTATGCTATAATGGAAGAAGGTGATGCTATGGAACGCAGCGGAATTGAAAAAATCGCAAAAAATCCAGAGGACCGGCTTTTGCTTGCCAAGCTCTGGGACAAAATAAATGCCGGAGTCCGCAAAAATATTCCGGCCAATACCTGTTTCCTGGCTCCCAGGGAGCTGGAGCTGGCAGGCTTTCTCTTTGGGAATCTGCCGGGGCTGTACCGTTTCGGAGGCTACGAGGATGCGGAGCGGAAAATGCTTGTGTACCTTCCCGACTACCTGGAGGAAAGTGCCTTATATGAAGACGACAACCCTCTGTGCTGCCTGGAGGCAAGCTTCTTTGAAGCGGACAAGCTGAGCCACCGGGATTTTCTTGGTGCGCTGATGGGCGCGGGCATTGCCCGGGAAACCGTGGGGGATATCTGTGTGGAGCCGGGCCGGTGTCTGTTTTTTGTGACCGCCGAGATTGCCCCCTATGTGCTGGACAATCTCCGGGAGGCGGGCCGGACAAAGCTGCACCTCAAGCAGCTGCCCCTGCTGGGGCTTTCCATGCAGGAGCCGGAATTTCAGGAGATTCGGGACACCATGGCATCCATTCGGCTGGACAGCGTGATTGCCTCCGGCTTCCGCATTGGCCGGTCTCTGGCTGCGGACTATGTAAACGCCGGGAAAGTGAGCATTGACGGTCTGCCCTGCGAAAAGCCGGACAAGACCGTTTCCGAAGGGGCCAAAATCTCCGTCCGGGGGCTGGGAAAAATCAAGCTCTCCCAAATCGGAGGAAGGACAAAGAAGGACCGCATCGCGGTCACCATTCAGAAATATGTGTGAGGAATCCGTTATGAATATGAATGAAGTCATTGCCAGGATCAACGCTCTGGCAAAAAAAGCAAAGGAAGGCCCTCTGACGGAGGAGGAGCAGGCCGAACGAGACAATCTGCGCCGCATCTATATTGACTCCGTCAAGGCCAATCTGGTGGGGCAGCTGGAAAACACCTACATTTTGCAGCCCGACGGCACCAAAAAGAAGGTCACGAAGAAATAATGGATATTCGTTCTGAAATTGAATTATTCACTCCGGGCTGCGAACAGGAGCAGCGGGACAAGGCCCAGATGCTTTCCTGGCTGGATTCCACACCAGACCCCTTTACCAGGGCGAATACCGTCGGCCACTTTTCGGCCTCCTCCTGGATCGTCAGCCCGGACCGGCAGCAGGTGCTTTTGATTTATCACAACATCTACCGTTCCTGGGCCTGGACAGGCGGGCATGCCGACGGGGAAAGGGACCTTCTGGCCGTGGCCCTGCGGGAAGCCCGGGAGGAAAGCGGGCTTGAAACCCTGCGGGTGCTGAAAGACGGCATCTTTTCTCTGGAAACCCTGACCGTAGACGGCCATATCAAACGGGAAAGCTATGTTTCCAGCCATCTGCACCTGAATGTAACCTATCTTCTGGAGGCAGACCCCAGGGAACCGCTTCGCATGAAGCCAGACGAAAACAGCGGCGTTGCCTGGTTTCCCGTATCCCAGGTAGCCGAAAGGGTCACGGAGCCCTGGATGAACCGCTGGGTCTATCAAAAGCTAATGGAAAGAGTGCGCGCATTGGGCGCGTAATATGGAGAAATACATGGAATTTTTACCCATCACCAAGCAGGAAATGCTAGAGCGCGGCATTGCGCAGCCGGACTTTGTCTACGTCATTGGCGACGCCTACGTAGACCACCCCTCCTTTGGCCACGCCATCATCAGCCGCATTCTGGAAAACCACGGCTACAGCGTGGTCATCATCTCTCAGCCGGACTGGCGCAACCCCAAGTCCATCGACATCTTCGGTTGCCCCAGGCTGGGCTTTCTGGTCAGCGGCGGCAACATGGACTCCATGGTCAACCACTATTCCGTCACCCGGCACCGCCGGAAGACGGACTCCTTCACTCCCGGCGGCGTCATGGGCAAGCGCCCGGACTACGCCACCGTCGTCTACTGCAATCTCATCCGGCAGACCTACAAGGATGTACCCATTCTCATTGGCGGCATTGAGGCCAGCCTGCGCCGCCTGGCCCACTACGACTACTGGTCCGATGCCATGAAGCGTTCCATCCTCTTGGATTCCCAGGCAGACCTGCTGATGTACGGCATGGGTGAGCGAAGCATTGTAGAGATTGCGGACGCCCTGAACGCCGGTATGGACGTGAAGGACATCACCTATATCGACGGCACGGTCTTTAAGTGCAGGGAACTGGACGAAAGCCTGCCCACAATTATTCTGCCCGGCTACGAAGAGCTGCAAAAAAACAAGCGCACCTACGCCGAGTCCTTCAAGATCCAGTACGGCAACTGTGATCCTTTCACCGCCAAGCGGCTGGCCGAGCCCTACGGGAAGGAATATGTGGTGCAGAACCCGCCCCAGAAGCCCCTGACCATGGAGGAAATGGACGCGGTCTATGACCTGCCCTACTGCCGGGCCTATCACCCCAGCTATGAAAAACTGGGAGGTGTGCCCGCCATTGAGGAGGTCAAGTTCAGTCTGGTCAGCAACCGGGGGTGCTTCGGCGCCTGCTCCTTCTGCGCCCTGACCTTCCACCAGGGCCGTATCGTCCAGGTGAGAAGCCACGAATCCATTCTGGCCGAGGCAGAAAAAATGGTCAAAGACCCGGACTTCAAGGGCTACATCCACGATGTAGGCGGCCCCACCGCCAACTTCCGGCACCCCGCCTGCGAAAAGCAGATGACCAAGGGTGCCTGCGGCGGACGGCAGTGCCTCTACCCCACCCCCTGCAAGAATATGAACGCCGACCACAGCGACTATGTGGCGCTGCTGCGCAAGCTCCGGAAAATTCCCGGGGTCAAGAAGGTCTTCGTTCGCAGCGGCATTCGCTTTGACTATCTTTTGGCCGACTCCAAGGACACCTTCTTCCGGGAGCTGGTGCAGTACCACATCTCCGGGCAGCTGAAGGTCGCCCCGGAGCACGTGTCCGATGCGGTGCTCTGCCGCATGGGCAAGCCCAGGAACGCGGTATACAATCGGTTTGTGGACAAATATTTTGCTTTGAACAAGCAGTACAATATGAACCAGTTTCTGGTGCCCTATCTCATGTCCAGCCATCCCGGCTCTACCATGAAGGAGGCCGTGGAGCTGGCGGAGTACATCCGGGATATGGGCTACAATCCGGAGCAGGTGCAGGACTTCTACCCCACCCCCTCTACCCTGTCCACCGTCATGTACTACACCGGCCTGGACCCCCGGACCATGGAGAAGGTCTATGTCCCCACGGACCCCCATGAGAAGGCCATGCAGCGGGCGCTGATCCAGTACCGGAATCCCAAAAACTATTATCTGGTGAAAGAGGCGCTGATCAAGGCCCACCGGGAGGATCTGATCGGTTCCGGCCCCAAGTGCCTGATTCGGGCTGTTCCGCCCAGAAGCGGCGGCTACACCTCCGCCTCCAAGGCCCCGGGAAAGCCTGCCAAGTCTACTGCATCCGGGAAGGAAAATAACGCAAAAGGCGGAACTGTCCAAAAGGCCGGAAGGAACACCGGGAAAGCCCCCGCCGCCCATTCCGCAAAGGCAAGCAGGAACGCCCGTCCCGCGTCTTCCGGTAAGAAGCGCTGACAGACAGTGTAATTTCCCCGTTTTACACATATTCCGGCAGTTTTCCTGATGTTTTTGGATTTTGGCTTCCACTTGCTGTATCTTCAATACAATAAATCGGAATTTGTGGAGGTAAGATTGATGAAAGAAAAGACTTGTCAAACTCGTTGCGGAACGATTCACTATTGGGCAAGCGTATCAAACCCGGATACAATTACTCTTGTTTTTCTGCCAGGATTGACTGCGGATCATCGATTGTTTGATAAGCAAATTCAGTATTTTGAGAACAGGAATAATGTTATCGTCTGGGACGCACCGGCACACGCTTCTTCATGGCCGTTTCGGTTTGATTTTGACTTGTTCGATAAGGCAAAATGGCTGAACGATATATTGAACCAAGAAGGAATAACAAGGCCTGTTATTATCGGGCAGTCTATGGGTGGATATGTGGGACAGGTTTATGCACAGCTTTACCCAGACAAAATGACAGGGTTCATCTCTATTGACTCTGCACCGTTGCAACGAAGCTATGTGACGGCAGTTGAAATCTGGCTTCTGAAACGGATGGAACCGGTATATGCTCACTATCCGTGGAAATGGCTTCTGAAATCGGGGGCAGAAGGTGTTGCCACGACTGATTATGGTAGAAACCTCATGCATGAAATGATGCTGACTTATGACGGCAATCAGAAACGCTATGCACAAATTGCCGGACATGGTTATCGTATTTTGGCAACGGCTATGGAAAAGGATTTGCCGTATGAGATTAAGTGTCCTGCATTATTGATATGCGGTACACAAGATCACGCTGGTTCGTGTATACGGTACAACAAAGCATGGTATCGCAATACGAAAATTCCTTTGACATGGGTTGAAGGAGCTGGACATAATTCCAACACAGACAGACCTGAACAGGTGAATCGCTTGATAGAGAAATTTGTTGAAAATATTTCATAACGGATAAATTCCAGTTTATCAGTGAGGTCGTTTCGTATGAAAAAGAGAAAGCACATCTGGATTTTTATCGCAATTGCCGTGCTGGTATTGGGTGCCGTTGTTTCTTATTTTCTGCCAAAGCGTTTCGGCAGGAATGTGACCCCATCTCAGGTAGACCGCATATCCGTGTTCGACGGAAGCACGGGAACGAGCTTTCTCATTACAGCGCCGGAAGATATTGAATACATCGTAACCAATATTCAGAGCATTCCCATGAAGCGTGCCGGTTTTTCCACAAATCGAACAGAGTTTATCTTCAAAATCCGTTATTTAGACCATAACGGTAAAGAAATGATTCCGGCCTTTCTTCTCAACAGTGACCGTACCATTTGCAAAGACCCTTTTTCCTACGTTTGCGGCGGCGGATTGTGTTTTGATTACATACAGGAATGCGAAGAACGGTATCGAACCAACGTAACGGAGTCTATCGAAGAGAAGTAAATTCCCAAGTTCCAAATTGACGCAGTAAGCCCCAGGTCCGCAAAGACCTGGGGCTTATCATTTACATCTCCTGCCGACCCTCCAGGGCGCGGGACAGGGTGACCTCGTCGGCATATTCCAGCTGGCTGCCCACGGGAACGCCGTAGGCAAGGCGGGTGACCTTGATGCCCATGGGGCGCAGCAGCCGGGAAATGTACATGGCCGTGGCCTCACCCTCGGTATCGGGGTTCGTGGCCATAATGACCTCCTGCACGTCTCCCTCACCAATGCGCAGCATCAGCTCCCGGATCTTGATATCGTCCTGAGTCACCCGGTTCAAAGGGGAAATGACACCGTGGAGCACATGGTATACCCCCCGGTACTCCCGGGAGCGCTCCATGGCAATCACATCCTTGGGCTCTGCCACCACGCAGATGGTCCCATGGTCTCTGGTTTCATCCGCGCAGATGGGGCACAGAGGCTGATCCGTCAGATTTTGGCAGCAGGGGCAGGTGTGCACCGTGCGCTTGGCTTCCAGAATGGCATCCGCAAAGGCCTGAGCCTCCTCCAGCGGCATTTCCAGCACATGGAAGGCAAGCCGCTGGGCGGTTTTGCCGCCGATACCGGGGAGTCTGGCGAACTGGTCAGACAGGTTTTGCAGGGACGCGGGAAAGAACTGCATGGCCCCTCCTTAGAACAGGCCGCCCAGGTTCAGTCCGCCGGTGAGTTTGGACATATTGGCAGAGGCCTCGCTGTCGGCCGTGCGCATGGCCTGGTTTACAGCCGCAATGATCATGTCCTGGAGCATCTCCACATCCTCGGGGTCTACCGCCTCGGGGTTCACCTTCAGCTCCAGCAGCTCGTGCTTGCCATTGACGGTAGCGGACACCATGCCGCCGCCGGACTGGGCGGAGAAGGTCTTGTTCTCCTGCTCCTCCTGCATACGCAGCATCTCCTGCTGCATCTTCTGGGCCTGCTTGAGCATAGCGGCCTGATTCATGCCGCCCATTCCACCGGGCATTCCCCGGAATCCACCTTTTGCCATAATAAGATCTCCTTTAGAATTATCTGATTTTTACAATATCCTGATGGGCTCTGCCGAAATTCATCAGCTGCTCCATCCTGCCGGTATTTCCGGTCTGGGTGACATCCACCACCTTGATCTGCACAGCTCTGCCCAATCTGGCCGCCGCCTTTCGGGCGATGACCTCTTGAACGGGCTTTGCACTGACCGACTCTGCCGGGAAGCTCCCCTGGCAGCGCAGCTCCAGAATATTTCCCCGCAGCACCCCGCGGACTGGCGCTGTGGGCGTTGCCACAAAGAAGCCTGATACCGGCGGGCTGAGCTCCTGCCGGATCTCCCCTACCAGCTCCAGCCAGAAGCTGTCGCTGTTCACCGGGGCGAACTGCTGCGCTTCTGCATCCGGCGGGGCATCGCTGTCGTCCGGTATGGGCGGCAACTCCTCTTCCGGTTCTGTCTGGGCCTCCGGTTGGGCGGCTGCCTTGGGCGCAGCCACAAACGCGCCGCTTTTCAGCTGGTCCTCCAGCCGGGTCAGTCTTGCATTCAGCGCCGAAGCGTCCAGGCTCAGCTCCGGGCGGCACAGCTCCACAATGCACAGCTCCGCATCCATGCGCCGTCCGGCGCTGCGGTTGAAGCCTGCAACCGTCTGCTGCACCAGCTCCATCATCCGCACGATCTCTCCCGTGGACAATCGCTTGGTGAGCTCCATGACCTCGGAATCCGGGGCCACGCCGGAGAGCATGGTGATTCCGGCCTTTGGGGCCGTTTTCATAACCAGCAAATCCCGCAGCAGGCTTTCCAGCTCATCGAGCAGAGCGCCAATGTCCTTGCCCTGGCTGTAAAGCTGGCTGAACAGGGCCAGAGCCTTGGCGGTATCGTGGTCCGCACAGAGCCCCAGCAGAGTGCCGCACTTCTGTTCCCCGGCGATTCCTAAGCACTCGTAGACCTTTTCCGCCGTGACCTCTCCTGTGGAGGCACTGGCGCACTGGTCCAGCAGGCTCAGGCCGTCACGCATACCGCCGTCGGCCAGCCTTGCCAGGACTCGGGCCGCGCCATCATCCAGGTCAATGCTCTCCTGATAGGCCACATATTGCAGTCTGGCGGCAATGTCCTCCTGGCTGATGCGCCGGAAGGAAAACCGCTGGCAGCGGGAGAGAATGGTTGCCGGGACCTTGTGCAGCTCTGTTGTGGCAAGAATAAAGAGCAGGTGCTCCGGGGGCTCCTCAATGATTTTCAGCAGGGCGTTGAATGCGGACAGGGACAGCATATGCACCTCGTCCACGATATACACCCGCTTACGGACCTGGGACGGGGTATAGACCGCATCGTCCCGCAGATCCCGGACGTTGTCCACGCCGTTATTGGATGCGGCATCGATTTCCAGCACATCCATACAGGTCCCGGCATCAATGGCCCTGCAGGCCTCGCACTGATTGCAGGGGTTGCCGTTATCCGGGTGCAGACAGTTGACCGCCTTTGCCAAAATTTTGGCGCAGCTGGTCTTGCCCGTGCCCCGGGAGCCTGTAAAAAGGTAAGCATGGCTCAGCTTGCCGGTGACCACCTGGGTTTTCAGGGTTTGGGTCACTGCCAGCTGCCCCGACACATCGTCAAAGGTCTGCGGGCGATATTTTCGATATAGTGCCTGATAGGCCATCTTTCCCGCTCCTTTCCGCGCGAATAAAAAAGATCGGCTCATAACAAGATCGCACACCTATATTTGAATGGATAGACGCTCCCTGAAACCGTGCAGCCAGCTCAAAAGCGGCAACCTCGCGGCACACGAAACATTCCGCTTAATGCTGCTTGGTTCCCCACCTGACATGGTTCACGGGGTCTCGTTGCGCAAGACCGCTTTCTCAACACCGCGGTAACGGCCCAAGAAAAATCTATCCACCCGGGTATAGGCATTCATCCCTGCTGTAGCGGATTGCAGGTACAGGGCACCGCTAACTCCCCGACTAGTGCGACCTTGTTATAAGCCGATCCAGCTTTTAACAAAGTGAAATTATTCAGTTCAGCTTGGTCTCGATGAAATCAGCCAGCTCCTGGAACGTAGTGATCTTCTGATCCTCCATGTCCAGCTCAACGCCCAGCTCGCTTTCCAGATCCATGATCATCTCCACGATGTCCAGGGAATCAATACCCAGGCTCTCAAAAGTGCTGTCCGGCTTGATTTCATCAGGATCCAGCTCCAGCTGTCTGGCCGCATAGTTTACCAGCTTCTCGTACATGAAAATACTCCCTTCGTTGTCAGTCTCTTTGAAAGGTACCTTGGCTATTCTAGTACAACGAGGCGCATTTGTCAATGCTTGATTTTTTCGGCTGCTGCATTTCCCGCCGCGAAAGCGGTTGCCCAGGCAATTTGCAGATTGAATCCGCCGGTATAGGCATCGCAGTCCAATAGCTCTCCGGCAAAGAAAAGGCCCTCCGCCTTCTTAGAGGCCATAGTTTTGGGGTCCACCTCGCCGGTCTTCACGCCGCCGGAGGTAATGATCGCCTCTGCCACGGGGCGCTTGCCGGTGATCTCAATGGGAAAGGCTTTCAACAGCTGCACCAAGGCATGGCGGGACTGCTTGGTCAGACTGTTGGCCTGCAAATCATAGGGAATCCCCAGCCGGTCCAGCACCACAGGAATCATGGACCGGGGCAGCAGGTCCGTCAACGCATTTTCCATGGAACGGTTCTGGTACAGGTCCAGGTCCCGCAAAATCCGGGCATCCAGCTTTCCCTCGTCCAGAGCAGGCTTCAGGTCCAGCACAAGGCGGCAGCCCTCTCCCTTGAGATGGCAGCTGGCGCTGAGCACCGTTGGGCCAGACACGCCGAAATGGGTAAACAGCAGCTCGCCAAAATCCTTATATAGGAGCTTTCCCTTGGCGTTCAGCAGCTTCACGCCCACATTGCGCAAAGAAAGGCCCTGCGTTCTCTGGCAGTCCTCCCCGACGGTTTCCAGGGGCACCAGGCTGCCCTGGGGCGGCACAACCGTATGGCCTACGGATTGCGCAAGGGCATAGCCGTCGCCTGTGGAGCCGGTGGTTGGGTAGGAAGCGCCGCCGGTGGCCAGAATCACCGCCCGAGCATAGTAAGTTCCCTCTTCCGTCTTCGCCCCCAGGACCGTGCCATCCCGGCAGAGGAGCTCCGTGACCCTTCCGGTGCGCAGCGTCACATGGGCGTCCGCAAGAGCTCTTTTCAGGCAGTCCAGGATGGAGGAGGATCGGTCCGACATCGGGAACACCCGGTTGCCCCGCTCCGTTTTTAGCGGGCAGCCCAAGCCCTCAAAGAAGGCCTTTGTCTTTTCCGGTGGGAAGGCAGTCATGGCGCTGTAGAGGAAGCGGCCATTGCGAGGAGTGTTTTGCAGGACCTCCTCTGCCGTGCAGTCGTTTGTCACATTGCAGCGGCCCTTGCCGGTGATCAGCAGCTTTTTCCCCAGCCGGTCATTCCGCTCCAGCAGGACCACATTGGCCCCGTTTTTTGCGGCAGTAATGGCAGCAAACATCCCGGCGGGACCGCCGCCGATAACAAGTACGTCACTGGTCATCGGGCACTGCCTGCTTTTCATAGACATTATATTCGTCCCAGATGCGCTCCAGGGTCTCAAAGGTATGGGCAACCTCCCTCTCCTTTTTGGCGGCAATGGCAACGATCAAAGCATTGATCATGCTCAAAGGCGCCACCAGGCTGTCCACCAGAGAGACCATATCGCTCTTGGCCACCAGCACATGGTCACAGCACTGGCCCAAGGGAGAGAGCTTGCTGTCCGTAATGCCGATGACCGTAGCCCCGGCGGAGCAGCAATACCGGGCTCCCTTGGTGGTGGAAGCGGAATACCGGGGAAAGCTGAATGCAATCACCACATCCTCCGGCCCCACGCTGACGATCTTCTCAAACATCTCACCCTGGCTGACGCCGGTGATGACATGGACATTGTTGAACATGTAGTTGAGATAATAGCCCAAAAAGCTGGCCAGCGGCGCCACGGAACGGACGCCCAGAATATAAACGCGCTTCGCCTTCAAAATAGCGTTGACCGCATTCTGGAACTCCTCCCGGCTGACGGTTTCCTCCGTCTGGCGGAGCTTTTCAATATCGGAATGGAAGACCGTGGAAATCACATCCTGATCCTTCATCCGATCGTTGGCAACCTCAATGCGCTGCACGGAGGTCAGGCGGTTCAGCACCATCTCCTGCATGGCCTTCTGCATATCAGGATAGCCGTCAAAGCCCAGATCTACCGCGAAACGGACCACCGTAGACTCCGAAACGCCCACATTCTGGGCAAGCTTATTGGCGGTCATGAAGGCCGCCTTGTCATAGGATTCCAGGATATACTGGGCGATTCGCTTCTGTCCCTTGGAAAACCCGGACATATCCTCTTTTAATACTGAAAGAATATCACTGCTCAAGGTGATACCCCCTTATTCTGTTCTCCGTCCGGTTATGTAACCGTACTCTGTCATTCTAACAAACACGGCGGCAATTTGCAAGCGGTTGCGCCATAACTATTTTTTAAGTTTTTCAATTTCCGCCTGGGTCAGGCTGCGCCACTTCCCGGCGGGCAAGTCACCCAGGGTGAGGCTTCCCTCCCGGGTGCGCTTCAGCCGCAGGACCTCCATTCCGGCCGCCTGGCACATCCGGCGGACCTGCCGGTTCCGGCCCTCATGGATGACCACCTCCAGCCGGGCTTTCTGCCCGGTGCTCTCCAACAGCCGCACCTTCGGCGGGCGGATGTGATAGCCGTCCAGCACAATGGGACGCTCCAGCAGCGGGAGCTTTTCGGGAGAAAAGCCGGAGACCAGGACCTCATAGGCCTTCTCCACCTCGTGACTGGGGTGCATCAGAAGGTTTGCAAAGGCACCGTCGTTGGTGAAGATCAGCAAGCCCTCGGAATCCATATCCAGCCGCCCGATGGGATAGACCCGTGCCCCGCAGTCCGCCACCAGCCGGGCGGCATCGGGACGGCCCTTTTCATCGTGCAGCGTTGTCACATAGCCTCTGGGCTTATGGAGCATCAGATAGAGCAGCTTCTCCTGCCGGGGAAGCTGCTTTCCATCCACCCGGATATCGTCCTTTTCGGGATCTGCCGTATCTCCCAGCGCCGCCGTCCGGCCATTCACGCTGACGCGGCCCGCCTGAATCCACTCCTCTGCCGCCCGCCGGGAGGCAACGCCCCGGGCTGAAAGGATCTTCTGCAAACGCTCCATAAGATTGCTCCCTTTTTCTATTTTCCAAATAACCGCTGCCATGGGGATTTCTTTTCCGGTGGCAGCTGCTCTACGGTCTCGCCGTAAACAAGCGGCACACGCCCTACGATTTTTCCGGAGAGCAGAACATAAGCTGTCCCTGCCTCCGCACCCTGGGCCACCGGGGCATAGGCAAAGTTCTGGCCGCCGATAACAATCTGTGGCTGCTCTCCTTGCGCCAGCGCAAAGGAGAAATTCTCTCCCGCCACCAGGCGGACCTTCCCTGCCCCGCCGAGGATCGTGCGCATTCCCAACTGCTCCCCGGCGCTGATGATCGGCACAATGCGAAAATCCGCAAACCCCGCTTCCAGCAGCGCCTGATGATCCCGCCAGTCGTCCGGCGCATCCATGGTGGCCGCCACGAGACGCCTTCCTTGCCGCTGGGCGCTGGAAACAAGGATTCTGCCGGCAGCCTTGGTGAAGCCGGTTTTGATACCCTCCGCCCCAGGCAGCAGCCACAGGAGCTTATTGTGGTTGCGCAGGGCTCTCCCCCCAGCCTGGACGGTTTTGGTGGACACCGTCTTGGCAAAAATGGGGTTCTCCATGGCGTAAGCCCCCAGCGCCGCCAGATCTGCGGCGCTGGAATAGTGGTCCGGGGCATCCAGGCCGTTGGGATTGGCAAAATGAGTGTCCTTCAAGCCCAGGGTCCGGGCCTTGTCGTTCATCCGCGCCACAAAGCCCTCCACCGTGCCGCCGCAGTAAATGGCCAGGGCCACGGCGGCATCGTTGCCGGAGGACAGCATAAGTCCATACAATAGCTCCTGGAGCGTCAGCACCTCGCCCTCCTGCAAATACATGGAGGAGCCCTCAATACCCACAGCCTCCTTTGGGATGCGCATCCGGTCCAAAACGTTGCACTGCTCGCAGATGAGCAGCGCGGTCATGATCTTGGTGGTACTGGCCATACGCGCCCGGGCGGCAGGCTCCCTTTCAAAAAGGTGTCTGCCCGTAACGGGCTCCAATGCAACCGCCTGACGGGCGGACAGCGCATTCGCCTGTACCGGCAACAGCAAAACGGCAGCCAATATCGCAGCCGCCGTTTTGGCAAAAAAATCTCTCATTCTTCTCACCCGGGCTTAGAATGCCCGGATGGAAGCCGATTATTCCTTCTTTTTCTCGAAGAGTGCGGAGATACGGTCCAGGGTTTCCGGGACCATTTCCACAATTCGGTCCGCCGTGGTGTTGGCGGGCTCGGCAATGGTCAGGATCCGCACATTGCCATCCTTTACCACCAGGAAGCACACGGGGGTCACCTTCACACCTGCACCCACACCGCCGCCGAAGGGGTTCTGAGCCGGTGCTTTGGAGGAGACGAAGTCCGAACCGCCGCCACCCAGGCCGATGCTGATCTTGGATACGGGAATAATGGTCACGCCGTCCACCGTCTGAATGGGCTCGCCCACCACCGTATTGGAGTCCACCATTTCCCGAATCTTGGCAATGGTGCTCTCCAGCATATTGGGAAGTTTTTCACTCATTTGTTGCCACCGCTTTCTTCAATGATAAAAACTGTTTGAGCATTCGAATGCCATAGACCACCAGCAGCGAAACGATTCTGCCAACGGTTATGGTCAAATCCACAGCAAAAGAAACCGTCGTCTCTTCGCCGCAGAAGTCGCAGCGGATATCCAGGTTTCGTTTTTTGATGACAAAGGCCCTGTCGATCAAGGGTATCAGGTTTCCCAGGACGGCCCAGGCTCTGCCGTAGTTTTGGGCAAGGTCCGCCGGATCATCTCCCGCCATGGTTAGAACGAAGGTCAGCTCATTCAAACGCAGCTTCCGCCGCAGGCTGCCCAAAAAATCCAGGGCAGTAGGAAGCAAGGGCAGGAAACGCTTCCAGTCCCCCTTCGGCTGTGCGGGCTTCTCCTCCGGCTGGGGTGCGGCAGGAGAAGCCGTCTGTGGCTTCTTCGGCTTCTCCTTTTTAGAGCGGTCCATCTTCCTTTTCAGCCAGTTCGGCAAGGGGTAAAGCCGAATAGGGAGTTTTCCGATCAGCACCCCGGCGGAAAAACTCTGCCCATCAAACCGAATCCTGCCGCCCAACGGCAGGCAGTTCAGCGCAGCCAGGATTGCCAGAAAAATCAGCCAGCCCATTTATACCTTCTCCGGCTGGGCCGGGGCCTCCTGGGAGGGTTCCTCCTCCGACAGCTCAATGGGCTCTCCGAAGGCAATTTTGTCGATGGGAGGCAGCTCCTCCAGAGATTGCAGGCCAAAGGTCCGCAAAAAGTCCGGCGTGGTTTTGTACTGAATGGGGCGGCCGGGCACATTCAAACGCCCCGCCTCTTCAATCAGCTTCTTGTTCAGCAGCGCTGCCACGGAATAGGAGCTGTCCGCACCGCGAATCTGCTCTACCATTGCCTTGGTTGCGGGCTGGTAATAGGCAATGATCGTCAATGTCTCCAGCTGAGAGGCAGAAAGCTTGGGCGGCTTTCGGGTTTCCAGGGTCTTTGTGATGTAATCCGCCATTTCTCCGGAGGATACCATCTGATAGCCCTGTTCCAGCTTTAGAATGCGGATACCACGCCGGTCATAGGCCAGCTTGTCCGCCAATGCATCCGTTGCCTCGGTGATGTCCTTGGGGTCGACCTCCAGGGTCTGAGCAAGGCGGGAAATCTCCACCCGTTCCCCGGCAGCGAACAGAATGGCTTCGATTATACGCTGCAGCTCTTCGCGCTCCATTAGCTCATTTCTCCTTCCACGATGGGTTGCTTCTCCAGCAGCCGAACATTGGGATTCTCACCGCTGGTATCGTCCTCCAACGTGATGGCGTTGGTCTTGCATAGCTCCAGAATGGCCAAAAATGTTGCCACCACCTCGGAGCGGGTCTTGTTGCCCCGGAACAGGCTCTTCAGCCGCTCCACACCCCGCAGAAGCAGCTGCCTGAGCACCTCGCCGGACTTCCGGGCCACAGGATAGGGCTCCTTGCCCACGATGCCCTTAAAGTTCTGCGTTGGGGGCGGCAGCTGGCGCTGGCTGCGCTCGGAGATCATTTCCCGGGCCCGCAAAAGGTCGTTCACATCGTGCTGATACCGGTAGCCGCCCACCTTTTTCAGGGGCTCCGGCTCCTTTGTAAACAGGCACCTGCCGATTTCATTTCTGGGCTCCAGCTCCGCCACGGCCAGACGAATCTGCTCCATGGCCTCCCGGCGGCGGCGCTCGATCAGTCCCTGACGCAGCAGGTCCAGCTCATCCTCTGCCTCCTGCTGCTCGGCGGCGGAGAGAAGCATCTTTGTCTTGATCAGCATCAAGTGAGAGGCCATGGTGATAAACTCACTGGCGATCTCCATATCCAGCCGCTTCATCTCATCCAGATAGGCAAGGTATTGCTCCAAAATGGCTGTAATGGAGACATCCTGGATCTCGATCTTATTTTTGCTCAGCAGCAAAAAAATCACATCCAGAGGCCCCTCAAAATCCTCCCGCACCTCTGTGCGGGTATGGACAATGCCCTCCAGCCTGTATTGGGGTTCCGACATACTTCGATTCCTCTTCCTTCAAACAGCCTTTCCCCGGAAAAGGAACGCACGCAGAGGCTTTCCCGGCTGTTTCAATCAAAATAGCATACTTTAGGGGTATTATACCATTCCTTCGTCCACTGCGCAAGGCATAAATAAAAAAATATACAAATTGTATCAAAACGATTGCAATTTACGACAGAGTGTGATAAGATACCTCTAGAAAATGTCCGTTGGAGGGATGGTTCGTGGCCAAGAAAAATCGGTATCGTGCGTTGGAAAAATTGATGACGGAAGTTCTTTTGGGAGATGCTCTCGTTTTTATACTGTTTTTGATTTTCTCCTCCAAGGGGCTAAATGTGCTCCGTGTCATTACGGCTACCCTGTCGATCCTGGCCTCCATTCTGTCCGTTGGCTGGCTGTTTATCACGGGGGAACTGCTGCGCAGAAGAAGCTTCTGGATGGTGACAGGCTTCGTAGGAATTTTCCTGTGCCTGATCGTCTCCCTTCTGCTCAAGTATCCCTGCCCGCCCATTGTTTGACGGAAAATTTTTGCCCGGCTCTTCTTCAGAGCCGGGTTATTTTACAAGAACGTCACATACCTTTGCAGACCCTTGTTCTGGCGGCGGACCTCGGCCTGGGCTGCCTCGATGGGGTCTGCCTGGTCAGCCTGGGCCCAGGCCCGGGTGACCATGTTTCCTGCACAGTAGGCACCGCCGCGGCCCAGACGGTCGAAGGCCAGGGAGACGTTTTTCAGATTGGCGCTGGGATAATCCAGCCCATCTGCCAGCAGGAAAAGATTGGTATATTTTCCCCGGAGATTTTTCAGGCTCTCCGGTGCCCCTGCAGAGGCAGCCACCCCCACCCGGGCATAGCCAAACTTCCCTGTCAGGTTCTCCGCGTAGCGGGAGATGCGGTCAGCAGCAGCCATATGGACCAGGCGGCTGCCCGTCAGCAGGTCCTGCAGCTCCGGCGCCGTGCGGTTTGGGGTTCTGGCCGTGACAAAAACATCCCTGCGGGCGGTTTCACAATCCGGAAGGAAAGGCTCTAAAACATCGCTGCCCGCATAGAAGGGAATCTGCACACCGTCGCAGCCATAGGAAGCCGCAGTTCCGGCGCACAGCTCCGCCATTTCCCGGCAGGAGAGCTCCGGGGCCTCCAGCAGCACATAGTAGCCCAAATCAGCGGCGGCCTTCAAAAGCTCCGGCAGAATGCGCAGCATCTCGCTGCCCAGCAGCGCAAAGGCGCTGAGCCGGAAGCGGACGCCGGGAACGAGCCCTTTCAGGCCCTTTAATAGCTCCAGAACATACTGCTTGTACCCATTCTCGAAGCACTCCCCTGCCCAGTGTTCCGGAAGCTGCCCGGGGTAAATTGTCATATCCACAATCAGCGCCGATTTGCGCTTTCTGATTTTTTCCTGTAGTGCGTCTATCGACATAGCCAATCCTCCCGCGTTCTCTTTGGATTTAAGGAAGCTCTGAATAAAGCGGCAAGAGCTGACAGCAAGAGATTTTGTTTCCGGGCAAGGTATGGAAAATGCGGGAATACTGGATGTATTTCCCATTTTTCATACCGCAGCACGGGGACAAAAGATCTGCTGCTCAGCCGCAGTCGATTTGTTCAGAGTTTCCTTGAGTATAGCATAGTTTTTGTCGGAAAGAAAGAGGAGAAAAAGCTTCCAGTCTGTTTTTTCGATTCTGGGGCATACTAACGCCATCCTGCAAAAAAGGAGGAATGGAGTATGAACGCAAAAGGCTGGGCGATCTCCGCGGGACTGGGCGCTGCCGCCGGTATGGTGGCCGTGCTGATGATGCCCCGGAACAATCCCACCCGGAAGCTGGCAGCAAAGGCCGCCGACAAGATGGAGGACGTGGCCTGGAAAATTTCGGACACCCTGTCGGACAAATTTGAGGATATGTAAAATTTTCAGCGGCACGCCCGGATTTCGGGCGTGCCGCCAATTTCTTATGTTTCAGGCTTCTTGAACGTCGAGCTGGATCGCTCCATCCTCCATTCGGGCAGAAATGCCGGAAATGGGCTTCTCGAAGCTGTCGATGACCGCCTCGCTGATGGGATCCTCCAGCTCTTTCTGGATGGTCCGGCGCAGATTCCGGGCACCGTAGACCACGGAATAGGCCTTGTCCACCAAGTGCTGCCGGACCTGGTCCGTCCAGGTGAAGGTCAGGCCACGGTTTTGCAGGCTGCTGCGCAGCTCCTCCAGCATAATATCCGCAATGCCCAGGAAATCCTCCTTGGTCAGATGGTTGAAGGTGATGATCTCATCTACCCGGTTCAGAAACTCCGGCCGCAGGAAGCTCTGAAGGGCCTTCATGGTCTTCTCCTTCACCTGGTCCGTATCCGTGCGGCCAAAGCCCATGCCGCTGACACCACCCTCGGAACCGGCATTGGTGGTCATGACGATGATGGCATTTTCAAAATTCACGGTTCTGCCCTGAGAATCCGTAATGCGGCCGTCGTCCAGCACCTGCAGCAGAATATTCATCACATCCGGGTGGGCCTTTTCGATCTCGTCAAAGAGCACTACGCTGTAGGGCTTCCGGCGGATCATCTCCGTCAGCTGCCCTGCCTCATCATAGCCCACATAGCCGGGAGGCGAACCGATGAGCTTGGAAACCGTATGCTTTTCCATATACTCGGACATATCCAGCCGGATCAGGGCATCGGTGCTGTCGAACATATCGTTTGCCAGGCACTTCACCAGCTCGGTCTTGCCCACACCGGTGGGGCCGGCAAAGATGAAAGAAACCGGGCGGCGCTTGGGGGAAATGCCAACGCGATTGCGCCGGATGGCCCGGGATACGGCCTCCACAGCGTGATCCTGCCCAACGATATGGGCTTTCAACCGCTCGTCCATGCCCCTGAGCTGCTTGTATTCCTGGGCCTTGATCTTGGCAGCAGGGATCTTCGTCCACAGCTCAATGATGCGGGCCAGATTGTCCATGGTCACAGCAGGAGCGGGGACCTTTTCCAGCTCCTCAATTTCCCCGGCGATCTGGCACAGCTTGCTGCGGATGGTGGCGAGGCGCTCAAAGTCCGTATTTTCCGTGTCCTCATTGAGCATTTTCAGCTCCAGCTCATAGTCATCCCGCTCTTTTTTCAGCTCTGCAAGCTTGGAAATCTCCTTGCTGCGCAGATTCACATCGGAGCAGGCCTCATCCAGCAGGTCAATGGCCTTATCCGGCAGGAAGCGGTCCGTAATATAGCGCTCGGAGAGGATCACGCACTGACGGGCAATCTCCGGAGAAATGGAGACCCCATGGAACTGGGCATAGGTCTTGGAAATGCCCTGCATGATCTGGCAGGCCTCCTCAATGGTGGGCTCCGCCACGGTCACAGGCTGGAAGCGGCGCTCCAGGGCCGCATCCTTCTCGATATACTTGCGGTACTCATTGAAGGTGGTGGCACCGATAACCTGAATTTCCCCTCGGGACAGGGGCGGCTTTAGAATATTGGCGGCATTCATGCTGCCCTCGGCATCGCCTGCGCCCACCAGATTATGAACCTCGTCAATGACCAGGATGATATTGCCGCAGGCCTTGATCTCCGTAATGAGGCTCTTCATGCGGCTTTCGAACTGGCCCCGGAACTGGGTGCCCGCCACCAGAGCGGTGAGATCCAGCAGGAAAACCTCCTTGTCCCGCAGCTTATAGGGCACATCCCCCGCCACAATTCTCTGGGCCAGGCCTTCTGCAATGGCTGTCTTGCCAACGCCGGGCTCGCCCACCAGGCAGGGATTGTTCTTCTGGCGGCGGTTCAGAATCTGGATGACCCGTTCCGTCTCCACGTCCCGGCCGATGACCTTGTCCAGCTTGCCCTCCCGGGCCCGGGCTGTCAAGTCCATGCAATAGTTATCCAGGAACTTATGCTTGCTCTTTTTTTCCTTTTTCGGCTCCTTCTCCTTGGTCTCTGCATTCTCCGGCTGCTTGGCAGGCTTAGGAAATCCGCCGCCAAAGAGCTGATTCATCAGCGGGAAGGTTGCGGTCTGGCTGTCCACCTCGTCGCTTTCGCCCTCGCTGTCGTCCTTCTGGCCGAACATACTGCTCATTTCATCGGAGATCATATCTAAGTCCTCTTCGGAAATGCCCATTTGTTTTACGGCCTGATCGATTTGCGGAATGCCCAGAGTTCTGGCGCATTTGATACAATAGCCCTCATTCAGGGTAACGCCGTTCTCCACCTTGGTGATGAAGATCACAGCAACATTCTTTTTGCATTTGCAACACATCTTTGGCTGCATTCTATTCACTCCTTTGCAGGGTTTGCCCTGCCGCAAGGTTCCAAAAATGGAGTCCTTGCGCATTCTTTTGCATGTACTATAGCACATAGCCGTAAAAAAAGGGAAAACAAATTGTGAATGGAAAACAGCAAGGGTGGCCGCGACCACGCCCCTGCTGTTTGAAAACACGCTATTCCTCCTGGAAGGTATCCCGGCAGGAGCACTCGAATTTATCTACCCCGTCGTCATACCACAGGTGGGTCATGTACAGTCCCCCCGGCGGCACCGTCGGGCCCGCTGCCGTGCGGTTGCCGGAATCCAGAATGCCACCGATCTCGCCGGGGGCAATCTTCCCCTCTGCGGCATAGACCACGGTTCCGGCCATGGCCCGGGCCATGTTGTAGAGGAAGCCGTTGGCACAGACCTTCAAAACCACCAGGTTGCCCCGACGCTCCACATTGTAGTAGTAAACCGTTCGAACGGTGGACTTCACATCCGTCCCCACCGAACGAACCGCCGCAAAATCATGGGTTCCAACGAACTGGTCCGCCGCCGCCTGCATGATGGCTTCGTCCAGATGCCGGGGATAAAACCATGCCCGGTCCACATAAAAAGGGTCCTTTAGTCTGGAATTGTAAATCTGGTAGGTATACTCCTTGCGGACGCAGGAGCCGATGGCATTGAATTTTTCATTCACCTCAAAGGCCTTGGTCACCACAATGTCACAGGGCAGATGGGTATTCAGCGCATAGGGAAGCCGCTCCACCGGAATGGTTGAAGTCGTTCGGAAATTCGCCACATAGCACCGGGCGTGGACTCCCGCGTCCGTCCGGCCGCAGCCGGTCACGTGGACGCTGTGGCCCACCACCTGAGCGGCGGCCTTTTCCAGGGTTTCCGCCACGGTTGGCAGATTCTTCTGGACCTGCCAGCCATGGTAGCGGGTGCCAAGATAGGTCAGGAATAAAGCAATATTGCGCATTTCTTCCTCACAGTCCGAAGCCGGCCAGGACAGCAATCACCGCAATCAAAGCGGCCAGTCCGCCGAAGGCGAAGAAGTCATTGCGGCCATAGCGCAGCAGCTTCATCTTGGTACGTCCCTCGCCGCCCTGATAGCACCGGCACTCCATAGCCGTGGCCAGCTCATCTGCCCGGCGAAAGGCGCTGATAAACAGAGGCACCAGCACAGGGATCAGGGCCTTTGCCCGGTCGATAATGCTGCCGGTTTCAAAATCTGCGCCTCTGGCCTTCTGGGCGTTCATGATCTTGTCGGTCTCCTCGATCAGCGTGGGAATGAACCGCAGGGCAATGCACATCATCATAGACAGCTCGTGGACAGGCACATGGAGCTTTTTCAGGGGGCCCAGAAGGCTCTCCAGGCCGTCCGTCAGGGAGATGGGGGACGTGGTATAGGTCAGCAGGAAAGTGCCGGAAATCAGCATCAGAATACGGCTTGTCATGAAAATGGCCCGCTCCAAGCCCTCTGTGGTGATGGTCAGCTTCCAGAGCTTCACCAGCACCACGCCGCCATCGGAATAGAACAGATTCAGCACGCCCGTGAACACCAAAATGATCACCAGCGGTTTCATGCCCGATACAATGGACTTGGGCGGGATCTTCGACACGGAGATGGCAAAAATCAGAAAGCACAGCACCACCCCATAAGAAATCCAGCTCTTGGCCAGGAACAACGCCACAATATAGAGAATTACACCCAGCAGCTTCGTGCGGGGGTCTAAGCGGTGAATCACAGAGGTTCCGGGGAAATACTGCCCCAGGGTAATGTCTTTCAGCATACGCCCTTCCCCTCCTTCAGCCGCAGAAGCTCAGCAACCGCCTGATCAATGGTATAGACATTCTTCACATCCACGCCCAGGGAGCGCAGCCGCAAAAACACCTGGGTCACCTCGGGAATGCTCAGGCCCATATCCAGCAGCTCCTGCACGTGCTCGAAAACCTCCCCCGGGGCGGCATCCATGGCAAGGCGGGAGCCGTTCATAACCAGCAGCCGGTCTGTCAGTCTGGCCACATCCTCCATGGAGTGGCTGACCATGAGCACCGCCGCATTCTTAGCCGCCCGATAGGCCCGGATGTTGCCCAGAATCTCCTCCCTGCCCACAGGGTCCAGTCCGGCCGTTGGCTCGTCCAGAATGAGCACTTCCGGCTCCATGGCGATAACACCGGCAATGGCAACTCTGCGCTTCTGCCCGCCGGACAGGTCGAAGGGAGAAACCTCCAGCTGCTTTTCCGTCAGGCCCACAAAGCCCGCAGCCTCCCGGACCCGGCGATCGATTTCTTCCTTGGAAAGGCCCATATTGGTTGGACCGAAGGCGATGTCCTTATAGACCGTCTCTTCAAAGAGCTGATACTCGGGATACTGGAAGACCAGCCCCACCCGGAACCGGGCGGCTCTTGTAAGCTTCTTATCGGACCAGATGTCCTGGCCGTCCAGCAGCACCCGGCCGGAGGTAGGCTTTAGAAGGCCGTTGAGCTGCTGCATCAATGTGGATTTTCCGGAGCCGGTGTGGCCGATGATGCCCACAAACTCTCCGGGATTTATGGAGAAGGACACCTGATCCAGAGCCTTATGCTCAAAAGGGGTGCCAATGCTGTAAATATAAGTCAGGTCTTCCACCTGCAAAATTGGATTCAATGTCAATTCCTCCCACACGTCAGGCCTTCAGCCAATCATAAAGTGCCTGCGCGCATTCTTCGGGGTTCAGCGCATCCAGGGGCAAATCAAAGCCCTTTTGCCGCAAAGCCCAGCACAGCTCCACACTGTCCGGGGCCGCAAGGCCCAGCTTGTGCAGCATCTCCACCTGAGCAAACACCTGCTTGGGCGTTCCGTCCGCCGCAACCTTGCCCTTGTCCAGCACAATAACCCGCTGGGCCTGTGCCGCCTCGTCCATATGGTGGGTGATGAGCACCACGGTGATTCCCTTTTCCCGGTTCAGCTTTTCCACAGTCTGCATCACATCCGCCCGGCCTCGGGGGTCAAGCATGGCGGTAGGCTCGTCCAGTACAATGCACTTGGGTTCCAGGGCAATGATGCCCGCAATGGCCACGCGCTGCTTCTGCCCGCCGGAGAGCAGATGGGGGGCATGCTCCCGGTATTCGTACATACCAACCTGCTTTAAAGCCTTGTTCACCCGGCGGCGGATCTCCGGGGCTGCCACACCCAGATTCTCCGGGCCAAAGGCCACGTCCTCCTCCACCACGTTGGCAACGATCTGGTTGTCCGGGTTCTGGAAAACCATGCCCACGCAGCGGCGGACTGCCATAATTCGGGTCAGGTCGGAGGTGTCGATGCCGTCCACATACACCTTTCCGCCGGAAGGCAGCAGGATTGAATTGAAATGCTTTGCCAGAGTGGATTTTCCGCAGCCGTTGGTGCCTAAGATCGCAACAAAGCTGCCGCTTTCAATGGTAAGATTTAAGTTTTCGAAAACCCGGGTCCCTTTCTGCCCGTCCAGGTCCGGATAGGCGTAGGCCAGGTTCTTCACAGTTATAATATCTTCCAAAAGTGAATCCTCTTTTCTACTTTTCTCAGGGTGTCCATCTGCCGGTGGAGCCGCAGGGCAGGATCAGACCGGACTCCTTCACGGGAAGGCCCAGCTCCCCTGCCGCAGTCTTTCCGCCGTGCTCCGGACCAAAGACCACATCCGAGGCATAGCTCACCGCCGAGGGAGCAAGGCCCGTGGTATAGGAGTTGATGATCACGAACAGCGGGTCATCCGTCAGGAGCTTGGCCGTCTGCTGCAAAAACGGGAAGAAGCTGGTTTCCATTTTCCAGATCTCGCCGCCGGGTCCCCGGCCATAGCTGGGCGGGTCCATGATGATGCCGTCATATTTTCGGCCCCGGCGCAGCTCCCGCTGGATGAACTTGCCGCAGTCGTCCACGATCCAGTGGATGGGACGGTCCGCGAGGCCGGAAGCCACAGCATTTTCCTTGGCCCAGGCTACCATGCCCTTGGCTGCATCCACATGGAAAACCTCTGCCCCACCGGCCGCAGCTGCCAGAGTTGCGCCGCCGGAATAGGCAAATAGGTTCAGCACCCTTACGGGACGGCCCGCAGAGGCCACCCTTTCCCGAATAAAATCCCAGTTGGCCGCCTGCTCCGGGAACACGCCGGTGTGCTTGAAGTTCATGGGCTTGACATTGAAGGTCAGATAGTCCCTGTACTTGATCTGCCAGCGCTCCGGCAAATGATGGTCCGACCAGTGTCCACCCCCTGTAGAGGAGCGGATGTAGCGAGCATCCTGCTTTTTCCACATCGGATTGCTATGAGGGGTGCTCCAGATAACCTGGGGGTCCGGGCGAACCAGGATATATTTTCCCCAGCGCTCCAGCCGCTCCCCGTCAGAGGCATCCAAGACCTCATAATCCTTCCATTGATCCGAAATCCAAAGCATAGCTTCTCTCCTTCCATTCGCTCTTACCAGATGGGATCGTTCTGGGATCCATCGTCCGTGCTCCAGCCGCCGTTGTCAAAACCATTGTCAACACCGCCGTTGCCGTCCTCGCTGCCGCCATTGTCAATGCCGCCGAAGTCCTCATAGGCCTGCTGGTTGTGAACCGGGCACACCACATAAGGGGTATCCGCACCGGGGTTGGCATTCCCCCGGAAGCCGTGCCAGGCAATGGGGTTGCCGTCGTTATCCACCAGATAGACATAGCCATCCTGGTAGTATTCCGACTTCAAGCCGGAATTCATAGCCGCCTTGATCTCATCCACCTCACTCTGGGTCAGCTTCACCAGAGAGCGGGTCTCAATCTGCGCATCGGGGAACAGGCTGCAGAAGGGCGTTGCCACGCCGCCGCCGGTGACACAGTAGTCCACCTGCACGTGCTTGTCACAGTACTCCGTAGGTGCATCCTCCGGATAGCAGTTCACCGTAGCCACCCGGGAAATGCCCCGGGCATCGGCAGAGCAGGCCGCCGTGGCCAGCTTGCCGGAATCCAGGCAGACCGTTACACTCTGGAAGGACGCGCCGCTGTAGAGGGGCACGGCAGGCTTCCCCTCATGCAGAGGCTGCATGACCATCTTCCACAGACGGGCGGCGGGGTTACCGTAGTTGCCAGTCAGATTGATCTGCTCCGGCTGGTTATAGCCACACCACACAGCTGCGGTGTAGTAGCCAGTGTAACCGCAGAACCAGCGGTCCCGGTTGCTGGAAGTTGTGCCGGTCTTACCGGCAATGTTCTGGCCCTGGAAAATGGCTGCGCCGCCGGTGCCGTAGTTGGCGGCATTGTACAAACAGTAGTTCATATATTCCACGGTCTTCTCCCGCAGAATCTGGCGGCTGTCCTGGGTATTGTCCAGAATCAGCTGACCGTCGGAATTATAGACCTTGGTGTAGAGCCGTGCCTCCCGATAGGTGCCATTGTTGGCAAAGGTGGCATAGGCCGCGCTCATTTCCCTTACGGTGGAGCCCACGGTCAGCGCGCCCAGTGCAAGCGGTGCCACGCCCACGTCCGAAAGGCTCTGGCCGTTGGACAGGGCATAGCTGCTGGTCAGGGAATCCTGACCGAAGTTGTATTTTGCAAAGCTGTAGCCATAGTCCGTGCCAATGGCCGTCAGAGTATTGGCAGAAATGGCGTTGACCGAGGAAACAATGCCGGAGAAGATGGTTCTGGAATAGTCGTATTGCCGGCTGTCGTTTCTGGGGAAGGGTGTTCCGTCGTTGTACATCAAGGGCATATCCTTAATGACCGTTGCGGGACTGAAGCCGCCCTTTTCAAAGGCAGGAGCATACACGGAAATCGGCTTCTGCGAGGAGCCCGTCTGCAGCTTCGCCTGGGTGGCCTTGTTGTAGGCGAAGAAGTCCGTCTTCTCTCCCACACCGCCGGACAGTGCCACCACATCACCGGTCCGGTTGTCGATGACCACAATGGCAGACTGGAGCTGCTGGGTGGAGCGGGTGGTGGGGATATTCTCCAGATTGGTATAAATGGTATCCACCTGGTTCTGCACGTTCATATCCAGAGTGGTATAGATATGGTAGCCGCCCTTCTGGATGCGCTCCAGGTAGTAGTTCCGGGTCTTCTCTCCGGCGCTCTCCCAATCCACGCCATCCTGGGCTGCCAGATCGGAGGCCACGTCCAAAATGGCAGCATCCACAAACCAGGAATACACATTCTGAGAGGCATCCTGGTTGACAGAGGTCAGGCTGCCGCAATTGGGGCAGTAATAGTGGCTGCCCTCCTGGTGGAAGGTGCTGACCGTGCCCGCATAGCCGCAGCTTTCGCAGACGGCCCAGCGGTCCGCCGCATCGATGCCCTCTTTGAAGACCATCTCCTGGTTGACTGCCTCGTCATATTCCTCCTGGGTCAGATAGCCCTGGGAGAGCATTTCAGAGAGCACATTCAGCTGGCGGTAGCGGTTCCGCCCCGCGCCGTCCCGCATCTCGCCCTTGTACTTGAAGACATTTTCGGAATAGGGATTGAACAGGGACGGGTTATTGGTAATGCTGATGAGGCTGGCGCACTCTGCCGTGGTCAGGCTCTGCAGCTCCTTGCCGAAGTAGGCAGCGGCCGCACTCTTCACGCCGTAGCAGCCCTTGCCCAGAAAGATACGGTTCAGGTACTCATACATAATGAGGTCCTTATCGTATTCCTTTTCAAACATCTGGGCCCGGAAAATCTCCATGACCTTCCGCTGCACCGTAATGCTGTTTTCCTGGGTGACATTTTTGATCAGCTGTTGAGTAATGGTAGAGCCGCCGAACTGAGAGTCTCCGCCGAAGAACATATTCATGCAGGCCTTGACCGTGGTAATCCAGTCCACGCCCTGGTGCTCATAGAAGCGCTTATCCTCAATGGCCACCGTAGCATTGATCAGGTCCTGAGGGATCTCATCCAAAGTGGCTATCTGACGGTCCGTGGTGGTGTATAGCTGCTGCTGGTGCTGAATTAGGGCGTGGCTGTCCACATAATAAAGGAAAGAGGTCTTTTCCAGATCGTAGTCATCAATGGACCAATCCGAGGCTTCCTTCAAGATATCGTTCTGCAGATAATCCCCCAAGGTGCCCACAAACACCACACCGCAGATCAGCAGAATCAGCGCCACCGTCAGTGCCGCACCAATGGCGATCTTCACCACCGACAGTGCCGTGCTGCCCAGGGTATAAAGCGTCTTCAGCGACCAGTGGGGATTCCACTCCTGCCGCAGCTTCTTTCTCCTTTTCTTTTTGGGATTTTCATTTGCCATGCGTATAACCTCCAATGCCGCTCTGGGCGGATTGTGCCTTTCTCTTGGGTAAGACAGAACTTTCCGTCATATCATCCGCAAATTATAGCATATTCCTGACAAAAGGGAAAGCCCCAATTTCTGAATAATCCGTAAAATTCCCGTCCGGGCAAAAATTTTAACGCTTTTTATTTCTCTAGTATTCCCGGAAAAGAGTTTGAATTATCGGTCTTTTCTCGGATATAATATAGAGAACTCGCCCCTTTCGGAAGGTGCCGGAAAAGGGAAGCATATTTTCCTCTTGATTTTTCCGCCGTCTGGTTGTAGAATACAAACAAAGAGAACCCGTATTCAAAGGAGCAATCTATGGAAGATCGATATGGATCCGACTTTATCACCATCGTGGATGAGGACGGCAAGGAATATGAGCTGGAAGTTCTGTCCACCCTGGAATACAACGGAGAAACCTATATGGCCGTAATTCCCGCCGATGCCGGTGAGGAGGGCGCAGAGCTTTCTCTGGAAGTGAGCATTCTCAAGTCCACCGAGGAAGACGGCGAGCCCCTGCTGACCGCCATTGAAGATGAGGAAGAGCTGAGAGCCGTATACGACCTCATTATGGAGGAGCTGTACGCGGAGGACGAGACGGAAGAAGAGGACGAATGATCCTTTCTTTCCCTGCTTGGTGCGTGTTGTGTCCTTTTGGACCCACATTTTTGAATTGGGAAGTTAGACTTCCTGGCGGGATTGCAGACCTCCCGCCCTCGCTTTGACGTAGGGTGGACGCTGGGAGCAGAGAACGCCGGGAGCGGCAACCCACCTGCCGTTTCGTGCAGGTCATAATTGGATGCGGTACGGCTAAAGCGGGGTGCCCGGAGGACTTCGGTCCTCCGGGTTTTTTCTGTTTCTTTGTAAATTTCCTTTTTTCCTCTTGAAACCCCGAAAGTTTTCCGCTATAATAACCGGGTCTATCTGCAAAACCTACGCAGAATCGTCAGACCTATGAAAACGAGAGGAAATGATACCATGAGTGCATCCAGCAAGAAGAAGCTTCATGCTGAAGAAGCCAATGCCAAGCTGACCGAAAAGCAGCTGGCTCAGCAGAAGGAAGACAAGAAGGTCAAGGCCTATACCATCGCCTTCGCCATTGTGCTTGTCGTCCTGGTTCTGGTAGCTGCTTTTGTCGGCATTAACCGTGCCGTCTCCAACAGCGGTTCCCGGGAAAAGAAGACCATAGCTCTGACTCTGGGCGATACCACCCTGAGCAATGCCGAGCTAAGCTACTATTTCATCGACACCGTCAACAATTTCTACTCCCAGAACGGAACCTACGCCGCCCTGTACGGCCTGGACACCACCAAAGCTCTGGACCAGCAGGTCTTTGATGCCGACGCAGGCACCACCTGGGCAGATTACTTCCTGAGCTCTGCCGAGCAGAGCGCCCGGGCCACCTACGCCATCGCCAAAGAGGCAGCCGCCAACGGCTACGAGCTCAGCGAAAGCGACCAGTCCCAGCTGGATTCTCTGGAGTCCACCCTGTCCCTGCACGCTTCCGTCTATGGCTACTCCAAGCCCGAGGCCTACCTGAAGGCCATGTACGGCAACGGCGCAACCCTGGACAGCTACAAGGAATACTACCGTGTGAATCTGCTGGCCAGCGGCTATCAGACCGAGTACCGGGACAGCCTGACCTACACCGACGAACAGGTAGAAGCTAAGGACGCCGAGGACCCCGCCGTTTACAATTCCTACAGCTACAACCAGTATTACCTGAGCTCCAGCCGCTACCTGGATGATGATGCCACCAACGCCGAGAAGGCCGCTGCCGCCGAGGCAGATGCCAAGAGCCTGGTAAGCGATGAGATCAACTCTGTGGAGGCTCTGGATGCCGCCATTGCCGCGCTGGAGGTAAACGCCGACACCACCGCTTCCAGCTCCGCTATGGACGACACCCGTTATACCTCCGTCAGCTCCGTGGTTGCCCAGTGGATCAGCGACAGCAGCCGCCAGGAGGGCGACAAGACCTATATCGCCAACACCTCTACCACCACCGATGACGACGGCAATGAGGTGGAGACCATCTCCGGCTACTACGTTGTGTATTACCGCTCCAGCAGCGACAACAGCACTCCCCTGGTAAACGTGCGCCACATGCTGGCAGGCTTTGAGGGCGGCACCACCGAAAACGGCACCACCACCTACTCCGATGAGGAGAAGGCAGCCGCCAAGGAAAAGGCCGAAAGCTGGCTGCAGGCGTGGGAAGACGGCGACGCCACCGAGGAGAGCTTTGCTGCTCTGGCAAACGAGAATTCCACCGACACCGGCTCCAACACCAACGGCGGCCTGTATGAGAACGTCTACCCCGGCCAGATGGTCAGCGCCTTTAACAACTGGTGCTTCGACGAGAACCGCAAGGCTGGCGACACCGGCATCGTGGAGACCTCCTACGGCTACCATGTGATGTACTTCGTAGGCCAGTCCGATGAGACCTACCGGGAGTATCTGATCAAGAACGATCTGACCAGCGAAGACTATACCAACTGGTACAACGGCCTGGTGGACGCCCTGGATATGACCGTGGGCGATACCTCCTATATCCGCACCAATCTGGTCATGAAGGCCAATTGATCGCAATTGAATGAATGGCACCTCCTTTGGGAAAGCTTTCCGAAGGAGGTGCTTTTTATGTGGAATTATCTGCTGGCCGGAGCTGCTGCCGGAAGCATTGCGGGGCTGTTCGGTGCGGGGGGCGGTCTGGTTCTGGTGCCCCTGCTGCGGCGGTGCCATGATTTGCCCGACGAGGCCATTTTCCCGGCATCCGTGGCAACCGTTCTGCCCATCTGTATTGTGACCATCCTGGTCTCGGCCAGTCAGGGTGCGCTGCCGGTCCGGGAAGCCCTTCCCTATCTGGCAGGCAGCGCCGCAGGAGGGTTCCTGGCGGGCATTTTCGGCAAAAAAATTCCGGTGCTCTGGCTGCACCGGATCTTGGGGATCTTCATTCTCTGGGGAGGCATTCGAAATCTGTGCAGAGTGTAGCCGCCATTGCCGTCAGCACCGTTCTTGGCTTTCTCTCCGGGCTGGGGGTTGGCGGCGGGAGCCTGCTGATGCTCTGGCTCACCGGCCCCCTGGGCTGGCCTCAGGCCCAGGCCAGAGCCCTCAATTTGCTGTTCTTTCTCCCCGGGGCAAGCCTCGCCACCTTTCTGCGGCGAAAGCGGATCCCCTGGAAACAGCTGCTGCCGGGAATTGCCGCCGGATGTCTCTTCGCCTCGCTTGCCTCTCTGCTTCAGGGACAGCTTCCGCAGGCGTGGCTGCGCCGGGCCTTCGGCATCCTGCTGATCTTCACCGGGATTCGGGAGCTGCAGTACAAGATCCGGGAATAATCAGAGAATCACCTCTTTTGGAACGCCAGATAGCCCTCCAGAATGAGGGACGCTGCCACGGCATCCACCGTATTTTTCCGCTTTGCTCCATGATAATTGTGGGCGGAGAGGATATTGTGGGCCTCCACCGTGGTTCGGCGCTCGTCCCACATGGCCACAGGCAGATTCGTTGCCGCTTTCAGCTCCTCGGCAAAGGCTCTGCACAGCTCCGCACGGGCCCCCTCTGTGCCGTCCATATTCTTAGGAAGACCCACAACGATCTCCCCCACTTCGTTTTCCTTTGCCAGACGGACAAGGTCCGCCATCAGCTTTTCATGATTCCGGCTGGGGACCACCGTGGTAGAGCCCACAATGGAGCACAGCAGATCGGAGATGGCCACACCGGTGCGGGCATCTCCGTAATCGATTCCCATAATTTTCATTTCTCTTTCCTCCTGGCTTGTTTTCTCTATTCTACCCGAAGCGGCACAAAAACGCAAGGGTGAAAGGCGAATTCGCAAAGGACGCTTTTCTTTCGGAGCTTCCCGGAATTCTATCAAAAAAGCAGGAAAAAAGTGAAAATTATTGTTGACATCAGCCCTCCCCTATGCTAGAATGATTCTACCTGTGAAAAAGGGCTCTTTTTTTGTGCGCCTTTTTCAGCCCCGGAGCGATTTCCATTGTAGTTTATCGCTTTCTAAATCTTTTTTTCTAGCCGGGTGTGATACAGGGAGGCAAATTTTAAGGAGGTGCCGTTATGCGCGTGAAAGTCACTTTGAGATGCTCTGAGTGCAAGCAGAGAAACTACAACACCATGAAGAACAAGAAGAACGACCCTGACCGTCTCGAGATGAAGAAGTACTGCAGATTCTGCAGAAAGCACACCACTCACACTGAGACCAAGTAAGGAGGACGCCCCATCATGGCAGAAGCGAAGAAGGAAAATTGGTTCAAAAGAACCTGGGGCAAGGTCTGCAAGTACTTCCGTGAGCTGAAAAGCGAACTGAAGAAGGTAATCTGGCCCACTCCCCAGCAGGTGCTGAAAAATGCAGCCATTGTTGTCGCCTGCGTCATCTGCGTCGGCGTTTTCATCTGGCTGTTTGACTTTGTTTCTCAGGTTGGAATCGACGCCCTGATCGGTGTTTTCCACTAAAGGTAAGAAGTCATGGCAGAAACTGCAAAATGGTATGTGGTGCATACCTATTCCGGGTATGAGAACACCGTAAAAGCGACGATTGAAAAAACCGTCGAGTCCCGTAAGCTGCAGGATCAAATCCTGGCCGTTTCCATTCCTCTGGAAACCGTGACCGAAATCACGGAGACCGGCGCCAGCAAAACCTACGACCGCAAGGTCTACCCCGGTTATGTGCTGGTCAAGATGGTTTACAGTGACGATACCTGGCATGTCATCCGGAATGTCCGCGGAGTTACCGGCTTCGTTGGCACTTCCAGCAACGATCCTACGCCCCTGACTGACGAGGAAGTCTATGCCATGGGCGTGGAAAAGAAGGAGATCATCGTCAACTATTCCGTGGGCGATACCGTCCGCATTATGGATGGTCCTCTGAGCTCCTTCACCGGCACGGTGGAATCCATCGATGTCGACAGCAACTCGGTGAACGTGGTCGTTTCCATGTTTGGCCGGGAGACCACCGTCGAGTTTGAGCTCGATCAGGTTGAGGTCGTTTCCCAATAAACGCATCGGGCCGTTCTTTTCGGCCGGAACGTGGGAGGGGCTTTGGGCCCCGAAAGGAATGCGCAGTGCGCATCATTACCACATCTTATTCAGGAGGTGCTATTCATGGCACAGAAAGTAACTGGCATTATCAAACTTCAGATCAACGCCGCTAAGGCAACCGCTTCTCCCCCTGTCGGCCCTGCTCTGGGTCAGCACGGTGTGAATATCGCAGCATTCATCAAGGAATTCAATGCACGGACCAAGGACATGGAGGGCTACAAGATCCCTGTTGTCATCACCGTCTATGCAGACCGCAGCTTCACCTTCATCACCAAGACTCCTCCTACCCCCATGCTCATCATGAAGGCAATTGGTCTGGAGAAGGGCTCCGGTGTTCCCAACAAGACCAAGGTCGGCACCATCACCAAGGCTCAGATCTCCGAGATCGCCAAGACCAAGATGCCTGACCTGAACGCCACCACTCTGGAAGCCGCTGAGAGCCAGGTTGCTGGCACCTGCCGCTCCATGGGCGTCACCGTCGTCGACTGATAGAATGTTGATCCGGAAGCAAGTTCCGGAAATGTGGGAGGATTTTTCCGCATCACCACTTTAAGGAGGATAATTACATTGTTTAGAGGTAAAAAGTATAAGGAAAGCGCGAAGCTGATCGATCGCGCTGTTCAGTATGAGCCCGTTGAGGCTCTGGGCCTGGTTGTCAAGGGCGCTTCTGCCAAGTTCGACGAGACCGTCGAGCTGCACATCAAGCTGGGCGTTGACTCCCGTCACGCCGACCAGCAGGTCCGTGGCGCCGTGGTTCTGCCCAACGGCACCGGCAAGACCCGCAAGGTTCTGGTGTTCGCCAAGGATGCCAAGGTTGCCGAGGCTCAGGAAGCCGGCGCTGACTATGTCGGCGGCATGGAGCTGGTTGAGAAGATCACCAAGGAAAACTGGTTTGACTTTGACGTCGTTGTCGCTTCTCCCGACATGATGGGCATTGTTGGCCGTCTGGGTAAGGTTCTGGGTCCCAAGGGTCTGATGCCCTCCCCCAAGGCCGGCACCGTGACCCCCAACGTCGGCGCTGCCGTTAAGGAGATCAAAGCCGGTAAGGTCGAGTACCGTCTGGACAAGACCAACATCATCCACTGCCCCATCGGCAAGGTTTCCTTCGGCGCTGAGAAGCTCAGCGAGAATATGGACACCCTGCTGAAGGCTGTTGTGAAGGCAAAGCCCGCAGCTGCCAAGGGTCAGTATATCAAGTCCTGTACCGTCGTGTCCACCATGGGCCCCGGCGTGAAGGTCTCTACTGCCAAGTACCTGTAAGCTGAAAATGCTTTTACCCCCGAACGTTCGCGTTCGGGGGCTTTCCAAAAAATTTTGGATAATGCAGGCAACGGCCTGTCAAATTTTTTCAAAAAAAGTTGTTGACAAATCGTCTTTCCTATGCTATTATCTAGGAGTTGCCAAAGACAGCAGGTAAAAAGGTAAATCCTGCCGAGGTGCGTTGAATAGATTTTCATCGTATCTTTCTGCTCTTTGGCAGGAAGATATTTTTATTTTATTCGGAGGTGAAAATTATGCCTAACGCAAAGGTTCTTGAGAGCAAGAAGGCCGTTGTTGCCAATCTGTCCGGCAAGATCAAGGAAGCCTCTTCCGTCGTCTTCGTCGACTACAAGGGTATCACCGTCGCTCAGGATACCGAGCTGCGTAAGCAGTTCCGTGAAGCTGGTGTTGAGTACTCCGTTGTGAAGAATACCCTGACCAATTTCGCTGCCAAAGATGCTGGCTACGATTTTGCTGAGATTCTGAACGGCACCACCGCCATGGCTTCCACCACCGGCGACCCCATCGCCCCTGCTCGTATCGTCTGCGAGTTTGCCAAGAAGAACAAGAACACCCTGTCCATCAAGGGCGGCGTCGTGGAGGGTTCTGTCCTGTCCGCTGACCAGCTCAATGGCTTCGGTGAGCTGCCCAGCAAGAATGCTCTGGTTGCATCCGTTCTGGGTACCTTCCTGGCTCCTATCTCCAGCCTGGCTTTCGTCCTGGACCAGATCCGGGAGCAGAAGGAAGGCGGCGCTCCTGCTACCGCAGAAGCTTAAGTTCGTAAGCTAACACACACAATCTAATCTACATTTTAGGAGGATATTACAATGGCTAGTGAAAAGATCACTGCTCTCGTTGAGGAAGTTAAGGGCCTGACCGTTCTGGAGCTGTCCGAGCTGGTTCACACCCTGGAGGATGTTTTCGGCGTTTCCGCCGCTGCTGCTGCTGTTGCCGCTCCCGCTGCCGGCGCTGCTGCTGAGGTCGAGGAGAAGACCGAGTTCGACGTTATCCTGAAGAGCGCCGGCGCTTCCAAGCTGGGCGTTATCAAGGTTGTCCGTGCCGCTACCGGCCTGGGCCTGAAGGACGCTAAGGATCTGGTTGACAACTGCCCCAAGACCCTGAAGGAAGCCATCTCCAAGGAAGACGCCGAGAAGCTGGTTGCCGAGCTGAAGGAAGCCGGCGCCGAGGCCGAGATCAAGTAATTTATCTCGAAAAGGCATTTTACCTCCGCCGTTTTCGGCGGAGGTTTTTTCATCCTGTATAGGTTTTCCTCCCTTCGGGCAGAATCTATGCGCATCTCTTCGAAAGGGTATCTCTATGGAACTGGATCTCAATTCTATTCTCACTGCCGCCAAGGACTTCCTGCCGGACAATTTGAGCGACATTCTAAAAGGCGCTGTATCGGCCATTCCCGTATCCTTTGACATCGGCGCTTCTTTGAAATTCATCCTTGTGTTTGTTGCGGCGCTTCTGGGTGTTGGCGTGTTGTTCAAGCTGATCTTTGGCAATAAGTCCGACTTAAACCATGCGCTGTCCTCCTCGGCGGGTATTCTGACTGTGTACGTGCTGACCGTTGTGGTCTATGCCTTCCAGCCTGCAGGACTTTCCAAGCTGCTCTCCCCCCTGCCCTTTGTGACCTTCGTGCAGGACTATCTGTTTGTCCTGCCATTCCATGGCACGGCCTTTGAGACGCTGTGCAGCCAGATTTTGACCCTGATTCTGCTGTCCTTCGTGGTCAACTGCATGGATGCACTGCTTCCGGACGGAGACAATCCCTTTACATGGTTCCTCTCCCGCTTTCTGAGCGTCATTCTGGCCATGGGGCTGCACCTGGTGGCCAACTGGGCCATTGAAAAGTATCTGCCCTCAGCGCTCGTCTACCATGCCCCCGCTGTGCTGCTGGTGGTTCTGGTCTGCTTTCTGCTGCTGGGACTGCTTAAGCTGGTGCTGGGCATTTTCCTGACGGTGGTCAACCCCATTCTCGGCGGGATCTATACCTTCTTCTTCTCCAATCTGATTGGACGGCAGGTCTCCAAGTCTGTGCTCTCCACGGCCATCCTCTGCGGGGTTTTCTACGCCATGGATCACTTCAATTTTCTGATCATCCACATCAGCCCCGCTGCCCTGCCCGCCTATCTGCCACTGCTGCCCGGATTTCTGATCATCTGGTATCTGCTGGGCCACGCGCTGTAAAGAAATCTATACAAAAGACGGCGTGACCGAAATCACGCCGCTCTGGAAGCTTCCCGCGAACGCAACGTTCCGGGAAGCTTTATTTTTTATTCCACGCTCCGCGTCTGTAGAAAATCACAGACAGAACCATGGCAATCGTCCAGCCGATGGGCCAGGCACACCAGATGCCGAGCGTTCCGAAGGGACCGGAAAGGACCTCTGCAAGGACCACACGAAGGACAAGGTCCGTAAACGTCGCAACCATGAATTGCTTCATCATCCCTGCTCCCCGCAGGATGCCATCGGACACCAGCTTTGCAGACACCACAAAGTAGAAGGGCGACAGGATGCGCAGGAATTGAATGCCCACCTGCATGGCTGTGCCTGTGGTATCGTCCAGGAAGATTCGCAGCAATACGCCTCCTGCCAGCAGATACAGCGCCACCAGAGGCACACACAGCAGCCACACCAGCTTGAGCCCGGCCCCGAAGCCCTGACGGACACGCTCCGGCTTTTCCGCACCTATGTTCTGGGCGGTATAGTTGGAAATGCCGTTGCCAAGGGTGGTGAAGGAGGTGATCACCAGATTGTTCATCTTCACCGCGGCAGAATAGCCAGCCATGACACTGGAACCGAAGGTATTGATAACGCCCTGGATGATGATATTGCCAACGGAAATAAAGCTCTGCTGCAGAATGCTGGGAACCGCCACAACGGCGATTTTCTTGAACAGCGTCCAGGAGAACAGCGCCGGTTTTTTCTTCGCTTCAATGGTCCGAAACCGCCGGAACACCACAACCAGCGCCAGCACGCAGCTGACGCCCTGGCACAGGAAGGTTGCCCATGCTACGCCGGCCACGCCCATTTTGAACGCCGTCACAAAGAGGATATCCACGGCGATATTGGAAAGGGACGATGCCGCCAGAAAATAGAAGGGCGTTTTCGAATCTCCCAACGCGGAGAAAATTCCCGTTGCCACATTGTAATAGAATACAAAGGGCAGGCCCAGAATGTAAATGTCCAGGTAGAGCTTGGAGTCCGGGAGAATGTCCTCCGGGGTGTTAATCAGCTGCAGAAGATCCGTGCACAGCAGCGTGCCAAGGCCCATCAGAAGCAGACACACCACGCCGCTGGAAATCAGGGTCGTATAGACGGCGGTTTTCAAATCCGCCATCCGTTTTGCGCCAAACAGCTGGGAGACAATGACGGAACAGCCAATGTTGCAGCCGAAGGCGAAGGCGATAAAGATCAGCGTGATCTCATAGCTGTTGCCCACGGCTGCCAGAGCGTTTTCGCCAACGAATTTGCCTGCCACAAAGCTATCCGCCAGGTTGTAAAGCTGCTGGAAAATGATGCTGCCGAACAGCGGCAGGCAGAACCGCCACAGCACCGACTCAGGCTTCCCGACCGTCAGATCCTTATTCATTGGTCTTCGCCTCCAGCTTCTTTTTCAGCATCGCCACGATCATATCCGCGCAGCCTTCAATGCCCAGGGTGCTTGTGCAGAGCATGGCATCATAGCTCTCCGGCTTGCCCCACTCGGTCATGGAATAGAAATTGAAATAATGCCTGCGCATCCGGTTGATGCGCTCCATCCGCTCCCGGGCTTTCCGCTCCGTCAGGCCGTTGCGCTGGGCGATTCGCGCCACGCAGTCCGCTTCGTTTGCATACAGGAAAACGGAGAGCGCATTTTTTCGATCCGAAAGAATGGAAGAGGCGCAGCGGCCAATGATCACCGCAGATTCCCGGTTCGCAATGGACACAATTGCCTGCTTCTCAGCGCCGTAGGCATTCTCTCCAGCAGAATAGAACACACCAGCCATATTTGCCTCGTCTGCAAACGTGTTTCCGCTGAAGGGCAGCAGAACCTCTGTCAACCGCTCTTCATTGTTTTTCAGAAAGGTTTCGTCCATGCCGCTCTTCCGGGCAGCCTCCTGAATCAAAAGCTTATCATAGCAGGTGACGCCAAGCTTCTCAGCCACCAGCGCACCAACCTCCCGGCCGCCGCTGCCGTATTGACGTCCAATGCAAACTGTATACTTTTCGTCCATATTTCTCTGGCTTCCTCTCTTTTTTGTGTCTCTTGACACCCAATTACCGGTGTAGTATAATCCTCAAATAGAAATATGTAAAATACATATATTAGATATCAGAAATACTAAATTGACATGGAGCAACCAATATGGAAATTTCTCTCGACTACTACCGCGTGTTCTATCATACTGCCCGATGCGGGAGCATCACCCGTGCCGCAGAGCTGCTCTACTCCAACCAGCCCAATGTGACCCGGGTCATCAAGCTGCTGGAAAGCGAGCTTGGCTGTCAGCTGTTTTCCAGGACCAACCGAGGCGTACGGCTGACACCGGAGGGGGAACGGCTCTATGCCCATGTAGAGCCCGCCATGGCCCACCTGGAAGCTGCCCAGCGGGAGCTCACCATGGAACGGGAGCTGCAAAGCGGCACACTCTCCATCGGCGCCAGCGAGGTAGCTCTGCGGTGCCTGCTGCTGCCGGTGCTGAAGCAGTTCCGGCGGCACTATCCGGGGGTGCAAATCCGTGTATCCAACCACTCCACGCCCCAGGCCATTGCCGCGCTCCAGGAAGGTCTGGTGGACTTTGCACTGGTGACGACCCCCTTGGAGCTTGGAAAGGATATGGTTCTGCAAACGCTGAAAACCGTGCGGGAGGTTCCGGTCTGCGGACCCGGGCTGAATTGCCCGGACACCCTGTCTCCGGAGGACCTGTGCCGGTATCCCCTGGTCTGCCTGGGCCGGGACACCATGAGCTACCGGTTTTACGAGGAATGGTTCCGCAAGCTCTCCCTCCCCTTCCAGCCCGACATTGAGGCAGCAACGGCAGACCAGATTCTGCCCATGGCTGCCAGCGATCTCGGCATAGGCTTTGTGCCGGAGGAATTTCTGACAGGGAACCAGGATGTCCGCATATTGTCCCTATCCGTCCCCGAACCCCAACGAAATATCTGCCTGGTCAGCCGGACCGGACAGCCCTTGCGCATCGCCGCCCAGGAATTCAAACACATCTTGCAGGAACATATATCCCTATAAAAGAAGTAGGAAAATAATGCTTGACAAACGAGCCTCTTTCGTGTATGATGTTGCCGGTTAGCAAAAGCTAACCTACATATACCAAGGATGGCTGTCCCATCACGAACACAGGAGGTTCGACTTATGGAAATCTTGCAAACACTCTCCGCTGTCAACGCACTCACAGCGATTACACTCATTTTTGTTGGTGCTGTTTTTACCCGACATACCCTGCGTCGGATCGTCCTGCACAAGGGGACGCGCCATGTCTGAGGAGCTGCTGGTGCGCAATTGCGCCCCTACCCTCGCAGGGCTGAAAACAGCCAGTCTCTTCAACTGTCCCTATGAAAGCCGGGAGGAGCTGCTGAGCTCTCTTCGGCAGCTGAACCGCCGGTTGGGTCCAAAGGGCGTCCGGGCGATCCCGCTGCGATTTTCCGAAAAGCGGGCGCTGGTCTATCTCTACCGCCCTGCCAGATTGGAGCAGGACCTTTCCGCCAACGCCAGTGCAGCCCTGCTCCGCCAGTGCGGCTACACCAGCTGTCAGAGTGGAAAATGCCTGACGTCTCTGGCCCGGAAGCTCCGGCAGCGAGGAGAATTCCCCCACGAAATCGGCCTGTTTCTCGGCTATCCGGCAGCAGATGTCCGGGGCTTTCTGGAGCAGCGGCCCTGCAAATGCGTAGGCTGCTGGCGGGTATACGAAAACGAGGATCAGGCGCAGAAGACCTTTGCTCTCTACAGGAAGTGTACCGGCATCTACTGTCAGCAGCTTGCAAAAGGCACAAACATTGAACGACTCACCGTAGCCGGTTGAGTGATAAGAAAGGATTTGAAAAGAATGAAAATTGCAGTTGTTTATTGGAGCAGCACCGGGAACACCGAGGCCATGGCCCAGGCCGTTGCCGAAGGTGCGCGGAAAGCAGGCGCTTCTGCCGAGCTGTTTACCGCCACGGAATTTGACGGCGGCAAGGTGGATGCCTTCGATGCCATCGCCTTTGGCTGCCCTGCTATGGGTGCGGAAGAGCTGGAGGACAGCGAATTTGCCCCCATGTTCGAGAGCTGTGAAAGCAAGCTCTCCGGCAAGAAAATCGCCCTGTTCGGCTCCTATGGCTGGGGTGACGGTGAATGGATGCGCACCTGGGAGGATGCCTGCCGGAATGACGGTGCAAGTCTGGTCTGCGACAGTGTCATCTGCCAGGAAGCCCCCGACGACGACGCTCTGAACGCCTGCCGTAGCTTGGGTGAGTCTCTGGCGTAAAGATGCTAAACACTCTGTGATTGGACACCTATTGCCGAAATACCTCCTAATATTTCTTTTCTGCTGCCATATTGCAGTGTTTTCCCTCGGCTGCCCTGATCCCCGGGCAGCCGATTTATGCTGTCGAAAAAACCCTTACGGGCTTTTCCGACAAGTTTTTGCAGGCTGCTGCGCGCAGAATTTGCGCGCCTGCGGCACACAAATTCTACACGCCGCAGCCTGGGAAGTATTTTCTGTCAGGTACACGCCCCGACAGAGAATGATTTTCATTTTATTTGTCGGCTTACGCCGCCAAACTCTGCGAGGCTTTTTGGGCAAGTTGCCTCGACTGCCCTGACCCCCGGGCAGCAGATTTTTCGAACCATTCAACGAATGTTTTATGGTTTTTGGTTCAAAAACAGCTTTGCATCCGTATTTTTCTGTGAAAAAGGCAAAAAATCTTTGTGCAATGTGCTGTGCTATGCGTCGTTTGACTGCGGATTTTCTCTTTGATTCTCCAATTTTTTGAAAATCGTTGGAAAGTCTTATTCTTTTTACTTGATTTCCTAACAATTATCTGTATAATAGTAGAAAGAATCGCCAATGAAAGGAGGCTTGTTCCATGAAAAAGATCATCTGCAAGAAAGAGTACGATACCGAAACCGCTACCCTGATCCATAAGTTCACCAGCGGTGCTCTGGGTGATCCTGCCGGTTACGAAGAGAGGCTGTACCAGACCGAAGGCGGCCTGTACTTCCTGTATGTCGCCGGCGGCGAAGCTTCTCCCTACCCCAATGAGGACATTCTTCGGCTGGCGAAAACCAAGGTCAAAGAGTGGACCGAAAAGCACTGATCCCAGACTCTGGAAGGCCCTGATCATCAGGGCCTTTCTTCTTAGGTATTTTTATGAAAAAAACAAGCATTTTCCTGATTTTACTTCTGATCTGCCTCTCTCTCAGCGGCTGTGCCGGGAAGCCGGAGGCAACCGATATTGCCGCCACCACCCTGCCGGTCTTTGAATTCACCCAAGCCCTCTGCCACGGAACGGACCTGACAGTTGGACGGCTGATCTCAGAGCCCGTCTCCTGCCTGCATGACTACTCCCTGAACGTGAACCAGGTCCGTCAGGCGGAGAGCGCCGATCTCATCATCCTCTCCGGTGCAGGGCTGGAGGAATTTATGGAGGACATCCTCGCCGGGAAGCCCTCGGTGGATGCCTCTCAGGGAATTTCCCTGCTGGAAGGGGAAGCCCACGACCACGACGGACATGATCATGAGGAAGAACACGCGCACGATGCGCATGAGGTACATCACCACCATGAGGATGACCCCCACATCTGGCTCTCCCCTGCCAATGCCAAAATCATGGCCGCCAATATCTGCACCGGTCTGTCCGATCGTTACCCCCAATGGAAAACGATTTTCTCCACCAATCTGGACGACCTGCTTTCCAGGCTGGATGCCCTGGAGCAATACGGCCAGGATCACCTGTCCCAGCTCTCCTGCCGGGAGCTGATCACCTTCCACGATGGCTTTGCCTACTTCGCCCAGGCCTTTGACCTGGAAATTCTGGCGGCAGTGGAGGAGGAATCCGGCAGCGAGGCCTCTGCCAAGGAACTGATCGAATTGATCCGCCTGGCCCGGGAGCATCAGCTTCCCGCCATCTTTGTAGAGCAGAACGGCAGCACCTCTGCCGCCGACATTCTCTCCCGGGAAACCGGCGCAAAAACCTATGTGCTGGATATGGCTATGGCTGGGGACAGCTATTTTGAAGCCATGTACCGCAACATCGACACCATCAAGGAGGCTCTCGGATGAGCGAACTGCATTATAATGACTGCGGCCACGCCTGCTGCCTGCGGGTGGAGAATCTGGCCGTCACCATCGGCGGCAGCCAAATCCTGAAGGACATGAATCTGCATGTCCACTGCGGCGAAATGGTAGCCCTGATTGGCCCCAACGGCGCAGGCAAGAGTACCTTTCTGAAAGCCATTCTGGGCCAGCGGGCTTACACCGGCGTGATTGCCTTTTCCGAGCCCGGAAAGCGCAGCCACAAGCCCCACATCGGCTATGTTCCCCAGAGCCCTGCTTTTGACCCCAGCGAACCGCTGAGCGTTGCAGATCTGTTCGCCTGCTGTATGTCCAAGCGCCCCGCCTTTCTGGGCATTTCCAAGGCCATGGACGAGACCGTCCGGGTCTGCCTGGACAGGGTTCACGGCGTTGACCTGATCCACAAACGGGTAGGCACCCTCTCCGGCGGCGAATTGCAGCGGGTGCTGCTGGCCCTTGCCCTGGAGCCCATGCCCAATATTCTGATTCTGGACGAGCCCCTGTCCGGCGTTGACGCCGAGGGCATGACCACTCTGATGGACATGCTGGACGAAATTCGGAAAAATTATGACCTGTCCATTCTCATGACCACCCACGACTTTTCCCTGCTGCCCAGATATGCAGACCAGGTGGTCCTCATCGACGGCGGCATCCGGGCCAAAGGAACCGCCCAGGAGGTTCTGTCCTCAGATGCCTTTCAGGCCATTTTCCACATGAAAGGAGGGTCTCTATGAGCCTCTGGTACGCCATCTGTGACGCGTTCCCCCTGGAAATGCTCCACTGGGACTTTATGAAAAACGCACTTCTTGCCCTGCTGCTCATGGCACCGCTGTTTGGCATTCTCTCCACCATGATCGTCACCGGCCATATGAGCTTCTTTTCCGACGCCCTGGGGCACTCCGCCTTTACGGGCATTGCTCTTGGGTCCCTCTTCGGCATTGCCGCGCCCACCTGGGCCGCGGTAGCATTCAGCGTATTCTTCGCCCTACTGTTCTCCTATCTCCGCCGGGACAGCAACCAGGCAGCGGATACGCTGATTGGCGTCTTCTCCAGCGCCGCTGTGGCTTTGGGCATTCTGGTTGCCACCATGGGCGGCGGCAGCTTCACAAAATACAATAAGTATCTGGTTGGCGATGTGCTGTCCATCACCCCCGGTGAGATCGGGATGCTGGCCATTGTCCTGCTGGCGGTTCTAGTCTTCTGGTGCCTGTACGCCAACCGGCTGACCCTGACGGCAGTGCACCCCCAGCTGGCCTCCTCCCGGGGCATTCCCGTGGCGCTGTCCCAAACACTGTTTACCGTAACCATTGCGGTTGTAGTGACCCTGTCCATTTCCAGCATGGGCCTGCTGATCCTCAATTCCCTGCTGGTGCTGCCGGGGGCGGCCTCCCGGAATATCTCCCGGAACCAGAAGCAGTACCATCTGTATTCCGTGCTCTTTGCCCTGGTGTCCGGCATTGTGGGCCTGAGTATCTCCTACAGTTTCGGCTGCTCTGCAGGCGCAGCCATCAGCCTGGTGCTCACCGTTTTCTATGCCCTTACCTTTGCTTTTCGCGGGAGAAACGCCTGATGGAGACCATGGAAATGCACCCGATTGCCCATATGCGCAGCGATTTTCCCACGAAATTCGGCATTCCCAGGCAGAGCGGACTGGTGGAGGAGCTGCGGTCCATGATCGTCTTCGAGCCGGAGTATCGCAGTGAGGATGCTCTGCGGGGCATCGAAGACTTCTCCCACCTGTGGCTCATCTGGCAGTTTTCCCAGGCAGTCCGGGAAGGCTGGTCTCCTACCGTGCGCCCCCCTCGGCTGGGCGGAAACACCCGCATGGGCGTCTTTGCCACCCGGTCCCCCTTCCGGCCCAACAACCTGGGGCTCTCCTGCGTCCGCCTGCTTGAGGTGAAGCACACCCAGCAGTACGGGACGGTGCTCATTGTCGGCGGTGCGGACCTGCTGGACGGCACCCCCATCTTCGACATCAAGCCCTATATTCCCTATTCCGACAGCCGTCCAGAGGCTGCCGGAGGTTTCACAGACCGAGTAGGCGATTTTCTTTTGGACGTAAAATTCCCCCAGGAGCTTCTGGAAAAGCTGCCTGCCGACAAGCAGTCGGCCGCTGTGGGCGTTCTTTCTCACGATCCCAGGCCCTCCTATCAGCGAACGCCAGGAAGGGTTTACGGGCTGAACTTCGCCGGATTCGACATCCGCTTCACAGTAGAGGACACCGTTCTCACCGTCCAAAGCGTTGAAAAGCAGATTTAAGCATCCAATGCCATTGCCGCCGGGCAATGCATTGTCTTATGCCGGAAACTCTGTCCAGTCCAGATCCTTATATGGGTACACCCGTTCCCAGCCCCGGTCGGTTTTTTGATAGCTGCTGCGGTGGGCAGATAAGAGCCGGACCAGCTGGTAAACATCGATCCAGATTTCGCTGTTGCATTCCTTCTGGCTCTCGTCAAAGACCAGCTCCAGGCCAAAGTGCAGATGCACCACCTCAATATTGTTTACATTTTCCTTGTCCGAATAGCCGGACCTTCCCATGAAGCCTATGAGCTGCCCGGCATCCACCTGGTCCCCAATTTCCAGCCCGGAAGCAAAGGGACGGTCCTTTTGCAGATGGGCATAGTAATAGTACCGCTTCCCGTCAAAGGAGCGAATGCCCACCCGCCAACCGCCGTAACGGTTCCAGCCCATGGCTTCCACGATTCCGCCTTCCACGGCTACGATTGGCGTTCCCAGGCCGCCCATGAGATCATTACCCAGATGCTTGCGCTTGAAGCCGAAACTTCTGCCAACGCCAAAATCATCGCAATGGCTGTAGCCGTAGCCCGCAGCAATGGGCGAAAAGGTCTTCAGGCCGTATTGCGGGACCCATTGGCCATCCTTGAAAATGGCGTAGCTTCCAACCAGCCCACCCAGAGCGGCGGAGTAGGCCTCATAATAATAGGCATAGTATTTCCCCAGCTCCCCTGCTGCCTCCTCGGGGGAAACATCCCCTTCCAGGTCCTTTGCGGCTTTTTTTACGGCAGACAGCGGGCATTTTCCCCCTGTGCGGCAGGCAGCCAAAGCCAAAATCTCGATCCAGCTCAGGTGCTTCTCCTGCTCTGCCGTGCGGATGTCCTGCTGCATGGCGTAGGCCATGGATTCCGTGCTCACATCAAAGTCCACCCAACGGATAGGTTCTGCCCTCACGGGCAGGACCAAAGCAAGGCACGCCAAAAGGCATGCAAAAAGCCGTTTCACATCTGTCACCTCTCTTGGCTAGGATGTGAAACGGTGCTTTTCTTATCCGTGCATTTTACTGCAAATCTCTGGAAATTTCCTTGGCAACCCGGTAAATATCCTCCATGGTAGTCAGAGAAGAAATCTGCTGCTTATAAAATCCGCTATGGCTGACGCCCCGGAGATACCAGGCAAAATGCTTCCTCGCCTCCAGACAGGCTACGTGCTCCCCGTGGTCCTGCTCAGCAAGCTGAAACTGCTCCACCGCTACGGCAATGCGGTCTCTCAAAACAGGCCGCTGGGGAATCTCCTCCCCGCCCATGGCAGTCTTCACCTGCTGGAAAATCCAGGGATCTCCAAAGCAGCTGCGGCCGATCATCAGCCCATCGGCCCCGGTCCATTTGGCGCAGCGCAGCGCAGCCTCCGGGCCAGTGATGTCTCCGTTGGCGATAACGGGAATGGACAGCTGGGCTTTGACCTTACGAATCATGTCCCAGTCGGCAACGCCGGAATAAAGCTGGCTGCGGGTTCTGCCATGGACGGTCACCATGGCGGCTCCTGCGTCCTCCATCCGTTTCGTAAACTCCAACACGTTGATGCTCCCCTTATCCCAGCCCAGGCGGCATTTTACCGTCACCGGCACGTTAACGGCCTTTCCAACGGCCTCCACAATTTTCTGGGCCAGCTCCGGTGTGCGCATCAGGCCGCTGCCGTCGCCGGAATTGGCGATTTTCGGCATAGGGCAGCCCATGTTGATATCCAAAAAATCACAGCCGGAAATTTCCAGCGCCAACCTGGCTCCCTGGGCCATGATCTCCGGGTCATTGCCAAAAATCTGAGCGCCGCAGAGGCTCCCCTCGTTTTTTCGCAAAAGCTTGGCCGTTTTCTGGTCCTTATAGACCAGGGCCCGGGAGGAGACCATCTCCGTCACCGTAACCCCGGCCCCCAGCCTTGCGCAGACCGTCCGAAAGGCCCAATCCGTCACCCCTGCCATCGGGGCAAGAAACAGGGGGTTTTCAACCGATAAATTTCCGATTTGCATAGATTCTCTCTCTTTCTAAGGGATTGCTTATCTCAGAATGGCGCTCAGCGCCCAGGCCGCACCTGTCAGCAAAGAGCCACAGAGCGCCCAGAAAAGGGCATACAGGGGTCTATATCGCCTTCTGCCGCCTCGCATGACCTGACGGGCCTCTTTTAGCAATGCTTCATCGCTGACGCCTTCTGAAACAGCGTTGTCTTTTAAAATAAAAATTGCCTGGTCAAACAGCTCCGTGCCCGGTCCGGGCACCAGGATCACCTGACGGGAAATGCCTTTTACCATATTGCTTCCTCCTTTTCATGACGGAGAAAGCTTTTCCTTTTTTTCTGGAAATTATTCCCTTGCACCTTATTCCCGCTCCTTTGGCCGCTTGTAGCGGCCGTGGGGCTCCCAGGCCTCCAGGGGGTAGCGCTGCATGGCACCAAAAATACGCTCCTTCAAATCCGGATAGGTCTTCACCAGGTCGTATATCAGATCCTTGATTTCCTCCCGCTTGGTGTGCTTATCCACCGGGCAGCGATTCTGAAGTACCGGCAGGTTCTCCCGCTCAGCAAAGGCGGCTACGGTCTTTTCGTGGATGTAGAGCATCGGGCGAATCTGGGTAATTCCGGTTCTGTCCAGATGGGTGACCGGCTGGAAGCAACTAATCCGGCCCTCGTAAATCAGACTCATGAGAAAGGTTTCCACGGCATCGTCATAGTGGTGGCCCAGGGCAAGCTTATGAAAGCCCTTATCCACCAGCGCCTGATTCAACGCGCCCCGGCGCATTTTGGAGCACATAGAGCAAGGGTTCTTTTCCTTCCGATAGTCGAAGATGATGGGGCCGATCTCCGTTTTCACAACGGTATAGGGCACATCCAGTTCTTTGCACAACTGCGCAATCTCCGTATAATCCATGCCAAGGCCCATATCGATGGTGATTGCTTCCAGCTGGAAATTCTTATTATGATAGCTCCGCAGCGCCGCCAGAAGCTTCAAAAGCACCAGAGAATCCTTTCCTCCGGAGACGCCTACGGCGACTTTATCTCCGTCTTCGATCATGGAATAGTCTTCCACGCACCTGCGAACCAGGCCGACAAGTTTCTGCATTTTTAAGATTTCCTCCTAAAATAGGTAAAATAGGTAAGCGAGCATTTAAGAGCATTCAAGAGTATTTCAGTGATATTTGAAGATTATATATTGTTTCATAAAAATCTTCAAAAAAGGTGTTGACATTTGAATTTTCTTATGGTATAAATGCTAAGCAGTTTGAAGATATTGTACTTCAAACACATAAGAATGTCAAAATATTTTACCAAAAAAATTGGAGGAACCCATATGTCCACTACCCTCGCCAAGAAGGAGACCGTGGTGCGCAAGTGGTATATCATCGATGCAGCCGGCAAGCCCCTGGGCCGTACCGCTGTGATCGCTGCTAACCTGCTGCGCGGCAAGCACAAGGTCGATTTTACTCCCAACGTTGATTGCGGAGACAACGTCATCATCATCAACACTGACAAGGCTGTTCTGACCGGCAAGAAGCCCGAGCAGAAGGTCTACTATCGCGTGTCCGGCTGGATCGGCGGTCTGAAGGAAACCAAGGCCCGCACCATGATGGAGAACCGTTCCGACTACGCTATGGAAGTCGCCGTCAAGGGCATGCTGCCCAAGAACACTCTGGGCCGCAACTGCATGACCCGTCTGCACCTGTACAAGGGTGCTGAGCATCCTCATGCTGCCCAGAAGCCCGAAGCCTGGACTCTGGACTAATTGGAGGTAACACAGAATGTACGAGAGCAAGAAGAAGTATTTTTACGGCACTGGCCGTCGTAAGTCCAGTGTTGCCCGCGTTCGCGTTTACGAGAACGGCACCGGCTCCATCATCATCAATGGCCGCGATATCAACGATTACTTCGGTCTGGAGACCCTGAAGCTGGTCGTGCGTCAGCCCCTGGTCACCACCGAGCTGGTTGACAAGGTCGACGTGGTTGTTTCCGTCTGCGGCGGCGGCGTTTCCGGCCAGGCCGGCGCTATCCGTCACGGCATCGCCCGCGCCCTGCTGACTGTCAACCCCGAGTATCGTGCTTCCCTGAAGGCCGCCGGCTTCCTGACCCGTGACCCCAGAATGAAGGAAAGAAAGAAGTACGGTCTCAAAGCCGCCCGTCGCGCACCTCAGTTCTCCAAGCGCTAAATTTTGGCTTATTTCCAATATTTTTTGCTTACAAAACCCGGAAAACACTCGTTTTCCGGGTTTTTCCTATATATCTTGCTTTGATGCACTTTGCCGTTTTTTGACTGGATTTGACCCTATTTTGACAACTTTTTTTGTGTTAACCAGTGGTTAAATTGCCTCTCAGAACCCCAAATGTGTTAACCGATAGGTTAATTTTGGGGCCTTAGCCATGGGTTTTCCATGGCTCAACAGTCCTTTCAGACACCCTGTTTTTCCTGTCTCGACAACCCAAAAACAATTTCTGAACCGTCTGACTGGTTTTGACCAACTCTGATATATCGAAATATAGTTTATGTGTTTTGCACAGTTGCCCTCCTCTCCCCTATCATGTATGATACACCCAAGGAGGTGCATCTCATGTTTAAGAAAAAGCATTATTTATATTTGGACGAATCCGAATACAATGTTCTGGTCAGAAGTCTTGTCGAACTGAAAAACCGCTTAATCCGTGCAGAGCGCTTCACTGACTGCGTGGATGAGCTGATTATGAAAGTCCTCTCCGCCCCTGTGAAAAGAATCTAATACATACCACAACCGCTTACTTGTCTTCAAGTAGGCGGTTTTTCTGTTTCCAGTACATAGCCGTCTGCCATACCGCAGGCGGCTAAATCTATTTAAGGAGGAAAAACCCAAATGGCAAAAACGAAGGTCATTGCCGTTGCCAACCAGAAGGGCGGCGTGGGGAAAAGCACTACGGTGTATAACCTGGGCGCTGGACTGGCGATGCAGGGCAAGAAGGTTCTTCTGCTGGATGTTGACCCGCAGGGGGACTTAACCAAAATGCTGGGACTGCGAAAACCGAATGATTTGCCGCTGACACTGGGAAATGCCATGAACGATATCGTGGCAGGTGTCAGCGGCAATGAGCATCCCGAAATCTGCCACCATCACGAGGGCTTTGATTTCGTCCCCGGCAACCGCACCCTATCCGCCGTTGAGGTGGGGCTGGTGAATGTCATGAGCCGGGAGACGGTGCTGCGGCAGTATGTGGATCAGATCAAAAAGGACTACGATTATGTTCTGCTGGATTGCCGCCCGTCTCTCGGTATGCTGGTCATCAATGCTCTGTCTGCATCGGATTATGTTCTGATCCCGGTTCAGGCAGAGTATTTTGCTGCCGAAAACATGACGGAGTTGGTCAATACCGTGCAGAGCATTAAGAGGCAGATTAACCCTAAGCTGAAAATCGGCGGTGTGTTCATGACCATGGCAAATGAAACGAATTTTCGCAAGGATATTGTGGCATCCGTCAAAGCCGCCTACGGTAAGCATCTGCCCATTATGCAGACGGTAATCCCATCCACAGTTCGGCTGGCGGAAATCAGCACCGCAGACCACAGCATTTTCAAGCATGAGCCGAAAGGCCGCGCGGCGGAAGCCTACCGCACTCTGGTGAAGGAGGTAATGGACATTGGCGAAAAACAGCGCAGCAAATCTGCTAACATCAGTCGATAGTCTGTTCACCACCCAGGAGGAGCGAGACATTGCCAGTCAGCCGAGGGTACAGGAAATCCCTATTGACCAGATTGACGATTTCCCCAATCACCCTTTCAAAGTCCGCATGGATGACAACATGATCGAGATGGCGGAGAGTGTGAAACAGCACGGCATTCTGGTTCCTGCCATTGTGCGCCCCAAAGAGAACGGGCATTACGAAATGGTTGCCGGTCATCGCCGCAAGCTGGCGTGTACCCTGATTGCGAAACTGCAACTGCCCTGTATTGTCCGGGAACTGACAGACGAGGAAGCGACCGTGATCATGGTGGATTCCAATTTGCAGCGGGAGCAGCTTTTGCCGTCTGAAAAAGCCTTTGCCTATAAGATGAAGCTGGATGCTATGCGTAGGCAGGCTGGCAGACCGAGCAAAGAAAATGGTGCAACAGTGTTGCCCCATTTCTCTGGTAAGAAAAGCAGAGAGATTCTGGCAGAACAGGCGGGAGAAAGTCATGAGCAAGTGCGAAAGTTAATCCGTCTGACGGAGTTGATTCCCGAAGTTCTGGACTTGGTGGACAACTCCGTTCTGAAAGAAAAGGACAAGCTGCAAATTGCTCTGCGCCCTGCGGTGGAGCTATCCTACCTGACCCAGCAGGAGCAGCATGATCTGTACGAAACCATGACAACGGAGGACTGCACCCCATCTCATGTTCAGGCGATGAAAATGCGGAAATTTTCAGAAGAAGGCAGGCTGAACATGGATGTGATTTTCTCCATCATGCAGGAGGAAAAGCCCAACCAAAAGGAGCAGTTCAAAATTCCGAAGGAGCGTATCAGCAAATACTTCGCGCCGGGGACGCCTGCGCAGAAGATTGAGGATACCATTGTAAAGGCATTGGAGTTTTACCGAAAACGCCAGCGGGAACAGGAACGATAACCACTCACAAGGGGGCAGTCTGCCCATTTCACAGGACTGCGCCAAGTGATCCTGCGGTTCCCCCTCTCCACACCTCACCCCTTCTAACTACCCGTACAGTCTGAAAAAGAAGAACAACCCCCAGCACAAATCTAAAGAAAGGAACAGTTTTTACCCATGATAAAACGAATAGCAGCCTTATTTCTTGTGGTGCTGCTTCTGATCGGTATGATTCCCAGTGCATTTGCAGAGGAGATACCTGGTAACAACATTTCAGAATCGGAATCTGCGTCTGAGCAGACACTGTCCGACGATTCTGAAGATGAATACGGCGTAATGGCTCTGGCAAGTACCCAAAGCAGCATCATGCTGTTCGATTATGCAGATAACGGCAATTACACCACGGTTTTGAACAGTCAGGTAACCTGTGCCTACAAGCCCAACGGTACAGGCACCACCCGCACAGCATACATCAAAAACTTGGGCTGGCACTTTGCCCGGTACGGCGGTGTTGCCTATGCGGACGACCCTCTGTACTGTATTGAGCCATGGCGCAGCTACGCAGCCAGCACCTCCGGCAACTCCGTTGACCGGGAGGTAACTCTGGATGGCAGCGGCAGCACCACCGGCAGCAATGTGTGGTACGCTCTGCCTGCCGAACGGAGGGAAGCCATTGGCCTGATTCTCCTCTACAGCAATCAGATGTGGGATCATTCCATCAGCGTTACAACCACCAAGAAGGACGCGAATCCCAATGTCCCCCTGCGGATAGCCACCCAGTTCCTGATCTTTGAAATTGTCTGTGGCCTGCGTGATCCCAGCTCATTTACGGTCAACTCCACCAACGAGAGCGGAACGGCTGGTGACATCTTCTACAATGCGGGCGTGGCATCGGTTACGAACTTTGCTACCAATTACAACACGCTGGTTTCCTATGTCCAATCCGCGAAGAAGATTCCCAGCTTTACTTCCTCAGCCAGCAGTAGTGCGCCAACCATCACTCTGAACGGCACAACTGCTTCTGTGACAGACTCCAATGGTGTGCTGTCCAATTTCAGCTTCTCCAATGGGAACGGGGCCAGCTTCAGCAAGAGCGGCAATATGCTTACCGTCACACAGACTGGGACGATTTCGGAGTCTACGGTTTATTCCGCGACCCGTACTGTACCATCCGCATCCAACTCCACCTATTGCCTTTGGTACATGAGCGGTTCCAGCTATCAGACTACCATATCCCTTTGCAGTGCATCCACCGGCTCCCTCAAGGCCTATTTCAAACTGAAAGCCGTGCCGCAGGTGGGGAGCATCAGCCTGACAAAGACCACCGAGGACGGAAAGAACTTGTCCGGCTGGCAGTTTGGTATTTACAGCAACAGCGCCTGTACCAGCCTTGTATCTGGACCCCATACCACCAACACCAGCGGAAAGATATCCGTTACAGACCTGTCGGCAGGAACCTACTATGTCAAAGAGTTGGGGCATACGGACAGCGCAATCAACGCTCTGTACTACTGCTCCAGCACCAACCCACAGGCGGTAACTGTAACCGCAGGCGGCAGCACTTCGGTCAGCTTCAATAACAAACTGAATACCGGCTCCATCAGCCTGACGAAAACCACCGAGGACGGACAGAGTCTCTCGGGCTGGCAGTTTGGAATATACTCCAATTCTGCCTGCACCACGCTGGTTTCGGGGCCGCACAGCACCAATTCCAGCGGTAAGATTTCCGTCACCGGGCTTACCCCCGGCACCTACTATGTGAAGGAGCTGGGAAATACCGACAGCTCCATCAACGCTCTGTACTACTGTTCCAGTACTAACCCGCAGGCGGTGACTGTAACCGCAGGTGGCACCGCCGCAGTCAGCTTCACCAACAAGCTGAACACCGGTAGTGTGAAGCTGGTCAAGGTCACAAACACGGGTGCAAACCTAAGTGGCTGGCAGATCGGGCTGTATACGGATTCTTCCTGTACCAGCGCAGTCTCCGGCTCTCCCTATACCACCGGTGCAGATGGCACCGTGACGGTTACGGGATTGATCTCCGGCACCTACTATGCAAAGGAGCTGCCCACGGATGACCCTTATTGGGAAGTTGATACCGCTGTAAAGTCTGTCACAGTTGCCGTTGGTCAGACCGCAGAGGTCACCTTCACCAACACCCATTATGGGCGTATTGAAATCCGCAAGACCACCAACACCGGCAATCAGCTTGGCGGCTGGACATTCCGGGTGAGAGATTCCGAGGGCAATTCCTACGGAGACTTCACCACCGATGACAATGGCTATGCCTGCACCGAGAATCTTCCGTTAGGGCGGTACACCGTAGTGGAGCTTCCCACGGAGGACAATTACTGGCTAACAGAACTGGGCTTCCACGATGTAACGGTAAAAGCCGGTGAAACCACTGTAGATACCTGGCTCAACAAGGAGCAGGGTCTGGTCTGGTTCTACAAAAAGACCAATACTGGCGAATCCGTGGAAGGCTGGCACATCACTGTCTATTCGGATGAAGCCTGCGCCCAGAAAGTCGGCACCCTTATCACCAACGAGGATGGTCGGGCTGGTTATTACCTTGACCCCGGCACCTACTGGGCGAAGGAAACCGGCGACGAACATGGTCGATTTGAGGACGAATACTGGATGGTGGATGAAACTGTCCAGAAATTTGAAATCAAGCCCCATGAGGATGTGTTCATCACTTTCACCAATGTCCAGTATGGCAGGCTGAAAATCACCAAGACCATGGAGGGCGGCGGTTCTTTGGATGGCTGGCAGTTCAAGATTACGGATGCCGAAGGTAAGATTCTGGACGGCTCTCCCTTTGCCACCGATGAGGATGGCTTTATTCTGACCGGGAATCTGCTGCCCGGAATCTACACCATAGAGGAGCTTCTGCCGGAGGACAGCCTGTATGAGTGCAAGGGGGATAACCCACAGACTGTCACCGTAAAACAGGGCGAGATTGCCGAGGTATTCTTCACCAATGCCCTGCGTTCCGGGAAAATCACCATTGAGAAAATCGACACCGCCGGGGAACACCTTGCCGGGGCAACCTTCCTTCTGGAATGGAGCGCAGAGGGTTCCCTGTGGTATCCCGTGACCTACTCCAAAACCATTGTTCGGGGCGGCTGCTCCAATTCTGCTCTGGTAGATGGTACGCTGACCTCCAGTGAGGACGGCCTGCTGGTCTGGGACAATCTCTATCCGGGCCTCCATTACCGAGTGACAGAGCTGGAAGCCCCCAACGGATATGAACTCCTGAAAGGGTATGCCTTTGAAGGGCAGCTTCCTGTGGATGATCTTCAAGTATCCTTACAGGTAGTCAATGCCAAGGGCTTCTCCCTGCCGGATACCGGTGTAAGCACCGGGCTTATCCTGCGAATCATGCAGCTTGTTTGCGCCGCTGTCTGTGCCATCCTGCTGCTGATCTCCTACAAAAAGAAACGGTGGTAATGTCATGAACCGAAGATTCTACTGCGCCAGGGATTCCCCCTGGCTTTTTTGCTGCCCAAATACAAACCGAAAACAACATTTTTACTCTGAAAGGAATCTAAGAATATGAAAACCAAGATTATGAAAGCTATCGCCCTGTGTCTGGCTCTGGTGCTGTGCTTTGGCAGCGCCATCTCCGTATCTGCCGCCGAAGTCGCGGACGCTCCCATCGACGAATCCCAGAAGGGTTCTCTGACCATCTTCAAGTACGATCTGACTGGCAGCGAAAATGCCGGTATCTGGGACAGCTCCTATGTCTCCACCGGCGTTGCCGATGAAAGCGGTGTCAACGAAACCATGAAGAACTATGCCCTGGAAGGCGTGGAGTACAGCTTTGTGAAAGTAGCGGATATCGTCCAGTTCACCGAGTCCACCGCAGATAACAGAACCGACAACCATGTAGAGGTGCTGTATGCCATCGACAAGGTACAGGGCGCGGACTTCCTGAAAGCGCTGGGTCTGGAGAATGGCGCACAGCGCTATACCAATGCGGATGCTCTGGATTCTGCCAAATATTTCTATCAGTCCGATGTGCTGATCCATGCCCTGTCTGCTGCCCTGACTGCCAATTCCACCGTGGTCAAGAACGCTATGGAGCAGTATATCGCTGCCATCGGTGGTACTGCCATGCCCTTGACGGATTCCTTCGGTAAAACCAAGGCGGAGAATCTGGCGCTGGGTCTGTACCTCATCGTGGAAACTAAGGTTCCCGAAAATGTCGTGTCCACCACCGACCCCTTCCTGATTTCCCTGCCCATGACCTCCGTGAACGGCACCAATGCCACCGATGGCGGTACCCGCTGGGTTTATGATGTAACCGTCTATCCCAAGAACCAGACCGGCGACCCCACTCTGGAAAAGACCCTGCGGGAGCAGGCTGCGGATACCGGCAAGAACAATGGCACCTCCGGCATTACCGATGGTTTTGCCCACACCGGCACCGCATCCGGCGGCGATACCGTTGAGTACCAGATCATTTCCACCCTGCCCGCCATTACCTCCGAATCCACCTACCTGACCACCTACACCTTCGTTGATACTCTGTCCAAGGGTGTGACCTACGCCAAGGGCGATGTGGTGTTGGAGTTCTTCACGGATAGCACCGGCACCGATTCCGTTGCCAAGTGGACGGAGGCGGACGGTAAGTTCACCGCTTCCTATAATTCCGTTGATGCTGGCGAAACCATGACCATCGCCATGACGCAGACCGGACTGACGGAAATCAACACCTCCAAGGCTGTCTACTCCGCTGCCGGTATGGTCAATTCCGGCTATTCCGACCTGACCCTGCGCATCACCTACGCCGCCAAGCTGGACAGCGACAATTCCGTTGCCTACGGTGACAATGGCAACCCCAACGATGTAGTCCTGACCTGGAAGCGCACTTCTACCAACTACTCCGATATGCTGGCGGATGACTGCCATCTCTACACCTACGGCATTGATCTGACCAAGAAATTCAGCGATGGCAACGGTGACTTCTCCAAGGTTGAATTCATCCTTCACAACGAAACCGACAATTACTATGTCAAGGCAGCGCTGAACGAGAGTGAGGGTGTTTACTATGTGAATGACCATGTTGCCAATGAAGCAGACGCTACCCATTTCATTCCTGTTTCCTCCGGCAAGGTAGTTGTAAAGGGTCTGGAAGATGACACCTACTGTATCACCGAAGTCCGTACTGACAACGGCTACACGCTGCTGAAAGAGGACATTGAAGTGGTCATTTCCCAGGCGGAAACGGCTGCCCTCTGTGATGATGTGGACGGAAGCGTGGAGCATCATCTGCTGACCGCATCTGCCAAGGTGGACGGCAATCCCGTGACCATGCTGGAAGACAATGGCAGCGCCAATGCGGAAGCACCTCTGACCGTGGTCAACACCCGTGGCTTTGACCTCCCTGAAACCGGCGATAACGGAACTATGATGTTCACCATCGTGGGTATTCTCCTGATGGCTGGCGCTGCGGGCATGATCGTTCTGACCCTGCGCAAGAAGCGTAACTCCTGATGATACAAGGACAGCCCCGGAAGCCAACACTTCCGGGGCTTCCCGAATGGGTGATTACTATGAAACGAAGAATTCTTGTTATCTGCTTTGGAGCGGCACTGTTCCTTGCCGCACTTGGTTTGACACTGTATCCAGTTGTTAGTAATTATGTAAACCGAAAGTATGCGTCAGAGATATTCACCGCCTACCAGGAAGTCATCGCCCAGACAGACAACAGTGTACTGGTGCAGGAGCGGGAAAAGGCGGCTGCATATAACCAGACGCTTCTTCCCGGAACCACAACAGAGGGAGGATATACCCAGGAAGCCCTGCAATCTGCGTCTGAAGAATATGATTCCATTCTCAACCTCTCCGGGGACGGAATCATGGGCTATATTGAAATCCCGAAAATCAATGTCCACCTGCCCATCTATCACGGAACCGGGGACAGTTCCCTGAGCAAAGGCGTGGGGCATCTGCTGGGTAGCTCCCTGCCGGTAGGCGGAGCCAGCACCCACAGCATTCTTTCCGGGCACAGCGGCATGGCGTCCCAGACCATGTTCACGGATTTGGAGCAGTTGGGCATCGGGGATGTGTTCTATCTGTATGTGCTGGATGAAATTCTGGCGTATCAGGTATCAGAAATCAATACAGTTCTTCCCAGCGATACCAGCCTGCTGGGTATCTGGGAGGGGGAAGATTGCTGCACCCTTGTGACCTGCACCCCCTACGGAATCAATACCCATCGGCTGCTGGTAACTGCATCCCGGATTCCCTATGAGGAAGCAGAACAGATTGCTGAGCAGACGGAAGCGTCAGGCAGCACTGGTTCCCACTGGATGCAGTATTACCTCCGGGGGCTGGAAATCGGTCTAGCTGTAGTGGCTGGATTTTTACTGGCAGCGTTTCTCCTGTTTCTCATCTGGAAATGGGTGGGTAGGAGCCAGCGTCATGGGTTAGGGAGTGCAAAGGACTGTGGGTGTTGTCGAGGTTCTGGTGGGACTGGCAGTTTTCTCTTACCCATATGCACAAGGGTTTCTGGTGAAGCGGGAAATGGAAAGCACCGTCCAGACCTTCCAGGAGCAAAAGGAAACACAGTCTACCACCAGCGTTGTGATTCCCGATTCCACGCAGCCATCCGAACAACGGCTTTACCCTGAGCTTTGGGAGGACATGACTGCCTACAATGAAGAAATCTTTAAGCAAGGGCAGTCGGGGCTATCCTGCAAACTGGATTATCAGCAGCCCAGCTTCCGGCTGGCGGACTACGGACTGAAAGAGGAAGTCTTTGGAGTCATTACCATTCCGGCAATGGAGCTGGAAATGCCTATTTATCTGGGTGCTACCAACCAGCACATGGCAGACGGAGCTGCACACCTAAGCCAGACTAGCCTGCCCATCGGCGGTGCGAATACCAATTGCGTGATTGCGGGGCATCGGGGATATGGCGGTGCCAGCTATTTCCGCTACATTGATAAATTGCAGATTGGCGATACCGTTACGATCACGAATCTCTGGGGGCAACTCACCTACCGGGTAGCAGAAATCAAGATCATATATCCCTACCAGGTGGAGGAGATTCTGATTCAGCCGGGGCGGGAGCTGCTGACCCTGCTGACCTGCCACCCCTACGCCAGCGGCGGGAAACAGCGGTATCTGGTAATCTGCGAACGAGTATAACAGGAGGAAGATTATGGATAAACGCATGGCGGGTGATTATGAGATCATCCAGTCTTTTCATATTGGCGATCAGGAGGTGGTGATCGGAGAAAACCTGAACGCCCTCCCGGAGGAGCGCTATATGTGCGCTTTCTGCCAGCAGAATGAAATCGTGGCACTGTATAACGATGTTCTGGTCAGCGATGATTTCTGCGAGATTGCGAAGCTGTATGGGAAGCGGCTGGCTCAGCAGGCGGAGAAAACCCGTGTGGCAATGTTCAAGCCCAAATTTCAGGGCATCGACACCACCCCGCTGACCAAAGCTGACTGCACGCCCCTTTCCCACGAGGATAATCTGAACGGAAAGGTGGTTGTCATCAAGCCGGAGGTACTTCGCCGGGAGTATCAGATGGCAACCAAGCAGATCAAGCTCTGCACCGGCGGCTTTGGGGCATCTCCCCACAGCCGTGGCTCTGCCTGCTTCTGTGTTGATCTGTACTCCGGCAAAGAAGCCCGGTTTGAACGGCAGGATATTCTTGGCACCTTGGAACTGTCACAGCTTCCCAAATGGGCGGCACTGGGGCTTGACCAATACAGAACTGAACACCGACAGAAATCCCATAAAGACAGAGAGGAGCGATGAATTATGGAGCAACGGGAATGTGCAGGCTACATTATCACCCAGAGCATCAAGGTCAAAGATTCGGAGTTCGTGCTTGGGGAACATCCTAAGAAGGACATGTATGTCACATGGCGTTGTAAGGATGGGGACAACTATTTCTGGGGTCATTATACCTGCAATCGGTATGAAGCCCTGAAAGACCTCTGCCAGAGAGCAGAGCAGGAGATTGATTACCTCGCCGCTATCGGAGATATCCCTCCGATAACATCCAAAAAAGAACAGGAGCGTGAGCGATAAATGGAAGCAGAAATGACTTTGCGCCCCATGACGGCAGCGGAGCAGATGTACAGTTATTCCCAGTCCCAGCAGCTTATGTCCCAGACCGGCTGTATCGGGCACCTTCGTGGAGATTTCGGCAGCAGCGGCGAACAGTTTTTTTCAAGCTGGGATGACCACCGGGGAGATTTGAAGTCCGAGGATTTCAATCATGAGTTCGACGAAGTTATCAACGCATTGCGGGAGGATGAACAGTATGGGGGCATTCTGAAAAATCGGAGCAGCCTGTCTGCCTACTGCTGGATGCACCGGGACAGCAGCTTCGGCAATGATCGGAACGAATATGGCTTCCGGGCAGATACCCCGCACTATTCCTATCTGCTGCGGCTGAATCCCAACAGAGGCGAATACAACATTTACTGCTATTGCTACATCCGGCAATGGCTGGACCGACACATGCGGCAAGCGGAAAAGGGCATCCGTTTCATCACGCCGGACTATAAAGAGCTGTTTCGGATTCCGGACGGCGACAGAATCCGCATGACGCTTCCCTCCGGTGAAACCCTGGAGCAGACCTGCCGCTATATCGATGAAACCCATCTGGAGGTTGGAAACAATCTCTATCACATTTGTGAGTTTGCAGAGCGGATGCAGCACAATGGTGTGAAAACGATTCCTCTGCGTTCGTCCCTCCCGGAGAAGTGCTTCAGTGTTCTGGAATCCACAGGAGAAATGATTGTCATTACCAAGGGCGAAAAGGGATATACCCCCATGGGAATATTTCCGCAGGATACTTCCCCCAGAGAGGGCGTGACCGCCGCCAATGCTGCCAATGGCGTGACCAAAGCACAGGAAGCCGCTATGGTAGCCGGTTCCATGTTCGGTTGGGATACCCCTGCCGCCGATCCAAAGAATTACGATGAGCAGGGCGTACCCATCCGCCCGAAAGCCAAAGACCGTGACGAACGCTGATAGCCGGGAGGTGAGCCGATGGCATCAAAATATGAACGGATCACGGATTTGTATTTGCAGACCGCAGGAGAAGTGGCAACGCCGGAAGCGTGGCCCCGGTTTCTGACCACCGCATGCCACAATTTTCGCCTTTCCTTTGATAAGCAGGTCCTTCTGTATGCCCAGCGCCCGGATGCCACCGCAGTCCTTCCCATAGAAGGGCGGCAAGGCTGGAACCAGCGGTTCGGGCGGTGGGTCAATCGCGGCTCCAAAGGCATTGCCATTCTGGACAGTGACAGCAATGGTCAAGCGAGAATCAAATACTACTTCGACATTGCAGATACCCATGAAGGGCGGCATCCCCGTCCTGTGCCCATCTGGACAGTCCACCCGGAGCAGGAACAGGCAATCATGGAAACGCTGGAAAACAGCTTTGGCGTTCTTGGCAATACGAATACGCTGGGCGATGCTCTGATTTCCGCAGCTTCCAATGCCATGGAGGACAACTTTCAGGATTACTTGGCACAGCTCATTTATTATAAGGAAGGCAGCTTCCTGGAGCCGCTGGATGAGGAATCGCTGGAAGCGATCTTCAAGCCACTGCTGCAAAACAGCATCGGCTATATGCTTTTGGTGCGCTGCGGTATTGACCCTTCTGCACATTTTACCCCAGAGGATTTCAGCTATATCAGCGGTTTCAATACCTTGCAGACGCTCAACGCCCTGGGCGCGGCTACCAGCGACATTTCCCAGATGTGCCTGTCCGAAATTGCCCGAACGGTGCTGTCCTTGCAGCGTCAGCAAAATCGCACATTTGAAGAACCCGCCGAAAAAGAGTATGCTGTAGCTGAAAACCAACCAGAAAGGAGCATGAACCATGACACAGATCACATACACGAAGCAGGGGGACTATCTGCTTCCGAACCTTCTCCCGCCCCAGGAACCCCAGATTCCCCTTGGGAAGTACGGATTGATGCGCCGCAGATTCCTGCAGCAGAGCCGGAAAGTGACCTACACGAACCTTCTGACCACGGGGCAGCTCCACGCTCATCTGATGGAGATCGAGGAGACAGCCCGGAGCCGACTGGAGCAGATCGTCAGCCAGATGGCGCAGACCGAGGGCGTGACGGAGGAACTGAAAGCCGCCGACCAGATGAAATGGGTGGGCCTGATGAACAACTTCCGCTCAGCAGCGGAGGAGCAGATTCTGCAGGAACTGATTTACGCATAGATTCCGAGCTGCCCCCGCTTCTGGATGAGCGATTCATTATGGCGATTCTGGAAAACCGGGACGATGATCTGAAATCTCCCAAAAAGGAAATACAGAATTTCTTCCGGGAGCATTATGACCAGATTGAAAGGGCTAATTATTTGAAATCTGTCTACCCGGACAGATACACGGAATTGATCGTGGACAACACCCGTATCGGATATAAGGCCACAGATGACGGACTTCTTATGTGGGAGGGCGCATACCTCTCCCGCGCAAAGGAGTCCGTTTTTTCATGGGGCATTGTTGCGGAGCTGACCGGCAATCTCATTGAGCAGGGCACTTATTTCCTTAATACACGGGTCGAGCTGCCGCCCAGTTATGATGACCAACAGATTTCCTTCATGGACGGCAGTTATCTTGCACCCGAGCAGGAGGGCGAACAGCAGACCTTCTTCTCCCAGCCACAGCTCCCCCAGCAGGTCATTGATGAAGTCCTTTGCATCGGTTTCAATGACAGAAACAGCCGCCTGATCATCTGCGCCTATTTCATGAAGGACAAGCCGCTGGAAGAAAATGCCGCTTTTCTACAAAAGAGTTACGGCACCAACGGCGCGGGGCTTTTTATTCAGGATTGGGAATACGCCATCTGGTATGATGCGGATGGCATCCGCATTGCCACCGGGCGCACCGTCCAAAAGCGGTATACCACCCTTGTCACATGGGAGCAGGCGGCAAAGCGCATCCGGGAGCTGCTGGATTTGGGGCGGTACATGCCCCAGAGCGAGCTTGACCGGGTGCAGGACTTTGAGCGAATCGAGCTGGCAAAGTCCCTGATTTATGCCAGACGGGAATTCAGCGACGAAGCCAAGGATTCCGGGTATCTCCCCCTGACCACGCTGACCTATTCTGCCAAGGGTGGTTTCCCGGAAATTGAAGTCCAGATGCAGCGCCTTCTGGAAGATCGTGACACACTCAGCCAGCTTGTAGACGAATGGACATTGTTTGCCGCCGTCTATGAAAAAGACCGCAGTTTGCTCAGAAGTCGATGGTATGACCCCATAGCACTTCTGCGCAGGCTGGAAGATTTGCAACGGGAACCGCATATTTTCACCGCCGCCGAAGGGTATGCCCCACAGCGGCGGTTTTTCATTTCAGACGATGAAATAGACCGTATTCTGCGTGGCTCCGAGCGAAGCTATGAATCCCGACTGGATACTTTCTCCTTTTTCAGTCGGAACACGGATACCAAAGAGCGGGAGCGGTTTCTGAAACAGCAGCATGGCGAGTACAGCGGCTATCATGGTGGGAACGACAACCAGACCTATACCTCTGCCGGCCTGTCCTTCAGCCACGGCAGTCTGGGTGCCCCTTATGCGCAGGTGGAACTGAAATGGCCTGCCATTACAAAGCGGATTTCTGACATGATTTCCCTTGGCAGATTCTTGTACCCCAGCGATGCCGAGAAGATGGCTGATTACGAAGTCAAGCAGCTTGCGAAGCTGGTTATGAACTTCTTCCGGGATGCCCCTGATGAATATACCAGACCCACCGAAAAGAGTATCTTTGACTACTGGGATGGGGTGGCAGATATTCAAGGGCAGTTTTCTGACCCAGAGCGTATCAGGGAAATCTACGAAACCATGATGCTGCCCCTGTGGAACGCAACCCTGCCGGGTGACCGCTTCTATCAGGAGCGGGAGCGTGGCATGGAGGCAATGCAGGCGTATCAGGCTGGCACCTTCTCCGTTTTCGGCAGGGACCATACCTTACGCCAGTTGTCGGGACTATCGCAGCCGGAAGAACAGCCAAAGATGGCATCCAATGTTGATTTGGATGCTGCCAAAGAGTTGATCGATCAATTCTGTTCGCAGGAATACGGCAGTGAAGCTGATTTCTCAGATCTTCACAAAGTAAGTGTAGCCTACACCACCATTACGGACGACGAAATCCCCGTTGAAGTCTATGTGAATCTGATCAAGTTCAGGCTGGATCGTTATATCGAAGGCATCATCGTTGATTCCAGACAATATCGCTCTTTGAAGGAACTGACGGAACAGGAACTGGTTAACTTGGATTTTGACGAGCTGGTTTCCTTTTCCAAAGAGCAGCTCGCAAAGGTAGCGATTTACGAAGCCGAAATACTGCTGCAATGGGATTCAGATGGTGAGCAAATCCAGACATGGCGGCATTCCAATGGCTGGTTCTATAATCACTACGGCATTGTGGATGGGGTGGCAAGCTCTGTTGCAGGTCCCTTCGATACTCTGGAGGATGCAAAGGCAGCAGTTCTCGTCCACCGCCCTTTGGCGGTAGAAGTATCTGATACTCGTGATGCAGAAGATACCTTTGGCGATATCGACCCGGAACAGATTCGGCAGAACCTGGCACAACGGGGCATCGTCAACGGCGAAGTGGTTGACCCGGACGCTCTGGAGAGCGACCCTTTCATCCAACAGGTGGTGGCAGATGCCGAAGCAGCGCAGGAGCCTGCCGCTCCAATCCCACCCCAGCCGAAGCCCAAGCGGGAGCGTATCACCTTTGAGCCGCTGTACCCGGAGATTCCCAGAGAGCAGCGTACCAATTTCCGCATCACCGACCCGGAACTGGGCTACGGCACCGCCAGCGAAAAGTATGCCGCCAATGTCGCCGCTATCCGAATCCTGAAACGCATTGAGGACGTGGGCAGGCTGGCAACCCCAGTGGAGCAGGAAATACTCTCCCGGTATGTGGGCTGGGGCGGACTTGCTGATTGCTTTGACGAAAAGCACAGCAAATACCAGGAGCTGAAAGCCCTACTTTCCGAAGAAGAATACGCTGCCGCCAGAGCCAGCTCCCTGACCGCTTTCTACACCTCACCGGTTATCATCCAGGCTATGTATCAGGCATTGGAGCAGATGGGCTTCCGAGAGGGCAATATTCTGGAACCCTCCTGCGGAGTGGGCAACTTCATCGGCATGATTCCAGGCTCCATGGCAGGCAGTCACGCTTATGGTGTGGAACTGGATTCCATCTCCGGGCGCATCGCCCAGCAGCTCTATCAAAACAGCTCCATCGCCGTCACCGGCTTTGAAAAAGTGCAGATGCCCGACAGCTTCTTTGATGTAGCCATCGGCAATGTGCCCTTTGGTGACTTCAAAGTGCTGGACAAACGGTATGACAAGCACCATTGGCTGATTCACGATTACTTTTTCGGTAAAACACTGGACAAGGTCAGACCCGGCGGCATTGTGGCGTTCATTACCTCCAAGGGAACGATGGACAAGGAAAACTCCAACCTGCGGAAGTACCTTGCACAGCGGGCGGACCTCATTGGTGCCATCCGTCTGCCAAACACCGCTTTTAAGCGCAATGCCGGAACGGAAGTAACCAGCGATATTCTGTTCCTGCAAAAGCGTGACCGGATGACGGACATTGAACCCGACTGGGTGCATCTGGACACCGATGCCAACGGCATCCGCATGAACAGCTACTTTGTCCAGCACCCGGAGATGATTCTGGGCGAAATGGTCATGGAATCTACCCGGTTCGGCGTGGACAGCGTTTGTAGGGCTGACGAGAATGCTGACTTGTCCGAACTGCTGCAGGGTGCTATCCACAATATCCATGCCCAGATCACCGAGTACCAGCAGGAGGAATTGGAGGAAGAAGATAATTCCATCCCGGCAGACCCCAGTGTGCGTAACTTCAGCTACACCATTGTAGATGGCAAGGTGTACTTCCGGGAAAACAGCCGTATGAATCCCGTGGAGGTTTCTGTTACGGCGGAGAACCGCATCCGTGGCATGATTGCTCTCCGGGATTGTGTGCGAAAACTCATTGACTACCAGACCGAAGGGTATCCCGACGAGGACATTCAAAAAGAGCAGGCACAGCTTAATACCCTCTACGATGATTATACGAAAAAGTATGGTCTGCTTTCCAGCCGGGGCAACAGCCTTGCCTTTGGAGAGGATTCCAGCTATTTCCTGCTGTGTTCCTTGGAGGTACTGGACGAGGAAGGTAACTTCAAGCGTAAGGCGGATATGTTCACCAAACGCACCATCCGCCCTCATGTGGCTGTCACCTCTGTGGACACCGCCAGCGAAGCCCTTGCCGTGTCCATAGCGGAAGAGGCGCGGGTGGATATGCCCTTTATGGCAGAACTGTCCGGCAAGACTGAGGCAGAACTAGAGGTAGAGCTTTCCGGGGTGATCTTCCGGGATGTGAACTGCGCCGAGCGCAAAGAGGAAATCCCGGTTGCTTTCGTCGATTTGGAGCGGTATAATTTTGTCACCGCAGACGAATACCTGTCCGGAAATGTTCGCCGGAAGCTGCGTATGGCGAAAGCCTTGCAGGAGGTTTTACCACCCGAAAAGAAAGAACTGCTTTCCAGTAATATCGAAGCCCTAACCGCTGTGCAGCCGGTGGATTTGACTGCCGGTGAGATCGGCGTCCGCATTGGCGTCAACTGGGTACCCAAGGAGGTCTACGAGCAGTTTTTGTATGAGGTCATTGGCACAAGCGCTTATGCACGGGACAAAATCCATGTGCTGTATTCACCCCATTCCGGCGAGTGGAATGTAACCAACAAATCCTTTGACGGCAGCAACATCAAGGCGGTCACCACCTACGGCACCAAGCGGATCAATGCCTACCACATCTTTGAGCAGACCCTAAATCAGAAGGATGTCCGCATTTATGACACCAAGAGCGATGCCGACGGCAACGAAGTCCGGGTGCTGAACAAGAAGGAGACTGCCATTGCCCAGGATCGGCAGGAGCTGATTAAGGCCAAGTTCGCGGAATGGGTTTGGAAGGATATTGACCGCCGGGAGCGGCTGTGCGGCATCTACAACGAGACCTTCAACGCAATCCGCCCACGGGAATACGACGGTCAACACATCCGATTCTCCGGCATGAACCCGGAAATTACTCTGCGAAAGCACCAGATCAACGCCATTGCCCACATCATGTACGGCGGAAATACATTGCTTGCCCACGAAGTTGGGGCTGGGAAGACCTTCGAAATTGTTGCGGCAGCGATGGAGAGCAAGCGGCTGGGTCTGTGTACCAAGTCCCTGATCGTGGTGCCCAACCATATCACAGAGCAGTGGTCGGCAGAATGGCTCCAGCTCTACCCCTCTGCCAATATTCTGGTTGCCACCAAAAAGGACTTTGAAACCACAAACCGGAAGAAGTTCTGCGCCCGGATTGCCACCGGCGATTATGATGCCATTATCATCGGTCATAGTCAGTTTGAGAAAATCCCCATGTCAAAAGAGCGGCAGGAGATCATTCTTCGGCGGCAGATCGACAGCATCCTGGACGGCATCCGGGAAGCCAAGCGGAACCATGCGGAGAATTATTCTATCAAGCAGATGGAACGCACCCGGAAATCGCTGGAAAACAGGCTTGCCAAGCTGAACGACCAGAGCCGCAAGGACGATGTGGTAACCTTTGAGCAGTTGGGCGTTGACCGCATTTTCGTGGATGAGAGCCATTTTTTTAAGAATTTGTTCCTCGCGACAAAAATGCGGAATGTGGGCGGTATCGCCCAGACGGAAGCACAAAAGTCCTCGGATTTGTTTATGAAGTGCCAGTATCTGGACGAGATCACCGGCAACCGTGGTGTCATCTTCGCCACCGGCACCCCTATCTCGAACAGTATGGTAGAGTTGTATACCATCCAGCGGTATTTGCAGTACAGCACCCTGGAAGAAATGGGACTGCTGAACTTCGATGACTGGGCGGCAAACTATGGAGAAACCGTCACCGCCATTGAGCTGTCCCCGGAGGGCAGCGGCTACCGGAGCAAGACCCGGTTTGCCAAGTTCTACAACCTGCCGGAACTGATGGCCACCTTCAAGATGGTTGCGGATATCCAGACGGCAGATATGCTCATGCTGCCGGTTCCAAAGGCTAACTTCCACACGGAGGTTATCAAGCCCTCGCCCATGCAGCAGGATATGATCAAATCCCTGGCTGACCGTGCGGAGGAAATCCGTGCCGGTCATGTCGATCCCAGTGTTGATAATATGCTGAAGATCACCAACGACGGCAGAAAGCTGGCGCTGGATATGCGGCTTGTCAATCCGTTGGCACCGGACAGTGATACCAGCAAAACCTCCATTTGCGCCCGGAATTTGTTTTCCATCTGGGAGAGAACGAAGGAACAGCGTAGTGCCCAGATTCTGTTTTGCGACCTGTCTACACCCAAGGGTGACGGTTCCTTCAATATCTATGACGATCTGAAAAAGAAACTGGTTGCCAAGGGTATTCCGCCGGAGGAAATTGCCTACATCCACGAAGCCAATACAGAGGTGCGGAAGAAGGAATTGTTTTCCAAAGTACGCTCCGGTCAGGTGCGTGTGCTGATTGGCAGCACCGCCAAGATGGGCGCTGGTACAAACTGTCAGGACAAACTCATTGCACTCCACGATTTGGATTGTCGTGCGACACGTTCCTAACTGAAAAGGTTAGGCGTAAAGCACATTAA
>CAMFMO010000007.1:0-92483 GCA_945963595.1 uncultured Clostridia bacterium | reverse complement strand
GGGTGGGAGTTTGTGATATGCTGTGTTTGTATTAGCTAGTTCATGGCTGGCAGAAAGCTGAAACTGTACGTATTCTGCAGGCGTATTTTCATCGCAGAGGTTTCCGGTGCGGCTGTCAATATAATGTCCTTCATCAATATAGGTTATGGTCTGAACAGAACCGACAGGCGGGTAAAAATCAGGATTGCGCACATTTCCGTAATCATCTGTACGAACGACTGCGGCGATGGCATTTGTATCTTTTTGAAACATAGGAGATATGTCGCCCTCTACCACAGTTAATTTATCAAACAAGGAATCATCCAAGCCTTCCATTAACGTACTCTCGCCCACAAGATCGCCACGGCGATCTCTCTGTTCCAACACGGCTTTCGCATTTTCCTCGGAAGTATAGTGCATCATGCCCTGCAGCCAGTGCTCCTCGCGCATCCAGGCATATGGAGTATAACCGGTCAGCGTATAACCACAACCGGACAGGGACAGAGCGGTATTCGCTTTGATTTGTTCAATTTGTTCCTGTGAAATATAACTGCTGGAATCTTTATAACGGAAATAGTCCGTTGAGCTTACTATAAAGTCCGCACAGGTTTGTTTTGCCAGATACTTTTCCATATCGAAACCACCTGTAAAAGTGACCAAGATATTGAGAAGTACCACGGAAAGAGAAAGAGAGATTACTACAAGAACCGTTTTTCTTTTATTGCGACCCAAATTGGCAAAAGCCATCTGATATACTTTTGCGCCACGGGTGGTACGGCGCTTCTTTTTGCTCCTTACAATTTCCGTGTACTTTGTTGCTTCCACCGGAGAAACTTTTGAGGCAATCTTTCCCGGACGGGAACAGGACAGCAGAACGGTGACCAGGGCGAACAAAGCAGAGGCAAGAAAAATCAGGGGAGAGGCGCTGATGGTGGTGATCTCAGTGCCGAAGGTTGTTCTGGCCATTACAACAGGGGTCAGGACTGCGCCAACACCGTAGCCCAGCAGCATACCCGCCGGAATGCCGATGACGCACAGAAGCAGCGCCTGCTGGCGGATGATGCGCCTTAACTGGCGGGGTGTTGTGCCGATGGTTTTCAGCAGGCCGTAAAATCGAATGTCCCCGGTGACGGAGATCTGGAAGATGTTGTAAATAATCAGATATCCGGTGAAAATCACCAGCAAGAGAAAGGCCGCTATGGCAATCACCGTCTGGGGGTCGAGCTGGGATGCCATCTGGGAAGTGGTATAGCCCCAGTTGACACCGATTCGAACGCTGTTTGGATCGCCGTAGCTGTCCCAGGTGTAACCCAGGTCGGAATCTACCTGCTCCATCTGTCCCCGAATGTTGGCAGCGGACGCCATCATCACATTCAAATCCACACGGAAAGGTTCCAGCCCCTGTTCCGCTGCCTGGGCTTCAATGGAGGAGGCGTAGTCTGCGGGGATATTGATGTAGTGAACAGGCATCAGGTCGTCATAGTCCCAGAAGCCCACCAGGGTGAAGGTGTCCGTCACAGGGAAGGCTGTCTGATCCTTGTCCGTGACGGAATAGGAAACGGTGACCTCTGCTCCCAATTCCGGCGTGATACCAAGCATTTGCAGGGCCGCAGTATCCATGGCCACTTCTTTTCCGCTTGTGGGCATGCGCCCGGTGGTGGGGGTGGCGTAGCTCCACTTGGTGCAGTTTGCATCCATATAGCTGATTTCAGCCGGGATTTTGGCAAAAACGCCCTCTGTGCTGATGCCGATGACCTTTCGCGCGCCCACCTCTTTCACGTTCGGGTGGGCAGCGAACCGCTCTGCCTGCTCCGGGGATACGTCCTTAAATGTACCGTGGGCATAGCCGCCCAATTGCCGGAACTGGTAGGTTTCGTAGCTGGAATTCAAGGACAGGACAATGGTAAATAGAGACGTAAACAGCAGTGTCGTCAAGGCAATGGCGAAAACCGCGATCCGGTTCCGCCGCCGGTTGGCCCGGAGAAACCGGAAGCTGAGCCTGCGGATGCATTTCTGGTTTGAAACCTTCATCACAGCCACCTCCTCAGCGGCCTGTGACGATGCGGCCATCTTCAATGCGGATGATCCGGTCAGCCAGCTGGGCGATTTCCTCATTGTGGGTGATCATCACGATGGTCTGGGCGAATTTCTGACTGGTCACCTTCAACAGGCTCAGTACATCCTGACTGGTCTTGCTGTCCAGATTACCGGTTGGCTCGTCTGCCAGAATGATGGCCGGGGCCGCCGCCAAAGCCCGGGCAATGGCCACCCGCTGCTGCTGCCCGCCGGAGAGCTGGCCGGGCAGCGCGTCCAGCTTTTTTTCCAGTCCCAGGGTCTGTACGATCTGCCCAACAAATGCCTTATTGATTTTTCCGCCGTCCAGCTCAATGGGCAGGACGATGTTCTCGTATACATTCAGCACCGGAACAAGATTGAAAGCCTGAAATACGAAGCCGATTTTCCGGCGACGGAAGATGGTCAGCGCTTCCTCTTTCAAGGCAAAAATCTCCTGCCCGTCAACCGTAACCGTGCCCTCCGTAGGCCGGTCCAGCCCGCCGAGCATATGCAGCAGGGTAGATTTTCCGGAGCCGGATGTGCCGACGATGGCGACAAATTCACCTTTTTCCACACGCAGATCAACGCCATCCAGGGCGTGAACCGCATTGTCGCCGGAGCCATAAATCTTTTTCAGCCCCTGGGCCTGTAAAATTGCCATAAATGAGTACCTCCATAAAAAATCTGTATGCACGCAAAGAAAACATCCTTTGCTGCATACAGATTATCGCATAGGATTCTTTCCACATTCTTTCCGGCAGAAAATGAATTCTAACAGTTTTGAAAGAATCGAAGTTATTTCGGCAGAAATACGGAAAAAGTGCTCCCTTCTCCGGGGGCAGAGGTAACCCTGATGTAGCCCCCTTCGCCGGAGATGATCTGGCGGGCCAAATATAGCCCAATACCAACGCCTTCCTGCTCCTGCACGGTTTCCCCACGATAAAAGCGGGTAAATATCTTTCCCTGTTCCCGTTCCGGGATGCCTGGGCCGGTGTCCGAGATGTCGATTCGCGCGAACATTTCGTAGCTGTCCGCGCGGATGGTAATTTCACCGTGCGGCGTGTATTTGATTGCGTTGTCAATCAGATTTGTCAGGGCTTCCGCCGTCCATTTTGGGTCAAAAACGGCAGAAGCTTCGGTATCGTATAGGTGCAGGGCCAATCCCTTTTCGGCAGCCTTGGCGGCGTACTGCTCCGCGGCGCTTTGAAGCAGCGGCTGCAGTGCTGTGCGTTTTGGGGAAAGGGAAATGATCCCGTTTTCCAGCCTGGACAGCTTCACGAGAGCATCAATCAAAAATTGAAGCTTCTTAGCCTGCGCATGGAGTGTGTCCACATTTGCCTCGGTCGATGGGGGAAGGGCTTCTTCCTGCAGAAGCTCGCTGTATAGCAGCAGGTTTGCAATGGGCGTTTTGGTTTGATGGGAGATATCGGCAACCAGTGCTTTGATTTTGTCCTTTTCTCGGGCCAGGTTTCGGGAGGAGGTTTCCGCTGCGGAAAGATAATGGGCAAATTTTGTCTCCAATGCGGAGAGCTTGCTCTCATCAAAGGTGGTTTCAGAAAAGGAACCGTCCATTGCGGCATCCAGCATTTTTTCGATATGTTCCATGGTTTTCCGGCTTTTTTGACGCTCCCGCCATACAATGGCGGCGGCTGCAAGAAAGCACAGCAAAAAAAATACAACTTCTGTATTATTCATCCGCCCTTACCCAGCTGTAGCCAATGCCGTATACCGTTTTGATATATGCCTGTGCGCCAAGCTTATCCCGCAGACGCTTTATTGCAACGGAGAGGGCATTTTCATCCACATATTCCGCGCCATCCGTCCAGATACGGTCTACAAGTACGTTTCGGGGCACGGTTTGGCCCCGGTTTTCTACAAGCAGGTGCAGCAGCTTTTGCTCCGTTTTGCTCAGTTCGACTTTGGTATCTCCTGCATAAAAGCACATGGCCGCAAAATCAAAGCGGAAATGGTCGATTTGGACCGCCCCACTGCTGCGGACCGACACCTGCTTTCGCAGCTGGGTGTTTACCCTTGCCCGCAGAACCGAAAGGGAAAAGGGCTTGGTAATGTAATCGTCGGCGCCCCGTTCCAGCCCGTCTACAATGTCCATATCCGTGTCATTTGCCGTCAGAAGAATGACGGGAACATCCGGCGTACCCTCTTTTATTTCCCGCAGCAGCTGTAGTCCGCTGCCATCCGGCAGATTGATGTCCAACAAAATCAAGGATGCTTTTCCGCAAAGCAGCTGTTCCCGCGCCGCTTTCAGGTCCCGGCAGGAAATAAGCTGCCGATTTTCCGCGTTCAGCGCCTTGCAAAGCCCTTGGTTTAAGCCCGCATCATCTTCAACGATCAATAATTGTTCCATTTTTCAGTGCATTGGCATTCTTAGCGGATGAAGTGGGTAGCAACCCGGGGCTCTTTTTCGGGCAGGCCGTAGGCTTCCTTCCCGAGAGCGATGCTCTTCATGAGAAATGCCATGTTTCGCGCCAGGGCGCGCATGGTCTGCTTGCCCTCCTCATCCTGCTCTGCCTCGCCGGGCAGGCGGCCGTGGATGCTGTTCCAGTATTGGCTGGAGGCCAGCGGCATTCCGGAAATGGTAAAGTATTTGTTCAGCTCGTCAAAGGTGGCGGAGCAGCCGCCCCGGCGGGCGCAGACCACGCTGGCGCCTACCTTCATGGTCAGATCGCACCGGCAGCTGTAGAACAGCCGGTCCAGGAAGGAAATCAGATTGCCGTTGGCAGAGGCATAGTACACGGGGCTTGCCACGACCACACCGTCTGCTTTCGCAAGCAGGGGGGCGGCTTCGTTGACGGCATCGTCAAAGACACATTTGCCCAGTTCTGCGCATTTGTTGCAGGCGATGCAGCCGCGGATGGCCTTGGCGCCCACATTCAGCTCTGTGACCTCGATGCCCTCCTGGGCAAAGACATTTTTCATTTCCCGCAGGGCGATGGCGGTATTGCCGTTTCCTCGGGGGCTTCCGTTGATCATCAATACATTCATAAAATATCCTCCTATTTTGATTCATGCTTACAGCAGCGGCGCTATGACCTTGGCCAGGTACCCGGTCAGCTTCACTAGGAAGGGCTCCTGCCGGAGGGTCTGCCAGGTGACTGGGCGGCAGGAGCCCATTGTATTCTGAAAATCCTGCCAGATGTCCTCCAGACAGTCCACGTCCTTCAGATAGGCGGCGCATTCAAAGTGGTGGTACAGACTTCTGTAGTCCAGATTGATGGTGCCTACCACGGCTTCCCGCCGGTCGCTGAGGAAGACCTTGGCGTGAACAAAGCCGGGGGTGTACTCATAGAGCTTCACACCGGCGGACAGCAGGGCCTTGTAGTGGGTCTTGGCCAGGGCGTAGGGGATTTTTTTGTCCGGGATACCCGGAAGGATAATTCGTACGTCCACGCCCCGCTTGGCGGCGAATTTCAGGGCGGTTTCCATTTCTCCGTCCAGAATCAGGTAGGGCGTCATGATATAGACGTAGCTGCGGGCGCGGTTCAGAATGTCGATATAGACCATTTCGCCCAGCTTTTCCTTGTCCATGGGGCTGTCCGCATAGGGGATGACGTAGCCCTGTGCAGGGGCGGGCTCCGGAACATCCAGCTGCTCCGGAAATTGGGGCAGCTTTTCGTCGATGTTCCACATCTGCAAAAACATGAGGCTGAAGCTCTCTACGGCGTCGCCCTTGAGCATGATTGCGGTGTCCTTCCAGTGGCCGAAGCGCTCTATGTGGTTGATGTATTCGTCCGCCAGATTGACCCCGCCGGTGAAGGCGGTCTTACCGTCAATTACCAGAATTTTCCTGTGGTCACGGTAGTTGTAGTGGGACGAAACGATGGGGGAGATGGGGCTGAACATCTTGCAGCGGATGCCCAGGGCCTCCATTTTTTGCGGGTAGCCCTCCGGCAGGGTGGTGAGCTCACAGGTGCCGTCATACAGCAGCCGGACATCCACACCCTGCTGCACCTTTCGCTCCAGAATCTCCAGGACCTTGCCCCACATAAGGCCTTCCCGGAGAATAAAGTACTCCAGATAGATGGAATGCTCCGCTTTTTCCAGCTCTATGAGCATCTGCGCCCATTTGTCCTCTCCCTGGGGGAAATAGGTGACCTGGGTATTGGTGTAGACCGGGAAGCTGCCGCAGGAGCCAATGTAGCGGGCCAGGCCTGCCGCGCCTGGGTCTTCCTGCTGAAGCTGCTCCAGAGTATCCTCCCGGGAGTGAATCAGGTGGTGGGACAGCACCTCGCTTCTGGCTACCAGGGCCTGTAATGTTCTGCGGCCCCATTCGCTCTGCGTCCAGATGTAAAGGGCACAGCCGAATACGGGGAGCAAGTCAATCACGACGAGCCATGTGATTTTTGCGCTGGCATCCATGGAGCTGTTCACCAGAATCAGCATGACCGCAACGGTAAACAGCGCGCTGCCGCCTAAGAACAATGGAATATTGTCTTCGAACCAGAAGTACAGGGCAAACAGAATCCCGGCTTGCAGCAGCAGGGAGACGAACAGCAGCGTTTTCCGATTGAAAACAGCCCGGATGAAGCTCTTTTTTCCTTTGTTCAAAAGCTGTCTGCCGGTTTGAGAGAGTTCTTTGGAATCCATGGACAGCCTCCTTTTTACTTTATTTTCTCTATTATAATCCATTTGTGAGGGTAAATCAATGAAAAAAAAGGAGGAATCAGGGAAAATAATTAAGATTTCTTTATTTTTGCATATGTGGTTTGCGTTTCCGGGTCGGCTATGCTATAATCCTTGAGAATGGTAAAAACGACCCTGAAAGGAAAAAGCTATGATTATTGGCATTTTTACGGATACCTTTTACCCGGAGGTCAACGGTGTGGCCACCTCCTGCCTGAATCTTTATCAGCAATTGCAGAAACGGGGCCATACGGTCCATGTCTACGCACCCAAGTGCAAGGGATGGGAAGCGCTTCAGAGCGATACCGTTCACTATCTGGAATCGGCGCAGTTTATTCTTCTAAAGGATAGAAATGTGGCCTTCCCCGGCATGGGGACCATCCGGCAGGCCCTGGATATGCACTTTGATGTGGTGCATACCAACAGCGAGTTCGTCATGGGCTTTTTGGGAACCTATATTGCCCGCCATACGGGCTGTGTCCGCGTCCATACCTATCATACGGTGTGGGAGGATTATACATACTATGTCACCCATGGCCTGGGGGACAATACGGCCAAGAGTTTTGCCAAAAAGTACAGCGAATGGTGGTGCGACCGGTTTGACAGGGTGATTGTGCCCACGGCCAAAACGGAGAATCTGCTGCGGCAGTATGGGGTGGAAGCACCCATTGACATCATCCCCAGCGGCATGGACCTGGGGCGCTTCTCGCCGGAAAGGCACAGCGCAGAGGAAAAGGCGGCAACCCGGGCGGAATGCGGCATTCCGGAGGGAAAGCGGGTGCTGTTGAACATCGGTCGGCTGGCAAAGGAAAAGAATATCGAAAAGATTCTCCGGGTTTTCCCGGAGCTGCACAAGCGCTGCCCGGATGTGCAGCTGGTAATCATTGGCGAAGGCCCCCTGCGGCAGGAGCTGCAGGAGCAGGCGGCAGAACTTGGGGTGGCGGACAGTGTATCCATTGTGGGTTCCAAGCCATGGGAGGAGATTGACCGGTACTATGCCATCGGCGATGTGTTCGTCAGCGCTTCCCATTCCGAGACCCAGGGCCTGACCTATATCGAAGCGGCGGCCTCCGGATTGTGCGTTTGTGCGGTGGACGATCCCTGCCTTCTGGGTGTGTTTGAGGACGGGGTCAGCGCGATTCTCTCCGGGGACGGTGACGAGCAGCTGCTGGAGAGCCTGATGCTGTCCTTCAGCCCCATTGGAAACCGAATCCGCCGCAATGCGGTGGAGGCTGCAAATCCCTACAGCACGGAAAAGTTTGCCCAGCGGGTAGAGCAGTGCTATATCAGTGCCATGGCACAGAAGTCCGTGGTTCCTGTATTTGGAAATCTTTGAGCCGTTGAAAGGCAGGGCGCAGCGCAGCGTCCTGCCTTTCGTCTGTGCGGCGAAAATAATACTGGAAATTCTCGCTGGTTTGTGCTATTATAAATTGAGATTTTCTGTAAAGGAGGCGGCTGGCATGACTTGGCTGCAAAATTTCATTTATAGCCTTTTGTCCGGTGCGGCGGAGGTGCTGCCGATTTCCTCCCGCGCCCATGGCATTCTGCTGCTGAAAATATTTGGAGCCTCCGGCAACAGCGACCTGATGCTGCTAATGATGCATCTGGGGATTCTTTTGGCGCTGTATAAAACCTGCCGCCCCCAGCTGACCCGCATCAACCGTGCTCTGGCTCTGGCACGCATCCCCAAGAAAAAGCGCAGACGGCCTCTGGACACCAAAAGTCTGATGGATTTCCGGCTATTGAGGACCATGGTTCTTCCCGTAATCCCGGCCTATTTCTTCTACAATGCCACACTGACGCTGGGACAGAGCCTGCTGGCTATGTCACTGCTGCTGCTGCTCAATGGCTTAATTCTCTACATTCCGCAGTTTCTCCCTTCCGGCAATAAGGATTGCCGCACCATGAGCAGGGTAGAGGGGCTTTTGATGGGCCTTGGCGGTGCGGCCTCTGTGCTGCCGGGCATTTCCGGCATTGGGGCCATGGTGTCCATCGGTTCCGTGTGCGGCGTGGATAAAAAGTACGCCCTGGAGAACGCCATGGCCGTGGGCATTGTCATTGAGGCCTGCACGGTGGTTTGCGACGGCATTCGGGTGGTTTCCGGTGGCTTTGAAGGAGTGAGCTTCAGCCTGGTGCTGACCTATCTGTGCGCAGGCTTTGCCAGCTTCCTGGGCGCCCTTGGGGGCGTGAAGCTGCTGCGGCGCATTACCGGGGAGCATAGCTTTTCTATTTTTACGTTCTATTGCTGGGGCCTTGCCCTGTTTACATTCTTCTTGAACCTGGTAGCATAAGTGCCAGACTTTCCAATCGGGAAGCTCTGGCTTTCAAATACCGTTCAAGATTTTTATGGTTTGGAGGATACTCATGGCACAAAAGAAGCCCACGCAGGCGGAAATGAAGGCCGCCGGTTCTCAAAAAAGAAATGCCGCCGGGACTTCCGGCGGCAAATCTACCCCACCCAAAAAGAAAAATCCGGAAAAGGTGAAAAAGAGCAATCAGGATTTCGCGGGAGGTCTGTCGCCCAACGTCCTGGCGGCTGTACTGTGCGTATGCCTGTTTGTGCTGTTTCTCGTCATTGCCATCAATCCGGATGGAGCATTGCTGAAAGCGCTCAAATCCGTGATTTTGGGGCTGCTGGGTCAGGTGGGATTCTATTTTTCCATTCCCGCTCTGGCGGCGATTTTCCTGATTCAGACTTTCGGGCGGAAGCAGAAGCCGGTTGTGCGCAGTGTGTGCGTGATCTGCGTTGTATTCTTCTGCGGCAGCATTTACCATCTGGCCGTTCAGACCCAGGGCATGGCAGAGGGAATCGGCGTCATTGCAGACCTGTATACCGGCGGCGCTGCGGGGACCACCGGCGGCGTCCTCTGCGGCGGCCTTGCCATGCTGGTCCGCTGGGCCTGCGGCAATGTGATTTCTTATCTGCTCTTCGGCCTGGGCGCTTTGCTGACCCTGCTGGGCTCTGTGCAGATCACCATCCCCAGCCTTATCAAGGCCATTGCTGAGCGGCCCAGAGAAGAGGACTGGGAAAAGGGAGAGACAGACTATGTGGAGCCTGCTGCCGCCGTGGTGAACCATATTGCCACGAAGCGGATTGAGAAGAAGCAGGCCAGGAGCAAGCCCGTGCAGATGACCATCGATGAGCTGGAGCCTCAGCCCCAGCCGGTACAGAAGAAGCGTCCCGCCCCGGCGGCCGCCCCTGCCCAGGCAGAGCCGCCCCAGGAGCGCCGCAGTGCCCCTTCCGGAACACCTGCCCGGGCTGCGGACGTGATGAATACCATCGACCTGGATATTGATACCCCCATATATGGCGCGCCCGCCCAGCCGGTTACCCGGGGCATTCCCGTGGAGAAGACCCCTGAAGAGCCGGCTAAGCAGAAAAAGCAGGAGCCCAAACGGGAGCCGGAGCAGCCCCCAATTCCGGAGAAGATGCCAAAGCTCGTGAAGCCGGAGCAGCCGGGGCGGCCTGCCAAGCCCATTGTGCCCCCGGAGGATACCGGAGAGAAGCCCGGTAAGGTGACCACCAAGGAGGCGGCGGAGTCCGCCAAGCAGGTCGCCGCCGAGATTGCCCAGGGCAGCGCCGCCGAACAGACGGCCTACCGGTTCCCGCCCATTGAGCTGCTGCGCCGTCCTGCCGGAACCAGTGCCGACGGCACCGAGGAGATGCGGGAGAACTCCCGGCGGCTCAACGAGACCCTGGCCTCCTTCCACATCGACGCCCATATTATCAATGTGACTCGCGGCCCCAGCGTTACTCGGTATGAAGTGGAGCTGGACAAGGGCGTCCGGCTGAGCAAGCTGACCGGCTGCGCCGATGACATTGCCCTGAGCCTGGGCGCTTCAGGTGTGCGAATTGCCGCCGTGCCCGGGAAAATCTCCATTGTGGGCATTGAGGTGCCCAACCGGACGGTGACCACCGTGTCCCTGCGGGAGGTCATCGATTCGCCGGCCTTTGCCCAGGCCAAGGGCAAGTCCTCCTTCTCCGTGGGCAAGGATATTGCAGGCAACTGCATTGTGGGCAACATTGCAAAAATGCCCCACATGCTTATCGCCGGTACCACCGGTTCCGGGAAATCCGTGTGTATGAACTCCATCATCATCAGCCTGCTCTATAAGGCAGGCCCCGAGGATGTGAAGCTCATTATGGTAGACCCCAAAATGGTGGAGCTGGGCATTTATAACGGCATTCCCCAGCTGCTGATTCCCGTGGTCACAGATCCCAAGAAGGCCGCAGGTTCCCTCCAGTGGGCCGTGACGGAAATGCTGCGCCGCTACAAGCTCATGTCCGATGCCGGTGTAAGAGATCTGGAATCCTACAACAGCATTGTTGCCAATGAGGAGGGCGGTCAGAAGCTGCCCCAGATCATTGTCATCATCGATGAGCTGGCGGACTTGATGCTGGTAGCTGCCAAGGAGGTGGAGGATTCCATCTGCCGCATTGCCCAGATGGGCCGTGCTTCCGGAATGCACCTGATCATTGCCACCCAGCGTCCCTCCGCAGATGTGATCACCGGCCTGATGAAGGCCAATATCCCTTCGAGAATCGCTTTCTCCGTGGCCTCCGCCATGGAATCCCGGATCATTCTGGATACCCAGGGCGCGGAGAAGCTGGTTGGCAAGGGCGATATGCTCTATGCCCCCATCGGCTGCGGCAAGCCGCTGCGTGTCCAGGGCTGCTTCGTCACGGACAGCGAGGTGGAGGCGGTTGCCAGCTTTGTGAAGGACAATTATACGGCTGACTACAACCAGCAGGTTCTGGAGGAAATCGAGAAGAAGGCCCAGCAGACCGGAAAGAGCGGCAAGGGCGCTGCCGCCGACCCGGAACCCAACGACGCCGAGCTGGAGGGAGATGAAATGCTCCCTGCCGCCGTAGATGTCATTCTGGAAACCGGACAGGCCTCTGTTTCCATGCTCCAGCGCAGGTTAAAGCTGGGCTATGCCAGAGCTGCCAGAATCGTGGACGAGATGGAGGAAAAGGGCATTGTAGGCCCCTTCCAGGGCTCCAAGCCCCGGGATATCCTCATCACCAAGGAGCAGTGGGCCACCCGGAACGGAATGGCTCCGGACGATGACGTCCCGGAAGAATTGGACTGAGTTTTCGCGAACCGCCGAGAGCGTATCCCGGCGGTTCGCGTTTTTCGTTCTGAGAAAGCAGAGCACCCATTGCATAATTTCCGCAATTGTGGTATACTCATATAGAATCGTACACCCGGAGGCGTTTATGACTGAATTGACTGCTTTTCAGCGAAAAATTGCTGATTTTTTTCCTGAAATCTCCCTTTGTTTTGAAGAACCCCTCAAAAATCACACCTCCTTCCGCATTGGCGGACCGGCAGAGGTGATGGCATTCCCGAAAAATTCCGGGGAATTGGGGCAACTTTTGAATAAGTCCGTTTTATTGGACTGCAAACCGGTTATTCTGGGTGCAGGAACCAACGTATTGGCCCCGGATGAGGGGCTGCGGGGGCTGGTGATCTGCCTGAAGGACTGCCTGGACGGGCTTGTCCGGGTGGACGAAACCCATATCCGGGCCATGGCCGGAGTCACCATGACGCGGCTTGCCATGTTTGCAGCCCGGGAAGGCCTAAGCGGGCTGGAATTCGCCCATGGCATTCCCGGCTCCGTCGGCGGCGGCGTGTATATGAACGCCGGGGCCTATGGCGGGGAGATGGGCCGCGTCTGTGAGAGCGCAGAGCTCATGACCGTGGCGGGAGAAATCTACACCCTGCAGGGCGGCCAAATGGATTTTTCCTACCGACACAGCTGCCTGGAGAATTCGGGCGACATCGTGCTCACCGCCCTGTTTTCCCTGACTCCCGATGATCCGGAGGCCATCAAGGGCCGCATGAAGGAGCTGCAGGCCAAGCGCTCTGCATCCCAGCCCTTGAATTATCCCAGCGCGGGGTCGGCCTTCAAGCGCCCGAAGCAGGGCTATGCTGCCGCACTGATCGATCAGGCGGGGCTGCGGGGCTACCGCGTGGGCAACGCCGCTATTTCCGAAAAGCACGCAGGCTTTGCCGTGAACCTGGGCGGGGCCACTGCCGCAGAGGTCCGGCAGCTGCTGGAAGACGTGGCCAATATTGTTGAAGAGAATTCCGGCATTCGTCTGGAGCCGGAAATTCGCATCTGGTAAAGAGAAAGAGGGAACGCCATGCAATCCTTTTCCGCTTCCGCCAAGGCAGAGATATGCCGGGAGTACCCCCAGGACGGCTGCTGCGCCCTGGCGGAGTGCTTCGGCATTCTGCTGTTCTGCAACTGCTTTCAGGACAGCCTGATTAAAATTATTACGGAAAGCCAGGACTTTGCCAAGCTTTTGCCGAAGCTTTTCCGCAAGGCCTTCGGCGTGAGCTTTGATACCCTCCCGGGGGAGGAAACCAAGGGAAAGCTGGTGTTTCAGATCACAGATCGGCAGAAAATCGCCGCCATTATGGAATCCTTTGGCTTTGCGCCCAAGGATACGCTGGCCCTGCACATCAACCTGCCGGTTGTGGAGGAGGACTGCTGCAAGGCGGCCTTCCTGCGGGGGGCATTCCTGGCCGGGGGCAGCGTCACCAGCCCCAGCAAGGCCTACCACCTGGAATTTACAACGACCCACTTGAGCGTTGCCCGGGAGTGCGAGGCCCTGATTCATGAGACCGTGGGTTTTCCTGCCAAGGCGGCTGCCCGGGGCGGGGCGCAGGTGCTCTATCTCAAGCACAGCGATCTCATTTCCGATTTCCTTACCTTTTTGGGCGCGCCTGTGGCGGCCATGGGCATTATGGAGGCAAAGCTGGAAAAAGAGCTGAACAACAAGGTAAACCGCTGCTGCAACTGTGACGATGCCAATACCTCCAAGGTGGTGGAGGCAGCCCAGGAGCAGCTGGTGGCAATCCGCGTTCTGCGGGACCGTGGCCTGCTGGAAAAGCTGCCCCAGAAGATTGCCCAGGCGGCCCAGGCCCGGGAGAATAACCCGGAAGCCTCTCTTTCGGAGCTGGCGGCCATGATGGAGCCGCCTATTACCAAGCCGGCCATGAACCACCGGCTGCAGCGCATTGTCTCCATGGCAAAGGAGGTCACGCAATGAGCTTTGTACATTTGCACGTCCACAGCGAGTACAGTTTGCTGGACGGGGCCTGCCGCATTGACGGTATGATGGACCGGGTGAAGGAGCTGGGCCAGACGGCCGTGGCCATTACGGATCACGGCGTTATGTACGGCTGCATTGATTTCTACAAGGCGGCCAAGGCCGCAGGCATTAAGCCAATTATCGGCTGCGAGGTCTATTTGGCCCGCAGGAAAATGACGGACCGGATTCACGGATTGGACAATGATCCCTACCACCTGGTTCTGCTGTGCGAAAATCAGAAGGGCTACGAGAACCTGTGCTATCTGGTGTCCGAGGCCTTCCTGCACGGCTTCTACGGAAAGCCCCGGGTGGACCTGGAGCTGCTGGAGGGACACCATGAAGGGCTCATCGCCCTGTCCGCCTGTCTGGCTGGTGCCATTCCCCAGGCACTTATGAATGAAAACTATGACGAGGCCAAGCGCATGGCTCTGGAGCTCTCCCGTATTTTTGGCCCGGAGCATTTTTATTTGGAAATGCAGGACCATGGCATTGACAAGCAGCGCCCCGTGAACCAGGGCCTGCAGCGGCTGGCGCGGGAAACGGGGCTGCCGCTGGTAGTCACCAACGATGCCCACTATCTGCGCCGGGAGGATGCGGATATGCAGGATGTGCTGCTGTGCATCCAGACCGGCAAGACAGTGGACGATCTGAACCGGATGCGCTTTGAAACCCAGGAATTCTATCTGAAAAGCGAGCAGGAGCTTCGCCAGCTGTTCCCGGGCTGCGACGAGGCCTTTGACAATACGGTGAAGATTGCCCAGATGTGCAATGTGGACTTTACGTTCCATGAGTACCATCTGCCGGCCTATCCGGTGCCGGAGGGCTACACCAACGAGGGGTATTTCCGGATGCTCTGCGAGAAGGGCTTTCAGGAGCGCTACCCGGATGCTCCCCAGGAATACCGGGAGCGCATGGAGTATGAGATCAATGTCATCAGCTCCATGGGCTATGTGAATTACTATCTGATCGTCTGGGATTTCATCCACTATGCCAAAAGCGTGGGCATTCCCGTCGGCCCGGGCCGTGGCTCCGGCGCGGGCTCCATCGTGGCCTACTGCATCCATATTACGGAAGTAGACCCCATGAAATACGGCCTGATCTTCGAGCGCTTCCTGAACCCCGAGCGGGTGAGTATGCCCGATTTCGATACGGATTTCTGCCAGGAACGCCGGGGCGAGGTCATTGACTATGTCTACAGAAAGTACGGCGCGGACAGAGTGGCCCAGATCGTTACCTTCGGCACCATGGCCGCCCGGGGTGCCATCCGTGACGTGGGCCGTGCACTGAATTTCACCTTTGCCGAAACCGATGTGGTGGCAAAGCTGGTCCCTGCCGGTCCCCATGTGACGCTGAAGGATGCCCTTCAGGAATCCCCCCGCTTCAAGGAGCTTTACGAGGGGGACGAGCGGGTCAAGAAGCTGATTGATACGGCCATGCGCCTGGAAGGGATGCCCCGGAACTCCTCCACCCATGCTGCGGGCGTTGTCATTACGGCAAACCCCGTGTGCAGCTATGTGCCCCTGTCCCGGAATGATGATACCATTGTCACCCAGTACACCATGACCACCATTGAGGAGCTGGGCCTGCTCAAAATGGACTTCCTGGGCCTGCGAAACCTGACGGTGATCCAGGATGCGGAAAAGCAGATTCAGAGGCTGGAGCCCGGCTTCTCCATAGCATCCATTCCGGACAACGACCCGGAGACCTTTCAAATGCTCTCGGACGGAAAAACCTCCGGCGTGTTCCAGATGGAGTCTGCCGGCATGACCGGCGTGTGCATCAGCATGCACCCCAGCTCCATTGAAGACATCACCGCTATTGTGGCCCTTTACCGTCCCGGTCCCATGGATTCCATCCCCAGATTTGTTGCCAACAAGCTGAATCCTGCCCAGGTGACCTATAAAACGCCCCTGCTGGAGCCCATTCTGCGGGTGACCTACGGCTGCATTGTCTACCAGGAGCAGGTCATTGAGATTTTCCGCAGCCTGGGCGGCTATACCATGGGCCAGGCGGACAACATCCGGCGGGCCATTTCCAAAAAGAAGCTGAAGGTCATTGAGGCGGAGCGAAAGGTTTTCGTCTATGGCGATGCATCTCAGGGAATCTCCGGTGCCATTGCCAAGGGGGTCAGTGAAAGCGCGGCCCAGTCGATTTACGATGAAATCGTGGATTTTGCCAACTATGCCTTTAACAAATCCCATGCCGTGTGCTATGCAGTGGTTTCCTATCAGACGGCCTATTTGAAGTGCCACTATCCCAGGCAGTATATGGCGGCGCTGATGACCTCTGTGCTGGATTCGTCCGTAAAGATCTCCGCCTATATTGCCGAGTGCCGGGAGCTGGGCATTGCCCTGCTTCCGCCGGATATCAACCACTCCGAGGACCATTTCTCCGTAGAGGAGGGGGGCATTCGCTTCGGCCTTGGGGCAGTGAAGAACATCGGCAGAGGGCTCATCCGCAGCATGGCTGCCAAGCGCCGGGAGGGCGGTCCTTTCCGCTCATTGCAGGACTTCCTGGAGCGCATGGACGATGGGGAACTGAACAAGCGGGCGGTGGAGAATCTGATCCGCTGCGGGGCAATGGACAGTCTGGGCTGCCACAGAAGCGAGCTTATCGGCGTGTACGATGCCATGATGGATTCCATCTCCTCCAGCCGCAAAAAGAACCTGGAGGGGCAGATGGGCCTGTTTTCCATGCTGGAAAACGAGAGCGCCGCAAAGATGGATATCCCGAAGCGGCCGGAATTCGATAAAGCCGAGCTTATGGCCATGGAGAAGGAGACCACCGGTATCTATCTTTCCGGGCATCCCATGGATGATTACCGAAAGCTGCTCAAAACCACCCATGTGATCCCCATTGGCGAGCTGATGGATGAGGAAAATCACTACGAGGACAATCAGATGGTCACTGTGGCATGCATTGTCCAGACTGTGAAGACCAAAAGCACCCGGAACAATTCCGTCATGGCCTATGTGACCGTGGAGGATGACACTGCTGCCATTGAAATGCTGGCTTTTTCCAGCGTTCTGAGCCAGTATGGGGAGCTGCTGAAAGAAAATGCGGCGGTGGTCATCACCGGCAGGCTGTCTCTGCGGGATGACAAGGAGCCCCAGATTCTGATCAACCGGGTTCGCCGCATTTCGGATTTCGCGGCCCAGCCGGAAAGACCGGAGATGCCGCGGCAGACACCCCAGGAGCCGCCCAAAAACAGGACGCTCTATTTGCGGCTTCCCGGGGAAGCGGGGAAGCTCTATCCCAAAATCCGGGCCATCCTCAATATGTTCCCGGGAACGGAAAAGGCTGTGCTGTTCTTTGAAGACACCCGCGCCCGCCGGGGCACCCAGTGCGAGCTGCGGGAGAATATGCTTGGGGAGCTGAGAAGCGTCCTGGGGGAAGAAAACGTTGTGGTGAAATGAGGGCGCACCCAATTGTCGTGCCTTCCGGTTACAAAGTGCTTTTCATTTTGAAAATTTGTGTTATAATAAAAACGTATGCGAAAAGAAAATGGTCATAGGGGAGCTGATGCCTTGAAAAAGAAAATACTGCTTTTGCTGCTTACCCTGCTGGTGTCGCTTCTGACCGGCTGCGGCTATCAGACGGTGGAGCAGATGTACTGCATCCCCCGCAGAACCGAGGAATATACCCTGCTGCAAAAGACCATTGAGGATGCCATGGAGGGCCTGGAGTTCGCTTCGCCCACCTATGGAGACAATCAGCAGGTGGTGCAAAGTGCCGACCTGGACGGGGACGGAAAACAGGAGTACATCGTTTTCGCCCGGGGCAATTCCGAGAAGCCCTTGAAAATCCTGGTGTTTCACGAGGCAGAGGACGGGGCTTACGTGCTCATGGAAATGCTCCAGATGAACGGCGCGGCCTTTGAACAGGTGGACTATGTGGATATGGACGGGAAGCCCGGCAGCGAGTTGGTGGTTGGCCGCCGCCTGAGCGACCAGATGATGCGGGTCGCCGCTGTTTTCTCTTTTGCCGATGGGCAGAGCGAGCAGCTGATCAATACCATCTATGCCAAGTTCTTCACCGCAGACATGGATGCCGACGGCAGCGCAGACCTGCTGGTGCTGCGGGAAGGGGAGACTGATGTGTCCTCCGGCAGCGCCGTGCTCTATACCTATGAAAACAGCGGCATTCTCCGCTCCAAGGAGATCCGGCTGTCTCAGCGAATCGAAAAAATGATGCGCGCGAAGGTCAGCCGCCTGCAAAGCGGGGAGACGGCCCTGTATCTCTCCAGCTCCATGAACGACAGCGCCATTGTCACCGATGTGCTGATGGTGAAGGACGGAGACCTGGTGAACCTCAACAACGGCAGCAAGCTGGCCTACAGCGTCCAGACGCTGCGCAACTATTACCTCTACATGGATGACATAGATGACGACGGGGTTATGGAGCTGCCCAGCCTGATGGATTTGCGGGCAGGTCCCAACCGGGCTGACGAAAAGCGGCAGCAGCTGGTCTATTGGTACGCCATCGACTCCGACGGCTATGAGATTAAGAAGCTGTTCACCTTCCACAATGTTGACGGCGGCTGGTATCTGCGGCTGGATTTGGACGCCATGACCGCAGAGCGCATGGCTGTGGAAAAAAACGGCAGCAGCTACACCTTCTACATATGGGACGAACAGAACGAGAGCGCCGCGCCGCTGTTTACCGTCTATTCCTTTACGGGAAAGGACCGGGAGCAGCTGTCCACGGACAACAACCGTTTCCCACTTTACAGAGGCGAAAATGTGGTGTACGCCGGAAAGCTGGAGGTTGGCTCCGGAATTTACGGCATTACCCAGGAGAGTCTGACGAAGGATTTTAGCCTGATCGGTGTGGACTGGAAACAGGAAGGATAAAGAGGATATGAAAAAAGTACTGATTTTGGAAGACGAAGTGAATATCCGCTCGTTTGTTGTGATCAATCTGCGGCGGGCCGGCTACGATGTCATTGAGGCGGGAACCGGCCAGGAGGCCCTGGACAGGCTCAACGAGAATCCGGACATTGGCGTGGCAATCCTGGACATTATGCTGCCGGATATCGATGGCTTCGAGGTCTGCCGCCGCATTCGGGCCACCAATAAACAGATGGGCATCATCATGCTCACCGCCAGAACGCAGGAGATGGACAAGGTGACGGGCCTGATGACCGGGGCGGACGACTATGTGACCAAGCCCTTCTCTCCTGCGGAGCTGACTGCCCGAATTGATGCTCTCTACCGCCGCATCGGCGGGGACAGCGTCGCCAGCCCGGAGCTGCTGAGCCAGGGACCTTTTGTCATGAACACCCGGAATCACACCCTGGAAAAGAACGGCGAGCGCATTCGCCTGACCCAGGTGGAGTATGCAATTTTGAAGCTCTTCATGCAGAATCCCGGCAGAGCCCTTTCCCGGGAGGACATTCTGTCCGCAGTATGGGGCAAGGACTATGAGGGAGAGCTGAAAATCGTGGATGTGAACATCCGCCGCCTGCGCATCAAGATTGAGGATGATACGGCCAACCCCACCTATATCACAACGGTCTGGGGCCTTGGCTACAAGTGGGGCGCGTAAGACCCCATGAAACTGGAACTGAAAAAAATCGGCAATCTGCATAAGCGCTGGCTGACCAATATTACCCTGGTCATCGTGGCGGTGGGGCTGGTCTGCGTATCGGCCATTACAGCTTCCTACGCTGCCTATTGCTACAAAAATATGGATGCGGACCTGCAAAACCGTGCCCGCACCACTACGGATTACTTCAAAGAGGCCATTGGCCAGGACTACGACACCTTCTACCAGTCCTGCATTACCTATGCAGAGACCTTTGACCAGGCGGATACCCTGGAATTGCAGTTTATTGACCAGTATGGGAAAATCGTCGCCTCCTCCTATGGCACCTGGGCGGCGGCCTCTCCCAGAACGCCGGAGGTCCAGGAGGCCATCTCCACCCGGACCATTCAGCCCTTTGTGGGCAAAGACCCGGATACCGGCGAGCGGATTATGGCGGTGAGCAGCCCCATGATCTACAGCAATGGCCAGGTCATCGGCGTTCTGCGCTATGTGACCTCTACCTCTGTTATGGATCGCGGCATTGTCAGCACGGCTTTTATCAGCATTACGGTATTGGCGGCGGCCTTGGTGATCATTTTGCTGTTCAGCAGCTTCTTCATTCGCTCGGTCATGCTTCCCGTGGAGCAGATCACGGAAAAGGCAAAGCGCATTGCCAACGGCAGCTACGGTGCCCAGATCAAAACAAAATACAATGATGAAATTGCCGATTTGGCGGAGACCATCAATGAGATGTCCGTTAAGATCAGCCAGAATGAGAAGATGCAGGCGGAGTTTATTTCCCAGCTCTCCCATGAGCTGCGCACCCCGCTGACCGTCATCAACGGCTGGAGCGAAACCCTGCTGGCAGACGAAAGCCTGGATGCCGATACGGCCCAGGGCCTGAAAATTATCTCCTCGGAAGCCAAGCGGCTGACGGAAATGGTTATGGAGCTGCTGGACTTTACCCGGCTGCAGGATGGCCGCATGACCCTGAACGTGGAGCAGACGGATATCCGCAGCGAGTTTGAGGACACCATCTTCATGTATGGCAGCCGCCTGGCCCAGGACGGCATTACCTTGGAATATCTGGAAAATGACGAGGATATCCCGGAAATTCCCTGCGACCCCAAGCGGCTGCGGCAGGTCTTCCTGAACATCCTGGACAATGCCGCCAAGCACGGCAAGGACGGCAAAAAAATCGAAGCCAGCATCGCCTATGAAAACGATCAGGTGGTGGTCCGCATCCGTGACCACGGCCCGGGGATTCCCGAGGACGAGCTGCCGCTGGTGAAGAAGAAGTTTTACAAGGGCAGCTCCAAGGCCAGAGGCACCGGCATTGGCCTGGCGGTCTGCGATGAGATCGTAGGCCTCCATGGCGGTACGCTTACCCTCGAAAATGCCGAGGGCGGCGGTACTCTGGTTACCATCGTGCTTCCTGCGACCCAGGAGTAAACGGAAAGGACAGTTCATGAAAGAAAAACAAGAACCAAAAGAACAATTCAAAACCTCCATCGGCGGCCAGGCCCTGATTGAGGGAATCCTGATGCGGGGGCCGGAGAAGGATGCCATTGTGGTCCGTGGGGCAGACGGGCTCACCGTTGAGGTGTCAGACCGGAAGCTGAACCCCAAGGGTTCCTGGAAAAATCTCCCCTTTATCCGGGGCATTTTCAATTTCTTCGATGCCCAGGTGGTTGGCGTCAAGGCGCTGATGCGCTCCGCGGACCTGGCCCCTGAGGAGATGCAGGAGGAGCCCGGAAAGTTTGACCTGTGGCTGGAAAAGAATCTGGGCAGCGAGCGCTTTCAGAAGGCGCTGGTCGGCATTGCGGTGGCTATGGGCCTGTGCCTGTCCATTGCGCTGTTTTTCCTGCTGCCCATGACGGTTGCCTCCTTCTTTGACAAGGCCATTTCCAGCATTCTGGTTTTGAATCTGCTGGAAGGCCTGATTCGTATGGTGATTTTCCTGGGGTATATGCTTCTGATTTCCAGAATGAAGGAAATGCGCCGGGTGTTCTCCTACCACGGAGCGGAGCACAAGACCATCCGCTGCTACGAGGCGGGGCTGCCGCTGACCGTGGAGAACGTCCGGAAAATGACCCGTTTCCACCCCCGCTGCGGAACCAGCTTCCTGCTGGTGATTATGGTCATTTCCATTCTGATTTTCTCCATTGCGTCCTCGCTGCTGCTGACCCTGTTTTCGGGGCTGAACGCTCTGCGGGGCAGCTTCGGCTACCGGCTGCTGATGATCGCCTTTAAGCTGCTGCTGCTGCCTTTGGTTGTGGGCATTACTTATGAAATCAACCGCTGGGCAGGCCGCCATGACAATGGCTTTACCAGAGTTCTGACTGCCCCGGGTATGCTGCTGCAGCACTTCACCACCAATGAGCCGGACGACAGCATGATCGAGGTGGGCATTACCGCCGTTCAGGCAGTTCTGCCCAGGGAAGCGGGGGCCGACCGGTGGTAGAGACATATGCAGAGCTTTATCTGCACACCCGCCAGCGGCTAATGGAAGCAGAGACCCAGGAAGCCGCAGGCCCCATGGCCCGGGACATCATCAGCACCCTGCTGGGCCTGAGCCAGGAATCTTTTCTGGCGGAAAAGGACAGCCCCGTCAGTGAAATGCAGTGCCTGACCGTTGACCGGGCGGTGGACCGCTACTTAGGCGGAGAGCCCTTGCCCTATGTGCTGGGGGAGTGGACCTTTTATGGGCTGGACCTGTATGTTACTCCCGATGTGCTGATTCCCAGGGACGACACCTGTGCCGTGGCAGAGCTTGCCATTCACCGGGGGTTGTTCCTGGACAAAGACCCCAGAATTCTGGACCTGTGCTGCGGCTCCGGCTGCATCGGCCTGGCCGTCGCCAGCCGCCTGCGGGATGCCCGGGTGACGCTGGCGGACCTTTCGGGACCTGCTTTGGCTGTGGCCCGGAAGAACATCCAGCGCAATCACATGGGCGGCCGGGTCAGCTGCGTTCAGCTGGATGCTACGGAAGCGCCGCCGGCATTTCTGGGAAAATTTGATATGATTGTCTCCAATCCGCCCTATGTGACGGGGGAGGAAATGGAGGTGCTTCCGGATTCCGTCCGGAACTATGAGCCCCACATGGCCCTCTTCGGCGGGGCGGACGGCCTGGACTTCTACCGGGCGATTACCAAGAATTACCGGGCGGTCCTGAAGCCCGGGGGCTTCCTGTGCTATGAGTTTGGCATGGGCCAGGGGGACGCGGTGTGCGCCATTCTGGAGGAAAACGGTTTCACGGTCCTGGAACGGACCTTGGATTATAACGAAAGAGAACGCGCCGTGCTGGCACAGTACGGCAGGAAAGGAATATGAACCATGGCTACAAAAAAGACTCCCTATGAAGCACCGGCTCCCGCCTCCGACAAGAAAAAGGCATTGCAAACAGCTCTGAGCCAGCTGGACAAGGCCTATGGCAAGGGCACTGTCATGCGCCTGGGCGACCGGCCCGAGATGAATGTGGAGGCCATCCCCACGGGCTCTCTGGCACTGGATGCCGCTCTCGGCATCGGCGGCGTGCCCAAGGGCCGTATCATTGAGATCTATGGCCCCGAATCCTCGGGTAAAACCACTCTGGCCCTGCACATTCTGGCAGAAGCCCAGAAGCGGGGCGGTGAAGTGGCCTTCGTGGACGCTGAGCACGCACTTGACCCCGTCTATGCGGCGGCCCTGGGGGTAGACATTGACAATCTGCTGGTGTCCCAGCCGGATACCGGTGAGCAGGCACTGGAGATTACCGATGCCCTGGTCCGTTCCGGCGCTATCGATGCAGTCGTGGTAGACTCCGTGGCAGCCCTGGTGCCCAAGCAGGAAATCGAGGGCGAAATGGGCGACACCTTTGTGGGCCTTCAGGCCCGACTGATGTCCCAGGCCCTTCGGAAGCTGGCCGGCACCATCAACAAGACCAACTGCGTGGTCATTTTCATCAACCAGCTGCGTATGAAGATCGGCGTTATGTACGGCAACCCCGAGACCACCACCGGCGGCAATGCCCTGAAGTTCTATGCTTCCGTCCGTCTGGATGTCCGCCGCATTGAGCAGATCAAGGAAGGCGGCAATGTCATCGGCAACAAGACCCGGGTCAAGGTTGTCAAGAACAAGGTTGCGCCTCCTTTCAAGGAAGCCATCTTCGATATCATGTACGGCCAGGGTATTTCCAAGTGGAGCGAGCTCATCGATTTGGCTGTGCAGATGGATATCATCCAGAAGAGCGGCAGCTGGTTCTCCATGGGCGATGAGCGCATCGGCCAGGGCAAGGACAGCGTAAAGGCCTATCTGCAGGAGCGGCCGGAGCTGGCCGAACAGGTGGAGGCCGAGGTCCGGGAGAATCTCTGGAAGATCTCCGGCGGCGCTCCCAAGGCTCCCGCAAAGGCTGCGGACAGGCCCATCGCCGTAGAGGCGGACGACTTCGCGGATGAGGATTGAGTACCTCAAGACCGCCCCGGACCGTGCAGGGCGCTATACCCTGGGCCTGGAGGACGGCTCCAAGCTGCTGCTCTACCGGCAGACCATTGAGGACTTCGGCCTGTATACGGGGCTGGAGCTGACGCAGGAGCAGTACAAGCGGCTTTTGGCCGCCGTTTCGGAGATGTCCGCCAAAATGCGGGCGGTGCGCATTGTCTCAGCGGCCAACGTGTCCAAGAAGGACCTGGAAAACAGGCTTGTCCAAAAGGGAGAAGACCCTGCCCAGGCCCAGAAAGCGGTTTCCTGGCTGTCGGAGCTGCATCTGATTGACGACAGCGCCACGGCGGAGACCATTGTCCGCGCCTGCATCGCCAAGGGCTATGGCAGGTCCAGGGCAAAGCAGGTCCTCTATGAAAAACGGATTCCCCGGGAGCTTTGGGAAGCGGCCCTGGAGGATTATCCGGACCAGACGGAGAAAATAGCCGATTTTCTTCGGGCAAAATTGAAGGGTAGTCAAGACCCAAAACTGCAAAAGAAGGCCATCGACGCGCTTCTGCGCCGGGGCCACAGCTACGGCGCGATCCGGCAGGCCCTCAGCGAGCTTTCCTTAGATACAGATGATTTCCCGGAGGAAGAATAATGGCAACAATCGGATTTATTTCTCTTGGCTGCGCCAAGAATCAGGTGGACTGCGAACGGATGATGTTCCGGGTGCAGGAAGCCGGACATACGGTAAACGAGGGCGTCGCGGGCAGCGACGTGGTGGTGATCAATACCTGCGGCTTCATCGACTCAGCAAAAAGTGAGGCCATCGACTATATTTTGCAGACTGCCGCGCTGAAAGCGGAGGGCCAGGTGGGCAAAATTCTGGTGACAGGGTGCCTGTCCCAGCGCTACCAGGGGGATATTCTCCAGGAAATGCCCGAGGTGGACGGCGTCCTGGGCACGGGAAGCTATACCAAGATCGTTCCCGCCATTGAGCAGCTGCTCTCCGGCCACAAGGTTGTGGATTTCGGCTCCATTGACGCGCCGGAGGAGGAAGTGGGCCGGATGGTCACCACTCCCGAGCATTTCTCTTACATCAAGATTGCCGAGGGCTGCAACAACCGCTGCGCCTTCTGCATCATTCCCTATCTGCGAGGCAAGTACCGCAGCCGCCAGATGGACGACGTTTTGTACGAGGCCCGGGTTCTGGCAGCCAACGGTACCAAGGAGCTGATTGTAGTCGCCCAGGATACCAGCCGCTACGGCACGGATTTCCCGGAGCACAAGCGGCTGCTGCCGGAGCTGCTGCGGGAGCTGTGCAAAATCGAGGGCCTGCACTGGATTCGTGTGCACTATGTGTACCCCGATGAAATTGATGACGAGCTCATCGATGTGATTGCAAGCGAACCCAAAATCGTCAAGTACCTGGATATTCCCATTCAGCACTGCAATGACAAGATCCTCTCCACCATGCATCGCCGGGGGGACAAGAAGCTGATTGTGGACCTGTTTGCCAAGCTGCGCGCCAGAATTCCCGGCCTGGTGATCCGCACCAGCCTCATTGCCGGTCTGCCCGGCGAGGGCGAGGAGGAGTTCCAGGAGCTGTGCCAGTTCCTGCGGGACGAGAAAATGGAGCGGGTAGGAGCCTTTGTGTTCTCTCCGGAGGAGGGAACCCCGGCAGCTACCATGGACCACGTGGAGGAAGAGGTTGCCAAGGAGCGGGCGGAAACCCTGGAGATGATTCAGTCTCAGATCATGGACGAATACAATGCCGCCCAGATCGGCAAGACAATGGAAGTTTTGGTAGACGGCTACGATGAGGAGCAGGAGCAGTTCTACGGAAGAACCTATGCTGATTCTCCCGACATTGACGGGCGGGTCTGGATTGCCTCTGAGGAGCCTCTGCATGAGGGCGATTTTGTGAATGTGACCATCGACGGCTGTATTGACGGCGACCTGGCAGGCTACGTAGCGGAGGAAACGGTATGACAACTGCAAGTAAAATTACGCTTTTTCGGGTATTTCTGATTCCCGTTATGATGGTGACCCTGTACTTGAGCGGCGGCGTCAGCGGCACATGGATGTGGATCTCCCTGGCTGTTTTCATTCTCGGCAGCCTTAGCGACTTTGTGGACGGGCAAATCGCCCGCCGCTGCAACCAGGTGACGGACTTCGGCAAGTTCCTGGACCCCCTGGCGGACAAGCTGCTGACCATTGCCGTCATGACGATGTTCACCCAGTGGGGCCGGTTCCCCGCCTGGGCGCTGATGATCGTCCTCACCCGGGAGTTCGCCGTCACCGGCCTGCGCCTGGTGGCCGCCCCCAAGGGCCGCGTCATCGCCGCCGCCTGGAGCGGCAAGGTGAAGACCGCCAGCACCATGGTGGGCATCATCGCCTGGCTGCTCTTCCCCACCAATACGGTGGTGGGCCTGGTGGTCTCCATTGTGATCGTGGTGACCACGGTGTACTCCGGCGTGGAATATTTCGTAAAGAATTGGAGCTGCCTCTGGGATTGAGGGGGCTTCCCTATAAAAATCAGCGTGGACGACTTCCACGCTGATTTTTTTGAAAATGAAACAAATTGCGCCTGCAGGTCGTATCTAAGGTGAGAGGAGGTGGTGACCATGGCTTCTTTGTTGCGTACGGACAAAGAGATCACGGAAATCTATCATCGGCAAATTGATACGGTCTACCGTATCTGCTATTCCTTTATGAAAAACAAGCCGGAGGCGGAGGACATGGTCCAGGAGACCTTCCTGCGGCTCATCGCCTCCGGGAAGACCTTCGAAAACCAGCGGCACGAAAAAGCGTGGCTCATCGTTACGGCATCCAATCTGTGCAAGGATCAGCTGAAACGGCTTTACCGAACCGATGAGGATCTGGACGAGCATACGGAGCTGGCAGGGGACAGAGGGCCGGAAGCAAATCCGGTGCTGGAGGCGATTTTCCGCTTACCCCCGGACTATAAGACGGCGGTGTATCTCTACTACTATGAGGGCTATACCACCCGAGAAATTGCCGGACTCCTGCACTGTCCCCAGCCCACGGTCCGCACCCGGCTTGCCCGTGCCCGAAAACAACTGAAAACCATGTTAGGCGGTGATTTGGAATGAAGGAACAGAAAATAAAGCAGGCATTCGACACTGTAACACTGACGCGGCAGGAGAAGAATGCCCTATTGGAAAACATCCTTTCCGCATCCGGTCATCGGCCTGCGGAAAGGAAACGGACGATGAAATACAAGAAAACCCTTCTGATTGCGGCGATCATTACCGCAATGGCAATTTTTATGGGCTGCGCCGTCGCTGCCCTCAGCACAAAGCAGCTGAAGCTGGATGAATACGAAACCACGGCACCGGCCTGGATTGACGCCGATGGGGAAAGACACGAGGCAGCGGAGGTCACAAAAACAGTTCTGTCCCTCCAGGGCCTGGAGAATACCCCGGAGCAGAAGGCCGCCAAGGAGTGGTATGAATTCTGCAAGGGCTACGATACCGACCACACCATCTATATGGCCGCCCAGGGAAAATTCCAGGCGTTGGAAGAATATGACGCCTACGATGTCTACTCCCAGGAGATGGTGGACAAGCTGGACGAAATCGCGAAGAAATACGATTTGAAGCTGGCGGGACGAATGGCGACAGCCTACCATTATGATTGGGAGCTGGGGTGGAATGCCGTTGGTGTGCAGAAGGATATTGTCAGTGATGCAAAGGATGCAGACGACTTGCGGCTGTGTACGTTTTTTGAAAACGGAAATGTAACTTTAGCGACAGATATTCGTCCAACAGAGCCGGCTTTCACCTGGGACTACCCCGTGGATGTGCAGCTTACCTACGCACAGAAAGGATACCTGAGTACGAATCGCCTGGTAACATACGGCACTGCGAATGTCAGGGAATGGACCTATACCCGTAATGACGGTACAACAATCCTGATTGTTGTGTCCCGAGACCCGCAGCAGCCCGCCAATGACTGGACTTACCTGATTTGTGATCGGGAAGATGCCTTTCTCTATTCCCGCTTTACAACAGAATATTATCCCAATGGCAACGAAGGGAAGAGAGTCGATATGTCTGATCAGGACATCGAATGGCTGGCAGAGCATATTGATTTTTCCATCCAGCCTCATAAGGCGAATATGGATCAGGTGCTTCCTCAGCTTCAAAAGGCCGATGCGGAGTATGAGGCCATGCTGGACGCGGACGACCCCTTTGCCCAGGATAGCTACCAGAAGCTTCGCATGGTTTTGGGGGCGGTGACGGAATACGCGCTTCTTGACCTGGACGGAGACGGCACCGACGAGTGCATTTTCTGGGACGGAGATGGAAACCCCAGCCTCTATACCATGAAGGATGGGAAAACCGCTCCGGTATTGACAGAAGGGGACAAGGCCTTTGGCATTCAGGGTACGGTTTCCCTCTGCGAAAAAAACGTTCTGAAGACCTACGAAGAGGTAGGGCAGGCCTATCAGCTCTACTGCTTCTATACCGTAGAGCAGGGAAACCTGATCGTGCAGAATCGCCTGGTCTACGACATTGCCAATGATTGCTTCGGCCTGAGCCTTAGTGGCATTCATATTGACAAAGACTTGAGCCGGGAAGAAGCCGAGACGCTTTTGAATTCTTACAGCGAAGTTCCTTTGGAGCATCTGCCAATCGATACGCTCCCGGAAGAGAAGTGAACCAATAGGAGGGGCCGCGGCCCCTCCTATTTTTCTTCTGGATTTTTCCGAACACCTGTGCTATAATACGGAGGCATTTCGTATAGAAACGAGGTAACACCATGAACGATAAGGAAATCGGCGAGATTCGCCGCCATCTGCGCAGAGATCGCAGCAATATTACGAAAATCTATGGCTGCTTTGTCAATGACAACAAGGAGATCATTACGGAGTTCAGCCAGAGCACCGGCATTATGCCGGAAAACGAGGGGGACAAGTATTTTGCCCTCTTTAAGCGGGTGCTGTCCGGCTCCGTCGGCAAGAATCTGATTGATATCACCTTCAAGACCTCCCAGGTGGCGGGCAGCCCCGAGCATAAGCTGCTCATGGACCTGCGGGAATCCAAGCTGGGGGATGACGAGCTGCTGCACAGCTTCTTCCAGAAGATCATCGACTCCGTAACCCTGGAGGGCAATTACCTGATTTTGATTGGCTGCGACAGTTACGATGTCCCCTTTAAGGGCAAGGACGACCTTTCCGACTCGGATAAGTCCGAAGAGGTGTATACCTACCTCATCTGCGCCATCTGCCCCGTCAAGCAGACCAAGCCGAATCTGCACTATGTGCCCGAGGAGAAGCTTTTCCACGATGGAGCCATGAATCAGCCCGTCAGCGCCCCGGCGCTGGGCTTCCTGTTCCCGGCCTTTGACAACCGGGCAACCAACATCTACAACGCCCTGTACTATACCCACGACATCAAGGTGAGACAGGATGCCCTGATCGAGGCCCTGTTCAATACCCCGGTGCCCATGCCCGCTGCCGAGCAGAAGAAGTGCTTCGAGGCCCTGCTGACCACGGCCCTGGGAGACGAGTGCAACCTGGACGTGGTGCAGACCGTCTATGACCAGCTGTGCCAGCGCATTGAGCTGCACAAGGAGGCCAAGGTGCCGGAGCCTTTGATGATTGCCAAGGCGGATGTGAAGGAAGCCCTGGCCTCCTGCGGCGTGTCCGAGGAGCACCTGGCCAAGTTCAGCGTGGACTATGACGAGACCTTCGGCTTTGAGGCAGACCTGCACCCCAAGAACATCATCGACAGCAAGCGCTTTGAGATCAAGACTCCGGATGTGTCCATCAAGGTAGACCCCACCCGGAGCGATCTCATCGAGACCAGGGTCATCGGCGGCGTGAAGTACATCATGATCTGTGCCGATGAAAACGTGGAGGTCAATGGCGTCAGCATCCATATTGACGAGGAGCAAAAAGAGGCTGCCCAGGTGTAAGGCAGACAAGCAGAAAAAGGGGGTCAGGCGAAAGCCTGACCCCAAAAAATTTAGGACACGTTATTTCTCTTTGGACTTTTCAACGGCGTTGATGATGATCTGGGCGCACTGGTCAAAGCCCAAGGTGCTGGAGCGCAGGCACAGGTCGTAGTTCTGGGCCTGACCCCAGGTGCGGCCGGTGTAGTGCTGGTAGTTCACCCGGCGGCGCTTATCCTTTTCGTTCAGACGCTGCTCGGGGGTCTTGTCGTTTTCGCCGTAGAGCTCCACAATGTGCTTTTCCCGGAAAGCCAGGTCTGCGCTGACATAGACGTGCAGTGCATCGGGGCGGTCCTTCAGGATGTAGTCTGCGTTCCGGCCCACAATGACACAGGGACCTTTCTCAGCCAGCTCCAGAATGACGTTGCACTGGGCGTTCCACAGATAGTCCGCCGTGGACAGGCCGTTCATGATCCCGGGAACGCCCTGGGGCGCGAAAGCATAAGAGAATACGCTGCCGCTGGGGGAGTGCTCGGAATGCTCTTCCACGAACTTCGGCGCGAAGCCGGATTCTTTTGCAATATCTTCAACGAGTTTGCCGTCATAGAAAGGAATCCCCAGCTTATCCGCGACCAAATGGCCAATGGTACGTCCACCGGCACCAAACTCACGGCTAATGGTAATGATTTTCTTTTCCATAACATCACCTCCAATGCGTTTTTTGATACCTACATTATAGTCAATTTGACGGGAAAAGTCAATCCGTCACAGCCCCTGCTGGGAAAATTTACGAAAAGGTTTTCTTTTAACCAAGCTGAGCCAGGGCGCTGCGGATGCGGCTCTCCGTCCGCTCTTTGCCCAGCAGCTGCATGACGGTGTACAGGTCCGGGGAATTGGTCTTGCCGGTGACGGCCAGACGCAGGAAGGTGGACACATCGGCTACGGTGCCGGGGTAGGCTGCGGGGTCAAGCTTATAGGCCTTCATATCGGTGGTGAAGCCAATGGCCTCGGTGATGGCCTTGACCTTGTTGAACCAGACGGTGGAGTCATCCGCCATGTCGAAGCTCTCCAGGAACCGGTTCAGCACGTCTGCAATGACGGCCTTGCTGAACTTCTTATCGAAGACGGGCTTTTCCAGGTATTCATCGTAGAAGAAGCCCATGTAGTCTTTGGCATCCTTCCAGGTTGCCAGATCCTTTCTGGGCTTTTTGCCGCCACGGCCGATGGCGAGAATCGCCTTGGCATAGGCGGGGGCTGCTTCCAGCTTTTCGGCAAAGTCCGGCTGGAACTCCTTGGCCCACTCGATCAGCTGGGTATAGACCTCCTCGGCGCTCATGCGGGAGATGACGTTCTTGCTGACGTCGATCAGCTTGGCATAGTCAAACAGAGAGCCTGCGGGGTTCAGCTTCTTGGGGCTGAAGGGGAAGGTGTCGATATCCGCATCGGGATTTGCACGCCGCCAGTCCTCAAAGTTGGAGTTGAGGACGGTCATCAGGTATTCCCGCATGGCCTGTGTAGAGAAGCCCTCCGCCTTGTAGTAGGTCAGAGCCAGCTCGGGGTCTTTCCGCTTGGAGAGCTTCCGCTTGGAATTACCGTCCATTTTCATCAGCGGTCCAATGTGGACGTATTTCGGCAGCTTGAAGCCCAGGGCCTGGAACAGCTGGATGTGGAAGGGCAGGGTGGACAGCCACTCATCGCCCCGGACTACATGGGTAGTGCGCATCAGGTGGTCATCCACGGCGTGGGCGAAGTGATAGGTGGGAATGCCGTCGGATTTCAGCAGCACGTGGTCCACGTTGTTCTCCGTAATGGTCAGCTTGCCCTTTACCAGATCGTCAAATTTGAACTGGTGCTCAATGGAGCCCGTAGAGCGGAAGCGGAGCACCCAGGGGTTGCCGGCGGCCAGCTGGGCCTGGATTTCCTCCATGCTCCGGTCCCGCCAGATGGCGTAAGGGCCATAGTAGCCGGTGGTTTCCTTGTTGGCCTCCTGCTTTTCCCGCATGGCGGTCAGCTCCTCTTCCGTGCAGAAGCAGGGGTAGGCCTTGCCCTCGGAGACCAGCTTCTTGGCATACACATGGTAAATATCCGCCCGCTGGCGCTGCCGGTAGGGGCCGTAGCTGCCGTTGTCGCCGTCGATGGTAGCGCCCTCGTCAAAGTGAATGTTGTAGTGTTTCAGAGATTCAATCAGAACCTCCACAGCCCCGGGAACCTCCCGCTTGGCATCGGTGTCCTCCACGCGAAGGAACAGTACGCCGCCCGACCGGTGGGCCATCCGCTCGGAGATCATGCCCTGTACCAGGTTGCCCAGGTGGACGAAGCCTGTGGGAGAGGGGGCCATGCGGGTCACGACGGCCCCTTCCGGCAGGTTCCGCTGGGGGAATCGCGCCTCCAGCTCCTCGGGGGTGGCGGTTACATCGGGAAACAGAAGATCAGCCAGTGCTTGATAATCCATAAAATCTACCTCTTTGTCATAAAAATCTAGCATAGAGTATACCATACCGGAGAGCAGAAATCAATTCAAAAGCGCTTGACTTTTCAAAAAGATGGTGCTACTATGTGTAAAAATCCATGGAGGTTTGGCAATGTTGCAGACTTTTGTTTCTTTTGCGGCATGGCGCGTCTGGGCTTGGCGGTCTTGGGACGAGCTTACATTGTCATGCCCGGATTTTTGAGGAGAATTCTCAAAAGAGGAAAAGGAATGATCGGTGTAGGCCATGAATGGGTCTGCACCGTTTTTTATTCTGAGAATCTCCTTGCACAACGACCGTTCATGTGATAAAATGAAAAAAATTGAAAAAGGAAGCGTTTGTTATGAGTGAAATAATACAGGAGAAGAAAAGAATGCTCTCCGGCATCAAGCCCTCCGGAGACCTGACCCTGGGCAGCTACCTGGGCGCTGTGAAGAACTGGGCCGAGCGGGCAGACGACTACGATTGCTTCTACTTCATGGCCGATCTGCACGCCATTACCGTCCGGCAGAACCCCGCAGATCTGCGCCGCCGCACCCTGGAGCAGCTGGCCCAGTACATCGCCTGCGGCCTCGACCCCGAGAAGAACACCCTGTTCATCCAGAGCCATGTGCACCAGCACGCAGAGCTGGGCTGGGTGTTGCAGTGCTATTCCATGTTCGGCGAGCTCAGCCGCATGACGCAGTTCAAGGACAAGTCTGCCAAGAATGCAGACAACATCAATGGCGGCCTGTTTTCCTATCCCAGCCTGATGGCGGCGGACATCCTGCTCTACCAGCCGGACCTGGTGCCCGTTGGCGAGGACCAGAAGCAGCACGTGGAACTGTGCCACACCATTGCCCGCCGGTTTAACGGTGTTTACGGCGACGTGTTCAAAATGCCGGAGCCCTTTGTGCCCAAGGTCGGCGCACGAATCATGAGCCTGACTAACCCCGCCGCCAAGATGAGCAAGTCCGAAAATGAGGACACCGGCCGGATTATCCTCATGGACACCCCTGAGACCATCATGCGACAGTTCAAGCGGGCCATTACGGATTCCGATACCGAGAACTGCGTCCGCTACGACAAGGAGAACAAGCCCGGCGTGTCGAACCTGATGACCATTTACTCCGCCTGCACCGGCAAGAGCTTCGAGACCATCGAAGCGGAATTCGCCGGCCAGGGCTACGGCGCTTTCAAGCCCGCCGTGGGCGAGGCCGTGGTGGAGACCCTGCGCCCCATCCGGGAGGAAGCAAGCCGCATCATGAAGGATAAGGCCTATCTGGAGCAGGTTTACAAGGCCGGCGCCGAAAAGGCCAGCTACGTTGCCGAAAAGACCCTGCGGAAGGTCTATAAGAAGATTGGCTTTGTAGCCAAATAATGACTTGAAGATCGTAGAAAGCCCGGCGCTGTGCCGGGCTTTTTCACAATGGAGGAAGTGCTATGCTTTTGCAGACAGACCGCTTGACAGTCCGTCCGGTGGAAGCCTCGGACTGGAAGGCGATGCAGGCAATTTGGCTCGATTTTTCGAAGTCACCCTATGCCTGCTTCGATTGTCCGCACAGTACAGAGGAAGCAGACGTCCGGCCTCGGATTGCACGCTGGGCCAGGGCTGCCCAAACCGGCCTTGACCATCTGTTCTTTTCCGTATGCCTGGAAGCTCAGGTGATCGGTTACATCTCTGCCAACATTCGCCCGGATGGCTATGAGCTTGGCTACTGCTTCCATTCGGACTTTCAGGGAAAAGGCTATGCGCTCGAAAGCCTTTTGACCGTGATGGACTATCTCAAAGGGCTGGGAGTCTCAAAGCTTACAGTGGGAACCGCTCTGGAAAATGCCCCTTCCGTGGCCCTTTTGAGTCGCCTTGGCTTCCAACTGACGGCCACAGAGCAGATTTCCTTCTATAAGGATCAGAAGGGACAAGCTATTGTTTTCCAGGGTGGCATTTTCGAAAAGGGATTTGAAAAGAAGGCGGAGGGAGTGCTATGAAAACATTTCGTGAGCTGGATGTATACCCCAGAATTCTTCTGATCGTCATGCTTGTGATGCTGCTGGTCTTTTCCGTCGCGTATCCGCTGACCATTTCCAGGGTGGGCTTCCAGTATCGGGGAGCGATCCTGGTTCCGCAGGTTCAGGAAGATCAGACAACTTATTCGGGAACCGTGGACGGGCAAAAAACGGTATTTACGGTTGCATCGGACGGGACAATTACCTGCCAGATGGGAGACAAAGCCTACGGCCCCTATACGTTCCGGGAAGACCCTGCTGCACTGCTCTCCAATGCGGGTGCAGGTGTCCAGGCAAGAGGTGTCGAACTATACGAAGGCGAAAAGCTGCTGTTCCGGGGCGGCGTTGAGGACTGGGATGGTCAACGCTGGGCGTATGACAGAAATGGAAATATGAATATCATCAGCATCCAAACTTATGCCACGACCCCAAATGGATTTTCGCTGGATGCGAACGGAAATCCTGTGGATGCGATGGAGCCAAGCGTAGAGGAGATTTTGTATCTGGCCACAGGGCCGGAAATGAAGCACAATGGCTCCTGGAGCGGCTGGCTGGAGGGGGCTTCCGTTTGCGCCCTGGTTGCGGCAACCGTTTTCTTTGCGGACGATATGTTCTATCTGCGAATGTCCGTGCGCGTCCGGGATGCGGAAAGCGTAGAGCCCTCCAATTGGGAGCTGCTGTCCAGAAGAATAGGCTGGACAGTGGGCCTGCTGCTGGCGTTTCTCCTGTTTTGGAACGGAATTCAATCGTAAAGAAACCGTATGGCGTTTTTCGCGCCATACGGTTTTTTGCATTACAGTGTTACAAGCCCCGCATTGACCATTTCCTGTAGGCTCATGAGAATGCCCAGCTTGGCGTGGTACCAGGTCAGGCCGCCCTGGAAGTATACGGCGTAGGGCTCCCGGATGGGGCCGTCGGCGGAGAGCTCAATGGAGGAGCCTTGGACGAAGGCACCCGCCGCCATGATCACCTGATCGTCATAGCCCGGCATATCCCAGGGCAGGGGGGTGGCGAAGGAATCCACCGGGGCCGCCTCCTGGATGCCCTTGCAGAAGGCGATCATGGCCTTCTCGCTGCCCAGCTCTACGGCCTGGATGATGTCGTGGCGGGATTCTGTGGCGTTGGGGACGCATTTGAAGCCCAGAGGCTCATACAGGTTCGCCGCAAAGACGGCACCCTTTTCCGCACCGGCGGTTACCGTGGGGGCCAGAAAGAAGCCCTGGAACAGGTCCTTCATGAGGCCCAAATTTGCGCCCACCTCCTGTCCCAGGCCGGGGGCGGAGAGCCGGTAGGCGCAGCGGGAGACGCACTTGGCAGTGCCGCAGATATAGCCGCCGATGGGGGCCAGGCCGCCGCCGGGGTTTTTGATGAGAGAACCGACGATCATGTCCGCGCCCACGTCAGACGGCTCCATGGTCTCCACGAATTCGCCGTAGCAGTTGTCCACCATGACGGTTACATCCGGCTTGCACTGCTTGCAGAAGGCGATGAGCTCGCCGATCTGGGCCACGGAGAAGGTGGGCCGGGTGGCGTAGCCCTTGGAGCGCTGGATGGTGATGAGCTTGGTCTTTTCATTGATGGCGGCCCGAATGCCGTCGTAGTCGAATGCGCCGCCCGGCAGCAGGTCCACCTGCCGGTAGCTGACACCGTATTCCTTCAGGGAGCAGGGGCTTTCCCGGATGCCGATGACCTCCTGCAATGTGTCGTAGGGCATCCCCACAGGGGACAGCAGCTCATCTCCCGGCAGCAGGTTGGCGCTGAGGGCTACGGTCAGGGCGTGGGTGCCGCAGGTGATCTGGGGCCGGACCAGGGCGGCCTCCGTATGGAATACGTCCGCATAGACCTTTTCCAGGGTATCCCGGCCCAGGTCGTCGTAGCCGTAGCCGGTGGTGGTTGTGAAGCAGGCAGCGGAAACCCGATTCTTCCGCATGGCATTTAAGACCTTCGCCTGGTTGTATTCCGCAATGGCGTCAATGGCCGCAAAGCGTTCCTTGAGACGCTCCAGCGCCTTTTCCCCATAGGCATAGACCCCGGGAGAAACGCCCATTTCCATATACATATTGATGAGATCTTCCACAAAATTCACACTTTCTCTTATTTTTTAGACACTTGGAGCATTATACGAAGATTTTCGGGGAATGTCAATAGAATTGCAAAGAAATGTCTCCCGGCGTTGATCCGGGAGACAAAGCGTTTTTAATCTCTTCTGCGGTTTCCTCTGTCGCCAAAGAGGACGATCAGCCGCAGCAGCTGGGCCAGGGCCGTGGCCGTGGCAGCGACGTAGGTCAGGGCGGCGGCCCGGAGGGTTTTCCTTGCGCCATTCTGCTCGTCCTCGGTTAAGAGTCCGGTTTGTTCAATGGCCACCATGGCCCGGTGGCTGGCGTTAAATTCCACAGGCAGGGTCACCAGCTGGAAAACCAGGGAAAGGCCGAAGCAGGCAATGCCCAGATAGACCAGTGCATAGGACAGGTCCCCGAAGGAGGAGATCAGCAGGCCGATGAGGATCAGGGGCATGGCCAGCGTGGAGCCCAGGTTGGTTGCGGGGATGACGGCGGCGCGGATGCGGATGGGGGTGTAGTCCTGGGCGTACTGCACGGCGTGCCCCGCTTCATGGCAGGCAACGCCGATGGCGGCGGTGGAGGTGCTGCCGTAGACGTCATCGGAGAGGCGGATGACGTTGGTTCTGGGGTCATAATGGTCTGTCAGATTGCCGCTGATGCGTTCGATCCGCACACCGGAGACACCGTTGGCAGAGAGTACCTGGGCTGCGGCCTGGGCTCCGGTGAGCCCCCGGCGGGAATACTGCTGGGAATAGCGCTTGAAGGTGCTGTTCACATTGGCGCTGGCCCACAGCGAGAGAATCACGCAGGGCAGGACCAGGACGATATAGGTCCAGTCAAAGCCGTAATAATAGGGCATAAAACCACTCCTTACCAAATCTTTTTTCTATTTTACCCCAAAAGAAGTTGGATGGCAAGGCCTTTCCCGGGATCGGGTGCGAAGAATTTGTAAACATTTCTCGGAAAATGCTTTTGAAATGTTCATAGTTTATTCATTATTAACTTGCTAGGTACTGGTATACTGATTCTAAACGAATCAGAAACGAGTTGAAGTCCATGAAAGATCCAAAGAAACAACGGTATTTTTATGCCATGATGGCGGGGTTCGGCACCATCAGCCTCAGTGTGCTGTTTTTCTTCTTCCTGTACCGGCTCCAGGGTATCGGGAATGTGATCAGCCAACTGAGTACCATTCTGGCCCCCTTTATCTATGGCGGCATCATTGCCTATTTGCTGCGGCCCATGTGCAATTCCCTGGAGGCCTTTTTCCAGCTGCGGCTGCCGAAAAAAATGCGCCGGTTTGCCAACGCCTTTGCGGTGGTCTTTTCCCTGATGGTGGGCATTCTGGTTGTGTATGCTCTGATTACCATGGTGGTTCCTCAGCTGGTGGAGAGCGTTGTCACGCTCTGGAATGCACTGCCTACCAAGATGGAGCAGCTGGTGAATTGGGCCACGGAGACCTTCGGTAAGGACGAGCGGGTGGTGCAGTTCGTTGAGAAAAACTACAGAAGCTACTTTACGGATATTGACAAATGGGTGCAGGCCAATGTGATCCCCCAGGTTTCCAGTCTGGTGACCAATGTGGGCACCAGCGTTTGGCAGGTGCTGAAATTTGTGTACAATATCCTCATCGGCCTCATTGTTGCCGTGTATGTGCTCCATGGCAGGAAGCGCTGCGGTAAGCAGGCCCGGCTCATTGTCCGCAGCATATTCTCGGACCGGTGGGCCGATCGGATTCTGGAAGAGGTGGAATTCATCGACCGGATGTTCGGCGGCTTCATTGACGGAAAGATCATCGATTCTGCCATTGTGGGTGTGCTGTGCTATATCGGCTGTACCGTTTTGAAGATTCCCAGCGCCCTGCTTGTTTCGGTGATCGTGGGCGTGACCAATGTGATCCCCTTCTTCGGCCCGGTCATCGGCGCCGTTCCGTCAACACTGCTGATTCTGATTGACAGCCCTCTAAAGGCGCTGTGGTTTTTGATTTGGGTAATCGTTTTGCAGCAGCTGGATGGCAACGTCATCGGCCCCAAGATTCTGGGCAACCGGACGGGCCTATCCGGCTTCTGGGTCATGTTTTCCATCATCCTCTTCGGCGGCCTGTGGGGCATTGTAGGCATGATTATCTGTGTGCCCCTGTTCGCCGTGATCTATGATACTGTTCGCCGTCTGGTCCGCCGGGGTCTGCGCAGACGGAATCATACGGAGCTGTGGGACGAATACCGGGCGCAATTCCCGGATTCCGGTGCCGACAGCGCCGCAAAGGAGAAAAAACAAGAATGAATTACGCAACCATCAAAAATTGTGATATTGCCAACGGCCCCGGTGTGCGCATCAGCCTGTTTGTATCCGGCTGCACCCACCACTGTAAGGGCTGCTTCAATGAGGTGGCCTGGGATTTTGACTACGGCGAGCCCTTTACCCAGCAGACCATCCGGACCATTCTGGACATGATGAAGCCGGGCTACATCAAGGGCCTGACTCTGCTGGGCGGCGAACCCTTTGAGCCGGAGAATCAGGGACCGATTGTGGAGCTGCTGCGGCAGGTGAAAAAGGCCTATCCCCAGAAGAGCATCTGGGCCTTTTCCGGATATCTGTATGAAAAAATCACCTCCCACACCCTGGGAAACTGGGCGGTGACCCAGGAATTTTTAAGCTATCTGGATGTGCTGGTGGACGGCCCCTTTGTGGAAGAAAAGAAAAATCTGGCCCTGCGGTTCCGTGGGTCGGAGAATCAGAGATTGATTGATATGCCCGCTACCCTGGCTTCCGGAAAGATTGTGCTGTGGGAAGACTGGCAGGCGGAAGGAAAGGGCTTGAAGGAATGGAAAAAGTAGCGGTGAAGAAGCTGCGCCCCGGCGCGGTCATGCCGAAGTTCGGCTCCAAGGAGGCAGCAGGGGCAGATTTGTATGCCTGCCTGGAGGAAAGCGTCTCCATCGCCCCCGGGCAGACGGTGTTCATCCCCACAGGGCTTGCCATGGCCCTGCCGAGAGGCTATGTAGGCCTTGTCTATGCCCGCAGCGGCCTGGCCTGCAAGCAGGATCTGGCCCCGGCCAACAAGGTTGGCGTCATTGACAGCGACTACCGGGGGGAATTTATGATCGCCCTGCACAACCATGGCGCGGAGAGCCGCAGGGTTGCCAACGGGGACCGCATCGCCCAGCTGGTTGTGACGCCGGTGATTCAGCCTGTTTATTTTGAGGCCGATACCCTGGATGAAACCGATCGGGGCACCGGTGGCTTCGGCTCCACGGGGAAATAAAAGGAGGGACGCCCGATTTTGGAGCGTCCCTCCCTTGCATTAACGCTGTGCCTGGTTGGTTCCGTTGGTCTCCAAGGTTTCGCCCGTGGTTTCCTGGGCCTCGCCGTCCTGGGGCTGCGTGTCCAGGGGGCCGTTGCCATTGTCCATAGTTGTCTCGGGCTGCGTTGTGGGCATGGTGGTGGGCGCGGTTGTTTGAGTTGCAGCCGTGGTGGCCGTGGTAGTGGGCACGGTGGTCATGCCGGAATTGCCGCCCCGACAGGCGGTAAACAGGCAGAGAACCAAAACCAGAAGCAGAGTGAATGGGAATCGCTTTTTCATTTTCTTCTCCTCCGAATCAATTGGATTCAGCGGTATTATTCCCAGCGCAAACAGGTTTAAGCAGAAAAAAGTGAAAAAAGATTTAAAGATTTTGTTGTTGCTATTTTCGTCGATTACCTGTATAATATAGGGGCGTAACAAAAAACAAAAAGGGGAGTTTGTCTTGAAAAAGTTAACCGTGAAGAAGGACGCGCCCTGCATGGCGTGTCTGGCCTGTGTCAGCGCCTGCTCCACTGCGTTCTACAAGGAGTTCAACGAGGACTACAGCTGCATCCGTATCGTCTCCGGCAAGGATGGCGGTGCAAAGCCCAATGTCTGCATCCAGTGCGGCAAGTGCATGAAGGCCTGTGAGCACGATGCCATCACCCAGAACCCCAAGACCGGCGTGTACATGATCAACAAGAAGAACTGCGTGCGCTGCGGCAAGTGCGTTGAGGCCTGCCCCATGAAGGTCATGGTGCTGAAGGAAGAGAATCCTGCCTCCAAGTGCATCGCCTGCGGTATCTGCGCCAAGGCCTGCCCCATGGGTATCCTGGAAGTTGTCGAAAAGTAAGTTTCTCACAATTGGGCGGCCTTCCCGGCGGCCCAATTGCTTTTTCAGACATCCTATTTCCATACGCAAAATAAGCAAATCTTTTATCGGAGGAAAACAATGAGCAAAGGCGGACATTATTTGGCCCAGAAGCCGCAGAAGCCCCGAAAGCAGACCAAGACTTGGGTAATCGTTGTGGCGGTGATCCTGGCGGTGGTCCTGGTGGTGGGAGCACTGGCTGCGTGGTTTGTGGTATCCAAAATGAACAAGATCAACCGGGCCGAGCGGGGCGACAACCAGCTCTCAGCAGAGGACATCGGCAAATACATGGTTGAGGAGACAACGGAGCCCACGGAGACTACCGCGCCTCCCACCACGGAGGCAACGGAGCCCACAGAGGTGGGGTATGGCAAGCTGGGCAAGATTGTCAATTTCCTGCTGATCGGTCAGGATGCCCGGCCGGGAGAGGACAGCAAGAATTCCGACACGGTGCTGCTGGTATCCGTGAATAAGGAGACCAAGAAGATCACCATGATCTCCTTCCTGCGGGATAGCTTCGTGGTGATTCCCCAGGTTTACGATACCTATGGAAATCCCCACTCCGGTCAGACCAAGCTGACCCTGGCCTATGCCATGGGCTATAAGTGGGGCGGCGACCTGGGGGCCATGGAGATCATGGATCAGGTCATTGAGCGGAACTTCGGCGCTGTGGTGGACTACAACGTGGAGATCAACCTGGATGCCTTCGATGCCATTATCAACGCCGTGGGTTATATCACCGCAGACCTGGACGAGGACGAGGCCGCCTATATGAACGAGAAGTTCAAGGACTACCCGGACCGGAACTTTAAGGTGGGCGAAAACCGGCTGGACGGCTGGGCTGCGGAGGAATACGCCCGTATGCGCCACTCCAGCAATGCGGACAACGACTATAAGCGCACTGCCCGCCAGAGAACCGTTGTTTCTCAGGTTCTGGAACGGGTCAAGGGTATGAACGTGATGCAGATCAACGCCCTTGTAGATGAGCTTCTGGACAAGGTTTTGACGGATATGACCAATTCGGACATCACCACCTGCATCACAGAGCTGCTGCCCCTGTTGCCGGAGATGACACTGGATTCTCTCCAGTGCCCCAATGCGGACATGGACCTGTCCGGCAAGCTGATCGACCTGTTCAAGGACGGCAGCCCCGAGCAGAGCATCCAGACCTTTACGGAATCCAAGGCCAAGGCAATTATCACTGCCATTACCGAGGACGATTGAGTGGTTTGCGCCGCCCGGAGGAGAAGACCCTTCGGGCGGCCTGTTTTTAGGAGGAAGCAATGAACAATCTGCTGATGTATCAAATCCCGCCGGAAAAATCCAGAATCATCAAGTCCATTGCCCTGCAGCATGGCTTCCGCATCCGGGTGGTACAGCCGGAGGAGGCGGGGGCTTCCGTAGGCGCACTGGCAGAGCTGCCTGGGGCGGCTCAGACGGGAAAGGGCAGCGCGGTGCCATTCGAGGACGAAATGCTGGTGCTGTGCAATGTTCCGAGGGATGCCTTTCACAGCTTCCTGGCTCAGCTTCGGGCAAGAAATGTGCCGGTGACGCTGAAAGCCGTGGTCACAGAGCATAATGCATCCTGGAGCTTTGCCAGACTTCACGAGAATCTGGTGGAGGAGCACGCGGCCATGCAAAAGAAAATGGAAAACAAAGCGTAATCAGGTGGAAGCACCCGAAGAAGGTTCCAAAGGCCTTTCTTCGGGTGCTTTTGTTTGCACGGCATTTTTAAGCCCCGCCATACATAGATTGTCCCAGAGAGGGGGAATGGGCCGTGGATACGTCCTGGGGTTCCTTTTTGGGGGTGCTGCCGCCCTGGATGCAGGAGCAGGTGGATGCGCTTGGGGCCGGCTCTTTGCGGCAGCTGCGGCTGCGGCTGGGGAAGAGACCCGCGCTGGAGCTATTGGACCGGGTCTGGCGGCTGGACAGGCCTGTTGCGGACAAGGACCTGGAATACTGCGTCAATACGGCCAGCAGCTATTCCCCCTGGTCCGTTGCCTCTGCCCGGGAAGGGTTCCTCACAATTGCCGGCGGTCACCGCATGGGGGTGTGCGGGGAGACGGTGACGGAAGGGGGGCGCGTTACGGGGTTTCGCCGCATCAGCTCCCTGTGTCTGCGGGTGGCCCGGGATATCCGGGGCATTGCCCCGGCGGAAAGTGCAGATCTTGGGTCTGTGCTGATTCTGGGCGCCCCCGGATGGGGCAAGACCACCCTGCTGCGGGACCTGTGCCGCTGCCTTGCGAAGGGAGCCGCCGTGGCTGTGGTGGACAGCCGGAGAGAGCTGTTTCCACCGGGCTTTCAGACCGGGGAGGGGCTGGACGTGCTTTCCGGCTGCGAAAAAGAAATCGGCATTACCATGGTTCTGCGAACCATGGCGCCCGACTATATTGCCGTAGATGAGATCACCGCCGAGGCCGATGCCCGGGCGCTGGTCCGTGCGGGGGGCTGCGGGGTGAAGCTTTTGGCAACCGCCCACGGCAGCGCCCTGGAGGATCTGGCCCGGCGGCCCTGCTACCGGCTGCTGCTGGAGGCAGGGGTGTTTCAGACGGTGGTGCTGCTCAATGAACACAAGACGTATCGCTTGGAAAGGATGGAACCATGGAGTACAAATGGATCGGTGCAATTCTGGTCATCGGCGGCTGCGGCGGATTTGGCTTCTCCGTAGCTGGGGAGGCAATGCGCCAGGAGCGGCTGCTGCGGCAGCTGCTGGAAAATCTGGATTTTATGGAAAGCGAGCTGCGCTACCGGCTGACGGCGCTGCCGGAGCTTTTCCAGCTGTGCGCCCTGCGGTCCGGCGGGTGTCTCAGGCGGCTGTTCCTGGACCTTGCGGGAGCGCTGGATGCCCACAGTGGCTCCGATGTGGAGCAGTGCCTGCGGACAAGCCTGGATAAGCAGCCGGGAATTCCCATGCGGCTGCGAAAGCGTATCTGGCAGCTCGGCAGAACCCTGGGCCGCTTTGACCTGGATGGGCAGCTGCGGGGCATTGAAAGCGCCCGGGAGGGATGCCGCCGGGAGCTGCGGGAGCTGGAGCGGAACCGGCAGCAGCGCCTGCGCAGCTACAGAACCCTGGGCCTCTGCGCCGGGGCGGCTCTGGCGATTCTGCTGCTGTAGGCTATGGATATTGACCTGATTTTTAAGATTGCCGCCATCGGCATTATTGTCTCCATTTTGAATCAGGTGCTGTCCCGCTCCGGCAGAGAGGAGCAGGCCACCATGACCACGCTGGCGGGGCTGGTGGTCGTGCTGATGATGGTGGCGCAGAAGATCGCGGAGCTGTTTGACCTGGTGAAGACGCTGTTCGAATTCTGATGGAGCTGTATTTTAAGGGAGCTGCCGGAATTTTGCTGGCGGCGGTGCTGGGCCTGGCACTGCAGAAGCAGGAAAAGGACTTGTCGGCGGTGCTCACGGCGGCGGTGATCGCCATGGCTGCTGTGCTCATGCTGCGCCTGCTGGAGCCGGTGACGGAGCTGCTGCGGCAGTTGGAGCAGGTGGGAAATCTGCGGTCCGATGCTCTGGAGCTGCTGCTGAAAGCGGCGGGCATTGGACTGACGGCAGAGGTGGCGGGGCTTGTCTGCGCCGATGCGGGAAACGCCGCCCTTGCCAAGATGCTGCGCCTGCTGGGGACGGCAGCCATTCTCTGCCTGTCTGTGCCCATGTTTACGGCGCTGCTGGAATGTATCACGGAAATGGTGGGGTACGGATGAGAAAGGTCTGCCTTGGTCTGCTGCTGTGCTGCCTTTTGATTCTTCCCGTGTCCGGGGAGATGGCGGCCCCGCCGGTGCCGGAAGCGGGGGAGAGGCTTATGCCCGCACAGAATCAGAGCTTTTCTCAAGGCCTTCGGCAGATTGCAGGGGAGCTGCTGCCCCTGCTGCGGCCGGAGCTTGCCCGGGGCCTGGCCTCCGGGGCGGGACTGGTAGCGCTGTGCCTGCTGCTGGCCCTCTTCCCGGCAGAGGAAACGGGCGGCACTGCAGATCTGGCAGGGGCCGTGGCCATAGCCGCGCTGCTCATGGGAAATGCCCACAGCATGATTCGCATGGCGGCGGAGACGGTGACGGAAATGAGCGAATATGAAAAGCTGCTGCTGCCGGTGGTGACGGCGGCCATGGCGGCACAGGGGGGCGTAAATTCTGCCACGGCGCTCTATGCGGGCTCCGCCTTTTTCAATACGGTGCTCAGCGCCTTGCTGGGAAAGCTGCTGCTGCCGGTCCAGTATCTTTTCCTGGGTGCGGCAACGGCAGGGGCGGCGCTGGGAAATGACACTTTAAAGGCACTGAAAAACAGCATCCGGGACATGATCCTCTGGTGCATGAAGACCCTTTTGTCCCTTTTTACGGCCTATCTCGGCATTACCGGGGTAGTTACGGGGGCCACGGATGCGGCGCTGACCAAGGCTGCAAAGACCACCATCTCCACGATGATCCCAATTGTGGGCGGGATTCTCTCCGATGCCTCGGAGGCGGTGCTGGTGGGGGCCGGGGTGCTGCGCAGCAGCCTGGGGCTGTATGGGATTTTTGCCATTCTGGCGGTGTTTTTAGAGCCCTTCGGAAAAATCGGGGTGCAGTACCTGATTCTCAAGGGTGCCCAAACCGTGTGCGCTCTGTTCGGAACCAAGCGGAGTGTGGAGCTCATCGGTGACTTCGCCGAGGTTATGCGGATGCTGCTGGCCATTACGGGCGGGCTCTGTCTGCTGCTGCTGGTGAGCTCGGTGTGCTTTTTGAAGGGGGTGGGCTGATGGCCGGGAAATACGTGCTGTCACTGGTGACGGCGGCTCTGATCGGGGGCATTGTCACGGGCTTTTTCCCGGATGGCAGCTTCCGCCGCCTGCTGCGGCTGCTGTGCGGCGTATTCCTGCTGACCGTGGTCCTGGCCCCTGTTTCGGCGCTGGAAATGCCGGATTTGGACAGCTGGCTCGCGGGTCTGGATATGGATGCCTGGGACGCGGTGCAGCAGGGAGAGGACTATGTGGCACTTCGGCGAAGAGAGGGCATATGTGAGCGGCTGGAAGCATATATCTTGGACAAAGCCGCAGCGCTTGGGGCGGATGTCAGCGCGCGGTTCACCCTGGATGAGCAGGACCTGCCCCGGACCGTCACCCTGACAGGCTCCTGCACCCCGGCGCAGAAGCAGGCTTTGGCAAGGGTTCTGGCAGAGGACCTGGGAATTCCGGAGGAACGTCAGATATGGCAGTGAAGGACATCCGTGCGGTTGTAAAAAAGTACCGGGGCGCGGTGCTGGTGCTGCTGTGCGGCATTGCGCTGATGTGTCTGCCCCGGCAGCAAGAGACAAAGAAGGCTGCTGTGCCGGAAGAGCAGCAGCAGACTCTGGAGCAGGCGCTGGAAAAGATCCTGTCCCAGGTTTCCGGGGCGGGAGAGGTTCGGGTGCTGCTGTCCGGGCAGCTTTCGGAGACAAAACGCTACCAGACGGACGATACCCAGTCCGGCAGCGGGGGGCGGCCGGAGGAGCCGGTGATCCTCACGGGGGAGAAGAGGGTGCAGACGGCCCTGGTGCGGCAGACCGAGGCGGCCACCTACCGTGGGGCCATCGTGGTGTGCCAGGGTGCGGAGAATCCGAAGGTTGCGCTGTCCGTCGTGCAGGCGGTGGCTGCGGTTACGGGATTGTCAACCAACCGAATTACGGTGCTGAAAATGAAGTAGGGGGGCTTTTTTGTGAAAATCTGGAAGAAGAATCTCATTGCGGCGGCGATCCTGGTGACGGTGTGCGCGGGCATCTATGTCAATTGGCTCTATGCCGGGGACAGCAAGACCCAAAGCCTGGACAATACCCTGGACAGCCAGAAGGTTATGAGCGACGATACGCTGGAGCTCAGCGAGGACATGTCCGCCGTCATGGCGGGCACGGCGGATGAGACCACCGGCGACAGCTATTTTGCTTCGGTGCGCCTGTCCCGCCAGCAGGCCAGAGACGAGGCCATCAACCTTTTGCAGGAGGCAGCCAGCGTCTCCGGAGACAGCAAGGCGGCGGAATCCGCAGCGGACCTGGAGGATATCGTCCAGACGGCCCTCAGTGAAGCTCAGATCGAGAGTCTGATCATCGCCAAGGGCTATGCCGACTGCGTGGCCTATATGACAAACGACGGCATCTCCGTTGCGGTCTCTGCGCCGGAGGGAGGATTGCAGCAGCAGGATGTGGCGGTGATTGCGGACGTGGTCATGTCCCAGTCCGGCTACGGCCTGGACAGCATCCGGGTGGTGGAGGTCCGCTAATCCCCGGAAAAACAGTACGAGCCCCTGCTTTCGCTTGAAAAGCAGGGGCTCATGCATTATAGGCTGCTGAGTGCGCCGTCGATGGCCTCTTTCACAAAGACGTAGCGGTGCTCCGGCCGTCCTCTGCCGAGGGACTGGGGCAGAGGCAGGGGCTTCACAAGGCCCAGACCGTAGAGCTTTTGCAAAATTCGGCGGGCGCTGCGCAGGGTAATGCCCATCAGGGGCGCAAGCTCGGCCGCCGTCAGCACGGTATCCGCGTCGTTGCGGTACAGCCCCACCAGGCGCAGCAGATTGGTATTGTCAATGCCCAGCCGATGGGCCAGCTGGGCGGGGGTTCCGTCCTGATAGCTGTAGCGCACGGACTGCCCCCGGCTCAGAGGCCCGGTCAGCACTTCCGGCTCGCCGCTGACGAGGAAACCCTCGTTCAGGCCGTAGCGGGTGCTTTCCAGCAGGGCGCGCTCTGCGTGGTATTGGCTGGTCTGTTCGCTGGGGTGGATGCCGAAGCCCACGGAAAAGGGAAAGGAAAGGCCCTTGCGCAGAATGGTCATGATTTTTTGCAGGTTCAGTGCCGTGCACTCCTCGCTTGGCAGGGTAGCGTGGGCCACAAAGCGGTCAAAGCTGTGGTCAATGCTGAAAGAAAGACCATGCTCCTTGCGGAAGTCCACCAGAAATTTGTAGAGGGTGGCCGTGCGGTATTCCCGCTCCTCTTCGGAAAGCCCGTCCTCTCCGGGAATGTGGATGATCACGGTGACGACGCTGCTGGCCCGCAGAGTTTTCAGCCGCTCCCGGTTCACGGCCTCGTTGATGGCGCCGAAGACCATCTTTTCCGTGGGGTTCACCGGTTCATAGGGAATGCCCAGCTTTTCCCACTGCTGCAAATTGTTGATACTGCGGCTGACAACGCAGTCGATTTTCCCTGCCTGCCACAGCTCGTTGCCCCGTTGGGTGATGTGGGCATAGTCGTATACGGGCTCCTCGAAAAAATAGGGCAGCTGCTCCGGGGGCAGATAGTCCTGGATATTCAGGTAATTGTTCTGCGGCGTCAGAAAATCCAGGTACAGCCGGTTCAGTGCCACTTCCGGGTGCCGCAGATGAAATTGGAGCAGGATGCTCAGCACATCCGCAATGCTGTAGACCGTAAAAAAGCAGGGAATGGGGCAGTCCGGGTAGTGCCGGTGCATATAGTGATAGCCGAGTTCCCCGGAAAAGAGAATGATGTCGCAGCTATCCTTACATTCGGCATAGATTTCGTCAATGTCCGTCAGGCTGTCATAGGTATAGGAGCGGAAGGCACAGTCGAAGTCATGGTCCGTAATGACCTTTTGAATGGTTTCCAGAAAACGAAGCGGGGTGACGATTGCGACAGTGATCATTTCTGCACGCTCCTTCCAAGATATGGCTACAGTATACCACGAATTGTCAAATTTTCAATGGATTTATGGGAATGCAGAAGAGGGTTGCGTTTTGCTGTTTTAATGTTATAATAACGATTAAGTAGAGATAAAATCGGCGATAGATAGCAGAAAAGCTGGTGTGTGAAAAATGGAAACAGAACAGATGCAGCCATTCGTGGAAGGTGAAGGAGACCGCCGCTGGCTGGAGGTTGTTCGCGCTCTGGGTGAGAGCTTTCAGTTCCTTTTCAACATCGATTGCGATACCGGTGTCGCCGTTGCTTACCGCGCGGAGAAGGGCGTGCCGGAGATCGATGAGCTGATCAAAAAGCCCTTTTCCTACGGTGCTGTTATGAAGCGGTATATCGACAAGTACGTTCTTCCGGAGGATCGCAGCAAGCTGGTGCAGTTTGCTGATGCGGCGTGCCTGCGTTCGCAGCTTTCAAGCCGCAGAAGCTGCGTGATGCACTATCGGGTGATGCTGGGGCGCTATGTCCATTCCTATCGCGTTCGCCTTGTGCCTGTGGGGGAAGAGACGGCGTTTACCAATGTAATTGCTGCGGTTTCCTGCGAGGATGAGACGGCCGTTTCGGAGCGGGGCGGCGCCCGGGCAGACCTGCCGCTGAAAGGGCTGCGCCGTACCATTCTGGTGGTGGAAGACAATCCCATCAACCAGGAGATGCTGGTGCAGATGCTCTCAGAGGATTATGATGTGCTCTGCGCCGGGGATGGCGAAGAGGGCATTGCCGTTTTGGCGGAGAACTACCGCCGCCTGTCCCTGATTATCCTGGATGTGTATATGCCCAAATGCGACGGCTTCCAGTTTCTGGCCCGAACCCAGGAAGATCCGCTGCTGGCTTCCGTTCCGGTGATCGTAGCCACCGGCAGCGATAAGCCTGAGGATGAGGCTCGCTGCCTGGAGCTCGGGGCCATGGATTTCATTACAAAGCCCTACAACCTGCGGGGCATTCAGGGCCGGATTCGCAATCTCATCAAAATGCGGGAGTCTACGGCCATGCTCAGCGCCATCGAATTTGATGGGCAGACAGGTCTCTATACCCGGCAGGCATTCTTCCACCACGCCTCCATGCTGCTTGGCAGCAGCCCGGACGGGACCTATCAGGCTGTGGTGGTGGATATCCATAACTTCAAGCAGGTCAACAGCATCTATGGCGAGAACATTGGCGACGATATCATTCAGTACCTTGCCGGGAAGCTAAAACGGCTTGTGCCGGAGGGCCTGGTAGCCCACTACGATGGGGACAGCTTCGTGTGCCTGGAGAATGTGACGGCCCATACCGACGCGGAGCTGGAGAAGGCCATCCGGGGCATCGCAAAGGCTGCACCCATCCGGAATCTGCTCCTCAAGTGCGGGGTCTACTGCTGTGAAAATGCCAGCCTGCCGGTCAGTGTGATCTGCAATCGGGCATTTCTGGCGCTGAACAGCATTAAGGACGACATGAATCATGCCGTCGCCAGATTTGACGATCCCATCAATCAGCGCATCTGCCGGGAGCGGGATATGGAAGCCCGCTTTGAGGATGCCCTGCAAAATCAGGAATTTGTGGTCTGGTATCAGCCGAAGTTCGATGTCCGCACGGAACGCATGGTGGGGGCCGAGGCCCTGGTCCGGTGGCGGAAGCAGGACGGCACGGTGGTGTCGCCCGGAGAATTTATCCCTCTGTTCGAGCGGGACGGCCTGATCATCCGCCTGGATGAATTCGTATTCCGCAGTGTTTGCCGAATTCAGAAGAAGCTGCTTGCGCAATTCGGCAGCGTGTTTCCCATTTCTGTGAATCTGTCCCGGAACAGCCTGCATTATCCGGGCATGATCGAGCGGTATGCCCGCATTGTGGCAGAGGAGGAGCTGGAGGCGAAGTGCGTGCCCATTGAGCTGACGGAGTCTGCGGAGCAGCAGATGATCCAGATCAAGGACCTTGCGCAGAAGATGGTAGAGTTGGGCTTTCCACTGCATATGGATGACTTCGGCGCAGGGTATTCCTCTCTGGGCAATCTCAATGCGCTGCCCTTCCATGTCCTCAAGCTGGACAAGAGCCTGGTGGACTACATCGGCAACTACCGGGGCAATCAGGTTCTGCAGCATATCATTTCTCTTGCCCACAGCCTTGGCATGGATATCCTTGCCGAGGGGGTAGAGACGCAGGAGCAGGTGCAATTCCTACGGGAAGTGGGCTGCGACTATATCCAGGGGTACTATTACTCCAAGCCCCTGCCAGAGCAGACATTTCTGGACAATGTGGCCCGGTGGCATGAATCCGGCGATGACTGTGGCCTTCAGATCAAACGCGCGCTGCGGGTGTAACCGAATTTTTGAATGAAACTGCATAGAAGCTGCTGCCTTTTTCGGCGGCAGCTTTTTACATAATTGTGAAAAAAGCAACAATTATGTGAACTATTTGACAAAAAGCCCATTGTTTTGTAAAATATCCGAAAAAAGAAAAGGAAGTTGGCCTATTGAGACGAATCGGAATTTGCGCACTTTTGCTGCTGTGGCTGCTATCGGCCCTGCCTGGGGTTGCCTGGGCGGACGGGGAGATAGAGCTTGCATCCGAGGCGGCTATTTTGATGGATGCCGAGACGGGGCAGATTTTGTATGCAAAGAATGTCAAGGAGCGGCTGTACCCCGCCAGTATTACCAAGGTGATGACGGGGCTGCTGGCCCTGGAAGCGCTGGATGCCGGGCAGAGGCTGGCGGTTTCTCAGGAGGCGGTGAATCAGGTGCCCAGAACCTCCTCCCATATCTCGCTGCAGCCCGGGGAAGAGCTGAGCGTGGCGGATGCCGTGTATGCACTGGCCATTTCCTCTGCCAACGATGCGGCGAACGTTCTGGCAGAGGGGGTCAGCGGCAGCATCGAGGCCTTTGCCCAGCGGATGAACGAGCGCTCAGCAGAGCTGGGGGCGCTGGATACCCATTTTGTCAACCCCAACGGTCTGCCCAACAGCGAGCACTATACCACCGCCTACGATATGGCGCTGATCACCGCAGAAGCCTTGAAAAATCCGGATTTTCTGCTGTATTTCGGAAGCGGCGCCTATGAGATGCCCGCAACAAATATCTCCCAGGCCCGTTCTCTGGTCTGCAAGAATCAGTTCATTGACGGGGAGCGGTCCTGTTCCGGGCTCCTGTTCAGCAAAACGGGCTGGACAACCAGTGCTCAGGGAACGCTGGTCACTGCTGCCAGAAGAGACGGCATTACACTGATTGCCGTGACGCTGAAGTCCCCCATGCTGGAGGATAAGTATGAGGACACCCAGGCTCTGCTGGACTACGGTTTTTCGGGCTTTGAGAAGCTGACCGTAGATGAGGCCTTTGTATTTGCCCAGCTCCGGGAGCAGGGGATGAACGGGGACGCGGAGCTGGTGGATTTTGAGCCATATTCCCTGCTGATTCCCCGGGATGCGGAAGCGCGCCTGGTTGTGCCCGGGGGCATTGACCCGGATTCCGGCGTGAGCACGTTGCCTGTGTCCCTCGTGGTCCACAGAGAGGACGGGGCAGAGCAGGTCTTGGCGGACAGTCTGCTGAATCTCTCCTTTTCAGAAGCGGAAGACACATTCTACGCCGTCCAGACCCAGGCCGCAGAGCCGGTAAAGAGAAGCTATACGCTTGCCGTTTGCCTCCCCCTTGCAGCCTTGGCCATCGGCGCCGGGGAACTGGTTCTTCGGAAAAAGAAGCGAAAACAGTGACGAATGGGAAAACAGATAGTTGTTGACAAATCAACAACTATCTGTTATACTCCGAGATGTTGATTTTACAACAAGGAGATAGCCTATGGAACAGCGGTTTGAAACCTTTACGGTGCTGATCAACAGAATCGGCCGCAGTATCAAGCGGCTAAAGGCCGGGCAGATGGCGCAGCTGGAGCTGAAGGGGCCTTATGTGTCCTGCCTGTATTATCTCTATCGCTGCGGTCCGATGACGGCGGCGGAGCTGTGTGAACGCTGCGATGAGGATAAGGCGGCCATTTCCAGGTCCCTGGATTCTCTGGAGCGGGGCGGCTATTTGCAGCCTCAGGCGGGGAAAAAATACAAGAGCAAGCTCCTGCTGACGGATTTGGGCAGGCAGACCGGGGAAGAGGTCTCCGGCAGAATTGAGCGGATTTTGCTGTCCGCCGGTGCAGGCCTGACAGAGCAGGAGCGGCAGATTATGTACGGCGCCTTGGAAAAAATCAGCGTGAATCTGGAAAAAATCGAAAAGGAGCTATAAAAACGTGTGTGTTCGGATTATCGTGGATTCCTCTACGGATGTCAGTGAAAAATATCGGGAAAAAATCCAATTTGTGCCCTTGACCGTCCGGTTTGGGGATAAGGAATATCTGGATGGAGTGGAGCTTTCCAAGCATCAATTCTATGAAATGCTGGTGGAAAGCGACGTGCTGCCCACCACCAGTCAGGCGACCCCTGCCGCGTTTGCGGAGTATCTGGAGAGCGTTGCTTCTGCGGGGGACAGCGCCGTGGTGATCACCCTTTCCTCCAAACTCTCCGGAACCTACCAGAGCGCAGTTCTGGCGGCGGAGGATTACCCGAATATCTATGTGGTGGACAGTCAGTCCGTTGCCATTGGCACCGGCGTGCTGGCCCAGTATGCGGTAGAGCTGGCGCAGCAGGGCATGGGTGCAGAGGAAATTGCACAGGTGCTGACGCAGCAGCGGGAGAAGGTCTGTGTGGTGGCCCTGCTGGATACCCTGGAATACCTGAAAAAAGGCGGCAGAATTTCCAAAACCGTGGCCTTCGCCGGGGGCGTGCTGAATATTAAGCCGGTTGTCACCGTCCAGGACGGCGCGGTTGCTCTGATCGGCAAGGCCAGAGGCTCCCGCAACGGAAACAACCTGCTGGTGGAGAAGATCCGTGAGGCAGGAGGCGTGGATTTTGAAAGGCCGGTGCTGTTGGGCTACACGGGCCTTTCTTCCGCGCTGCTGGAAAAGTATGTAGACGACTCCAAGGCACTGTGGGCGGACCATGTGGATAAGCTGGATGGCTGTCTGCTGTGCAGCGTCATCGGCACCCACGCTGGCCCCGGGGCCGTAGCCGTGGCATTTTTTAGAAAGGGATAAGCCCCGCAACTGCCACTTGATTTTTTTACGGGAAACTGATATACTGTTTACGTTTGATACGTGGAGAGTTACTCAAGTGGTCGAAGAGGCGTGACTCGAAATCTCGTAGGGCGTGGAAGCGTCGCCAGGGTTCAAATCCCTGACTCTCCGCCAAGGCTGGCGAAGGATAATAGAGGATGGAGATTTAGAATGGTCTATTTCTCTGTTATCTGTTGTCCTTTGCCTTTTATTTTTGGAAAGAGGGAACAGTGTGGAAAAGAGAAAAACGACGACAAGAGATATGACCCAGGGCAATATCGTCAAGCAGGTATTGCTGTTTGCCCTGCCGCTGATGCTGGGCAATGTGTTCCAGATGCTTTATAATACGGTGGATTCCGTGGTTGTGGGACAGTTTGTCAGCACCCAAGCCCTGGCGGCGGTGGGCTCTACGACCATGATTGTCAATATGCTGGTGTTCTTTTTCAATGGCTTTTCCATAGGCGCCAGCGTGGTCATCGGCATCCACTTTGGCGCCAAGAATATGGAGAAGCTCCATAAGGCGGTGGAGACCACCATTGCCGCAACGTTTGTCTTGTGTGTGGCGTTCACCGTGATCGGCTATGTGGGCGTTGTGCCCATGCTCCGGCTGATGTCCACCCCGGAGGACGTATTTCCGGAGGCGACGGAGTACCTGCACATCTATTTTGCGGGCTTCTCCGGTCTGCTCATCTATAATATGGGATCTGCCGTGCTGCGCTCCGTGGGAGATACCACAAGGCCTTTGTATTTTCTGGTGCTGACCAGCGTGCTGAATATCATTCTGGACCTGGTCTTTGTGCTGGTGTTCCATATGGGCATTGCGGGCGTTGCCTATGCTACGATTCTTTCCCAGTTCATCTCTGCCGGACTGATTCTATGGATGCTGACGGCCTCGAAGGACATCTACCGCCTGACCTGGAATGATCTGGCCATTGACGGGGCCATTATGAAGCACATCTTCTCTGTGGGCCTGCCTGCAGGTATCCAGTCCGTCATTACGGCCTTTTCCAATGTGTTCGTGCAGTCCTATGTCAATTCCTTCGGCTCCAGCTGCATGGCCGGATGGAGCTGCTACAACAAGCTGGACCAGTTCATTATGCTGCCCATGCAGAGCATGGCCATGGCCTCCACCACCTTTGTCAGCCAGAACATCGGCGCGCAGAAGATCAAGCGCGCGGAGAAGGGCACCTATATTACCATCGGCCTGACGCTGCTGATCACCGGCGTGATCATTGCGCTGCTGGAAATCTTTGCGGCTCCCTCTGTGGAGCTGTTCTCCCAAGATCCGGACGTGGTCCGTTTCGGCGTGTTGTTTATCCGCGCAAACGTGTGGTTCCTGCTGTTTAACTGCGTGAACCATGTTTTGGCCGGTGCGCTGCGTGGCATGGGAGACTCTAAAGGGCCTATGCTGATTATGATTCTGACTTTTGTGGCCGTGCGTCAGACCTATTTGTTTATCATGACCCGCTATATTGTCAATACGCCCTTGAGCGTGGGCGTCGGCTATCCCGTAGGCTGGGTGAGCTGCTGCATTGTGGAGACGGTCTATTTCCTCCTCCGTCGGAAGCGCCTGCTGTACGGAAAGGCAGAAACCCTGGAAACCGTCTGAATGGGGGAAGAAAACGTGACTTTTTCATATAAACGGTTCTTGAACCTGCCGAAGCCCACGAAGGAGGACTTCCGGGGGGACCGGGAGCGCATTCTGGATGCGCTGAACGTGCCGGATGCTTCTATGACCCTGGAGGCCCTGCGGTCCCTGTATCCGCTGACAGCCCAGGCAGACTATGCCGTTACGGTGACCCTGTGCCCCGGGGACCGGGGCACGGATGTCATCCGGGTAGAGCCGGGGGATACAACGCACCGGCTTCTGGGCCTGGCGCTGGACATCGGCAGCACCACTCTGGAAATGGAACTGGTGGATATGCTGACGGGACGGGTCCTTCGAAATGTGGGCTGCGTGAACAGCCAAGTGTCCTTCGGCCTGAACATTCTGGACCGTATCCTTGCCGTAAAGGAAAAACGGGAGAATCTGGAGGCGCTGCGGCTGCTGGTGATCGGGGATATCAACCGCCTGATCGAAGAGGTAACCGTGGGGCTTGCGGAGTCGGAGGAGATTTCGGCCCTGATCGTGGGGGGCAACACCACCATGATTCACTTCTTCCTGGGCTGCGATCCCTGGCTGGTGTTTCAAAACCCCTATGCGCCGGTGTTTTTCGACCCGGGCATTCATTCCGCCCGGGAGCTGGGGCTCAACCTGTGCTGTAATGTGTTCTGCTTCCCGGCTAAGGCCAATTATCTGGGCGGCGATATTACGGCGGGGCTGCTGCTGACGGACCTGGACACAGGGGAGAAGCCCTCCATTTTCCTGGACATCGGCACCAACGGCGAGCTGTGTCTGGGCTGCCGGGAGTTTCTGCTCATGGGCGCCGGGGCGGCAGGGCCTGCCCTGGAGGGCTTCGGCAGCCGCTACGGAATGCGGGCGGAACCCGGGGCCATCCGGCATATGCACATTGCCGACGACGGCAGTATTCAGCTGGATGTGATCGGCGGGGGAGAGCCCGTGGGTATCTGCGGCACGGGGATTTTCGATCTGATTGCCCAGTGCTATCTGCGGGGCATTATCTCTGGGGACGGCACGGTGAATCGGGAGCAGAAGGGCTTTACCACGGAGGTCTGGGATGAAACCGCCGAGCGCTCGGTTCCCGCTGTGGTGTATTACGAAAAGGCGGATAAGAAGCTCTATTTTACGGAGCCGGACATTCGGGAATTCATCCTCTGCAAGGCGGCGGCCCATACCATGGTGGCAACGCTGCTGGAATACTGCGGCCTTGGTTTGGACGATATTGACCATATCTACCTGGCGGGAGGCTTCGGAACCCATATTGACCTGGAATCCGCCGTGACCGTTGGCATTTACCCGGATGTGGATCGGAAGAAAATGGTCTTGCTGGGCAATACGTCCCTTGCCGGGGCAAAAAAGCTCCTGCTGGATGCGGGGCAGATGGCGCGGGTGCGGCATTTTCTGGAGAGCAGCGAGTATCTGCACTTTTCGGAGATGGAGCGTTTCCCGGAGAACATGGTGGCGGCGGAGTTTATTCCCCACACGGACGGTCGTCTCTATCCCAGTGTCAAACGGCATCCGCTGCAAAAATAGTTTGGAAAAATCTATTTTTCCCCTTTACAGGAGAAAAACTTTCGGATATAATGCCATTATCTATGCAATCTATGAAAAGTGAGATTTTTCTATGAATATTGAGTTTGATACCTATAAGCAGAAGCTGAACGACTGCCGCCCTGCCCTGGACGGTCTGGCAGAATCCCTGAATATGACCGGTATGCGCAATGAGCTGGAGCGGCTCCATGCCATGCAGGAGGCCCCCGGCTTCTGGGACGACCCCGAGAAGAGCCAGAAGGTCGCCATTAAGGTCAAGCAGACCGAGGCAAAGATTGAGCGCTACGAGAAGATGGTTGCCTCCTGGGACGACATGATGACCATCTGCGAAATGGCCGCCGAGGAAGACGACGACTCCATGCTCGACGAGTTGAAGCAGAGCTTTGAGGTCCTGGAGGAGCAGATGGAGACCTGCCGCCTGGAAACCCTGCTCACCGGCCACTACGACAAGAACAATGCCCTTATGAGCTTCCACGCCGGTGCAGGCGGAACGGAAGCCCAGGACTGGTGCCAGATGCTCTACCGGATGTATACCCGCTGGGCAGAGCGCCACGGCTTCACCTACAAGATTCTCGACTATCTGGAAGGAGACGAGGCAGGCCTCAAGTCTGCCGACATCATGATCGAGGGCGAGAACGCCTATGGCTTCCTGAAGGGGGAGAACGGCGTCCACCGTCTGGTCCGCGTGTCTCCCTTTGATGCCAACGCCCGCCGCCAGACCTCCTTCTCCGCCATCGAGGTCATTCCCGAGATTGAGGACGACAGCCAGGATATCGAGATTCGTCCTGAGGACTATGAGATGCAGGTCTACCGCTCCTCCGGCGCAGGCGGCCAGCACATCAACAAGACCTCTTCCGCCGTCCGTCTGATTCACAAAGCCACGGGCATTGTGGTGTCCTGCCAGACCGAGCGTAGCCAGTTCCAGAACAAGGAGACGTGTCTGAAAATGCTGCGCTCCAAGCTGGTGGAAATCAAGGAGCGGGAGCACCTGGACAAGATTTCCGACATCAAGGGTGTCCAGCAGAAGATCGAGTGGGGCAGCCAGATCCGCAACTATGTGTTCATGCCCTATACCCTGGTGAAGGATACCCGCACCGGCTGCGAGACCTCCAATGTAAACGCAGTGATGGACGGTGCCCTTGACCCCTTCATTGAGAGCTATCTGAACTGCCTGGCCACGGGAAATTGGGCGCAGAAATAAGCTTCCGGAAGGTTTTTTCCGAAAAGTACCGGAATAAAGCTTGCATTTTGCATTTCTGTGTGCTATACTTGACAGGCTAATCGAGGTCTGCTGCTGTGCAGACAATATACCGTTCGCATTCCGCGAATCAGCGGAGGGAGGTTTGTCACGATGAATGTTTTGGAGACGATTCTGGTGGTTCTGGAAGCCATTGCCAGCATTGCCCTGATTGTGGTTGTTCTGCTGCAGTCCGGCAAGGAAGCAGGTCTGTCCGGCGCACTGTCCGGCTCTTCCGATTCCTACCTGAGCAAGAATAAGAACGCCGGCCTGGACCATGTCCTCGCGTCCTCTACCAAGTGGATCGCGATTGCTTGGATTCTGCTGGCCCTGGCTCTGAGCCTGGTGTGATTCGAGAATAAATGAACATAAGACCATGGAGTGCTTTCCATGGTCTTTGTCATTTTTGCCCAGTGACTTTTGAAGATCTTCGTGGTAGTATAAAGAAAACGTATGAAGGAGCGTGCTGCTATGTCTGAAAGAAAATTGCAGGGCCTGGAGCCCGAGAGCGTATTCCGTTATTTTGAAGAAATATGTGCCATCCCCCATGGGAGCCGCAATACAAAGGCCATCAGCGACTACCTGGTTTCCTTTGCGAAGGCCCACGGCCTTCGCTATCGCCAGGATGAGAGCAACAATGTGGTGATCTTTGTCCCCGGCACCTGCGGCCTGGAAGACCACGAGAGCGTCATTTTGCAGGGCCATATGGATATGGTCTGCGAAAAGGACGCCGGCTGCCCCCTGGATATGGCTGTGGATGGTCTGGACGTGACCCATGATGGATGCTGCATCTTTGCCAAGGGAACCACCCTGGGCGGTGATGACGGCATTGCCGTGGCCTACGCCCTGGCCATTCTGGACGACAATACCATTGCGCACCCGCCTCTGGAGGTGATCATTACCGTGGACGAGGAGATCGGGATGCTGGGTGCCGCAGCCATGGACCTGGCGGATGTGAAGGGCCGCACCATGCTGAATCTGGACAGCGAGGATGAGGGTATTTTCACCGTCTCCTGCGCTGGCGGCGCAACCTGTACCGTCTCCCTGAACGCCGAGCGGAAGGCTGTCTACGGTCCCTGCGTGCGCCTCAGCGTGGAGGGCCTCCGGGGCGGCCACTCCGGCGCGGAGATCCACAAAAACCGGGCCAATGCCAACAAGGTCATGGGCGATTTCCTGGGCCGCATCCAGAAGCTCATGCCCCTGTGCCTGACCTCTTTCTCCGGCGGCAGCAAGGACAACGCCATCCCCCAGGCCTGCCAGGCGACGGTGGTTGCCATGGGCATCGGCCTGGAGCGCATCAACGATATTGCCGCCCAGCTGCAGCAGGAGGTCCGGGAAACCTACGACGAGCCCGAGGCCCTGGTGCAGGCCTTTGACGTGGACGCTTTGGGCGGAAACGCCCTGACCACCGCAGCCACGGCCGATGTGATTTCCCTGCTCTGCGCGGCCCCCAACGGTGTGCAGGCCTATTGCCCGGATATGCCGGAACTGGTGCAGACCAGTCTGAATCTGGGCATTGCCAAGCTGGGAGACCGGTTTACGGCCACTTTCTCCGTCCGCAGCTCCGTCAATGCGGAGAAAGAGGGACTGATCACCAAGCTGAAAGAGCTTGCAGATTTCTATAATGGCACCTACAGCCAGTCCGGCACCTATCCCGCCTGGGAATTCAAGAAGGATTCCCGGCTTCGGGATGTGATGGTCCCCATCTATACCCGGATGTTCGGCAAGGAGCCCAAGGTTCTGGCCATCCATGCGGGGCTGGAATGCGGTCTGCTGGGCGACAAGCTGCCAGGGCTGGACTGCGTCTCCATCGGCCCGCAGATGCACGACATCCACACCAGCCGGGAAAAGCTGGAAATCGCTTCCACAAAGCGCACCTGGGACTTCCTGCTGGAGGTCTTAAAGGCTCTGTAAGCCCCACAGGCGCTCCAGGGGCACATATGCGAAAGGCCCCCGGCTTTCCCACGTTATGATATGATCCCCCTAAAGTAGACCACGGAAAAGTATGCTGCAAAGACTCTTTGCGTGACATTTTTACGCCTCCGTGCTATTCTGGAGCCAAAGGAGGCAGGACGCTATGCGTGATATCGGAAAGAACATTCGCTACTATCGGGAGAAAAAGGGTTACAGCCAGGAGCAGCTGGCGCAGCTGCTGTTTGTGACCAGGCAGACGGTTTCCAACTATGAAACAGGCCGGTCCCGGCCGGATGTGGAAACCCTTGTAAAACTGGCCGGACTGCTGGACGTAGATGTCACGGACTTGATTTATGGCCCCCGGCAGATTTCCGTCAGCCGCCGCTCCCTCTGGCTTCGTCTGGGCGCAGCCATCATTCTATTCGGCATTTATCTCTGGTTGACGCCTTTTTCGATAAACTACGCTGCGTACCATTACAGCAAGATACCCGAGTGGTACCGAATGCTTCTGCTGCTGCCTGCCATGTTCTTTTCTCTGGGCCAGCTGTCTTATGCTCCTGTTTTTCCTGTCCGGGGCCGGGTTGGTGCTGGCGGAAAAGACTTCGTTTTCCGCACTTGAAGAATGATATTCACAGGCTCTCCGTGGGAGGGCCTGTTCTTTTTTGTGAAAGTATCTTGCAAATTGGGCCATTTTGCGCTACCATAGGTGTATCTGTTTTTTGGAGGTAAGATTATGGACGCAAAGAGCATTATGCAAGTGTTTTCCGATACCGCCTATGTGCGGACCGGCGGCAGCCCTGAGGAGCTGAAAACCGCCAATTATCTTTTGTCCCGTCTGGAGCAGTGGGGCGTTTCCGGCACCCTGGAGGCCTTTGATGTGGACATGGCGGATATTCTGGAGGCGGAATTTACCGTGGACGGCAAAACCGTCCCCTGCAAGGGCTATAAGAATGCCGGCTCCGGGGAAGTGGAAGCCGAGCTCTACTATCTGCGCAATACGGACGACTATTCCCTGAGCCGGTGCAAGGGCAAGATCGTGATGATCGACGGATACCTGGGCTACTGGCGCTATCAGGATCTGCTGAGCAACGGCGCACTGGGCTTCGTGACCTATGACGGCAACGCCAACTATGCCGACCGGGACATCGACCAGCGGGAGCTGAGAAGCTACGTCTCCAAGGGTGTGAAAATCCCCGGCGTGAACATCAACGCCAAGGACGCCATTGCCATCATCCGGAACGGCGGGAAGACGGCAAAGATCACCCTGAAGCAGAACGAGTATGTGGGCCAGTCCCACAATGTAATCCTGGACCTGCCGGGAGAAGGGGAGGACTATATTGTCTTTACCGCCCACTATGATTCCACGTCACTTTCCCAGGGTGCTTACGACAATATGTCCGGCTCCGTGGGCCTGCTGGGGCTGGCGGAATACTTTGTGTCCCATCCCCACCGCTGCGGTCTGCGCTTTGTCTGGTGCGGCAGCGAGGAGCGGGGGCTGCTGGGCTCCAAGGCCTACTGCGCCGCCCATGAGGAGGCGCTGAAAAGCATCGTTCTGAATATCAACCTGGATATGATTGGCTGCATTATGGGCAAGTTTATTTCCTGCGTCACCGGCGAGGAAAAGCTCTGCCACTACATTTCCTATATGGCCTCCGAGCTGGGCTTCGGCATGGAAACGGCCCAGGACGTCTATTCCAGCGATTCTACCCCCTTTGCGGACAAGGGCATTCCCGCGGTGTCCTTTGCGCGGATTGCCCCCAGCAATACCGCAACCATTCACAACAGCTATGATACCATGGACCTTATGAGCGGCGAGCAGATGGTATCGGACATTGATTTTCTGATTGCCTTTACCGACCGCATGGCCAACGCCAAGCGCTGCCCCGTGGCAAGAGAGATGCCGGAGAACATGGTCAAGAAGCTGGACGAGTACCTCTGCCGGAAGCGACCGGAGAAGAAATGACGAAACTGTGAATTTTCCGGAATGAAAATATGGTTTTTTGGAGACAATGCCCATATTCTTTTCACGGAATTCATGCTAAAATAAGCTTTCTGGCAAAAGAAAATAAAAAGAAAGAGGTCTTCCAAAATGTTTGAAAAGCTCTTCCGTCTGTCTGAGAACAAGACGAGCGTAAAGACCGAGCTGATTGCCGGCCTGACCACCTTCATGACCATGGCCTACATCATCGCCCTGAACCCCAACCTGCTCACGGGCTTTGGTGCCGAGGGACAGGACCTGTGGAACGGCGTGTTCCTGGCTACCTGCATCGCCTCCGCCATCGGTATGTTCGCAATGGCCTTCCTGGCCAACAAGCCCTTCGCCCTGGCCCCCGGTATGGGCCTGAACAGCTTCTTTGCTGTGGTCGTGGGGAACATTGTCGCCATGACCGGCATGACCTATGTGGCCTCCTTCCAGGCCGCTCTGGTGATCATTCTGATCGAGGGCATTATCTTCATCTTCCTGTCTGTGCTGAATGTCCGGGAAAAGATCGTGGAGGCCATTCCTCTGGGTGTCCGTCTTGGCATTTCCCCCGCCATTGGCCTGATGCTGATGAACATCGGCCTGGGCTCCAATGTGGGCATCTACGCCGAGGGCAACGGCTTCACCACGCCCTTCTATGTCATGCGTGACTTCTTCGGCGCTCTGACCCCCAGCGTCCTGCGGGCCAACATGGGCGACACCGGCTACGCAACCATGATCCTGACCGTTGTTACCATGTTTGCCGGGCTCTTCGCCATTGTGGCCATGTCCAAGAAGAACGTGAAGGGCTCCGTGCTGTATGGCATGCTGATCGCCTCCGTGATCTACTGGGCAGGGGAGGCCATCTTCCTGCACACCAATCCCTTTGCCTCCCTGGCCACCGCTTCCTTCGTGCCCCCCTTTGCAGACATGGCAAAGACTACTCTGTTCCATTTCAACTTCGCGGGCTTCGTTCAGATCGGCTGGTTCACCGCCATTACCCTGATCATCACCTTCTGCATCATTGATATGTTCGATACCATCGGCACCCTGGTTGGTACCGCCTCCCGGGCCGGCATGGTAGACAAGGACGGCAATATGCCCAACATGAAGGAAGCCCTGCTGTCCGACGCCATCGGCACCGTGGTGGGCGCCTGCACCGGCACCTCCACCGTTACCACCTTTGTGGAGTCGGCCTCCGGCGTGGAGGCTGGCGGCCGTACCGGCCTGACTGCTGCCACCACCGGCGTGCTGTTCCTGGCCTGCATCTTCCTGGCCCCTGTGGCTGCCATTATTCCTGCCGCTGCCACCTCTTCCGCACTGATCTATGTGGGCGTCCTGATGCTCATGGGCCTGAAAAATGTAAACTTCGAAGATATGGACCAGATGGTTCCCGTGGCGCTGATGCTCATCGGTATGCCCATCTCCGGCTCCATCGGCCACGCCATCGGCATTGGCCTGATTTCCTACACCATCATCAAGGTCTTCGGCGGCAAGGCCAAGGAGGTTTCTGTCCTGACCTACGCCATCTCCCTGCTGTTCCTGGTGAAGTTCTTCCTGGCCGTGTAATGCGCCAATGAAACAATGACAGCCGCTCTGAGATTTCAGGGCGGCTGTTTTCTTGCGTATTTTTTCCAAATAGGGACAGAAAAGGGGGGGCAGCATGACTGCTGCCCCCTGGCGTATTTGGATTTACAGCTCGCAGTTGCCTACGGTTCTGGGGAAGGGAATGGCGTCGCGGATGTTGCCTACGCCGGTCAGATACATGACGCAGCGCTCGAAGCCCAGGCCGAAGCCTGCGTGGCGGGCGGAGCCGTACTTACGCAGGTCCATGTAGAAGCCATAGTCCTCTTCGCGCATACCCAGCTCCTCGATACGGGCCTTCAGAAGGTCGTAGTTGTCCTCACGCTGGCTGCCGCCGATGATCTCGCCGATGCCGGGAACCAGGCAGTCCATGGCCGCAACGGTCTTTCCGTCGGGGTTCAGCTTCATGTAGAAGGCCTTGATCTCCTTGGGATAGTCGGTGACGAAAACGGGGCGCTTGAAGACCTGCTCGGTGAGATAGCGCTCGTGCTCGGTCTGCAGGTCGCTGCCCCAGTGGACGGGATACTCGAACTGGTCGTTGTGCTCCTCCAAAATTTTCACGGCCTCGGTGTAGGTAATGCGGCCAAATTCAGAGGTCATCACGTGGTTCAGCCGGTCCAGCAGGCCCTTGTCCACGAAGGAATTGAAGAAGTTCATCTCCTCGGGAGCGTGCTCCAGCACATAGGAGATGATATACTTGATCATGGCCTCGGCCAGCTCCATGTCATCCTCCAGGTCGGCAAAGGCGATTTCCGGCTCGATCATCCAGAATTCGGCGGCGTGACGGGTGGTGTTGGAGTTCTCCGCCCGGAAGGTGGGGCCGAAGGTATAGATGTTCTTGAAGGCCATGGCGAAGGTCTCGCCGTTGAGCTGACCGGAAACGGTCAGATTGGTGGGCTTGCCGAAGAAATCCTTGCTGTAGTCCACCTTGCCGTCCTCGGTCTTGGGCACATTGTTCAGGTCTAGGGTGGTCACCTGGAACATCTCGCCTGCGCCCTCGCAGTCGGAGCCGGTGATCAGGGGCGTATGGACATAGACGAAGTCCCGCTCCTGGAAGAACTGATGGATGGCATAGGCTGCCAGGCTGCGGACGCGGAATACGGCCTGGAACATATTGGTGCGGGGCCGCAGATGAGGCATGGTCCGCAGAAATTCCACGGTGTGGCGCTTCTTCTGCATGGGGTAGTCGCTGGCAGAGGGACCTTCCACGGTGACCTCGGTGGCCTGGATTTCGAAGGGCTGCTTGGCATCGGGGGTCAGCAGCAGCTCGCCCTTGACGATCAGGGCGGCGCCTACATTCACCTTGGAAATCTCATTGAAATTGTCCATGGTGTCGTGATAAACCACCTGGACAGGGGTAAAGAAAGTGCCGTCATTGAGCACGATGAAGCCAAACTGCTTGCTGGCCCGGACAGACCGAACCCAGCCGCCGACAGTTACTTCCTTGCCCGCATAGGCGCTTGTGTTCTTGAACAGCTCTCTGACAGAAATCAGATCCATAGGAATAACCCTCTCTCTTGCTGAAAAATATAGCCTAAGTATACGCCAAATCGGCAGATTTTACAAGAGGGAAAATGCCTTTTTATGTATTTTTCCCGAAAAAATCTGCCGGACGTACTGGGCGTTCCGGCAGAAATTTTTACTTGTGGCTTGCCACGCTCTTGCGGACCAGAGCCCGGTGGAGCCTTGCTTCCGCCAGGCGGATATCCGTATCCGTGGAGCTCTGGTTGTGCAGGATGCTTTCGGCTCGCTGCTGAGAGGCCTCTGCCCGGTCTACATCGATCTTTTCCGCCCACTCAAAGGTGGTGGGCACCAAAGTCACAGCGCCGTCCACAACGCTGAGCATGCCGCCGATACAGGCGGCCTCCCGGCGCTGACCGTCGGCAATGACCGTGGCTCTGCCCATGCCCAGGGGGGTTACAAAATTGATGTGACGGGCCATGATGGCCAGGTCGCCGGTGGTGGAGCGGACAATGAGCCGCTCCGCGTTTCCGTCATAGATCAGGCCGTCAGGGGTGACGATTTTTAGGGGGAAGGTACTCATGCCTTCTCACCGCCCCTGTACTTTTCGACAACCTCGTCAATGGAGCCGGCGAACAGGAAGTAGGATTCGGGAATATCGTCGTGCTTGCCCTCGATGATCTCCTTAAAGGACCGGATGGTCTCCTTCAGAGGCACATACTTGCCCTTGTAGCCGGTAAACTGCTCGGCGACGTGGAAGGGCTGGCTCAGGAACCGCTGGACCTTCCGGGCGCGGTTAACCGTCAGCTTGTCCTCGTCGCTCAGCTCGTCCATACCCATGATGGCGATGATGTCCTGCAGCTCCTTGTAGCGCTGCAAAATGCTCTGCACAGCACGGGCGGTTTCGTAGTGCTCCCGGCCCACGATCTCCGGGGACAGAATCCGGGAGGTGGAATCCAGGGGGTCAACGGCGGGGTAGATGCCCAGGCTGGCAATGCCGCGGTCCAGAACCGTGGTGGCATCCAGGTGGGCAAAGGTGGTGGCAGGGGCGGGGTCGGTCAGGTCGTCAGCAGGCACATAAACGGCCTGGACGGAGGTGATAGAGCCGTCCTTGGTGGAGGTGATGCGCTCCTGCAGAGCGCCCATTTCCGTTGCCAGAGTGGGCTGGTAGCCAACGGCGGAGGGCATACGGCCCAGCAGTGCGGAGACCTCGGAACCAGCCTGGGTGAAACGGAAGATGTTGTCAATGAACAGCAGCACGTCCTGGTGCTTTACATCCCGGAAGTACTCTGCCATGGTCAGGCCGGACAGGCCTACACGCATACGGGCTCCGGGCGGCTCGTTCATCTGACCGAAGACCATGGCGGTCTTGGAAATAACGCCGGATTCGGTCATTTCGTTGTACAGGTCGTTGCCCTCACGGGTACGCTCGCCAACGCCGGTGAACACGGAGTAGCCGTTGTGGGCGGTGGCGATGTTGTAGATCAGCTCCTGAATCAGAACGGTCTTGCCAACGCCTGCGCCGCCGAACAGACCGATCTTACCGCCCTTGGCATAGGGGCAAATCAGGTCGATAACCTTGATGCCGGTTTCCAGAATCTCGGTAGCGGGCTGCTGCTCCTCATAGGAGGGGGCGGGGCGGTGGATGGGCCAGCGCTCCTGGGTGGCCACATCGGGCTTGTTGTCGATGGGCTGGCCCAGCAGGTTAAAGACGCGGCCCAGGCATTCTTCGCCCACGGGCACGGAAATGGGGGCGCCGGTATCGGTGACCTCCGTGCCGCGCTGCAGGCCGTCGGTGGAGGACATGGCGATGCAGCGGACCACGTTGTCACCAATGTGCTGTGCGACCTCTGCAATGATCGTCTTGTCTCCGTTGGGGACTTCGATGGCGTTCAGCAGGCTCGGCAGCTGATCCTCCTCGAAGCGGATATCCAGAACAGGGCCCATGACCTGGACCACAGTTCCTTTGTTTTTGGCCATGAATTTCAACTCCTCATGTTTAGGGTTCGCGGCTTAAGAGCCTGCCACGATCTCGGTGATCTCCTGGGTAATGGAGGCCTGACGGGCGCGGTTAAACTTGAGGCTCAGGTCCGCGATCATGTCTTCGGCATTCTGGGTTGCGGAATCCATTGCGCTGCGGCGCGCGGCCTGCTCAGAGGCCCGGCTTTCGCAGAGGGTTCCGTAGAGAATGCCGCCCAGATACTCGGGGACGATGGAGGCAAAGACCTCATCGCCGGAGGGCTCATAGAGAATGCCGCTTTCGGCACCGTTTTTGCGCATTGCCTCGTCACAGGTCAGAGGCAGCAGCTGCATGGTGTCCGGGGTCTGGGAGAGCATAGAAACGAAATTGGTATAGGCAATCTGGATGCCGTTGTATTCACCGTTCAGAAAGCCGCGGCTCAGCTGCTTGGCAACGGAGAAGCAGTCGCCGATGGAAACACCGGCAGCCTCGGCGTAGGTCTCCGTGAGAACGGGAATTCTGTGGCCGACACAGTAGTCCAGCGCCCGCTTGCCAATGGGCAGCACCAGAGCCTCGGGACAGCTGTCGATCTTCGCCTGAACCAGCTTGAGCACATTGCTGTTGTAGCCTCCGGCAAGACCCCGGTCACCGGCAATGACGATGAACACGGTTTTGCCTTCGCTGCGGGAAGCGAAGAAGGGGGAGGAGAAGTCCCGGTTGGTGCGGATAATATCTTCAATGGTGGAGTGCAGGATCTCAAAATAGGGCCGGGAATTCTGAACCTGGGCCTGGCAGTGCCGGAGCTTGGAGGCAGCGACCATTTCCATGGCCTTGGTGATCTGCTTGGTACTCTCCATGCTTCGGATGCGGTTTTTGATCTCCTTGGTGGAAACACCAGCCATGCTGTTTCCCTCCTTTTATGCCGGGTTGAACTGCGCGACCAGCTCTTCCAGCGCCTTTTTCAGCGCTTCCTCGGTTTCGGGCTCCAGCTTGCCGGTGGAGCGGATGGCCTCCAGCACATCGCTGTGCAGGTTTTCCATGTGCTCTTCCAACCGCTTCTCAAATTCGGGAATCTGGTCCACAGGAATGGAGGTCAGATAGCCCTTGGTAACGGCGTAGATGATGCAGACCTGCTGGGCAACCTCCTTGGGGGAGTTGTTCTTCTGCTTCAGCACGGCCACGATGCGCTCGCCCAGAGCAAGCCGCTGCTTGGTATCGGCGTCCAGATCGGAGCCGAACTGGGCAAAGCTCTGCAGCTCCCGGTACTGAGAGTACAGCAGCTTCAGCGAGCCTGCAACCTTCTTCATGGCTTTGATCTGGGCATCGCCGCCAACACGGGACACGGAGATACCGGGGTTCACGGCGGGCATAATGCCGGAGTTGAACAGCTCGGTTTCCAGGAAGATCTGGCCGTCGGTAATGGAGATGACGTTGGTGGGGATATAGGCGGAAACGTCACCGGCCTGAGTCTCGATGATGGGAAGGGCAGTCAGGCTGCCGCCGCCCAGCTCGGGAGACAGCTGTGCAGCCCGCTCCAGAAGACGGGAGTGGAGGTAGAACACGTCGCCGGGGTAAGCTTCCCGTCCGGGGGGACGGCGGATCAGCAGAGAAATTGCACGGTACGCCACGGCGTGCTTGCTCAAATCATCATAGATGACCAGCACGTCCTTGCCCTGGTGCATGAAGTATTCGCCCATGGTGCAGCCGGAGTAGGGGGCAATATACTGCATAGGCGCCAGCTCAGAGGCGGTAGCGGAGACCACGATGGTGTAGTCCATAGCGCCGCCCAGAGTCAGGTTGTCCACCACCTGGGCCACGGTGGAGCGCTTCTGACCGATGGCTACGTAGATGCAGATGACGTCCTTGCCCTTCTGGTTCAGAATGGTATCGGTGGCGATGGTGGTCTTGCCGGTCTGGCGGTCGCCGATAATCAGCTCACGCTGGCCCCGGCCAATGGGGATCATGGAGTCAATGGCCTTGATGCCGGTCTGCAGAGGCACGGAAACGTGTTTTCTCTCGATGATGCCGGGGGCAGGGGATTCAATGGCCTTGAAGGCCTCGGCCTCAATGGCGCCCTTGCCGTCGATGGGCTCGCCCAGCGCATTGACAACGCGGCCAATCAGGTTCTTGCCAACGGGCACGGACACGACTTTGCCGGTACGCTTGACAATGTCGCCTTCCTTAATGCCCTGGTCAGAGCCCAGGATAACGATAGAGACAGTCTCTTCTTCCAGATTCTGTGCCATGCCGTAGGAGCCGTCGGGGAATTCCACCAGCTCGCCCGCCATGCACTTGTCAAGACCGGAGGCCTTGGCGATGCCGTCACCCACCAGGATAACGACACCGGTTTCACTGACCTCGATCTTGTTTTCGTAGTTCTTGATCTGACTACGAATGATTTTGGTTATTTCTTCGGGTCTAAGTTCCATACAGTCCCTGCTTTCTCGTCAGAGTACGGTGTTTTTCAGCAGTTCCCGGACGGAATCCATTCTGTGAGAAATGGTATCGTCCAGCCGCTGCCCATCGTAGTCCAGGCGGACACCGCCCAGGCACGTGGGATCGACCCGGTTCGTCAGCACAATGGTCTTGCCGGTGGTCCGGGTCAGCTTCTGGGTCAGGGCCTGGGCCTGCTTCTCCGAAAGGGGAACGGCGGTAACGGCTTTGACACTCAGAATATTGTGGTCTTCATTATAGTGCTTTTCATAGCTTTCGCAGCAGTGGGGGAAATGGTGCATATAGCCCTTTTCCGTGAGAATTTTCAGGAAATTCAGCAAATACTGGTTGATCTTTCCACGAAAACTGTCGTCCAGGACCTGGCACCGCTCCTGCTTGGAAATGGCGTGGCTGCCGAGCAGCTTGATAAACTCCGGGGTGAGCCGGAAGCTCTCATTGAGGGCCTTCAGCTGCTCCAGAATCTCGTCCTGCTGGTTTTCGCCGCAGGCAAGCTCATACAGAGCCTCTCCGTAAACGCTTCCAACCTGGGTCATACGTTATCTCCCAATTCGTCGATAAAGCGGTCGATGAGGCCTGCCTGATCTTCTTCAGCCAGCTCCTTCTCCACGACCTTTCCGGCAATGGCCAGGGCCAGACCGGAAATCTCGTTTTTGGCATCGTTGATGGCCTTTTTCTTTTCCTGGGCAATATCGGCGCTTGCCTTGCTCTTGATCTGTGCGGCAGCCTGCTGGGCCTCGCCGATGATCTTGTCGCTGCGCTCGGCGGCGGTCTTCTGGGCGGTGGTCAGGATTTCATTGGCTTTCGCGTTGGCCTGAAGCATATTGTCTTCATAGGTCTTCTTGATTTCCATGGCCTCCTGCTTGGCCTTCTCCGCATCGGTGATCTCCTTGTCAGCGGCGCTGCGGCGCTGATCCAGGACGGCAACGATCTTATCCAGGAAAAACTTTTTGATGATCAGCATCTGAATAAACAGATTGCAGATGTTGGCAATCAAGGTAAGCGGCTCCACTGCCACTAAGGACTGATAAATGGTCTCCATTGATTTGCCTCCTTCCGGTGTAGAATAAAACGAAGCTTACGCCGGAATATCAGCCCAGGAACTTCATGAACTGGCCGGGAGCGAAGAAGATCAGCAGCAGGCCGGTAACGAAGCCGTAAATACCGGTGGTCTCGGACAGAGCAACACCGAGGATCAGGGTGCTGGTCACATCGCCCTTGCACTCGGGTTGACGGCCGATGGCTTCACAAGCCCGGGCCACAGCGTTGCCTTCGCCGATACCGGGGCCGACACCGGCGATCAGAGCCAGACCGGAGCCGATGGCACAGCCGGCCAGTGCGATACCTTTTGCCAATACAGTGTAATCGTTCATAGAATTAGCCTCCTATTTTTACTCTTGGGGTTTGTATTCAAATGGCCGCTTGTGGGTTTAGCCCGCAGCCTGTTTGATGAAGATGGTGGTAAGGGTGCAGAAGATGAATGCCTGGATGCAGCCGGAGAACCAGTCGAAGTAGAAGCTGGTAATGGCGGGCAGACCTACGGTCAGCCAGGGAAACTTGGCGAAGACGCCGCCGAAGCTGGTCAGCAGCCCCAGAACGCCCAGCACCGCAAAGACAATGCCGAAGAGGAACAGCTTCTTCTTGCCCTTCTTCTTGCCGAAGAAGATCATCAGTCCGCCCACAACGGCGATGGCAATGGCGATGATCCGATTGGAGCCCAGCGCGCCGAAGAGGGCGTAGCTGGCAGCGGTCAGAGAGCCATAGATCAGGGCGCTGATAACGGTGCCGGAGAGAATATTGCCGAAGTGACGGCAGGCCATGCTGATGGGGGTAAAGAGCTCGGACATGACGTTGATGGGGGCCATGACGAAGATGGGGTCAAGAAAGCCCTTCAGGTAGCCGCCAATGCCGGAGGCCTTGATCTTGTGGTAGGTGATCAGCACAAAGACCACCAGCGCCCAGCCCAGCTCCGTCATCAGGTCTGCCGTGGGGCTCCAGATGCCCAGAAGGCTGATCAGGTTGGAGACGATGCTGGTGATGAAGATAGTGCCGACCAATGGAATGTACCGGTCGAATCCCGTTCCCATTTTGTCGTGGACAAAATTTATAAGGGCATTGTAAATGGTTTCCGCTGCGGCCTGCTTCCGGGAGATGTTCGTCACCTTCAGGTTGGAGCCCAGCCAGATGCACAGGGCGGAGATGATGATCATAACCAGCCAGCTGACCACAAGGGTCTGGGTTACGTGGACCGTGCCGAGAATGGGCACATTTTCAAAGGTGGCAAGAATTTTTGCGCCGTTGATTGACATTTCCATAGGAAATACTCACCTCATCTGAAATATCTGTATTGATTCTTTCTTATTTACGCTTCAAAAGGCCCCAGGTCTTCTTCCGTCTCCGCTTCCGCTTCCACCGGTGCTTCCGCGGGGGCGGCCGGTGCAGCGGGCTTGGCTGCGGCGTCTTCCGCAGGGAAGAGCTTTCCCTGCATCTGCAGATAATAGATGACCACATTGGGGAAGAACAGCGGAATCATGGCGGAGAGCACATTGACACCGGGAATCAGGAAGGCTGCAATGACCCAAAGGATTTGCAGCAGCTTTCTCAGATTGTAGCCATTGCGAACTCTGGTTTTCACCAGCTTCTCATCCGATGCGTTCGCGGTGGCCTTTTGCAGGGTAATGCACATCAGGGCAAAACAGAGGATGGCCATCAAGGTGCCGCCAACCGTGCCGGTAAGAATGCGGTAGCTAAACGTGCCGATTCCGAGAAGGCTCAAAAGCCAGAACACCAGGATCTGAACACAGGCGCAGATACCGCTGCCAATGGCAATGCGGGTAACCTCTTTTCGGGAAGCAGACTGCAAAATCATAGAAACAACGCACTCCTTTTCACTAATCGTGGCTGTTGAAGCTGACGCCGGGGTCTCGCGGCTTTTCGTCTTTGTCCTTCTTGTGCCCCGAGGCTTCCAGCATGGCCCTCGCCGTGTCCCGAAAACCGATGGCGGCCGTTATGAGTCCGCAGAAAATCCCCGCTACAATGACCCAGCTGCCCCAGCCCCAGCGCTCTTGAAGCCACACGGCAAGCATGATGAACAGGATCAGCGGGAACACAACGGAGATGCCGAACTGCGGAACCCAGATCAGCAGATTCCAGTGCTTCATAGCTCGCCTCCTCACATAAGGGTATTGTATCGCAAATCCGGCGTTCTTGCAAGAGAAATTATTGATCAGATTTCAATTTCTGTCAGAAAACCGGACGGGAAACAACCGATATTTTTCGGGAAATGTAAAAATTTTTCGCAACCACTTTTCAATTCTAATAAAATATAGTAAACTGAAAAGAAATTGACCCGGGGCCTTTGGAAGCCTGCGCACGGAATGGCTGCATTCCTGTGCACAGCGCGGGAATAGAACCGGCTGACAGCATTTTACACCGCCCGAATCCGGATTATTCGCCCGGTGAACAGAAGAGAATGGGAGAGAAGCATTGTGGAGCAGGAATTGGAGATTTTGCAGGGCAGCATTGAATCTGTGGTCTATCAGAACTATGACAACGGCTATTCCGTGCTGCGGCTGAATATCGGGCAGAAGCAGGCGGTGACCGTGGTGGGCACCATTCCGCTGCCGGTTGTGGGCGAGCGGCTGATGGTCACGGGAAAGTGGAGCACCCACTCCAATTACGGTCGCCAGTTTGAGGCGGAGTTCCTGGAGCGGCTCATGCCGGAAACGGCTTCCCAGATCCAGGCCTATCTGGCCGGGCGGGTCATCAAGGGCATTGGACCGGTGTCCGCCGCCCGCATTGTGGCCAAGTTCGGGGACAAGACCCTGCAGATTATGGAGCGGGAGCCCATGCGCCTGGCAGAGGTCTCCGGAATTTCCGAGGCCCGGGCCAAGGCCATCGGCGAGGAATTCCGGGTTCGCGTAGGCATGCGGCAGCTGATGGAGTTCTTTGCCCAGCACCAGCTCCCGGCAGAGCTGGCTCTGCGGGCCTACAAGCTCTTCGGGGAGAGCACCGTGGATTTGCTGTATGACGACCCCTATCTATTGATGGACGAGGGGCTGGAAGCGCCCTTTGCGGCGGTGGACCGGTTCGCCATCGAGCTGGGCATTGCGGGGGATGACCCCCGACGGGTAGAGGCCGGCATTCTCTTCCAGCTGGAATACAACCTGACTGTGGGCCACAGCTTCCTGCCGGAACGAAAGCTGCTGGAATCCTCGGCGCAGCTGCTGTCCCTAGACCCGGAGACCGTCGGCGCGGGCATTGCCCGGCTGATCGAGGCCGGGCGGCTGGTGCGGTCCTCCTTGAAGGACATTACGGTGGACTACCTGCCGGAGCTCTACGAGGCGGAGGCCTACAGCACCCAGCGTCTGCTGGAATTCGGCAAAAAGGCCTTCCCGGAGCCGGACGACCTGGAAGACCAGATCGCCGCCATTTCCCGGGAAAGCGGCATTGCCTATTCCGAGGAGCAGACCCAGGCCATCCGGGAGGCGGCAACCTCCGGACTGCTTCTGATCACCGGCGGCCCCGGCACCGGCAAGACCACCCTTTTGAAGGGCATTCTGGAGCTCTTTGGCCGGATGCAGCTGCGCTGTCTGGTGGCGGCCCCTACGGGCAGAGCTGCCAAGCGCATGAGCGAGGTGACGGGGGAGGAGGCCTCCACCATTCACCGCCTTCTGGAGGCGGGCGTTGACCAGAATACGGGAAAGATGTACTTCGCCCGGGATGAGGCAAACCCCTTGAAGGCCGACGCGGTGATTGTGGACGAGATGTCCATGGTGGATATCCGGCTGCTGCACAGCCTTTTGCGGGCCATCCCCAAGGGAAAGCGCCTGGTTCTGGTGGGAGACCCGGACCAGCTGCCGCCCGTGGGACCGGGGAGCCCCTTCAGCGATATGCTGCGCAGCGGTGCGCTGCCTGCCGTGCGCCTGACGGAGATCTTCCGGCAGGCCCAGCAGAGCCTGATCGTAATGAATGCCCACAGAATCAACCGGGGCGAAATGCCGGATCTGAGAGTAAACAGAAAGCGCGACTTTTTCTTTATGCGCTGCCCCAATGAGGAGGAAACGGTTCAGCTGATTCGGGACCTGTGCACCAGAAGGCTGCCTCAAAATATGAGCATTCCGCCGGAACAGATACAGGTCCTTTCCCCCACCCGCAAGGGGGGTGTGGGAACTGTGGCTCTGAACAAAATGCTGCAAAGCGCCCTGAACCCCTCCGGGCCGGATAAGCGGGAGCACCAGTACGGGAACTACTGCTTCCGGGAAGGGGACCGGGTCATGCAGATTCGGAACAACTACGATATCGTCTGGAAGAAGACCGACGGCAGCGCTGCGGGTACCGGCATTTTCAACGGAGATGTGGGCCTTGTCCGGGAAATTGACCGGGACAAGGAATCCATGAAGGTGGTCTTTGACGATCGGGAGGCGGAGTACGATTTCGCCCAGCTGGGAGAGCTGGAGCCCGCCTTTGCCATTACGGTCCACAAGAGCCAGGGCAGCGAGTACCGGGCGGTGATTCTGACGGCCTGGGGCGGCTCCCCCTATCTGCTCACGAGAAGCGTCCTCTATACGGCCATTACCCGGGCCAAGGAGCTGCTGATCATTGTTGGCCGGGAGGAGACCGTTGCAGCCATGACGCAAAACGCTGTGAAAAACCGCCGCTATACGGGCTTGAAGCTGCGCTTGCAGGGGAAAGCCCAATGAGCGGTGCAAAACGGCTTTTAGGCGGCCTGCTGGATCTCCTGTTTCCGCCGAAATGTGCCCTGTGCGGCAGGCTACTGGATCGGGAGACGGACCTCTGCCGGGACTGCCGGAAGGAAACAGAGGAATTTCCGGCCGGCGCACCGAAAAAGCATCCGGATCAAAAAACAGGGCCGCAATTTCTTGACAGTTTCACCGCAGTCTGGTACTATAAGGGGAAGGTTCGGGACGGAATTCTGAATCTCAAGTTCCATTACCGGGTAGATCTGGCAGCGCCCTTCGGAAGGGCCGTTGCCATGAAGCTCCTGCGGGAGCAGCCCAGGGACTGTGATTGCATCACATGGGCACCTGTCAGCTCCCTGCGAAAATTCCGCCGGGGCTATGACCAGTCGGAGCTGATCGCCAGGACAGTTGGCAAGGAGCTGGGGCTCCCCGTGAAGCGCCTGCTAAAAAAGCGGCGCAATACCCGTGCACAGTCCACGCTGACAAAGGAGCAGCGCTGGGCCAATGTGTTGGGAGCCTATGTCTGTGTGAACAAGGACGCAGTGTGCGGAAAACGGGTGCTGCTCATTGATGATGTATTTACCACCGGTGCTACCGCACAGGAGTGCGCCAAGGTGCTGCTGACCGCAGGGGCCAAAAGCGTTGCCTGCGCTGCGGTGGCTTCGGCGTCCAAAAACGAAGAATAGAATGCGCTTGCGCATGGAGGTTTGCTATGCAGTTATTTTCCAATGACCTGGGCGTAGACCTGGGTACATCCAATGTTCTTATTTATGCAGACGGCAAGGGTCTGGTGGTCCGGGAGCCCTCTGTGGTGGCCGTGGACCGGAATACCGGCAAGATTTTGCAGGTAGGCTCTGCGGCCAGAAATATGCTGAACCGTACCCCCGGCAACGTGGTGGCCATGCGCCCGCTGAAGGACGGCATCATCTCCGATCACGAGATGACCGTCAAAATGCTCAGCGAGATGTTCAAAACCGCCACTACCGCCTCTCTCTTTACCCCCAAGCCCCGTGTGGTCATCAGCGTGCCCAGCGGCGTGACGGAAATTGAGGAGCGAAACGTCATCAATGCCGCCATCGAGGCCGGTGCCCGAAGAGTGTTCCTCATTGAGGAGCCCCTGGCTGCGGGCCTGGGCGCGGGACTGAACCTGAAAGACCCCAATGGCCACATGGTGGTGGATATCGGCGGCGGCACCACGGATATCGCGGTGCTGAGCATGAACGGCGTTTCCGTGTCTTCTTCTTTGAAGGTTGCAGGCGATGCCTTTGACGAGGCCATTATGCGCTATGTTCGCCGTCAGCACAGCATGATCATCGGTCAGGTCACTGCCGAGGAGATCAAAATTCAGATCGGCGAGGTCTATCCCAGAAACGAGGAGCTGACCATGAACGTCAAGGGCCGGGACTATAAGACCGGTATGCCCAAGATGGTCACAGTGAGCTCCAAGGAAATCTATGAGGTTCTGCGCCGCCCTGCCAGAATGATCGCCGACGAAGTCATGGCGGTGCTGGAGCAGACCAGCCCGGAGTTGGTCAGCGATGTGTCCGAAAACGGCCTGACCCTTACCGGCGGCTCTGCCCAGCTCTGGGGCTTTGCAGAGCTGCTCATGGAGCGCACCGGCATTCCCTGCATCCTGGCCGACGACCCGGATTCCTGCACGGCCTATGGCTGCGGCAAGAGCCTGGCCTGGATCAATAATATGGAAGAAGGCCCCATCAACATCGCCCGGAAGCGGGCCATGAAGAGCGGCCTGTGACGCAATAGACCCCGGTTCCGTTTTTGGAACCGGGGCCGATTTTTCTTACGGCTTACTGGAATTACAGTGCCAGGAAGGAGTTTCTCCGCAGCAGGGCCTCCTCGCAGCGCTGGCACAGGTAGTCGCCGGAATAGACGGTTTCGCCGGCCTGGCTGGGGTCGCCGCAGCGGGTGCACAGGGGAGAGGTGGTCTGCTTTTTCTCATAAATCCAGTAGGAGGTGCTCTTGGGGATGATGTCGCTCCAGGCGTGGCGGTCCTGCTGGTGGGCGGGCAGACGCTCGTAGTTGTAGATATTGGAATCGCGGACCTGAACGCCGTCCTCGTCGATGCTTTCCAGCACGATGTAGTGGCCGCCTCTGGTCCAGTAGCCCTTGATCTGAGAGGACACGACCACATAGCCGTCCTCCAGAGCCTGCTTGGCCTCGTTGGGCTGGTAGGTCTGCTTTTTCAGAAAGAAGCCCAGCACCGGGGGTTCATACTTGAAGATCATGGCGTCGGTGCCGTTGCTGTGGCAGTATCTGCCGTAGCGGGCGCAGAGGGTGGGGGGCGTCAGCTCCGTATCCGTCATATAGGTGGAGAGCATGGCAAGGCTCGTAATGCCGCAGCCGTGGGAGCGGAGCTTATAATTTCCATACATGGTGTTGCCGAAGTCCTGCTGCAAATAGATGGGAATCTCTGGGTAGCGCTCATGGGCGATGTCCTTGTAGAGCACACCGTCATAGGTGAGGGCGGTGGTTTCCGCAGTCAGCGCAATGCCGGAATATGTAATCCGGATGGGATTTTCGTCCAGGCACTTCTGCACGAAGTCGCGGAGCTTCTGCTCCTTGGCGCTCTGCTCTGCCTGAACCTGTCCCTGGGAGTAGACCCGGGAAATGTAGAGTATATGGATGCCGCTGCCGTCGCGAATGATGGTGGTATCTCCTGCCTGACGCTCTGGGTCAAAGCACCATGCGTCCAGCTCAGAGGTGAGCTGCCCCTGATGCACCTGGTAGTAGAAGCCGCCCTCTTTGTAGGTGGCCTCCTCCTTGGATTCGGCGTAGGCAATCTCTGCAAAGCTGCCCTCGCAGCGGCGGAAGCTTGCCTTCCAGGAGTTCAGCTTGCGCTCTGCGTCCCGGTAGCAGTTGGTCCAGCTCTGCTCGCTGGAGGTGTCCTCCGGCAGCAGGAGGATGTGGCGAAGGTCCACATAGCTTTCTCCGGAGGGGGCGGCTTCGGTTTCTTCCTCCGTAGGCTCCAGATAGTAGCCCATGGTGGTCAGGTACATATAGGCGTAGTTGTAGTCCGTGGCGGCCTGGAGCATGGTTCCCTGTAAGCTGTCGGACAGGGAATCCAGATAGGCCTGATGCATGGTGTTGGGGGTGTAATACCTGTTTTCGCCGTACAGAAATTTGATGGCGGGAATATTGACCATGCACTCCGCGTGGAGCTCCTCATCCGGCGCGAAGGCCGCGTCAATGGGCATTTCCTCAGCCTCGGCATTGCAGATCAGGGCCTGGACTGTCTGCCAGCGGTGCAGTGCCTGCTTGAGAAAATACTGCTGCCAGCTGTTGACAGCGCTGTCTATGGGGCCGGCCTGGGTGTCCAGGCCCTGGGTCATATCCGGGACCTGTTCCGGGTTGGATGCCAGATAGGAGGCGACTTCCAGCTCGTAGTAGGCCTGCAAGGTATCGTTCGTCAGTTGCTTGTTTCCCACGGTGGCGACAACGGCAGTATCTGCTGCCGGGGCGGTATAGGAGCCCTTACAGGTCACGCTGTTGGGGTCTCCGTCCGGGGGAACCGTGGTTTCCGGGACGGTTTCGGTGGTCTCCGTAGGGGCGGCCCCTTCATTGGAAGCGGCTGTATTGGCGGAGGTCTGCTTCCCGCAGCCTGCCAGCCCCAGCAGAAGCAGAATGGCCAGAAGGGCCAAACATCTTTGTTTCATTGATATCACCTGCTCGATTTCTTTCATAAGGACAAATGCGGGGATATCCCGCATTTCCGGTTCCGTATTAGTTTACCACAGGGCGGTGCAGAACGCAAGGCCGGAATGGGACGGGTTTTGACGCAAAAAGTACCGCAGGCCAGCTGCGGTACTTACGGTTCAGTCCTGATCCCAGTTGTGCCAGGTGTTCTGCACGTCGTCGTCGTCGTCGAACAGCTCCAGCATCTTCTGCATCTTCTCAGCGTCCTCGGCGGACAGCTTCACATAGTTCTGGGGAACCATCTCGATCTGGGCGGAGACGAAGGAATACTTCTTGGCGGCCAGGGCGTCTGCCACGGCGTTGAAGTCATCGGGGGTGGTGTAGACGGTGAACACATCGCCGTCGGCCTCGAAGTCGTCTGCACCGCAGTCCATGGCGTCCATCATAACCTGGTCTTCCTCGTAGTCGCCGTCCTCGTTGTCGATGACCAGAACGCCCTTCTTGTCGAAGCTCCAGCTCACGCAGCCGTTGGCACCCAGGTTTCCGCCGTACTTGTCGAAGTGGTGGCGGACGGAGCCGGCGGTACGGTTCCGGTTGTCGGTCATAGTCTCTACGATCACGGCAACGCCGCCGGGGCCGTAGCCTTCATAAGTAATGGATTCGTAGTTTTCACCAGAGCCTGCGGAGCCGGCCTTTTCCAGCACCCGCTTGATGTTGTCGTTGGGCATATTGGCGGCCTTGGCCTTGGTGATGACGGTAGCCAGCCGGGAGTTATAGGCGGGATCGGCAGAGCCGCCGCCCTCCTTCACGGCCACGATCATTTCCTTCGCAATTTTGGTGAAGGAGGCGGCACGCTTGGCGTCCTGTGCGCCCTTGGTTTTCTGAATGTTATGCCATTTGGAATGTCCGGACATATTGTAATCTTCCCTTTCTGGAATGTTTTCAAAAAATGTTCACACTATTATAGCGCTGTTTTCCGGAAAAATCAACGGGTAATCAGAAGAATTTCATGCAGTCAGCGTGATTTTTGGAGATTTGCACCGCCAAATCCGGAAATTGCCCCCGGATTTTTTCCGCCAGATAGGCGCACACCGGATTTTCTGTGTAAAAATGGCCGGCATCAATCAGATTCAGCCCCAGGTCCTGAGCGTCCCAGAAGCCGTTGTATTTGACGTCCGAGGTCACGAAGGTGTCGCACCCGGCGGCAGCGACTTCGGCAAGAAAGTCTGCGCAGGCACCGCCGCCTACGGCAATGCTGCGGCAGGGCTTCCCGGCGCTGACATACCGGAGCCCCGGGCAGCCCAGCTTGGATTTTACCGCTTCCAGGAATTGCTCCAAGGGCTGTTCCGGGATTTGCCCCTTGCGCAGCAGCTGCTCGCTGCCGAAGACTGTGGGATTCTCCAGGCCCAGCGCCCGGGCCAGACAGTCGTTGACGCCCCCGGGGGCAATGTCCAGGTTGGTGTGGCAGCTGAAAAGGCCGATGCCGTTCTGAATCAGGATGACCGCCGCCCGGCTGACGGCGCTTTCGTCCGTCAGGGATTTTATTGGGTTGAAGAACAGCGGGTGGTGGGTGATCACCAGCTCGGCCCCCATGGCCACGGCCTCCCGGCATACGTCCTCAAAGGGGTCTAGCGCCACCAGAATTTTCCGGACAGGCGCATTCCGGGAGCCCACCTGCAAGCCGCTGTTGTCCCAGTCCAGAGCCAGAGCGGCGGGGGACAGGGTGTCCAGATAGTCGAAAATTTCAGAGGAAAGGGTCATAGGGATACCTCCAGCAGTTCTTGATAAGCGTCCTTTTCCCACTGGGAAAGCTTCGGCCGGTTGCGCACGGAGAGAGCCAGGTGGTCCCTCACCCAGCGGATATAGTCCGGCAGCAGCGGGTCATTGGCCTGCCGCAGAGCAGGGGAGACGTAGCATTCCCCGGGGGTTAAGAAAACGCCGGGGGACCACACAGCCTCCATTACGGTATAGAGAAAACGCCCGTCCTTTAAAACCTGCTCCCGGCGGATGATCCAGCCGGTCTCGCTTAAAAATTTCCGCAGCGCGGGCGTTTTGGACTGGCACTGCAAAATAAGCTTGTAGTGTTCCCCTTGCAGCCAGGGAGCGGCCTCCAAAATGGAGATCATCACATCTGCCCCCATTCCGGCGCAGACCAGGGTATCGAAGTCTCTGGGAACGCTTTTTACACCGTCGGAGAGAAAGTAGGCGATTTTATCGGCAACGCCGTATTTTTCGCCGTTTTTCCTGGCGCTGTCCAGAGGGGCGGGGCGAATGTCCGAGGCGTACACCTGGGAGGCAAGCCTCGTTTGCACCAGATGGATGGCAAGATAGCCGTGGTCGCACCCCACGTCCGCCACCCGGGCGCCGGGGGTAATGTAGTCGCAGAGGCTCAGCAGACGATGAGAGATCGGCAGTTTCATGGTTTCCTCCCAAAAAAGAGGGGAGCCTGCATGGCTCCCCTCGGCGTTGTTCGTATCAGTTCTGACCCACGTTGTTGGCCTCGTAGGCCTCCAGGAACTGGTTCAGCTGAGCCAGGAAGGGCTCGCAGTCCACGCCGTGGACCATGCAGGCCTCTTCAACGGTCTCGCCCCGGGAAGAGGGGCAGCCCAGGCAGTGCATACCGATGGCAAAGAACAGAGGCGCAGCCTGAGGGGCTACATCCAGAATATCGCCGATAATGGTTTCTTTTTCAATTTTAACAGCCATGAAAATGACCTCCTGTAATCTGTGTTTCCCTATTATAACCGCTGCAAGGGAAAAATACAAGAGGGAATTTCGAGCGCACCCCCTAAAGCACTCCCCCTATATTTTCTTCCTTGACATTTCGGGGAAAGGGGTGTATAATGCGAGGGTCAATTGAGAAAAACATGGGCTTGTAGCGCAGCTGGGAGCGCACCACATTCGCATTGTGGGGGTCGAGAGTTCGAATCTCTTCAAGTCCACCAAATAGAACCCCCCGCTTCGGCGGGGGTTTCTATTTGGTGGAATCAAGCTGCGGGGAATCGAACCCATCAAATCAAGCTGCCAGTGGCAGCTTGGATGCCCCCGGCTGGACGCACAAGGTCCTAGGTGGTATACGTGAATTGTTATTGCACAGGTAGCACCGTCCGGCAGCGGTGATCCATACCTTTGTTGCGTTGGCAGTAGGTGCTTCTTGAGAAATATGGACATGAACAGGCTCCGGAGGATCGCTTTCATTCGACCAGAAATAGACCCAGTAAGAGCCTATCTTAAAAACCTGAGGCACTGTCGAAGCCCCCTTCTTTGGAGAATTGGAGAATTAAATGGGCAGTAGAGTGAATCACTTCGTCATAACGGGTGAGCTCCTTTTCTGACAGACCGGAAATATCCTGCCAGTGGTAGCCGGGCAGAATACATACAGCACTGTGGAAGCCGTCTTTCGCATCTGGCTTTTCAATATAGACTTTGACGGTGCCGTCCTTGCGCATCTCTGAATGGACGATTTCAGCAGAGTCATCCAGAGTCATAAAGGGGTACATCATTGCGTTTGCCTCCTTAGTGGGATTAAGAAACGGAACAGCATATTCTTTAATTGCTGCGCTTCCTTCTGTGCCGCAGAGAAAGATTTACGGTTATTTCCTATGGTTGATTATATTTTTGCGCGGAGGAAATGTCAATCACTATTTGCGTTTACGGCAGCATGAAATTGTGTGCATTGTCTGCGTTGTCGGCAGAAAAATAACGCCGGATTTTATTTTTCTATTGCACCTTGGCTCAGAATTTGGTATACTTTTTTTCAAATGATAAGAAGGGGTGGATGACCCATGAAACGCTCTGGGGGGCGGCTTTGGGGTCGTGTGATTGCGGTGCTGGCGGTGCTTGCGCTGCTGGTTCCGGCGGGGTTTACGGCGGTTCAGATGGGGGTGTTCTCGGAGGAGCCGCCTATGGAGATCATGCCCATGTATCCGGATGCGCCCACGCTGCGGGTGGCTACAGACTATGATTTCTGCCCCAATGCCTATTTCAATAAGGATGGGGAACTGGCCGGACTGTACATCGAGATCATTACAGAGGCGGCCAACCGGCTGGAACGGAACGTGGCCTTTGAGACCGGCACCTGGATGGAGAGCCGGGGACGGCTGGAAAACCATGAGGCGGATGTGCTGCTGGGCCTGGAGATATTCTCCAACATGGAGGGCACACTGCGGACCATCCCCATGTGTTCGGATGAGCTGCGGATCTACGGCCGGGATGCCGTGGACAGCGCAGGCGCTCTGGCGGGAAAGCGGGTGGCGCTGATGGTCCGCTCCGTCATTGCCGCTACCTATGATTTGCAGTGCGAGTATGTGGAATATTACACCAATACGGACATTTTGCAGGCGGTGGAAAACGGCGAGGCAGACTATGCCATCTGCCACGGGGCTGTGGCATCGAAGATCATCGAGAAAAACGGCTTTGACCTGCAGCCCAGCCTGACCATAGCCAAGAGCTATCCGGCCTTGGCAGTGGACGAGGCCCAGCCGGAGCTCTGGGCGGAGCTCAATGGGATTTTGCAGGAGATGTCCCGAGACGGCACCATCGGCCGCCTGCAAAACAAATGGATCACCGAATTCACAAAGAATCGTTCTTTTTCCTATGTGATCCGGAACAACCAGGGCTTCTACGTCACGTTCCTGGTGACCGTGATCATCGTGTTCTGTGTCTGCGCCGTGTTTATGGTCCTGGACCAGGAGCGGTCGGAATACATCGGCTCTCTGCTGGACTACCAGCGGCAGCTGAAGCGCTCCAACGAGGAGGCAATACGGGCAAACAAGGCCAAGAGTGTCTTTTTGTCCCATATGAGCCATGATATCCGGACACCGATGAATGGCATTATGGGCATGGTGGACAAGATCCGCAAAAACAAGGAGAAGCCCGAGGTGGTGGCGGATTGCCTGGACAAGATCGATGTGGCGTCCGGCCACCTGCTGTCCCTGCTGAATGACATTCTGGATATGAGCGCTCTGGAGCAGGGAAAGGTGGAGCTGGAAAGCAAGCCCTTTGACCTGCGGCAGGAGCTGGAGGATCTGCGCCTCGTCGTAGAGGGACAGGGCCGGGAAAAGCATGTGCGCTTTACGGTCAATGTCGAGAAGATCGAACACGCCATGCTTCTGGGCAGCCCGCTGCACCTGCGTCGCATCCTGTTGAACCTCATCAGCAACGCTATGAAATACAACCGGGAGGATGGCACCGTGGAGCTGCTGGTGGAGGAAACGGGCAGCGCCGGGAAAACTGCCGACTTCCTGTTTGAGGTCCGGGATACGGGCATCGGCATGAGCCAGGAATTTCTGGAGCAGCACCTGTTCCAGCCCTTTGTGCAGGAAAACGACAATGTGCGCACGGTCTACCAGGGGGCAGGACTGGGAATGTCCATTGTGGCCTCCCTGGTGAAGGCTATGGGCGGCACCATCCAGGCCAGGAGCAAGCCCGACGAAGGCACAACCTTTACTCTGCGGCTTTCCTTTGCCATTGCGCCGGAGGCCGTTCAGAAGCCGGAGGAGCTGCCTGCGGGAGACATCCGGGGAATGCGTGTGCTGGTGGTTGAGGACAATGCCCTGAATCTGGAGATCATGCAGTGCCTGCTGGAGGATGCAGGGGCAATTGTGACCGTTGCCCGGGACGGCGCCGCTGCGGTGGAGGCCGTCCGCAGCAGCCCGGAGGGAGGCTTTGATGCCATCCTGATGGATATCATGATGCCGGTCATGGACGGCCTGGAGGCATCCCGGCAGATCCGTGCCCTTCCCAGGCCGGGTGCAGCCAATGTGCCTATCATTGCCATGACGGCCAATGCCTTTGAGGAGGACCGCAAAAGATCCGCCGAGGCCGGCATGAACGATCACCTGACAAAGCCCCTGCAGCCAAGGCTCCTGATGGATACCCTGGCGAAATACCGGAAGCGGCCATGAAGAAAGGAACAGACCCATGTCTATTGTGACCTTTTACTGCGGCGATCCGAAAAATGCGCCCAAAACCACCCAGGGGGCGCACCTGGGCGGCAACGCAATCCTGCTGTGGCAGGGGAAGCTTCTGCTGGAGCGCCGGGTGGATGCCGATGTATGGGGCCTTCCCGGCGGCGGGGCCAAGAAGCAGGAGACTGCCCGGCAGGCCGTTTCCCGGGAGATCTATGAGGAGCTGGGGCTGCGCATCCCGGGAAAGGACTTCCGGAAGCTGGCAGTCTACGGTGACCCCGGGCGCATTGCCGCCTATCGGGACGGCAGTGTCTGGCGGATGGTCATCGTGCTCTATGGCTATGTGTTTTCGGAAAAGCCGGAGCTGCGCATCAGCCGGGAGTCCCGGGAGCTGCGTTTTTTCACCCGGGAAGAGGCGGCGGGGCTTCCTATGGCCGTGACCCACAGGGACATTATCGGAGACTGGTTTTTGAATATGACCGAAGATCGGTGGCCGGAAGTGGGTTATTAACCGTATATTCTGGTGAAAATATACAGAAATACAAAATACCCTTGTATATTCCGGAAAACTGTGATAGAATGTATGCTGACGGCGCAGTATCCTAGTCAGAGAGACCGTTTTCCAGGAAGGGCCTAAAAATCCTTTGAAGGGCACATCGGTGAAGTCCCTGGTGTCTGCTTTTTACGCCCAGTTTAGGGTGGATGCTGGGGGTTAAGGATTCCGGGCGCGCTCCAATGGCATGGGGCATACGACCCGTTTTCCGTGGAGACCCGGTCTTGTGCGACGACGAAGAGAACCTCTCGGAGGCCCGCTCGCGTACGAACCGGGATTAGAACCTGCAAGGCAGTGCACAGAATCGTGTTGCTGCGTGCAGCGTAGCCTGCCTTGAGTGAGCATGTGGGGAAAGAAGACCAGGCGGCCGTCCGTTGTGGCCATAACGGATGCCGACATCGCTTCTGGAAACCATGTTTGCAAAAGAGGCTAAGACTACGGTTTTCTCTGCTGTGGAAATCACCTAGGCTGTCGTAACTGGGCAGGCAGGGGATTGCGGTACGGACTAAGTGGCAATCGGGTATATATGCTTGGCAACACATATGCGACGGGATGAAACGGAAACGGCCCGGGCGGCAACGCCGGGTTCCCGCCGGGGAAAACAAACCCGACCTAAGCCGTAAGATTTATCCTGCCTGCTGCCGTCATTTTTTACTTGCTTCAAATTGTTAGGAGAATTTTTGTGTCAAAGAACGATCCGGACAGTAATAAACGCCAGCAGCGGGCCGCTGCCTGCTGGGCACTGACGATTTTTTTGGTAACCATTGCGGTTTCCGCATCCATTAGCTTTGCTTCCAATGAAGTGATGGCCCGCAGCTCCATGGCAGTGGCATTTCTGATTCTGCTGGTCATTGTGGCTGTGGGTATTCTTTTCGACATTATCGGCGTGGCGGTCACCTCTGCCGATGAGAAGCCCTTTCACTCCATGGCCTCCCGCCGGGTTCCCGGCGCCAAGGAGGCTATCCGTCTGCTGCGCAGCGCGGGAAAGGTGAGCTCCATCTGCAATGATGTGGTGGGCGATATCTGCGGCGTTGTCTCCGGTGCGGCCTCGGCCACCATTGCGGCCCGGGCTCTGACCTATGTGGACTTTTCATGGCCCCAGGCGGTGAGCCTGGGAATGTCTGCTCTGGTTGCCGGACTGACGGTGGGTGGCAAGGCCGTTGGCAAAACGGTTGCCATCCGTTCCTGCACGGAAATCGTGTTTACGGTTGGCAAGTTCCTGGCTGCCTTGGACGGGTGCAAAGCCTGGCTGAGGAGAAAGACAAAAAAGAAAAAAGGATGATCAAATCGTGGGAATTTTGCAGGATGTTCATTGCCGGGAAGATCTGCTGAAGCTCTCTGAGCCTCAAAAAGCCTGTCTTTGCCGGGAAATCCGGGAATTTCTGATTGAAAACATTTCCAAAACAGGCGGCCATCTGGCGGGAAATCTGGGTGTTGTAGAGCTCTCCGTGGCCATTGAGTCGGTTTACGATACCCGTGTTGACCGGCTGGTTTTTGACGTGGGGCACCAGTCCTATGTCCACAAGCTTTTGACGGGGCGGCAGGATGCATTTGCTTCGCTGCGCCAGTTTGGCGGAATATCCGGCTTTCCAAAGCCGGAGGAGAGCGAGACCGATGCCTTTGTGGCGGGCCATGCCTCTAGTTCCGTGTCCATTGCCCTGGGTATGGCCCGGGCAAGAACCCTTTTGGGGAAGAACTATGATGTGGTGGCCCTGGTCGGCGACGGCGCGGCCACCGGCGGCATGATTTATGAGGCCCTGAACGATCTGGCCGTCAGCAAGGAGCCCATGGTGGTAATTCTCAATGACAACGAGATGTCCATCAGCCGCAGCAGCGGCGGCCTGTCCCGGCACCTGTCCCGGGTGCGCAGCAGCCAGAACTATCTCCACGCCAAGCGCTACTACCGTACCATTCTAAAGAAAATCCCCGGCGGCAACGCGGTCTATAAGGCCTCCAGCCGCTTGAAAAACCGGCTGAAACAGATCATCATGCCGGGCAATATGTTTGAAAACATGGGTATTACCTACCTCGGCCCTGCGGATGGCCACGACCTGCCGGGCGTTACGGCCTTGCTGGCCGCAGCCAAGGAAATGCGCGAGCCGGTGCTGGTCCATGTGATTACCAAAAAGGGCTGCGGTTATCCCCCTGCCCAGGAAGACCCCACAAGGTTCCACGGCATTGGAAAATTTGACCCCATTACCGGCAAGAGCTTGGGGGAGAAGACTGCCAGCTTTTCCGATTCCTTCGGGCAGACCATGGTGGATTTGGCGGCCCAGGACAGGCGGGTCTGTGCCATTACAGCGGCCATGTCCGCCGGTACGGGCCTGACGGCCTTTGCCCACCGGTTCCCGGAACGGACCTTTGACGTGGGCATTGCCGAAGAACACGCCATCTCTATGGCGGGGGGGCTTGCCAAGCAGGGTATGGTTCCCGTTGCAGCCATTTATTCCACCTTCTTGCAGCGGTCCTATGACCAGATCATGCAGGATATTTGTCTGCTGCAGCTGCATGTGGTGCTGGCCATAGACCGGGCGGGCCTGGTGGGGGACGATGGTCCTACCCACCACGGTGTGTTTGACGTGGGCTTTCTGCGGCAGATGCCGGGAATGCGCATTCTCGCCCCGGCAAGCCTGGCAGAGCAGCAGAAAATGCTGCGCTGGGCCATTGAAGAATATGACGGCCCCGTGGCTGTCCGCTATCCCAGAGGCGGGCAGGGGAGCTATACCGGCTCCGACTGGGAGCCGGGAAAGGGGCTGTGCTGCCATCGGGCGGGCACGGATGTGGCCCTGGTGACCTATGGCACGCTGGTGAACAATGTGCTGGAGGCGGCAGAGCTTCTGGAGCGCTCCGGCATTCACGCCTGTGTGCTGCGGCTACCGGAGCTGCGGGAGCTGCCTGCCGGAGAAATTCTGGCCCGGTGTTCCGGCCCTGTTGTGATCGTGGAGGAGGCCTGCACCGGCAGCGGCATACGGGAGGCTTTGGCTTGGAATATCGCCGCCCTGGAGCCGGACCGTCGGGTCTATGGCGTTGACCTGGGGCCGGATTTTGTGCCCCACGGCGCTACGGACAGGCTCTATGCCCTGCGGGGGCTGGACAGCGCCGCCATTGCGGAATATGTAAAAAGGGTGATCCCAGATGAAGATTAAAAAACGGCTGGATGTGCTTCTGACGGAGCGCAAGCTTGCGGAAAACCGCACCAAGGCCCAGGCAATCATTATGAGCGGCATCGTCTATGTGGACGGCCAGAAGGCGGACAAGCCCGGCGTTTCCTATGAGGAGACGGTGGATATCGAGGTCCGGGGGGCGGCCTGCCCCTATGTGAGCCGGGGCGGCCTGAAGCTGGAAAAGGCCCTGCGGGACTTTGGCGTGAAGCCAGAAGGCTATGTATGCAGCGACTCGGGAGCCTCCACCGGCGGCTTTACGGACTGCCTGCTCCAGCAAGGGGCGAGGAAGGTCTTTGCCATTGACGTGGGCTATGGCCAGCTGGACTGGAAGATCCGCTCCGACCCCCGCGTGGTGGTCATGGAGAAGACCAACATCCGCTATGTGACCCCGGAGCAGCTGGGAGAGCCTCTGGATCTGTCCGTGGTGGATGTGAGCTTTATTTCCCTGAAGATCGTCCTGCCCGCTATCCAGAAGCTCCTGAAGCCTACGGGCCAGGTGCTCTGCCTCATCAAGCCCCAGTTCGAGGCAGGACGGGACAAGGTTGGCAAGAAGGGTGTTGTAAGAGAGAAGAGCACCCACAAAGAGGTGTTGGATGATTTCGTAAGCTTGGCAGACAGCCTTGGCTTCAAGATCCTGGGCCTGACCTTTTCCCCGGTGAAAGGCCCCGAGGGAAACATTGAATTTCTGGGCCACCTGAGCCTGGACGAGGTCGTGGGCATTTGCCCGGATACCGCCCTGGTGGTAGAGCAGGCCCATGCCGCTCTGGACAAAGGAGCGGACCTATGAAAAATGTGATCCTGACCCCCAATCCCTATCGGGACCGGAATTTTGCAGCGGTCAGAAGCGCCATGCAGATTTTGAAGGATGCGGGCCTGCGGGTCAGCCTTTGCCTGCCCTTTGAGGTAGACCGGGGTTATGAGCTGCCCAAAGATCTGCGGTTTTCCCGGCTGGACAGGGAGCTTCCCAATGCGGATGCGATCGTGTGCTTCGGCGGCGACGGGACCATTCTGCATACGGCCAAGGCTGCCACACGGCGGGGAATTCCCATTTTGGGCGTCAATATCGGCACCATGGGTTTCCTGGCAGAGCTGGAGAGCAGCGAGATCGGCGAGCTGAGCAAGCTTGCCACGGGAAACTATAAGCTAGACCCCAGAATGATGCTGGATGTGACAATCCAGCGGGATCGGGATATTATTTTTCACGACATTTGCTTAAATGACGTGTGCATTACAAAGGGGGCCGTGGCCCGGATCGTCTATCTCAGCGTGGAGTGTGACGGCATTCAGGCGCTCAGCTGCGGGGGAGATGGCGTCATTGTGTCTACCCCCAGCGGCTCTACGGCCTACAATCTTTCGGCAGGCGGCCCCATTGTGGAGCCGGATGCCCGGAATATGATCATCACCCCCATCTGCGCCCACGATATGGCCAGCCGCTGCATCGTCACCTCGGACCGGCGGGTGATTACCGTCCGCATGACCCAGAATGCCCGCCGGAATGCCTTCGTCTCGGTAGACGGTGGAAAGTCCGTTCGGCTGAATCTGGGCGATACCGTGACCATTCGCCGCTCGAAGCTGGAGACCAAGCTGCTCAAGCTGAACGACCGGAGCTTTTACGATGTGGTCAATGCAAAATTTCAAGGGAAATAGGAGGCATGCATATGAAAGCACAGAGACAGGCGAAGATCGTTGAGATTATTTCCAATGCCAATGTAGAGACCCAGGAGCAGCTGCTGCAGGCGCTGACGGATCAGGGCTTCAACAGCACCCAGGCAACCATTTCCCGGGATATCAAGGAGCTCCGCATTGTGAAGGAGCTGACAAGCCTTGGAACCTACCGCTACTGTGTGCCGGAGAAGGACGCACCCCCGGCCATTTCCGACCGGCTGAACAACATTTTCCGGGAGTGCGTCATCAGTGTTGACTATGCGGAGAATCTGGTGGTAATCCATACTCTGCCAGGCATGGCCAATGCCGCCGCCTCTGCACTGGATGCCATGCGCAGCGGCGCGGTTCTGGGCACTCTGGCGGGGGATGACACCGTGGTGATCGTCATGCGGGAGGGTCATGCAGCCGCCGCTTTTTCCGGAGAAATCAAGGCGGTCATTCGAAAATGAGGAGCGTGTAAGCTTTGCTGAGCCTTTTGCACATTGAGAACATTGCGGTCATTGAGCAGGCGGATATTTCCTTCGACAAGGGCTTTAATGTCCTCACCGGTGAGACCGGCGCGGGCAAATCCATTGTCATCGACGCCATTTCCGCCATCCTGGGCCAGCGGGCATACCGGGATATGATCCGAACCGGGACCAGCAAGGCCTCCGTCCGGGCGGTCTTCACAAAAGTGCCGAATTTTCCGTGGTTCGAGGAAAACGGCGTGGAATATGACGAGGAGACCGTGATCCAGCGGGATATCTTCCTGGACGGTAAAAACGTCTGCCGGGTGAACGGCACTCTTGTGACCGTGGCGATCTTGCACAAGCTGGGCATTCAGCTCATCAATATCCACGGGCAGCACGATTCCGCTTCCCTTTTTGACGAGGAGAACCACCTGCGCTTTCTGGATGCCTTTGCAGACAATGGAGCACTGCTGGCCGACTACCGGGAGAAGTTCGCGGCTGTGTCCGAGCTGCGTCGCCAGATTGACCGGATGACCATGGACGAGAGCGAGAAGCTGCGCCGCATGGAAACTCTGAAATACCAGATTTCGGAAATTGAAAAGGCGGACCTGAAAAGCGGGGAGGACGAGGTTTTGGAGCAGCGCCGGAAGCTGCTGCAAAATTCCGAGAAGCTCTCCCAGGGCCTGGAGGAGGCCTCCGAGGCCCTGCTGGGCGGAGATGACAGCGACGGCGCTGCGGCCTTGCTTGCCCAGGCGGCCTATGCCCTGTCCCGCATCGCCCGGTATTCCGATGACTATACCGGCTTCCAGGAGCGGCTGACGGACCTAAAATACCAGGTCCAGGATATTGCCGATGAGGTCCGGGATTCCCTGGACGAGCTGAGCTATTCTGCCGATGAGCTGGAGACCATCGAGGCCCGGCTGGACATCATCCACCGCCTTCGCCGGAAATACGGCGCGGACTGCGATGAGATCCTTGCCTATCTGGACAAGGCCCAGAAGGAACTGGACGAGATCGAGTTTGCGGACGACCGGGTGGAGCAGCTGAAAAAGAAGCTGGCAAAGCAGGAAAAGCAGGCCTGGGATGCAGCCCTGGCCCTGAGGAAGAACCGGCAGGAGCAGGGGACCGTCATGGCGGAGAAGATCCTTTCCGAGCTGAGCCAGCTGGATATGCCCCGGGTGCAGTTCCAGTGCCGCTTCCGGGAGACGGAGTTGACGTCCGAGGGCGCCGATGCGGTGGCCTTTTACCTGTCCGCCAATGCGGGCGAGGATCTAAAGCCTCTGAGCAAGGTGGCCTCCGGCGGCGAGCTGGCGAGAATTATGCTTTCCATGAAGAATGTCCTTGCGGAAAAGGACGCGGTGGACACCCTGATCTTCGATGAGGTGGATACCGGCGTTTCCGGCCGGGCTGCCCAGCGCATTGCGGAGAAGCTGAAATCTCTTGCAAGCCACAAGCAGGTGCTCTGCGTGACGCATCTGCCCCAGCTGGCGGCGCTGGCGGACACCCATATGCTCATTGCCAAGTCGGAGCATGACGGCAGGACCTATACAACCGTCACTCCTCTGGACCGAAAGGGCAGGGCTATGGAGCTGGCGAGAATCATCGGCGGCACCAATATTACGGAAACTACTCTGAAAAGTGCCGAAGAAATGCTGTTATCAGGGCAATAAATGGGTTACTTTGCTGCTTGACATTTGAAAAATGTTTTGCTAGAATACGTTACAACGCAGTGATGGGAACAAGTACGTGAAGATCCCTTCTCTCAGAGAGCCGCCGGAGGGTGCAAGGCGGCAGAAGCCTTTGCGGAACATACCTCCCGGAGCGGCCTTCCTGAAAGCACAGTAGGGAAGGACGGGTGCGCCCGATACAGCGTCGCCGCCTGCGGGGCGGCATGAGGGAGATGGCCGTAAGGCATCTCCAAACTGAGGTGGTACCACGCTTACAAGGCGTCCTCTGTCTGGTTTTCAGGCAGAGGGCGCTTTTTTACTTCTCTGCTGCAGAGAAGAAACAAAACAGGAAAGGAATATGATTTGATGAAAGTTTATGACGAGCTGGTTGCTCGCGGGCTGATCGCCCAGGTGACCAATGAGGAAGAAATCCGGGAGATGGTGGACAACGGCAAGGCCACCTTCTACATTGGCTTTGACCCCACGGCCGACTCTCTGCACGTTGGCCACTTCATGGCCCTGTGCCTGATGAAGCGGCTGCAGATGGCAGGCAACAAGCCCATTGCCCTGATCGGCGGCGGCACGGCCATGATTGGCGACCCCTCCGGCCGGACCGATATGCGCTCTATGATGACCAAGGAGACCATCGACCACAACTGCGCCTGTTTCAAGAAGCAGATGGAGCGGTTCATCGAGTTCGGTGAGGGCAAGGCCCAGATGGTCAACAATGCGGACTGGCTGCTGAACCTGAACTACATCGATTTTATCCGGGACATCGGCGCCTGCTTCTCCGTGAACAATATGCTGCGGGCCGAGTGCTTCAAGCAGCGCATGGAAAAGGGCCTGAGCTTCCTGGAGTTCAACTATATGCCCATGCAGTCCTACGACTTCTACTACCTGTTCCAGCACTACGGCTGCAACATGCAGTTCGGCGGCAACGACCAGTGGAGCAATATGCTGGGCGGCACCGAGCTGA
>CAMFMO010000006.1:0-96117 GCA_945963595.1 uncultured Clostridia bacterium | reverse complement strand
TATGAGCTGCTGGAGATACCTGTACCCGGGTGTATAGGGTAATTCTGGGAGGAATCAAGGTTAGAAAAGCCTCCGCCGAAGGCGGAATATGAGATTGCGGAGCCTCAGTATTTGCGCTTACGGCGCCTGGCTGGCCCTTGACCAAGCCAGGACCCCTCAGTCAGCTGCGCTGACAGCTCCCCTTTCAGGGGCGCCTTATCCGCGTTTTTTCGAATTTATCTGGGATTTGATATCCCGTCACCTCGGTATGGCGGTAGGTTGCCGCCGTTACGGGGTGGAATATTTGGGGCGGGCAATATTCATTCGGCTTGGGCTGTCCTTTTGGGTGGCGCTGAATGAAGTGGGGCGTTCTCTACGGAGGTACCGAATCTGGAGTGTATCATTGCCGCGCATTGGCGATGAAATGCGTTGACATGCCGGTGTGGATTTGCTAGAGTAAAAGGGCACCGTGGGGAAAAAAGGTGAAGAAAGGTGTGAAGAAATGAAAATTGCGTACCTGATACTCTGCCATACGGACCCGAAGCATATTCGACGCCTGGCGGAGAAAGTAACCAAGGGGACAGAAAATGAGGCCTTTGTCCATATCGACAAAAAGGCGGATGGTCCGGCGTTTCGTCAGGCGCTGGAGGGGCTTCCCCATGTCCATGTGTTGAAGAACAATCGAAAGGTTTGGTGGGGGGGTACTCCTCCGTGGACGCAACCGTGCGGTTGATGCGGTCGGCGCTCTCCTATAACGCACAAATATGTGGGGAGGTAGAGCGCTTTGTCATTTTACAGGGGCTTGACTATCCCATTCGCTCCAACGGGGAAATCGACCAATTTTTTTGAAGAAAATCCAACGAAAGAATTTATTCTTGCATAGAACATTTCGGATTCTGTGGATAAAAAACAGATTTTTAAATATCGGCTGTATTGGTTCCTGGATTCCAGAAGTCCCTTCGCGAATGTGTTGCGGGGCTTAACCGCGCGGATTTTCCTGAAAACCGGCTGGATTCCGCATTTGAAGAGGAACTACACCGTTGACAACCAGGGGCAGCGCCTGAAGATTTATCAGGGATGCGCCCAGTTTGCGATTACGACAGCGCTTGCGCAATATATTGTGCGATTTTACGATGAAAATCCCCGGGTGAATCGATACTTCCAGACCTCCTACGCACCGGATGAATCCTATTTTCACACGGTTGTCTATAATTCCCCCTTTGTTAAAAACACCCCAAACGGACGGGCCGTTACAAAACCCTACCTAAGCGATTTTGAGAATCTCACCTATTTTGAATATCCGGTAACGGTCACCCTGTTTAAAGAAAAGAAGGATTGGCCCGAGCTGCGGGATTCCGGCTTTCTCTATTTCCGCAAGGCATCCAGCGATAGCCGAGAGCTGCTGGACTATATTGACCAAATCCATGATCGCAAAGCTTGAAAGGAAAGACAGCTGCCCCACAGGCCAATGGCCCGCGGGGCAGCTGCTTATTTTTCGTATTCGTCCGGTTTGGGAAGAAGTGCCTCACCGGCTTCGGGGTAGGGACGGGTGGCAATCAGCTGGGTCTGGCCGGTGCCGTTTAGATAGACCGCCTCGTAATAATAGGAATCCCAGGAAATCCCAAATTCAACCTTCCACATATCGCTTGCGGGATCATAATTGACAGTATACACATTGTAGTCTGCCCGTGTACATTCCTGTTTTGCCAGCTCCAAAGCACGATCCCTGTTCATGCCGGAAACCGGAGAGGTATTCCGAAAATCAGAACGAATTTGCGCGTAGGAAAGATGGGCAAGGGCCTCCGCTTCCTGCGCATAGGAGAAGCTCCGGGGCGTGACAACGTCAATGGCCTGAATCCAGGTGCGGACTGCTTCGGGGGTATCGTCCAGAACCTCTACTGTAATTCTGTGGTCCCATTCCTCATCTACAAAAGTGAGGCTTGTGATGGCTCCGGAGGCGCTGTAGCGCACCTCCACGCTCCGCACACCAAAATGAACACCGTAGACCGTTTCTTCCTCTTTCCGGAGAAGGACGGCGCTGCCGTCTTCCGTCACGGAATCAACACCGATTTTGAAGAAATCAAATTCGGACAGGTCAAGCGTAAAATTGAAGGGTTCCAGATAGCCCACTTCCATTACGGTGCTTGGGGCTGTGTCGGTTTCTGCGGAGCCAAAGGTCAGCTCATAGCCGGAACCGTTTCGCAGCAGATTTCCAAAGTCCCAGCAGTAGCTTCCGTCCGAAGAATAAGTAACACTGTGCTGGAAATAATTCTGATCAGCCTTCCAGACCTCTGTGATATTGTATTTATCTGCAGCCACGGGGTCATTGCCGTAATACTCTTTTACACGGATATGGAATGTGTCGCCCTGGATGAGTGTGTCAAGCGCCTTTGCATAGGAATCCACGTAGGGCCCGATTTCCTGGGTGTAGATCTGGAATTTGGCGTAGCAGCCCATTTCCGTCCGTTCGCCGGTGGGGGGAATGAGGGCAATCATCATGCCAAGCCGGTAGTGCCCGGGTGACAATTGACCGAAGCTCTGGGAGTAGTCCGCGCGCCAGGAGAAGGAGCCGCTGCAGGGCAAGGTCTGGGTGGGAACCTTCCAGGGTGTGCCATCCTGGGTCGGGATTTCCTGATAGGACGTACCGTCCCATTTTTCAATCCAGTATTCACTTCCCGTTTCCAGGGTGCCCTCTGCCTTTTCGGTCCAGGTGTCCGCGGAGATGGAAAGCGCACCGGATACCGGCTGGTCGATGGAAAGATAAACATCCACGTCGCCAATATACCAGCCCTGGGCCACAGCACCGGGGCCGATTTCCTCGTTATAGGAAGTTAGATTTTCCTGCGTTTCCGGGGACCAATTGAGATTTCGAATCACGGCGGCATAGGCGGTTGCAGAGAGGGAAAGGATCACGGCTGCAATCAGCAGCAGCTTGAGGGTGGATTTTTTCCCTTTATGGGAATGCTCCTCCGGAGTTGCTTCCGGAAAGCTTTCGTTTTCCGCTTCCGCATAGTATTTCTGGCTGATATCGCCGAATCCAATCAATAAATCCTTTCCGTTCATACGCGGATCCCCTCCTTTGCAAGATGGCTGCGAAGCTTGGCCCGTGTTCGATGAAGCTGGGTTTTGACCTTGCTCTCGCTGATACCGTATCGGGCGGCGATCTCTGCCGTTGTGTCCAGATAGAGGTAGCGCCGCAAAAAGATCAGGCGGGTTTCCTTTGGCAGTCCTTCCAGGAAACGCTCCATCGTATCGCGAAGCTCGATTTTGCTCAGTTCCCCGTTCCGGGACATATCGGGGATGCAGGCTTCCATCTCCTGCGTCAGGGCAACTACCTCGGCATTTCGCTTTGCTGCCAGCCTCCAGTCCAGACGATTAAAAGAGTCATGTCGGCATATGGATGCCAGAAAGGCATAAAAATACTGAGGGTGCTGGGGCGGAATTGTTTTCCAGGTTTCCATATACGTATCATTCACGCTTTCTTCTGCGTCCTGCCTGCTATTGAGAATGCGGTTGGAGAGGGCATAGAGCTTTCGGCCATAGGCGGCATCCGTCTCCTGGACGGCCTGCTCATTGCGCTCGAAAAACAGAGCGATGATGTTCGCATCTTCCACGCTGGATCACTCCTTTCTGCTTTTGTTGTTCACCCTAATAGTAAGCATAGTGCATTCCAAGGTTACACCCAAAACAATATTTTTGGAAAAAACAAGGCTGTTATGCCAAACGGCAGGTCTCGCATAAGAGGCCTGCCGTTTTGAATGCAATTGTTTTTGCGAATCCGCTTTACCCGATGCCCAAATACCCTTCCCGCATCAGAATTTCCAGCACCTTGGCCTCTCGCTCCAGCATATTCTGGTCCTTGGGGCCGTGGTCGGGGAGGCGGTTTGTCAGAATGGCGGTCTCCGGCGCTACAAATTCCAGGGTGAAATGCTCCTCGGCTTCGTAATCATCCAAGTGCTGGCTTTGCACTTCCGGCTGAACGTCGCAGAGGTAATAGTAGTTGTCCTGAACGAACATAGCAATTCCGGGCTGATCACTTTTTTGGACACGGTGGACCAGGCCGTATTCCCGGATGGATTCCGGGCGTACCTGCAGGCCGGATTCCTCCAGGATCTCTCGGATGAGGGCCTGGGGCCTGGTTTCCCCGGCCTCGATGCCGCCGCCGGGGAACTTGTAGTAGTCGTATTTCAGACTGTGGACCATGGCGACCTTGCCGTCCCGGAGGATGATGCCCCGGACGGAGGGGCGGACAAAGGCAGGGCCCTTTGGGTCGTAGTCCTTGGTATCGATTTCAAAAAGGGCGCGCACGGTCATTTCTTCTTTTCTGCCCACTCGGAGCGGAGAAGGGAATAATAGGCCTCATCGCACACACCCTGGTTGTTCCAGCCGGCCTGACGGAGGGTGCCCTCGCAGCGCATGCCGCATTTTTGCATGACGGCCCCGGAATGGGGGTTGTTGGTGTCGTGCCGGGCGGCGATACGCCGGAAGCCGACTTCCGCAAAGAGGAAGTCGATGACGGCGCTCAGCGCCTCGGAGGTGTAGCCCCGGTGCCACCAGGCAGAGCCGATGCAGTAGCCAATCTCTGCTTTTTGAATGCGGTTATCCAGCTCCACCACGCTGATGGTGCCGATGGTCTGCCCCAGGTCCTTGGGGACGATCATCCACTGGTAGGTTTCCGGGGAGGCATACCCCTCCTGCCAGATTTGCAGGCGCTCCCTGGCGGTGTCCGGGGAAGTGTAGGCGGGCCAGGTCAGGAATTTGGTGACCTCCGGGTGGGAGGCCCAGTTGCGGTACATGTCTTCCGCGTCGGAAAGCTGAGCTTTGCGCAGAATCAGCCTGGGGGTCTCGATGGTTTGGGTGCCCTTGTGTGTCAGCATGTTTCCTCCTTACGCCATGTCGGCGATTTCGTAAATCAGCCGTTCGGTCTTTTCCCAGCCCAGGCAGGCGTCGGTGATGGACTTGCCGTAGACTCCGCCGTCCACCTTCTGATTGCCGTCTTCCAGGTAGCTCTCCACCATGAAGCCCTTTACCAGGTCGTGAACGCCATGGTCACAGTTCCGGTTTTGCAGGACTTCCCGGATGATGCGGCCCTGCTGGTAGGGGTTCTTGCCGGAATTGGCGTGGTTGGCGTCGATGACCACGGCGGGATTTTTCAGCCCCTGCTCCTCGTAGAGCCGGTGCAGGAAAATCAGGTCCTCATAGTGGTAGTTGGGCCGGGATTCGCCGTGCTTGTTGGTATAGCCCCGGAGAATGGCGTGGGCATAGGGATTCCCGGCGGAGGTGGCCTCCCAGCCACGGTAGATGAAGGTATGGCTGTGCTGGGCGGCGTTGATAGAATTCATCATGACGGACAGGTCGCCTCCGGTGGGGTTCTTCATGCCCACGGGGACGGAGATACCGGAGCTGGTGAGCCGGTGCTGCTGGTCCTCCACGGACCGGGCTCCCACGGCCACATAGGCCAGCACATCGTCCAGGTACTTGTAATTCTCGGGGTACAGCATTTCGTCGGCGCAGGAGAAGCCGGTCTCCCGGAGCACCCGCATATGGAGCTCCCGGATGGCAATCAGCCCCTTGAGCATATCCGGGGCGGCATTGGGGTCCGGCTGGTGGAGCATGCCCTTGTAGCCCGCGCCGGTGGTCCGGGGTTTGTTGGTATAGACCCGGGGGATGATGAGCAGCTTGTCTTTCACCTTTTCCTGGATGGGGACCAGGCGGGTGACATAATCCAGAACGCTGTCCTCCCGGTCGGCAGAGCAGGGGCCGATGATCAGGGCCAGACGGCTGTCCCGGCTGCCTAAAATATCCTTCAGCTCCCGGTCCCGCTGCTCGAACACCTGGGCCATATCGGCGGTAACGGGGTATTCCTGTTTCAGGTCGTAGGGAATGGTCAGCTTGCGCTTAAAATCCATGTTCATAGTCTTACCTTCTTTATCTCTTTCAATCAATAGAGCCAGTATACCGTTTTTGGCTCTGAAAATCAAGAAAAATCCCGCTAAAGCTGGATTTTTACGCGATCTGGCCTATAAGGAGGGATCTGGCTTGACAGCCATCTATCTAGCCCCGCAATTGCTCACGGGATCAAGCCACCTCTTGGGGACGGCCGGGCAAGCCTATTGTCCCACACACGGTGTTGCTCCGGATAGAGTTTACATCATAAAACCCATGTCTCCATGGGCTGGGTGCGCTCTTACCGCACCTTTTCACCCTTGCCTCGTCGATGCAAGCTCCATATCCCTCGCCCCGCCGCAAGCGGCAGGGCTCGCTCATTTTGCTGCATCTCCTCTCCCCACAAAAACCTTCGTTTTTGCGGGGGCCCCATTTGATAGGAGCGGAGGCGGTATCTCTCTGTTGCACTTGTCCTGGGGTCACCCCCGGCAGGCGTTACCTGTTATCCTTGCCCTGTGGAGCCCGGACTTTCCTCATCTGGCGCCTTTCGGCAACCATCCGCGGCTGTCCGGCCCGGTCGCTCCAGTATTGTACTCTAAATTGGGCCGGTTGTCAAATATCTTGCAAAATCTTTTCCGGTGGGATATACTAATAACTATAGTATTGAAAAAAGGCGGGTATCGCTATGGATGCTTTTGAAAACTATTTTGCTGGACTGAGGAACAAGTCCATTGCTGTTTTGGGCCTGGGAGTCAGCAATCGGCCCTTGGTACGGCTGCTGCTGGAATTTGGCTGCGACGTGGTGGGCTGCGACAAGACCCCCCGGGAGAAGCTGGATGATGAGGTGCTGGCTCTGGAGGCGGCGGGCTGCAAGCTCCATGTGGGGGAAGGATACTTAGACGGAGTCCAGGCGGATGTGGTCTTCCGTACCCCCGGAATGCACCCCGGGAATCCGGCCATCCAGGCGCTGAAAAGCCGGGGGGCCAGGATTACCTCGGAGATGGAGGTGTTCTTAGAGGTCTGCCCCTGCCACCTGATTGCCGTCACCGGTTCCGATGGAAAGACAACCACCACCACTCTGGTCAGCGAAATGCTGAAGGCCTCGGGGAAGACCGTCTGGCTGGGGGGCAACATCGGCATGCCCCTGCTGCCCCTGTGCCGTCAAATGAAAAAGGAGGACTTCGCCGTGGTGGAGCTCAGCTCCTTCCAGCTCATGGACATGGAGCGCAGCCCCCAGCGGGCGCTGATTACCAATCTGGCCCCCAATCACCTGGATATCCACAAGGATATGGAGGAATATGTGGAGGCCAAGAAGAACATCTATCGGTTCCAGGACGAAACCGGCATCCTGGTGCTGAACGCGGACAATGCCATTACATCCCAACTGCGGGGCAACGGGGAGACCCGGTTCTTCTCCCGGAAGGTGCGGACCAACTGCGTCTGGGAAGAGGACGGCGTGATCTACCGCCGGGGGGAGAAGATCCTGGAGAGCAAGGACATCCTGATTCCAGGCACCCACAATATTGAGAATTATATGGCGGCCATTGCCCTGGTGGAGGGCCTGGCCACGGACGATGCCATTCGGCAGGTGGCCAAGCATTTTGGCGGCGTGGAGCACCGCATTGAGCTGGTGCGGGTGAAGGACGGCGTTCGGTTCTACAATGACTCCATTGCCTCCTCTCCCAGCCGGACCATTGCAGGGCTGCGCAGCTTCCCGGAACAGGTGATCCTGATCGCCGGTGGCTACGACAAGCACATCCCCTATGATGTGCTGGGGCCGGAGATCTGTAAGCATGTGAAGAAGCTCTTCCTGGGCGGGGCCACCGGCCCGAAGATCCGGGCGGCGGTGGAGGCAGCCCCGGAATATGCCCCCGGCAAGCCGGAGATTGTGGACTGCAAGGACTTTACGGAGGCAACTCTGGCCGCCGCCAAGGCGGCGGAATCCGGAGATGTGGTGCTCATGAGCCCCGCCAGCGCGGCCTTTGACCAGTTCAAGAACTTCATGGTCCGTGGCGAATACTACAAGAAGCTGATAAAGGAGCTGTAAGCATGGAGCTTTCGAAGGCGGCCCGGGCGGCCCGGAAGGTGCTGCCCCTGAAAAGCTGCGGCGCGGTGATCGTGGCGGCGGGCACGGCCTCCCGGATGGGGGGCATAGACAAGGTCATGGCCCCCCTGGGGGGAGAACCCATGATCGTAAGAACGGTAAGGGCCTTTCAGGACTGCGAGGCCATCCGGGAGATCGTCATCGTCACCCGGGAGGATCTGATCCTGCAAATTTCCGAGCTCTGCCGGGAGATGGACAAGGTGAAAGCTGTGGTTAAGGGCGGCGGCAGTCGGCAGGAATCCGTCTGGCTGGGGCTGAACGCCCTGTCCAAGGACATGGAGCTGGCGGCCATTCAGGATGGGGCCCGGCCTCTGATCACCCCGGCGCTCATCGACAAAACCGTCCGGGCGGCTCATAGCTATGGGGCGGCGGCCCCGGCCATTCCCGTGAAGGATACCATCAAAATAGAGAAAAGCGGTCTCATCGAATCCACGCCGGACAGAAGCACTCTCCGGGCGGTGCAGACCCCCCAGGTCTTTGACTTTGACCTGCTGCGGGGCGCGCTGCAAAAGGCTGCATCGGACAAGGCTGCCGTTACGGACGACTGCTCTGCCGTGGAGCGGCTGGGGATGAAAATTCGCCTGGTGGCGGGGGACGAGCGGAACCTGAAGGTGACTACCCCACTGGACCTGAAAATCGCGGAGCTGCTGTTGGAGGAAGGGCAATGAGAATCGGACACGGTTATGATGTACACGCATTGGTCCCCGGCCGGGACCTGATCTTGGGCGGGGTGAAAATCCCCTACGAGCTGGGCCTGGAGGGCCACAGTGACGCGGATGTGCTGCTCCACGCCGTCATGGACGCCCTGTTGGGTGCGGCGGGGCTGGGAGACATCGGTCTTCACTTCCCGGATACGGATATGCGCTATAAGGGGGCGGATTCGGGGAAGCTGCTGGACAGTGTAGGCGAAAAAATCGATGCCGCGGGCTATAAAGTCGGCAACATCGATGTGACCATGATCGCCCAGAGACCCAAGCTGCGGCCCTATATCGACCGGATGCGGGAAAACATCGCCGTACATCTGGGCATTGACCCCGCCAGGGTCAACGTAAAGGCTACCACGGAGGAGCACCTGGGCTTCACCGGTGAGGGCAAGGGCATGGCCTGCCACGCGGTGTGTCTGCTGGAAGAAAAATGACAAAATTTCCCTCCTTGGCATAGAATGTGCCCGGGAGGGAGTTTTTTATGAAACAATATATGATCACCTTCCGCTCGGTGACCTACGCCCAGCGGGGGGAGCGGAGTCTGGGGAAACGGGGGATATCCGTGTCCCTGGGCAGGACGCCCAAATGGATGGAGCAGCAGGGCTGCGGATATGGGCTAAAGCTGCGCATATCCAATATTCAGGATGCCGCCCTGGCTCTGGCCCAGGATGGGGTAAGCTGGCGGAAAATCTACGTATGGGAAGCGGGAAGCTACCAGGAGATGGCGCTATGATCTATCTGGACAACGGGGCCACCTCCTTCCCAAAGCCACCCCAGGTAATCCGGGCGGCCGCAAAAGCCATGGCCTGTGCCGCTAACCCCGGCCGGGGCGGCTATGAAGCCGCCATGGAGGCGGCGCGAACCGTCTTCGACTGCCGGGAGCAGGCGGCGAAGCTCTTTTCCTGCAGCCCAGAGCAGGTGGTGCTGACCGCCAACTGTACCCACGGGCTGAACATTGCCATAGAGAGCATCATCAAGCCCGGCAGCCGGGTGCTGGTTTCCGGCTTTGAGCACAATGCCGTTATGCGGCCCCTATACGCCCGGGACTGTCGGGTGACCGTTGCCGGGCGGCGGCTGTTCTGCCGGGATGCACTGCTGGAGGAATTCCGGGCTGCATTGCGGCAGGGGATGGACGGGGCGGTATTCACCCATGTGTCCAATGTGTTCGGCTTCATCCTGCCGGTGCAGGAGATGGCCGCCCTGTGCCGGGCGGCGGGGGTGCCCTTTATTCTGGATGCGGCCCAGTCCGCCGGATGCCTTCCGGTGGACATGGGGGCGCTGGGTGCGGAATTCATTGCCATGCCCGGCCACAAGGGGCTGCTAGGCCCCCAGGGCACGGGCCTGCTGCTCTGCGCCCAGCCGGGAAAGCCCCTGCTGTTCGGCGGCACGGGGACGCTGTCCCGGGAGAAAACCATGCCGGAGGACCTGCCGGAACGCCTGGAGGCGGGGACCGTAAATGTGCCCGGGGCGGCGGGATTGGCGGCGGGGCTACGCCTGGTGCGTTCGCTGACCCCGGAGAAGATTTTTGCCCGGGGCCATGGGCAGGCCATGGCCTGTGCGAGAGGGCTGGAAGCGATGGGGTATCGGGTATTTTCCGGGCCGGACCAGGCTATGACAGTGTCCTTTCAGGGCAGAGCCGACTGCGAGGAAATTGCGGAATTCCTGGGGAGCCGGGGCATTGCCGTCCGGGCGGGGCTTCACTGTGCGCCCCTGGCCCACGAAAGTGCGGGCACCCTGGAACGGGGCACTGTCCGGGTCAGCTTCGGCCACGACGCATCCCCAGCCCAGACCCGGGCGCTGCTGGAAACCCTGGGGGAGCGGAAAATGCGGAAGGGCTAGGAACGCACAGAAAGTTTACATTTCCCGGGAAACGTGCCGTGTCCCGGGAAAAATTGCGTTTGGACCGAAAACGGTGCTTTTGGCGCAAAAGGGGCCAGAGGGAATGCCGGAAACGGGCGAAAGAAGCCGGACTGCTGGAAAGAATTTTATGCAGAATATCTATTGCCAACCGGGGAAGAATCCGCTATAATAAACCGGATAATAGATAAGTATACCATAGCATAGTGTGCGATTTGAAAAAGTTGACATAAAAGAGGGTTCGAGCATGGAAGCATTGCAAAATCTGCTGCAGCAGGTCCTGCGGATGCAGTGGTCTGATTATCTGGACATTGCAGTCGTTGCGTTTTTAATATATCGGTTACTGCCCCTGATCCGGACGCCCAGCACCATGCGGGTGGCCCGGGCTGTGATCGTCGTGGTGATCATTGCGGCCCTGACGGACGTGATGCACCTGTATACCCTGAGCTTCATCATCAATCAGTTTTTGTCCATCGGACTGCTGGCGCTGGTTGTTCTGTTCCAGCCGGAGCTGCGGCGGATGCTGGACCATCTGGGCAGTGTGCGTCTGGGAGCCCTGTTTGGCGGGGTCAAGCCTGTGGCGGAGATGGATGTGGTCATCAGCCAGACCGTGGCCGCCTGTGACTGCATGAGCCGGGACAAGGTAGGCGCACTGATCGTCTTCACCCGGGAGGCATCTTTGGAAGACTATGTGAAGACCGGAACCACCATCGACGGCCAGGTCTCCGAGCAGCTGATCCGGAACATTTTCTTCCCCAAGGCTGCCCTCCACGATGGCGCCATGATCATCCGGGAGGGGAAAATCAAGGCGGCAGGCTGCGTGCTGCCCCTGTCCACCAGCGACCGGCTGGCGGCGGACCTGGGCACCCGGCACCGGGCCGGTGTGGGCATGAGTGAGAATTCCGATGCGGTAGTGGTCATCGTCTCCGAGGAAACGGGCACCATCTCCGTAGCAATGGGCGGCATGCTCAAGCGGCATTTGGCTCCCAAGACCCTGGAAAAGCTGCTGCGCAATGCTCTGTGCCCCGATGAAAACCAGGAGGAGGACAAGAACATCCGCCGTATCCTGAAGCAGAAGCTCATAAAGCCGGGAAAGGAGAACCAGGACAATGAAGCGTAAAATCGGGTCTGTACTGCTGTCCCTTGCCTGTGCCTTTGGCCTGTGGCTGTATGTGATTACCACGGTGAGCCCCGGCTCTACCGACACCTATTATAATATCCCCATCGTCTGGGAGGGCGAGTCCGTGCTGAACGAGAACGGCCTTATGGTCACGGCAGTCTCCTCCAATACGGTGAACCTGCGCCTGTCCGGCAACCGGTCGGACCTGAGCAAGGTTAATTCTGCCAATATCACCATCAAGGCGGACTTAAGCAAAATCCGGGAGCCCGGAACCCAGATCCCCATCAGCTACACCTTGCCGACCTTCCCGGGAGATGTGGCCAGCAATGCATTCGTCATCGAGTCTAAGGAGCCGGATACCATCTATGTCACCGTTGTCAAGCGCATCAGCAAGACCGTTCCCGTTGAGGTCACCTGGGTAGGCACCACCGCCGAGGGCTTCATGATCGACCGGGAGAATAAGACCCTGGATTATCCCGAGGTCACGGTGACGGGCCCCGAGTCCGTGGTCAATACCATTGACCGTGCCACCATTACGGTGGATTTGGACGGACGGCGGGAATCCATCAGCGAAAGCTACACCTACACGCTCTGCGATGAAAACGGCGACCCTGTGGATGCCAGACTCATCACCACCGATGTGGAAGAGGTACGGCTGGATGTGTCCATCCGGCGGGTCAAGGATCTGCGCCTGACCTACAATCTGATTCCCGGCGGCGGCGCGGATGCAGACAATACCACCGTTCAGCTCAGCGCGGAGACCATCCGGGTATCCGGCAGCGAGGCGGCCCTGGAGAATCTGGGCGATATCCTGAGTATCGGCACCATCAATCTGGCGGATATCACCAAGAATACCAGCCTGACCTTTGGTGTTTCCCTGCCTGAGGGCATTACCAACCTGACCGGTGTCACGGAGGTTACGGCGGACATCTCCTTCCACGGCCTTTCCATCAAGGAGCTGACCGTCACGGATATCCAGAGCGTCAACATTCCCGAGGGATTGACGGCGGAGCTCATTACGGAGAAGCTCACCGTAACCCTGCGGGGCCCCACAAACCTCATTTCCACGGTGACCCCGGAGGATCTCCAGGTGACGGTGGACTTCACTGGCGCGGAGGTGGGAACCTCCACTTTCCGAGCGACGGTGAGCCTGAGCGGTGAATACAGTGCCCTGGGCACGGTGAAGACGGAGCCTGTGTCCGCGAAGATCGATGCGGAATAAGTTTTTCGCCGCAAAATACGCGGCGAGGGAATAGAAGGAGATCATGACCATGGTTAAAAGCATGACCGGCTATGGCCGAGCCGTGGAAACGGTAAACGGTCGGGAATTCACCGTGGAGGTGCGCAGCGTCAACAACCGGTATCTCGACTGCACAGTAAAGCTGCCCAGAGGGCTGTCCTTCGGAGAGGATGCCGTGAAGCAGGCCGTAAAGGCCACCATTTCCCGGGGAAAAGTAGATGTGTTCGTTTCCGTGCGCAGCGAGGGCGCCCAGGATACTGCCGTGAGCCTGAATAAGCCCATGGTGGAAGGATATCTGGCGGCGCTGAAGCAGCTGCAGGCGGACTACGGCGTGACGGGGGAGATCACCGTTTCCATGCTCTCAGGCCTGCCGGATGTATTCCTGCTGGACAAGCCCCAGGTAGACGAGCAGCAGCTGCTTGCGGACTTCTTGAGCGTTGCCGAAAAGGCGCTGGCTTCCTTCAATGCCATGCGCACGACCGAAGGGGCCGCTTTGGCCGAGGACCTGCGCAGCCGGGGGGAGACCATCCTATCCCTGGTTTCCCAGGTGGAGGCGGGCAGCCCCCAGACGGTGGCGGACTACCGGGCGCGGCTGGAGGCAAAGCTCCAGGAGGTCCTGGCGAATACGTCCATTGACGAAAGCCGCATCCTCACCGAGGCTGCCATCTTCGCCGACAAGGTGGCTGTGGACGAGGAGACCGTCCGCCTGCGCAGTCACTTAAGCCAGATGAACACTATGCTCGCCTCCGGTGGCCCCATCGGCCGGAAGCTGGATTTCCTGCTCCAGGAGATGAACCGGGAGGCCAATACCATCGGCTCCAAGTGCTCCGATGTGCGCCTTGCCCGGGTTGTGGTGGAGATCAAGGCGGAGTTGGAAAAGATTCGGGAACAAACCCAGAATATTGAATAAGGAGCGGAAGACATGAAGCTTCTGAATATCGGCTTCGGCAGTATGCTGGCACAGTCACGGGTGCTGTCCATTCTGGCCCCGGATTCTGCTCCAATCAAGCGCATTGTCCAGGAGGCCAAGGATCGGGGCATGCTGATCGATGCCTCCTATGGCCGCAAAACCAAATCTGTCATTCTCATGGACACGGACCATGTGATTCTCTCTGCGCTGACTCCGGAGGTGCTCACGGCACGCTGGAGCGGCGAAGAGGCGATGGATGAAGAGGAGAGATCGTAAATGGGAAAACTGATTGTGATTTCCGGCCCCTCCGGTGTGGGCAAGGGCACGGTGGTCAAGGCGATGATGGCGAAGGAGGATAACCTGTTCTTCTCCGTTTCGGCCACGACACGCCCCCCCAGACCCGGCGAGGTGGACGGAAAGGACTATTACTTCGTGGACCGGGAGCGGTTTTTGAATCTGATCCACCGGGGTGAAATGCTGGAATATGACGAGCACAACATGAATTTTTATGGCACACCCAAACAGCAGGTGGAGGAAAAGCGGCGCTTAGGCCATGTGCTGCTGGACATCGAGCCCATCGGTGCAAGAAATGTGAAAAACAATTACCCCGAAGCGGTGCTGGTGTTTATCATGCCTCCCTCCGTGGAAGAATTGGAGCACCGCCTGCGGGGCCGCAACGATACTCCCGAGGACCAGATCACCATCCGCATGGAACGGGCCAAATGGGAGATGGAGCAGCGGACATGGTATGACCATGTGGTGGTCAATGACGACCCGGAGCGCTGCGCCGACGAAATCCTGAGAATCATTGATACATAAAACCCGTAGGGGACGATGCCCACATTACCTCACCGCGTTTTTGAGAGAACCGGGAGCAAATGTGGACGCACCTGGCGGGGCGATGTGGGCATCGCCCCCTGCGGCGTGAAGATAGATCATTATGAATTGTTTTTGGAGGAATCAAAACTATGCTGTATCCACCTGTTGCTGAATTGTTGACCAAGGTTGAGAGCCGCTATCTGCTGGTGAACCTGGTTGCCCATCGGGCCCGCCAGATCGCCGCAGAGGCGGAGGAATTCCATGAGGACCTGCCGGAGAAGCCTGTGACCATGGCCATCCAGGAGGTCGCCGACGGAGAGCTCAGCGCCACCGTCAAGGAAGAGTACAAAAATTAAGCTTTTTTTCGGAATCTCTGAACAAATCGTCTGGAGCTGACTGCGGGCTCTTGCCGATTCCACCGGAGCTTCCTTAGCGCGTATCTACGGGAACAGGAGGCGGGAATATGGTTGCAGGAATTGCCGTTTCGGCGGCAAGCTATTCCATTGATAAGCTCTATTCCTACCGCATCCCGGAGAATATGACCCTGCAGCCAGGCCAGCGGGTTCAGGTCCCCTTTGGCAGGGGCAACGTGACGGCGGAGGGCATCGTGATTACGGTGGGAACCGGCCCGGAGGAAAAGCTCAAGGCTGTGGAAAGCTGCCTGGACGAGGAGCCTCTGCTCAGCGAAACCCAGCTGCGTCTGGCGGCCTTTCTGCGAGAGCGGTACTTCTGCACATTTTATGACGGGGCCCGGGCTATGCTTCCGGCGGGACTTTGGTTCCGGCAGCGGGAGACCTTCACCCTGACGGCGGACAGAAGCTGGGAGACCGCTTCCATCCGCAAGGAGGGAGCCCGGGAAATGCTGGAAGCCATTCGGGATCAGGGCGGTGCGTGCCGGGATTCGGCCCTCAACGCGGTTATCCCGGATGGCGAGAAGCGGGCGGATGTGCTGCGCTTTCTGGCCAGGAAAAAATGGATTGCGGCCCAGACGGAGCTCCTGCAAAAGACCCGGGACAAGACGGAAAAAATCGCGTCTCTGGCAGTCTCTGCCGAGGAGGCTATGGCCTTTGCCATGAGCCGCCCAAAGGGAGCCGCCATGCAGCGCAGCGTTTTGCAGCTGCTGTGCAGCGTGGGCGCTGCCAGTGTTAAGGACATCCTGTATTACACGGGGGCCTCTTCCCAGACGGTGAGCCACCTGGAAAAGCTGGGTTACGTGGTATTGTCCGAACGGGAAGTGCTCCGCTGCCGGGAAATCAAACCGGCCCAGGTGCACAGGCCCCTGGTGCTCAACGAGGAACAGCAGCAGTGCTTTGAGGGCCTTTTGGCCCAGGCCGGGCAGGAAGCGCCCGGTGTGGCGCTGCTGTACGGCGTTACGGGCTCCGGCAAGACCTCCGTCTACATTCGCCTGATTATGGAGACCCTGGAGCGGGGCAAAAGTGCCATTCTTTTGGTGCCGGAAATCGCCCTGACGCCCCAGCTGCTGGGGCTGATGGCGGCCTGGTTCGGGGAGAAGGTGGCGGTGCTCCACTCCAGCCTCTCAGATACGGAGCGCTATGACCAGTGGAAACGGATTCGGCAGGGAGCTGCGGGGGTCGTTGTAGGCACCCGCAGCGCCGTGTTTGCCCCCTGCGAAAATCTGGGGCTCATCATTCTGGATGAGGAGCAGGAGCACTCTTATAAATCCGAGAATTCCCCCCGCTATGCCGCCCGGGAGGTGGCCATGTGGCGGGGCAGCAAGGAAGCGGCTCTGGTGGTGCTGGGCTCGGCCACCCCTTCCGTGGAAAGCATGTACCATGCAAAGCAGGGCCATTACCGGCTCTATCGGCTGCAAAACCGCTACAATGGCCGCCCGCTGCCGGAGACGCAAATCGTGGATATGCGCGAGGAGCTGAAGCTGGGCAACGACGGCACACTGAGCATCCCTCTGCGCCAGGCCATTCACGATACCCTGGCGGCAGACAAGCAGGCGATCCTGCTTCTCAACCGCCGTGGCAATAGCCGCGCCCTGGTGTGCGTAGACTGCCGGAAGGCGCCGGAGTGCCCCAGGTGCAGCGAACGGCTGACCTATCACAGCGCCAACAACCGCCTTTTGTGCCATTACTGCGGCTATTCCGTTCCTGTACCGGACCGCTGCCCCAGCTGCGGCGGCCCCCTGAAAACCCTGGGCACGGGAACCCAGCGGGTGCAGCAGGAGCTGAGCGCGCTGTTCCCGGACGTGGAGGTGGCCCGCATGGATGCGGACACCGTCAGCGCCAGCAATCCCCACGAGGCGATTCTGGACCGGTTCCGCCGGGGAGAGCAGAAGATTCTGCTGGGCACCCAGATGGTGGCCAAGGGATTGGATATGCCAAATGTGACCTTGGTGGGCGTTCTGGATGCGGACCTGAGCCTTTTCACCGGAGGCTTCCGGGCGGGGGAGACCACCTTTGATATGCTGACCCAGGTGGTGGGCCGGGCAGGCCGGGGCAGCTTCGCGGGCCAGGCCATTTTGCAGACCATGGTCCCAAACCACGAGCTGATTCAGCTGGCGGCCCGACAGGACTACGACCGGTTTTACGATCTGGAGATTCGGCTGCGGCAGGTGCAGCATGTGCCGCCCTTTGCAGACCAGGTGCTCATTGCTTTCCAGGGCCTCCAGGAGCCCCAGGTGCTCATGGGGGCGGTAAAATTCCGGGACAGTCTGCTGCAATTGCAGCGCAGCGGCAATTTTGGCCCCATGGAGCTGCTGGGACCGGCCCCAAGCCCGGTGCCAAAAATCAATTACCAGTTCCGCTATCGGCTGACCCTGCGCTGCCGCCTGGAGAAGAATATCCGCGCTGCCCTGAGCTACCTGCTGTCCGCCTTCGGAAAGGACAGCAAGATGCGGGGGGTCAACGCTTTTATTGATGTAAACGGTTTTGAAGGATAAGGAGAAAAAGAATGGGAATTCGGAAAATCATGACGGTGAAGGAGCCTTGCCTGCACAAGGTCTGCCGTCCTGTGGAAAAATTTGACGGCAAGCTGCATAAGCTGCTGGACGATATGAAGGAGACGCTGCTGGATGCCAACGGCGTTGGCCTGGCGGCCCCTCAGGTGGGCATTCTGCGCCGGGTGGTTGTTGTGGATACCGGTGAGGAAATGCTGGAGCTGGTGAATCCTGAGCTGCTGGAAACCAGCGGCGAGCAGGAGGGGGCCGAGGGCTGCCTCAGCGTTCCCGGAAAGTACGGCCTGGTCAAGCGGCCTATGGTGGCCAAGGTCCGTGCCCAGGATCGGGACGGAAACTGGTTTGAGGTAGAGGGCGAAGAGCTGATCGCCCGGTGCTTCTGCCACGAGATTGACCACCTGGATGGCATTGTCTACACGGAGGTTATGGAGCGCTTCCTGACGGAGGAAGAGCTGAACGGGGAGGGCTGAGCATGCGCGTTGTTTTTATGGGCACGCCGGACATTGCGGCCACTTGCCTGAAACGAATCCTGGCGGACGGCTTTGAAGTGGTGGGCGTGTACACCCAGCCGGACCGGCCCAAGGGCCGGGGCATGAAGCTGACGGCCTCTCCTACGAAGCAGGTCGCTCTGGAAGCGGGGATTCCCGTGTTTCAGCCGGAGTCCTTCCGGGAGGAGGAAACCGTGGAGCAGCTGCGGGCACTGAGGCCAGATCTCTGCGCCGTGGTGGCGTATGGCCGGATTCTGCCCCAGAAGGTGCTGGATGTGCCAACCTTCGGCTGCATCAATATTCATGCCAGCGTCTTGCCTGCCTATCGGGGCTCTGCACCCTACCAGTGGGCGGTGCTGGACGGCCTGAAGGAGACTGGCGTCACCGCCATGTATCTGGTCCGGGAGATGGATGCCGGAGATATCATTGACGTTTCCAAGACCCCCATCGGGGAGAATGAAACCGCCGGAGAGCTGCTGGACCGGCTGGCAGCGCTGGGTGCGGAGCTGCTGAGTAAGACCCTGACCCGGTTTACCCGGGGAAAAGTGCCGGCCCAAAAGCAGGACGAGACCAAGGTCAGCTACGCCCCCATGCTGGAAAAGAGCATGTGCCCCATCGACTGGACAAAGACAGCCCAGCAGGTTCACGACCATGTCCGGGGCCTGCAGCCCTGGCCTGTGGCAACTATGGAGCTTCACGGAAAACAATTCAAGGTCCACGAGACCCGCATTGTACCCGGCAGCGGCAAGCCCGGTGAAATTCTGGGCCTGACGAAGACGGGGCTGCAAATTGCCTGCGGCGAAGGCGCCGTGGAAGTGCGGGTTTTGCAGGCCGAGGGCGGCAAGCGGATGGCGGCCCCCGACTATTTCCGGGGCCATCCCCTGGAAGGCTAAATGGGCGCCCGGGAAACGGCGCTGAATGCGCTGATTACCTGCCGCAGATATGAGGGCTGGAGCAATGCCGTGCTGAAGGACTGCATCCGCAGGGACAAGCTGGATGTACGGGATGCAGCGCTTGCAACCCGGCTGTGCTACGGTGTGGTGCAGAACCGGGGCAAGCTGGACTTTTATCTGGCGCAGCTTTTGAAGGGCTCTGTGAAGAAGCTCCACCCGGCGGTGCGGGATATCCTGCACATGGGGCTGTATCAGCTTTTGGAGCTGGATAAAATACCGGACAGTGCGGCGGTGAACGAGTCCGTCCGTCTGGCCCGGAAATACGGCCCTGCCGGCTGCGAAAAGCTGGTGAACGCCGTGCTGCGCAACGCTGCCCGGTCAAAGGACACTCTGGCTCAGCCCACCTCCTTCGAGGATAAATACAGCCACCCGGCAGAGCTGGTGGCCCTGTTGAAAACGGCGCTTCCCAAGGGAACCCTGGAATCCGTGCTCCAAGCGGACAACCAGGCCCCGGAGACCGTGATTCAGGTGAACACCCTGAAAACCAATCAAGAGGCGCTGAAAAAGCGCCTGGAAGGGGAGGGTGTCACAGCCCAGCCTCATAAGTGGATGGAGAACTGCCTGGTGCTGTCGGGTACCGGCAACCTGGAGCAGCTGCCCTCCTTCCGGGAAGGACTCTACTACGTTCAGGACCCTGCCAGCAAGCTCAGCGTGTTCTGCGGCGAATTAAAGCCGGGGATGGAGGTTCTGGATTGCTGCGCCGCCCCCGGGGGCAAGAGCTTTGCCGCAGCCATGGCCATGGCGGGGAAGGGAAGCATCCTTTCCTGTGATGTGCACCCCCATAAAATCACATTGATTGAGAACGGAGCTGCCCGACTGGGAATTTCCAATCTGAGCGCCCAATTGCAGGATGCCTCTGCGTTCGTGCCGGATTGGGAAGGGGCCTTTGATGCTGTCATTGTAGATGCGCCCTGCTCCGGCCTGGGGATTATCCGGAAAAAGCCGGATATCCGATACCGGGATCTCAAGCAGACGGAAGACCTGCCGGAGCTGCAAAAAAAGATATTGTGGAATCAGGCAGGCTACGTCAAAAAAGGCGGCTTGCTGCTGTATTCCACCTGCACGTTGCTGCCCAGAGAGAATGAACAGGTGGTGCAGGCCTTTTTGGAAGCCCATCCGGATTTCTTCCTGGAGGCGCTGCCCCTGCCGGAGGAATTCCCAAAAAACGAAACCGGAATGCTGACCCTGATTCCCGGCCAGCATGATACGGACGGCTTCTTTATTTCCAGAATGCGGAGGAAACCATGAATCTGAAATCCATGACCCTGGGGGAGATGACCCGGCTGTTCAAAGATATGGGCCAGCCCGCCTTTCGGGCAAAGCAGGTATATACCTGGCTCCACAGGGGCGTTCGCAGCTACGAGGAAATGACCAATCTGCCAAAGCCTCTGCGGGAGCGACTGGCAGCGGAATATCCCATTTATGCGCCAAAGGTGGTTCGCAAGCAGGAATCCCAGCGGGACGGCACCATCAAATACCTCTGGCAGCTCTCCGACGGCAACTGTGTGGAGACGGTGCTTATGCGCTATCACTATGGCAATACGGTCTGCATTTCCACGGAGGTTGGCTGCCGCATGGGCTGCGCCTTCTGCGCCTCTACCTTAGGAGGCCTGGTGCGCCGCCTGGAACCATTTGAGATGTTGGATCAGGTGCTTTTTACTCAGGTGGATTCCGGCCAGCCCATTTCTCACATTGTACTCATGGGCATTGGAGAGCCTCTGGACAATTTCGACAATGTTATGCGCTTTCTGGAGCTGGTGAACAGCCCGGAGGGCATGAATATCTCCATGCGCCATATCAGCCTTTCCACCTGCGGTCTGGTGCCGAAGATCGACGAGCTGGCAAAGCGCAATCTGCAGCTGACCCTGTCGGTGTCCCTCCATGCGCCCAATGATGCCGTGCGGGATACCATTATGCCGGTGAACAAGGCCTATCCCAGCCAGGAGCTGATCGATGCCTGCCGCCGGTATTACGAGGCCACCTCCCGGCGCATCTCCTTTGAGTACGCCATGATCCAGGGGGTCAACGACAGCCGGGAGAATGCCAAAGAGCTTCTGCGGCGGATGAAGGGGCTGCCCTGCCACTTCAATCTGATTCCCCTGAACCATGTGGAGGAGAGCCCCTTAAAGCCCAGCTCCCGGGAGACCGTGACGGCCTTCCAGAAGTGCCTGGAGGACGGGGGCATTCCTGCCACGGTCCGCAGGACCCTGGGCGGCGACATCGATGCCAGCTGCGGGCAGCTGCGCAGAAAGTATACAAAAGAACAGAAATAAAGAGAGGTGCGAAGCCATGCAAAGCTGGGGCCTGACAGATGTTGGGTGCGTCCGAAAACAGAACCAGGACGCGTTTCATATTGAAAAATTGGGGCGGGGCGCTTTGCTGTGCGTGGTTTGCGACGGCATGGGCGGCGCAAAATCCGGCAATGTGGCCAGCTCCCTGGCGGTGGACGTATTCGTCCAGGAGGTCAAGCGCAGCTGGTCCCACAATGCGGACTGGGATAAGACCGATATGATTTTGCGCAGCGCCGTCAAGCTGGCCAATTTTACGGTTTACGACCAGGCCAATCAGTTCGAGGAATTTGAGGGCATGGGCACCACCCTGGTGGCGGCGCTGATTCGAAAAAATCAGGCCTCCATTGTCAATGTGGGTGACAGCCGGTGCTACGGCATCTCCAACGGCAGCATCCGCCAGATCACCAAGGACCACTCCGTGGTTCAGATGATGGTGGACCGGGGGGAGCTAACGCCCGAAACCGCCAAAAGCTATCCGGGCAAGAATCTCATCACCCGGGCTGTGGGCACAGAGCCCACCATACTGTGTGACCTCTACCGGCAGGAGCTGGAAAAGGGAAGTTATCTGCTCCTGTGCTCCGATGGCCTGAGCAATATGCTGGACGATCAGGAGATGCTCTTTGAGGTGGTCCACGGGGTCAACAAGCAGAAGTGCTGCAAGCGCCTGCTGGACATCGCCAAGCTGCGGGGCTCCCCCGACAATGTGACCAGCATTCTGGTATCGGTTTGAAAGGAGGCTGTCAAACATGAATCATTATATTGGACAGCTGCTGGATGACCGGTACGAGATCCTGGAGGTCATCGGTACCGGCGGCATGGCCGTGGTATATAAGGCACTGGACCATCGGCTGAATCGGCTTGTTGCCATTAAAATCTTAAAAGACGAATTTTCGGGAGACGATGAGTTCCGCCGCCGCTTCCGAGCGGAGGGCGAGGCCGTGGCTATGCTGAGCCACCCCAACATCGTCCAGGTCTATGACGTTTCCTCCTCGGATACGGCCAATTACCTGGTGATGGAGCTCATCAACGGCATATCCCTGAAGCAATATATGGAGGTAAAGGGCGTTCTCAATTGGAAGGAGACGCTGCACTTTGCCATGCAGATTGCCAAGGGCCTGGAGCACGCCCACAGCCGGGGCATTGTCCACCGGGATATCAAGCCCCACAATGTGATGGTGCTGAAGGACGGCAGCGTCAAGGTCATGGACTTCGGCATTGCCCGGGTCATGAGCAAGAGCAACACCCTGACCAAGGAGGCCCTGGGCTCCGTGCACTATATCTCTCCGGAGCAGGCCAAGGGCGGCTACACGGACTCCCGGTCCGATATCTATTCCCTGAGCGTTGTGATGTATGAGATGATGACGGGCCGCCCGCCCTTTGACGGGGAGTCTCCGGTGGCGGTGGCCATTCAGCATATCAACGGCGGCGCCCCCAAGCCCTCCTCCCTGAATCCCAATATCCCCGTGGGCATGGAGCAGATCATTCTCAAGGGCATGGCACTGGAGCCAAAAGATCGGTATGCCTCTGCAACGGAAATGATTCAGGATATGGAGGAGTTCCGCAAGAACCCTGCCATTGACTTCCGTTACCAGGCTTCCGCCCCAGCCGAGCACCCCATTGCCATCCGGGGGATTCCCCAGACCTATCCCAAGACCACGGCAGAAAAGGTTGCGGCTTCCCGAACCAATCAGCCCAGACCGGCGACTGGACGTATCCCCCAGCCGCAGCAGGCGCCCAAACGGCCCCAGCAGGCGGACCAGGGAACCCGACGGCAGACCGTCAGCCAGAATACCGATGCCATGCGTCGGGCGGCCATGCAGCGGAAAAAGGAGGAGCAGCGCAAGCGGGAGGAACGAAATCGCATTGCTACCATTGCGGTGATCGTGTGCAGTGTGGTGGCCATCATTGCCATTGGCGCGTTCCTGATTGCGGTGTTCAATGGGGCACTGCTTAACAAGGACAAGGACCTGGTGGAGGTGCCCTATCTCATCGGCACCGAGTATACCGATGATCTGATTACCAAATATTCGGATTTTACCATACGCTTTCAGCCACAGCAATATGACAGCACCTATCAGAAGGGGCAGATCATGTATCAGGAGCCTGCGGGCGGCAGCCGGGTCACCAAGGGCACGGAAATTGTCATCACCGTGAGCCTGGGAGAGGAGCCAACGGTGAAGATCATGGAGGACCTGACGGATGTGAACCAGGCAGAAGCCGAATCCTTCCTGACCGGTCAGGGCTTCCATATTCTCGTTCGCCAGGAAGCCAGCGATGCGGTGGAGGCCGGGAAGGTCATCCGCACAGACCCTGCCAAGGGCGCAGAGCTTGCCGACGGCCAGACCGTCAGCATCTGGGTCAGTACAGGTCCGGAGACGGTGACCATGCCCAATGTGGTGGATATGACCCGGGAGGCGGCATGGAAGCTGCTGGGAGAAATCCAGAATATCAATGTTGTAGAGCAGTCCGAAGCCAGCGCCTATGTGGAAAAGGGCAATGTGACCCGGACGGACCCCAAGGTGGGCACCCAGTTGGTTCCGGGGCAGAACGTGGTGGTCTACGTGTCCTCCGGCCCGGCCACGGCGGTGATGCCCAGCGTTGTGGGCCTCTACAGCCAAACCGCCCAGAAGCAGCTGGCGGACCTGGGCTTTACCAATGTGCGCACGGAAACGGTGAAAAGTGACCGGCCCAAGGGCGAAGTGGTCTACCAGTCCGTGCAGAAGGACACGGTGCTGAAGCTGGAGGACGAAATCGTTCTGCGGCTGTCCGACGAAAGCGGCACCCAGCCCACGGAAACCCAGCCGCCTACGGAGACCACGGAGGAAACCGAGAAAACCCTGACGGTCCGCTTCACGGTCCCCAACAAGGAAGAGCCCTATTTGCTGACCATTCTGCAGGACGGCGCGGTGATTGTGGAGGATGAAAAAATTCCCGCAGGCTGCACCGATTATTCCCTGACCCTGACAGGCTCCGGTACCAAGGAATACGACCTGTATATCAACGGTGAAAAATACGTGACCCAGAGAGTGAATTTTGATGGCTGAGAAGTTAGAAACAGGCAGAATCGTTCGGTCCCTCAGCGGCTTTTATGACGTGGTCCTGCCGGATGGGACGCTGACCTGCAAGGCCCGGGGAATTCTGCGGAAGCAGGGCCAGTCCCCGCTGACGGGGGATATGGCCGTTGTGACCCGGCAGGGAGAGAAGGGCATGGTGGAGCAGATCCTTCTCAGAAAGAATAGCTTCGTCCGCCCGGCGGTGGCCAATGTGGATGCGCTGGTGATTTTTGCCGCCAATGTGAATCCCGTAACGGAGCCCTTCCTCATCGACCGGGTGACGGCCATTGCGGGCAACAAGGGCGTGGAAAGCATTCTTTGCGTGAACAAAACGGACCTGGATCGGGCGGAGGAGCTGGTAAGGGTTTATACCCATGCTGGCTTCCGGGTGATCTCTACCAGCGCCGAAACGGGTGCCGGACTGGAAGAACTCCGGCAGGCTATTCAGGGAAAGCTCACCGCCTTCACGGGCAACTCCGGCGTGGGCAAGAGCAGCATTCTCAATCGGCTGCTGCCGGAGCTGGATTTGCCCACGGGAGAGGTTTCCGAAAAGCTGGGCCGTGGCAGACATACCACCCGGCATGTGGAGCTCTTCCCACTGGATGCGGAGACCTTCGTCATGGATACTCCGGGCTTTTCCTCCTTTGATACGGACCAGATGGATATTATATTGAAGGAGAACCTGCAATACGCCTTCCCGGATTTCGGCCCCTTCCTGGGCCGGTGCCAGTTTCAGGACTGCGCCCACCGCAGAGAACCGGGCTGCGCCGTCCGCCGGGCCGTGGAATCAGGCGAGATCGAGTCCAGCCGCTACGACAGCTATCTGCGCCTGTACGAAAAGGCCGCCCAGTATAAAGAGTGGGAACATAAGTGAATGCCCCCGGCAGGCTGCCAAAACCGCAGCCTGCCGGGGCTTGTTTCTGCCTCACCTTCCCCTCTGGGGATAGTGGCCCGCCGACAGGCGGGACGGAAAGCCAAAGAACAACCGCAGCTCAGGATGCGTCCCTTAAGGACGCACACTTGGTTTTCTCCTCTTTTACCAAAAATGCCGAAGAAATTTTGTAAAAAACTCTGAAAAAGTGCTTGACAAACGGTTACATAAATGGTATCATATCTCAGGTTGTGCGGGGAAACTGCGCACAACGATGCGATGATGCAGGAGATTGCGCCGAAAGGCGGTAACTTCTGCGGAGTATGTCCGGTCATCGGGCGGCTGAACTGCTTCTGTTTCGCTGGCGTATATCGCCGGGGCAGGAGAATGGTCGGCGCTTGTCGGCCAATTTTCATGGCCCGAAGTGATACGCACGGAAGCGTGAACACCAGTTCGACCGTACCCAGACACTATGCAAACTGAGTACGATACATCAAGGAGGAAACACAAACATGGCAAACCAGATGATCCGCATTCGGCTGAAGGCTTATGATCACCAGCTGATCGACTCCAGCGCGGCAAAGATCGTTGAAACCGCAAAGCGCAACGGCGCTCAGGTTTCCGGCCCCATCCCCCTGCCCACCAAGAAGGAAGTTGTCACCATCCTTCGGTCTGTCCACAAGGACAAGGATAGCCGTGAGCAGTTTGAGCGCAGAACCCACAAGAGACTGATCGATATCCTCAACCCCAACCAGAAGACCATTGAGGCTCTGATGAGCCTGGATCTGCCCGCTGGCGTTGAGATAGAGATAAAGCTGTAATCGCTTAACATTCTATTAAGTGATCTCAGCTGCCCGCACTGTCTGGCATCGGGCGGACGGGTCATGTTGGCGGCGTCCCCAATGCGTCTGTCAACCAATAACCTAAAAAGGAGAAAGCAACCATGAAAAAAGCAATCATCGGCAAAAAAGTGGGCATGACCCAGATCTTCGATGAGAGCGGCAAGGTCATCCCTGTTACCGTTGTGGAAGCAGGCCCCTGCGTCGTTACCCAGAAGAAGACCGTTGAGACCGACGGCTACACCGCCGTCCAGCTCGGCTTTGGCGACATTAAGGAGCACAAGCTGAGCAAGCCTGAGGCAGGCCACCTGAAGAAGGCTGGCGTTGCCCCCAAGAAGTACCTGAAGGAGTTCAAGCTGGAGAACGCTGCTGACATGAACGTCGGCGACGAAGTTAAGGCTGACACCTTCGCTGCCGGCGACAAGATCGACGTCACCGGTATCACCAAGGGCCACGGCTACCAGGGCGTTGTGAAGCGCTATGGCGCAGGCCGTACCCCCATGACCCACGGCGGCGGCCCTGTCCACCGTCACGCAGGCTCCATGGGCGCCTCTTCCCACCAGTCCCGTATCTTCCCTGGTAAGATCGGCGCAGGCCACATGGGCTGCGAGCAGGTCACCATCGAGAACCTGGATGTGGTGAAGGTTGATGCAGAGCTGAACATGATCGTTATCCGCGGCGCCATCCCCGGCCCCAAGGGCGGTCTTGTCTACATCCGCAACACCGTGAAGAACAACCGCGTCAAGAACGTGGAGACCGGCATCAGCAAGAACCCGCAGAAGGCTTCCGGCAGAAATCCCCAGAAGGCTTCCGCAAGAGGCTAAGGAAAGGAGATCTTAAATCATGCTTAAGACGAATGTTTACAATATGTCCGGCAAGCTGGTTGGCGAGATCGAACTGCCCGAAGCTGTGTTTGGCATTGATCCCAACGGCGCCGTTGTCCACGAAGTGGTCAAGAACCACCTGGCCAACCTGCGGCAGGGCACTCAGAGCGCTCTGACCCGCGCTGAGGTTTCCGGCGGCGGCCGCAAGCCCTGGAAGCAGAAGGGCACCGGCCGGGCTCGTCAGGGCAGCACCCGTGCTCCCCAGTGGACCCACGGTGGTATCGTTTTCGCTCCCAAGCCCCGGGATTACAGCTACACCCTGAACAAGAAGGCCAAGCGGCTGGCTCTGAAGAGCGTCCTGTCCGCCAAGGCTGCTGAGCAGAATGTGGTTGTCATCGACGAGATCAAGATGGACGCACCCAAGACCAAGGCTTTCGCAGCCTTCCTGAACGCCGTGGGCTGCACCTCCAAGACCCTGGTCGTTACAGCAAATGCTGACCAGAACGTTGTCCGTTCCGGCCGCAACATCGAAGGCTGTGAAGTTACCTTCGCCAACCTGCTGAACACCTACGACGTGCTGCACGCCGACAAGCTGGTTGTCGATCAGGCCGCACTCCAGAAGATCCAGGAGGTATTCGCGTAATGAAGAACGCTTTTGACATCATCAGAAGACCCGTTATCACCGAGCAGTCCATGGAGGCTGTCGCTGATAAGAAGTACGTCTTCATGGTTGACGTGGACGCCAACAAGACCGAGATCAAGGCTGCCGTTGAGCAGGCCTTTGGCGTGAAGGTTGCCAAGGTCAACACCATCCGGATGCAGGGCAAGGTCAAGCGCACCGGTGCTTATCCCGCCGGCAAGCGCGCCGCCTACAAGAAGGCTGTCGTCACCCTGACCGCTGACTCCAAGACCATCGAGTTCTTCGAAGGCATGGTCTAAACCAATCTCAATAAAGGAGAGAAACGCAAATGGCTATTAAAACTTTTAAGCCTTATACCCCGTCCCGCAGAAACATGACCGTTTCCGCTTTCGACGGCGTAGATAAGAAGGCAAAACCTGAGCGTAGCCTGGTTGAGAGCCTCAAGAAGAATGCAGGTCGCAACAGCTATGGTCACATCACTGTCCGCCATCGCGGCGGCGGCAACAAGCGCAAGTACCGTGTGATCGATTTCAAGCGCCAGAAGCTGGATATGCCCGCTACTGTGCAGCGCATTGAGTACGATCCCAACCGTTCCGCTTTCATCGCTCTGATCAAGTACGAAGACGAGACCCTGAGCTATATCCTGGCTCCCTACGGCCTGAAGGTCGGCGACAAGGTCGTCTCCTCCGCTACTGCTGATATCAAGCCCGGCAACTGCCTGCCCATCGCCAACATCCCTGTCGGTACTGTGATCCACAATGTGGAGCTGCAGCCCGGCCACGGCGCTCAGCTGGTCCGCTCCGCTGGTGCTGCTGCACAGCTGATGGCTAAGGAAGGCGAGCTGGCTCAGGTCAGACTTCCCTCCGGCGAAGTTCGCTACGTTCGGATGAACTGCACCGCCTGCATCGGTCAGGTTGGCAATCTGGATCATGAGAATGTCCACATCGGTAAGGCCGGCCGTACCCGCCATATGGGTATCCGTCCCACCGTCCGCGGCTCTGTCATGAACCCCAATGACCATCCTCACGGCGGCGGCGAGGGCCGCGCACCTGTCGGTCGTCCCGGCCCTGTCACTCCTTGGGGCAAGCCTGCTCTGGGTTATAAGACCCGGAAGGGCAAGAACCCCACCAACAAGTTCATCATCAAGCGCAGAAACAGCAAGTAAGGAGGAAATGAAATGAGCAGAAGTATCAAAAAGGGCCCTTTCGTAGCTCCTGAGCTGTACAAGCGCGTTGAAGAGCTGAACAAGGCCGGTGAAAAGAAGGTTCTGAAGACCTGGTCCAGAGCCTCCACCATCTTCCCCTCCTTCGTTGGTCACACCATCGCCGTCCACGACGGTCGGAAGCACGTGCCCGTCTATATCACTGAGGATATGGTCGGCCACAAGCTGGGCGAGTTCGTGCCTACCAGAACCTTCCGGGGTCACTCTGGCAGCAAGACCGCCAATGCCAAGTAAGGAGGTATGAAAATGGAAGCATTTGCACAAGTAAAGTACGTCCGGATGTCTCCCCGTAAGGTCAAGCTCGTTTGCGACATGATCCGGGGCCAGGACGTCAAGACCGCTGCCGCGTACCTGAGCCAGACCTCTAAGGCCGCTTGCGAGCCCATGGCTAAGCTGCTGAAGAGCGCTGTGGCAAACGCCGAGCACAATCACGAAATGAACGCTGAGAACCTGTACGTCTCCACTGCGATCGCTAACCCCGGCCCCATCCTGAAGCGCGGCCGCATCGCATCCCGTCGTGGTTTCGTTCGGATCAATAAGAGAACCACTCACATCACCATCGGTGTGAGCGAGAAGGCTTAATCAGGAGGTAGCTATGGGACAGAAAGTTAATCCCCATGGACTGCGTGTTGGCGTAATCAAGGACTGGGATTCCCACTGGTACGCCCGCGAGGACAAGGTCGGCGACCTGGTCGTTGAAGATTACAACATCCGTAAATATCTGAAGAACAAGCTGTACGCAGCCGGCGTGGCAAAGATCGAGATCGAGCGCTCCAACGGCAAGGTGAAGATCAACATTCACTGCTCCCGTCCCGGCGTGGTCATCGGCAAGGCCGGTGCCGAGATTGAGAATCTGCGCAAGGACGTGGAAGCTCGTCTGGGCAAGAGCGTGAACCTGAACATCGTTGAGGTTCGTTCTCCTGACCTGAACGCACAGCTGGTCGCTGAAAACATCGCTCAGCAGCTGGAGAAGCGTATCTCCTTCCGCCGGGCTATGAAGAAGGCTATGCAGCAGGCTACCCGCCTGGGTGCCAAGGGCATCAAGGTTACCTGCGGCGGCCGTCTGGGCGGCGCTGAAATCGCCCGCTCCGAGAGCTATCACGAGGGCACCATCCCCCTGCAGACCATCCGTGCCGACATCGAGTACGGCTTCGCTGAGGCTGCCACCACCTACGGCCGCATCGGCGTGAAGGTTTGGATCTACAAGGGCGAGGTCCTGAATACCACCCTGCGCACTGCCGCTCCCGAACCCGCTCCCCGTGAGCGCCGGGACCGCCGCAATGGTGACCGCCGTCAGGGTGACCGCCGCAATGGCGACCGTCGGCCCAGCGGTGACCGCCGCCAGGGCGACAGAAACAATTCCCACAGAGAAGGAGGTAACCGCTGATGCTGATGCCTAAAAGAGCAAAGTACCGCAAGGTACAGCGTGGTCGTATGACCGGCGTTGCTTCCCGCGGTAACAAGGTTTCCTATGGTGAGTTCGGTATCCAGGCTCTTGAGCCCGGCTGGATCACCGGCAACCAGATCGAAGCTGCCCGTATTGCCATGACCCGTTACACCAAGCGTGGTGGTAAGGTCTGGATCAAGATCTTCCCCGACAAGCCTTATTCCAAGAAGGGCCTGGGCACCCGTATGGGTTCCGGTAAAGGCGCTCCCGAAGGCTGGGTAGCAGTTGTTAAGAACCAGAAGGTGATGTTTGAGATCGGCGGCGTTTCCGAAGAGGTCGCCCGCGAGGCTCTGCGTCTGGCGCAGCACAAGCTGCCCATCAAGACCCGGATCATCACCAAGGAAGCAGATACTGAGATTGGTGGTGAATAATGATGAAGGCAAAGGAACTGAAGAATTTGTCTGTTGAAGAGCTGAACAAGAAGCTGGACGAGCTGAAGAAGGACCTGTTCATGCTGCGCATGCAGCACGCCACCAACCAGTTGGACAACCCCATGCGTCTTGCCACTGTCAAGAAGGACATTGCCCGCATCAAGACCATTATTCGTGAGAAAGAGACCAACATCTGAGGAGGGAAACAAGTATGACTGAAAATACCAGAGCTTTCCGCAAAACCAGAATCGGTCAGGTTGTCTCCGACAAGATGGACAAGACCATTGTGGTTGCGATCGAGGACAGCGTGCAGCATCCTCTGTACAAGAAGACCATGAAGCGGACTTACAAGCTGAAGGCCCACGACGAGAACAACGAGTGCGGCATCGGCGATACCGTTGAGGTCATGGAGACCCGTCCCCTGTCCAAGGACAAGAGATGGAGACTGGTCAGAATTATCGAAAAGGCTAAGTAAGGAGGTCGGCAGAGAATGATTCAACAGGAAAGCTACCTGAAGGTTGCCGACAACACCGGCGCTAAGGAAATTCACTGCATTCGTGTCCTGGGCGGCTCCAAGCGCAAGACCGGCAACATCGGTGACATCATCGTTGCTTCCGTTCGCAAGGCCACTCCTGGCGGCACTGTGAAGAAGGGCGAAGTCGTTAAGGCTGTTATCGTCCGCACCAAGCGGGGCGTCCGCCGTGAGGACGGCAGCTATGTTCGTTTCGACGAGAACGCAGCCGTCATCATCAAGGACGACAAGAATCCCCGCGGCACCCGTATCTTTGGACCGGTGGCCCGCGAGCTGCGTGAGAGAGACTTCATGAAGATCCTCTCCCTGGCGCCCGAAGTCATCTAAGGGGGAACCGAAGAATGAATATTAAGAAGAACGATACTGTTATCGTCCTGTCCGGCAAGGACAAGGGTGTTAAGGGCAAGGTCCTGGTGGCCATGCCCAGCGAGAACAAGGTTATTGTCGAGAAGGTCAACGTCGCGACCTGCCACACCAAGCCCCGCCGTCAGGGCGAGACCGGTGGCATCGTCAAGAAGGAGACCCCCATCCGTACCTGCAAGGTTGCCCTGTACTGCGAGAAGTGCGGCAAGGGCGTCCGCGTTGGCTACAAGGTCGACGGTGACAAGAAGACCCGCGTTTGCCGCAAGTGCGGCGCCGAAATCTGAGAAAGGAGCTTTTGAATTATGGCTAACAGAATGAAAGACCGTTATGTCGCTGAGATTGCTCCTGCTCTGAACAAGAAGTTCGGCTACAAGAGCGTTATGCAGATCCCCAAGCTGGACAAAGTCATTGTGAACGTCGGCTGCGGCGAAAGCAAGAACAATGCCAAGGAGATTGAGGCCATCTGCAAGGATATCGCTACCATCACCGGCCAGAAGCCCATTACCTGCAAGGCCCGCAAGAGCGTTGCAAACTTCAAGGTCCGTGAGGGTGAAACCGTCGGCGTGAAGGTTACCCTGCGCGGCGACAAGATGTACGAGTTCCTGGACCGCCTGTTCAATGTGGCCCTGCCTCGTGTCCGCGACTTCCGCGGCATCAACCCCAACTCCTTCGACGGCCGCGGCAACTATGCCTTCGGTCTGAAGGAGCAGCTGATCTTCCCTGAGATCGAGTACGACAAGGTGGACAAGATCCGTGGTATGGACATCTGCATCTGCACCACCGCTACCACCGACGAGGAAGCCAAAGAGCTGCTGACCCAGCTGGGCGCTCCCTTCACCGCTTGATTAGGAGGATTACGTAAATGGCTAAGAAGTCTATGATCCTGAAGCAGCAGGCAGAGCCCAAGTTCTCTACCCGCCGCTACAACCGCTGCAAGATCTGCGGCAGACCCCACGCTTACCTGCGGGACTACGGCGTTTGCCGTATCTGCTTCCGTGAGCTGGCCTACAAGGGCCAGATTCCCGGTGTCCGCAAGGCTAGCTGGTAATCTGCCGGAAACCAGGTCGAGAACAATGTGAAAAAGGTTTGGGAAGTCCTGGGAAGATGGGTGCTCGTCCGAGCATCGCATTCCCCGGATACCCCCGAGCCTTCACGGGTTAAGCCCGTAACTTCTTAAAGGAGGATATAAACATGCAAATCACCGATCCCGTAGCAGATATGCTGACCCGTATCCGGAATGCGAACTCTGCAAAGCACGAAACCGTGGATGTCCCCGCTTCCAATCTGAAGAAGGCTATTGCCCAGATTCTGCTAGACGAGGGCTACATCAAGTCCTACACCGTGGTCGATAACGGCAACCAGGGCGTGATCCACATCACCCTCAAGTACCTGGCCAAGAAGCAGCAGGTCATCACCGGCCTGCGCCGCGTCTCCAAGCCCGGCCTGAGAGTGTATGCCGGTGCCGAGGAGCTGCCCAAGGTCCTGAAGGGTCTGGGTATCGCTATCGTTTCCACTTCCAAGGGCGTTATGACCGACAAGAAGGCTCGCGAGAACCACATCGGCGGCGAAGTCCTGGCTTTCGTCTGGTAAGGAGGATTCAGAAATGTCTAGAATTGGTAGAAAGCCGGTTATCATTCCGGCAAACGTCACGGTGGACATCGCTGAGGGCAATGCCGTTACCGTGAAGGGCCCCAAGGGCACTCTGAACTACACCTTCCATCCCGACATGATCCTGAAGGTCGAGGGCAACGAGATCATCGTTGACCGTCCCGATGAAGAGCATCTGCACAAGAGCCTCCACGGCCTGACCCGCGCCCTGCTGCACAACATGGTTGAGGGTGTTGAGAAGGGCTTCTCCAAGGAGCTGGACGTCAACGGCGTCGGCTACCGCTGCGAGAAGAAGGGCAATCAGCTGGTTATGCGTCTGGGCTTCTCTCACGAGGTTTTCGTGGATGAGATTCCTGGCATCACCATTGAGGTTCCCAACCCCAACAAGATCATCATCAAGGGCATTGACAAGCAGGCTGTCGGCCAGTTCGCTGCCGAAGTCCGCAGCAAGCGTCCCCCCGAACCCTACAAGGGCAAGGGCATCAAGTATACCACCGAAGTCATCCGCCGCAAGGTTGGTAAGACCGGTGGTAAGAAGTAATGGAGGTGTGCCGAAATGGTCAGCAAAATTGATAAGAATGCAATGCGCCTGAAGCGGCATGTCCGCGTTCGTGGCAAAATCTCCGGCACTCCCGAGCGTCCCCGTCTGAACGTGTTCCGTTCCAACGCGAACATCTACGCCCAGATCATCGACGACGTGAACGGCGTTACTCTGGCTTCCGCCAATACGCTGGAGAAGGAATTTGAGGGTCTCACCGGCAACTGCGAAGGTGCCAAGAAGGTGGGCGCGGTCCTGGCAGAGCGTGCCAAGGCCAAGGGCATCAGCGAGGTCGTTTTCGACCGCGGCGGCTATATTTTCCATGGCCGTGTTGCTGCTCTGGCTGAGGGTGCCCGCGAGGGCGGCCTCGAGTTCTAAGGAAGAGGAGGAAATCAAATGGCTTACAATAAGACTCCGAACAATGAAGCTCCCGAGCTCATTGAGAAGGTCGTTTACCTGAACCGTGTCAGCAAGACCGTTAAGGGCGGCCGTGTTATGAAGTTCTCCGCTCTGGTGGTCGTTGGTGACGGCAAGGGTACCGTGGGTTATGGCCTGGGCAAGGCCGCCGAAGTTTCCGAGGCTATTCTGAAGGGCATCGCCGATGCCAAGAAGAACATGGTCAAGGTTTCTCTGGCCGGCGACACCATCCCCCACGATGTCATCGGCATTTTCGGTGCCGGTACCGTTCTGCTGAAGCCTGCCCCCGAGGGCACCGGCGTTATCGCCGGCGGCGCTGTCCGTGCCGTTATGGAGGCTGTCGGCATTAAGAACATCTGCGCAAAGTGCCTGCGTTCCAACAACCCTCAGAACGTTGTCAAGGCCACCATGGCTGGTTTGACTTCCCTGCGTTCTCCTGAGCAGGTTGCTGCAATCCGCGGCAAGAACGTAGAAGAAATCGTTGGTTAAGGAGGGCAATTAACATGGCAAACCTGAAAATTACGCTTGTTAAGAGCCTGAACGGCCGTCTGGAAAAGCACATCGCTACCGCTGCCAGCCTTGGCCTTCGCAAGATCGGCCAGACTACCATCCAGCCGGACAACACCCAGACCCGCGGCAAGATCGCTCAGATCGGCTATCTGCTGCAGGTTACCGAAGTTGAATAAGGAGGAGAACAGAAATGAAGCTCCATGAACTCTCTCCTGTCGCAGGTTCCACTTTTGTGGGCAAGCGCAAGGGCCGCGGCATCGCTTCCGGCAACGGTAAGACCGGTGGCCGTGGTCACAAGGGCCAGAAGGCCCGTTCCGGCGGCAAGGTCCGTGCCGGTTTCGAAGGCGGCCAGATGCCTCTGGCCCGTCGTATCCCCAAGCGTGGCTTCAACAACATCTTCGCAGAGCCCCTGACCTCCGTCAATGTGTGCCTGCTGAACGGTTTTGAAGACGGCGCTGTCGTGGATGCAGCCGCTCTGATGGAGGCCGGCATCATTGCCAAGTGCCCCTACGGCCTGAAGGTCCTGGCCGGCGGCGAATTGACCAAGAAGCTCACTGTTAAGGCCGCGGCTTTCTCTGAGTCTGCTAAGGAAAAGATCGAGCAGGCAGGCGGAAAGGCCGAGGTGGTGTAAGTGTTACAGACCCTTAAGAATGCATGGAAGATTCCTGAGCTTCGTAAGAAGATCATCTTCACCCTGTTCATTCTTCTGATCTATCGGGTCGGCAATGTCATTCCCGTCCCGTACATTAACACTGCGACCCTCGCCCAATACTTTGACAGTGTCCTGTCTAACACCATCCTGGGCCTGTACAACGCGATGTCCGGTTCCGCTTTCAGCAGAGCGACGATCTTCGCGCTGAGCATTCAGCCCTATATCAACGCTTCCATTATCATCCAGCTGCTCACCATTGCCATTCCCGCTCTTGAGCGGATGGCAAAGGAAGAGGGGGAGGAAGGCCAGAAGAAGATTGCCCGGATTACCCGCTACACCACCGTGGGTCTGGGCCTGCTGATGGGCTGGGCTTACTACCAGATGCTCGTCAACTACGCTTCCTCCGGCTTCAACATCATCACCGATCAGGGCTTTGTTCCCGCTCTGGTGATCATCCTGACCTTCACTGCAGGCTCTGCCTTCGTGATGTGGCTGGGTGAGCAGATCACCGAGTTCGGTATCGGCAACGGCATCTCCATGATTCTGTTTGCAAACATCATCTCCGGAATCCCCGGTATGATCGGTACCCTGTTCTCCATGGTCTGGTGGCAGATCATCATTGTGCTGGTCGGCATGGTTGCGCTGATTCTCTTCATCATCTTCATCAATGATGCAGAGCGCCGCATTCCCATCCAGTACGCCAAGCGTGTTGTGGGTCGGAAGGTCTACGGCGGCCAGAATACCAATCTGCCCATCAAGGTTAGCATGTCCGGCGTTATGCCCATCATCTTCGCACAGTCTATTTGCTCCCTGCCCGCTACCATCTGCGCCTTCACCGGCAAGACCAGCGGCTGGTGGTATAACAATGTGTGGAGCTCTTCCAGCTGGTTCTACGCTGTGATGTACTTCCTGATGATCTTCTTCTTCAGCTGGTTCTATTCCACGATTCAGTATGATCCCGTGGAGATTGCCAACAATCTGAATAAGAACGGTGGCTTCATCCCGGGCTTCCGTCCCGGCAGACCTACCGCCAACTTTATCCAGAAGGTTATCAACAAGATCGTTGTCTTTGGTGCTGTGTACCTTGGCATCGTAGCCCTGCTGCCCATTGTCGCCGGCAACCTGATGAGTGGTGTCCGGAACCTGGCAATCGGCGGTACCTCCGTCATCATCGTTGTGGGTGTTGCCCTTGAGACTGTGAAGGCGCTGGAGGCTCAGATGCTCATGCGGCATTACAAGGGCTTCCTGGACTAAGAAGGAGGTATGGCAGGATGAATCTCATTCTACTGGGCGCTCCCGGCGCCGGAAAGGGGACCCAAGCTGAGCTGCTTGTTTCCAAGCTCTCAATCCCCGCCATTTCTACCGGGAACATGCTTCGCGAGGCCATTGCCAACGGCACTGACCTGGGCAAAGAGGCAAAGAAATATATGGACGAGGGCGGCCTGGTTCCCGACGAGCTGATTCTCGGCATCGTCGCGGAGCGGGTAGCCCAGCCCGATTGCAAAAACGGCTTCATCCTGGACGGCGTGCCCCGCACGCTGGCCCAGGCCGAGGCCCTGGAAGCAAAGGGCGTCCGTATTGATCATGTGATTTCCATCGAGGTTGACGACAATGATATCGCCAAGCGCATGGGCGGCCGTCGGGTCTGCTCCAAGTGCGGGGCCAGCTATCATGTGGTCGCCAAGCCCCCCAAGACCGAGGGTGTCTGCGACAGCTGCGGCGGCGAGCTGATCATCCGCAAGGACGATGCTCCCGAAACCGTGCTCAAGCGCCTGGCAGTCTATCACGCTTCCACAGAAGTGCTGAAGGACTACTACGCCAAGCTGGGTCGGCTGCACACCGTCAACGGTAACCAGTCCATTGAGGGTGCCAACGAGGAAATCCTGAAAGCAATCGGGGCAAAGGCATGATCACAATCAAAAATTCTCATGAAATTGAGGCGATGCGTGAGGCGGGCAGAATCACTTCTGCCGCCCGCGCCCTAGCGGGCGAGCTGGTAAAACCGGGCGTATCGACCAAGGCAATTGACCGGGCCGTTCATGACTTTATTGTCAGCCACGGAGCGAAGCCTTCGTTCTTAGGGCTATACGGTTTCCCTGCAAGCGCCTGCATCTCCGTCAACGAGGTGGTTATCCACGGCATCCCTGGCGGATACATCCTCAAAGAGGGCGATATCGTCTCAGTAGACGTTGGCGCGTTTTACAAGGGATTTCATGGAGATTGTGCAGCAACCTTTGCCTGTGGTGCCATCAGCACCGAGGCACAGCGGTTGATCGATGTGACAAAGCAGTCCTTCTTCGAGGGAATTGCCTTTGCCAAGAAGGGCAACCGTGTGCAGGATATCTCCCATGCCGTACAGACGTACGTGGAGTCTAACGGTTTTTCAGTTGTTCGTTCTTTCGTGGGTCACGGCGTAGGACGACAGCTGCATGAGGAGCCGGAAGTTCCGAATTTCGGTGCTCCCGGCCGGGGCCCCAGACTGCTCCCCGGAATGGTCATCGCCGTTGAACCCATGGTGTGCGAAGGCACCTATGAGGTGAATGTCCTGAAGGACAAGTGGACGACGGTAACCGCCGACGGCAAGCTGGCAGCCCACTATGAAAATACTGTACTCATCACCGACGGCGAGCCGGAAATACTCACCGTCACCGAAGGACTTTGACTATGGACCCAGAGAACCCCATATCCATTGCGGACGTGGTGATCTCCACGGCGGGCAGAGATCAGGGAGAACTGTTCTATGTCGCTGACATCAATGACCAATTTGTGACTTTGGTCAACGGGAAGAACAGACCTGTGGAAAAGCCCAAGCGAAAAAAACGCAAACACGTAGAAAAGGTACTTCGATCTGAGACCAGAGTTGCCGAGAAGATCCGTTCCGGCGACAAAGTGCTCAACGGCGAATTACGAAGAGACCTGGCTTCCCTGAGCCGGGCCATGCAAGCAAACAACCTGGGAGGTTAATGACTTGGCAAAAGACGACGTAATTGAACTTGAGGGCATCGTGACAGATGCTCTGCCGAACGCAATGTTCAAAGTGGACATTGGCAATGGACACACCATTCTGGCACACATTTCCGGCAGGCTCCGAATGAATTTCATTAAGATCTTGCCCGGTGACAAGGTAACCGTTCAAATGTCTCCTTATGATCTGACGCAGGGTCGGATCACCTGGAGAAGTAAGTAATTAAAGAGAACCATTCTCATATGGAGGTTAAACAGTATGAAGGTAAGACCGTCCGTTAAACCCATGTGCGAAAAGTGTAAGATCATCAAGCGCAAGGGTCGCGTTATGGTAATTTGCGAAAACCCCAAGCATAAGCAGAGACAAGGCTAATAGGAGGTGCTGAAAGAATATGGCACGTATTTCTGGTATTGATCTTCCCCGCGAAAAGCGGATCGAAGTTGCTCTGACCTATATCTACGGCATTGGACCGGCTCGCGCAGCCGAGGTCCTGGCCAAGACCGGCATCAGCCCTGACGTTCGCGTCAAGGACCTGACCGAGGATCAGGAAGCACTGCTTCGTGAAGCCATCGAGCATCAGTATATCATCGAGGGCGACCTGCGCCGTGAGACCGCTATGAACATCAAGCGCCTCAGCGAGATCGGCTGCTACCGCGGCCTGCGTCATCGCCGTGGCCTGCCCGTTCACGGTCAGCGCACCAAGACCAACGCCCGTACCCGCAAGGGTCCCAAGAAGACCATTGCGAACAAGAAGAAGTAAGGAGGGATATGTAAATGGCTACCAAAGCTACTAAGAAGGTTGTTAAGCGCCGTCGCGAGCGCAAAGTCGTCGAGAAGGGTGCGGCACATATCCGCTCCTCCTTCAATAACACCATGGTTACCATCACCGACCTGGAAGGCAATGCCCTGTCTTGGGCTTCTTCCGGCGGACTGGGCTTCCGTGGCTCCCGGAAATCCACTCCCTATGCTGCCCAGACTGCTGCCGAGACTGCAGCCAAGGCCGCTATGGAGCATGGCCTGAAGACCGTTGAGGTTTATGTGAAGGGCCCCGGCCAGGGACGTGAGGCTGCGATCCGCGCCCTGCAGACTGCCGGCCTGGAAGTTGTTATGATTAAGGACGTCACCCCCATTCCTCACAATGGCTGCCGTCCCCCCAAGAGACGTAGAGTCTGATTTAGGTATAGGAGGAATTTTGCGAAATGGCTAAGAATATGCAGCCCGTGCTGAAGCGTTGCAGAACGCTGGGCGTTTCTCCTGCCGCGATGGGTTATTCCAAGACTTCCACCAAGAACCCCGGCGGCCAGAGAAGAGCTAAGAAGTCTGAGTACGCTACTCAGCTGACCGAAAAGCAGAAGGTCAAATTCGTGTATGGTATCCAGGAAAAGCAGTTCCGGAACTACTATGACAAGGCCGCTCGTGCCGAGGGCAACACCGGTGAAAACCTGCTGACCCTGGTTGAGCGCCGTCTGGATAACGTGGTTTACCGCCTGGGCTTTGCGGCTACCCGCCGTCAGGCTCGTCAGCTGGTCAACCATGGCCACTTCACCGTCAACGGCAGCCGGGTCAACATCCCCAGCTACCTGGTGAAGTCCGGTGACGTGATCGCTGTTTCCGAAAAGAGCGCTTCCAATGCTTTCTTCAAGAAGCTGAAGGAAGACGACGCTTTTGTTGCTGCCCCCAAGTGGCTGGACCGTGACAAGAACACCCTCCAGGGCAAGGTCATTGCTATGCCTACCAAGGCCGATATCGACTTCGATATCGCTGTGCATCTCATCGTCGAGTTGTACTCCAAGTAATCCTCTGACCCGGTTCGTTATCGTTTTATCGTGGGGAGCCTGCTCCCCACCCATCTAAGGAGGGTTTTGATTCATGGTAGAAATTGAAAAGCCCCGTATCAGCTGCTTTGATTCCGCCGAGGACCCCTCTTACGGCAAGTACGTCGTAGAGCCTCTGGAGCGCGGCTACGGTATGACCCTGGGCAACTCCCTGAGACGGATTCTTCTGTCCAGCCTGCCCGGCTACGCTGCCACCTCTGTGAAAATCCAGGGAGTACAGCATGAGTTCTCCACCATCCCCGGCGTGACTGAGGATGTGACCGAGATCGTGCTGGCAGTGAAGCGGATTATCCCCAAGCTGCACACCCCCGGTGTCAAGACCGTGCATATCGATGCCGTTGGTCCCTGCGAAGTGACCGCCGGTGATATCAAGGCTGACGCGGACGTTGAGATCCTCAATCCCGAGCTGCATATTTGCACGCTGGGCGAGGATGCCACTTTCAACATGGAGATCACTCTTTCTCAGGGCCGGGGCTATGTTTCCTCTGACCGGAACAAGACACCCCAGACTGTGATCGGCGTGATTCCCATCGACTCCATCTATTCCCCTGTAACCAAGGTGAATTACGCTGTGGAGCCCACTCGTGTCGGCGACAGAACCGACTACGACAAACTGACCCTAGAGGTCTGGACAGATTCCACCATCTCCGCGAAGGATGCCGTCTCTCTGGGGGCCAAGATCCTGAGCGACCACCTGACTGTTTTTACCAACCTGAGCGATGCTGTCACCAGCTCCTCCACGGTTGTGGAAAAGGTGGCCGACCATCCGGATGCTAAGCTCTCCATGACCATCGACGAGCTGGATCTGTCTGTCCGGAGCTTCAACTGCCTGAAGCGCGCCAACATCAACACCGTTGCCGACTTGATTGACAAGACCGGTGAGGATATGATGCGGGTCCGCAACATGGGCAAGAAGTCCCTGGACGAAGTTCAGAAGAAGCTGGAAATGATGGGCCTGTCCCTGGCCAGTGAAGATTCTGGCAGCAACAACTAACGCTTAAAGAGGAGGAAACGCGAATGTTTGGCACTCGTAAGCTGGGCAAGACCAGCGCACAGAGAAAGGCCCTGCTGCGTCAGCAGGTTACCGATCTGCTGGCAAACGGCAAGATGGAAACCACCTTCTATCGTGCTAAGGAAGTGCAGCCTGTGGTCGAGAAGATGATCACCCTGGGCAAGAAGGGCGACCTGGCCGCTTACCGCAAGGCTCTGTCCTTCATCACCAAGGAAGACGTTGCACACAAGCTGTTCAAGGAGATCGCTCCCAAGTACGCTGACCGCAACGGCGGCTACACCAGAGTGACCCGTACCGGCGAGCGTCGCGGCGACGCTGCTGAGATGGCTGTCATCGAATTGGTGTAATCCAAAATGCTTTTCAAACAGGTATCCGGTTTTCCCGGATGCCTGTTTTTTGACGGAAAAATTCCATAGGATGGTTATTGCGTTTCGACCGGAAATCCCTTATAATGTAGCGTGATTGATTTTGACTTGAAAGAGGCGGCTATCATGGTTCACAAGGCGTTTGACAACGATAAATATTTGCAGATGCAGTCGGAGCATATCCGGCAGCGCATTGCTCAGTTTGGCGGCAAGCTGTACCTGGAGTTTGGCGGCAAGCTGTATGACGACAATCACGCATCCCGGGTACTTCCCGGCTTTCAGCCCGACAGCAAGCTGCGGATGCTTTTGCAGCTGAAAGACCACGTGGAGATGGTCATTGCCATCAACACCGGTGACATCGAAAAGAACAAAATCCGGGGCGATCTGGGCATTACCTATGACCTGGATGCGATCCGGCTGATCAATATCTTCCGGAATTTTGGACTCTACGTCTCCAGCGTTGTGCTCACCCGGTATCACGACAACACCGTGGCAAAGGCCTTCCAGGCCCGTCTGGAGGGTATGGGCATCAAGGTTTACCACCACTATGCCATCGAGGGCTACCCCTCCAATACCTCCTTCGTGGTCAGCCCCGAGGGCTTTGGCAAGAATGACTATATCAGAACGACGCGGCCCCTGGTGGTGGTGACGGCCCCCGGCCCCGGCAGCGGCAAGCTGGCCACCTGCCTGAGCCAGCTGTACCATGAGCACGAGCGGGGCATTACGGCGGGCTATGCCAAATTCGAGACCTTCCCCATCTGGAATGTGCCGTTGAACCATCCTGTGAACCTGGCCTATGAGGCCGCTACGGCGGACCTGAACGATGTGAACATGATCGACCCCTTCCATCTGGAGGCCTATGGCACCACCACAGTGAACTACAACCGGGATGTGGAGGCCTTCCCGGTGCTGGTGGCTATTTTTGAAAAAATACTGGGCTACTGCCCTTACAAATCCCCCACGGATATGGGCGTGAATATGGTTGGCAATTGCATCATCGATGATGAGGCTGCCTGCTATGCCTCCCGCCAGGAGATCATCCGCCGCTTTTACACCGCTCTGGACGACCAGAAGAAGGGAAAGGTCGCCGATGAGGTGGTTTATAAGCTGGAAATGCTCATGAAGAAGGCCGGCGTAAGGGCTGAGGAGCGGGCGGTCATTGAACCTGCCCTTACCCGGGCAGAACAGACCGACGCACCTGCGGCAGCCATGGAGCTGCCGGATGGACGGATCGTCACCGGCCGTACCTCTGAGTTGCTGGGCGCTTCTTCGGCATTGCTGCTGAATGCGCTGAAAACCCTGGCAGGCATTCCTGACGAGCTGCACCTGATTGCCCCGGCTGTGCTGGATCCCATTCAGCACCTGAAGGTGGACCACCTGGGCAACCGGAACCCCCGGCTGCATACCGATGAGACCCTGATCGCCCTGTCTATCAGTGCGGCCACCAATCCCACGGCGGAGATGGCCATGGAGCAGCTGAGCAAGCTGCGGGGCTGTGAGGTCCATTCCTCCGTGCTGCTGTCCAGTGTGGATATGAATATGTTCCGCCGCCTGGGCGTAAATCTGACCTGCGAACCCAAATACGAAGCGTGAGGTGAGGGGCTGTGGTCATTAAGCAGCCATTCAATTATTCTCCGAAGAATCAGAACCGGACGCTGCACATCTACCTGCCAAATGACTACGATGCAAGCGCAGAGCGTTACCCCGTTATGTACTTTTTCGACGGGCACAACCTGTTCCGGGATTCCGATGCAACCTACGGCAAATGCTGGGGGCTGGAGGCCTTCCTGGACGGCTGGCAGAAGAAAATGATCGTAGTTGGCATGGAGTGCGGCCATGAGGGCCGGGAGCGCCTGGATGAATACTGTCCCTACGATGTTCGGGGCGGCAGTCTGGGAGAAATTCATGGCATGGGGGAAAAGACCATGGAGTGGATTGTCCACGAGGTGAAGCCCTGGGTGGACAATGCCTTCCGGACCTATTCCTTCCGAGAGGCCACGGGCATTGCGGGATCCAGCATGGGCGGCCTCATGTCCATCTATGCAGCGGCAAAGTACAATGCGACCTTTTCCAAGGCAGCCTGCCTCAGCAGCGCCATCCGCCTGTGCCGAAAGCAGCTGCTCTCGGAGATTGGCACCATCGACCCGGACACACGGGTGTATCTCAGCTGGGGCACCGAGGAGAGCAAGATGGTGGGCAAAATGAACCCCGCGGCCATTGCCAACCGGGAAATCGCCGAGGCTTTTTGGAAAAAGCACGCCATGGCCACGGTGTACTGCCAGGAGGGCGGCCACCACTGCGAAGCCGACTGGGAAAAACAGGTGCCCCAGTTCATGGAGTACCTGTGGTTTTGAGCCAAAGGCGACCTGTGGGTGAGAGAATCAAACCCTTCAACGAGAGAAGAGAAAAAGAAACATCATGAAATACATATACCAAGCAACGATCATTTTCGGCTTTACCCTTTTGGGAGAGCTTCTGCACATTCTGCTGCCCCTGCCTGTGCCTGCGGCGATTTACGGGCTGGTGCTGCTGTTTTTTGCCCTGCAAACGGGAATCGTGAAGCTGCACCAGGTGGACGCCGTCAGTAAATTTCTCATCGCCATTATGGGACTGCTGTTTGTGGCCCCTGCCGTAAACATTGTGGAGATCTGGCAGGAGATTGCCCCGGTGCTGCTGCCCATTGGGGTGGTGCTGGCGGTATCCACAGTTTTGGTCTTCGCCGTCTCCGGCCTGGTGACCCAGTGGATGCTGAGGAGGGGAGGGAAGAGTCATGAGTGAGCTTCTGACGGCGACTTCCCTGTTTGCCATTGTCCTGACGCTGGGGGCCTATGAATTCGGCATCTGGCTGCAAAAAAAGCTGAAAAGCCCCATTTGCAATCCGATCCTTATTGCGGTGATCCTGGTGATTGCCGCAATCAAAATCCTGGATGTAGCCCCCCGCGATTATGCGGCGGGCTGTGAAACCTTTTCCTGGCTGCTGACACCGGCTACGGTGTGCCTGGCTGTACCTCTGTACGAGCAGGTAAAGGTCCTGAAAAAGAATCTGCCGGCCATCTTTGTTGGCGTTCTGGCGGGAACGGCGGTGAGCCTGGGCTGCGTGGCAATCCTCTGCCGGGTTTTTGCCATGGAGGACAGAATGCTGGCTTCCCTTCTGCCCAAGAGCATCACCACGGCCATGGGCATCGCCATCAGCGAGCAGCTGGGGGGCGTGCCTGCGGTGACTACCGCCGTGATCATCATTACGGGCATTCTTGGCAACATCTGCGGCAGCTCTCTGTGCCGCCTTTTGAAAATTCAGGAGCCCATTGCCCAGGGCGTGGCCTTTGGCACTGCTTCTCATGTGGTAGGCACCAGCCGGGCTTCGGAAATTTCCGAGCTTACCGGCGCGGTCAGCAGCCTTTCCCTGGTGGTGGCGGGTATCCTGACGGCAATTGCCTGTCCGGTTCTGTATTCGGTGCTGTAAAAAAATATACCTATAAGGAGTGTATCAATTATGCGCAAATCCGGTATTCTCATGCATATCACCTCTCTGCCCGGGCCCTACGGCGTGGGCACCATGGGCAAAAATGCCTATGCGTTTTTGGACTTCCTCCACAAATCCGGCCAGCAGTCCTGGCAGCTGCTGCCCCTGGGTCCCACGGGGTATGGAGATTCCCCCTACCAGTCCTGCTCTGCCTATGCGGGCAACCCCTACCTGATCGATCTGGACACCCTGGTTCGGCAGCATCTGCTGACCAAGGAGGAGCTTCTGGCTGTGGACTGGGGTGATGACGAAGGGAAGGTGGATTTTGGTAAGCTCTACAACGGCCGGACCCCCATTCTGAAAACCGCCTACAGCCGCTTCCGCAACGACCGGGCCCTGAATGCCTTTATCAAGCGCAACGCCTCCTGGCTGCCTGACTTTGCCCTGTACATGGCTCTGAAGGAGACCCACAATTTTGCACCCTGGTTCCAGTGGGAGGACGCGTTGAAGCTGCGCCAGCCGGAGGCTTTGGAACAGGCTGCCCAGGAGCTGGCGGAGCCCATCCGGTTCTACAGCTTCGTGCAGTATGAATTCTACAAGCAGTGGGATGCCCTGAAAAAGAAGGCAGGGGAGTACGGCATTGAGCTCATCGGCGATGTGCCCATCTATGTGCCCTATGACTCCGTAGAGGTCTGGAAGAATCCGGAACTGTTCCAGCTGGACGAGAAGCTGGAACCCACAGATGTGGCAGGCTGCCCCCCGGATGCCTTCTCTGCCGACGGCCAGCTCTGGGGCAACCCCCTGTACCGCTGGGACGTGATGGAGGAAACCGGCTACAAATGGTGGCTGGACCGGCTGGGAGCCGCAGGCAAGCTCTTTGACGTGGTGCGCCTGGACCATTTCCGGGGCTTCGAGGCCTTCTGGTCCGTGCCCTATGGGGACGAGACCGCCCGGAACGGCCACTGGGTCAAGGGCCCGGGCATGGGCTTTGTGAATGCTCTGAAAAAGGGACTGCCCCAGCTGGACTTCATCGCCGAGGACCTGGGCTTTTTGACCCAGGAGGTGCTGGATCTGCGGGATGCCTCCGGCTATCCTGGCATGAAGGTGCTGGAATTCGCCTTTGATTCCAAGGAGCCCAGCGACTACCAGCCCCATACCTATACCCGCAACACCGTCTGCTACACCGGCACCCACGACAATATGACCATGCGGCAGTGGTTCGAGACCGCCCCTGCCGAGGCGGTGAAGATTGCTGCGGACTATATGGCATTGACCCGCAAGGAGGGCTATGTCTGGGGCACCATCCGTACCTGCATGAGTTCCGTGTCCGACCGGGCCATTGTGCAGCTGCAGGATTATCTGAACCTGGGCGGCGAGGCCCGGATGAACTTCCCCGGCACCGTGGGCTCCAACTGGACCTGGCGGGTGAAGAAGGGCTATTGCTCCAATGCCCTGGCTGCGAAGATTTTGGAGCTGACGAAGCGGTATGACAGAACGGTGTAAGTTTCGGCCTACATTCGACAAAAATACAAAAAATTGTTAATCTTTAACAAAATGTGAAGCTGGAATTTGGCACTCTCGATAGCCGAGAATGCACATTTCTTTGTTGACTTTGCACATATCTTAGGTGTATAATATGCCCTGCATGGATGGTTTGGCGCAAACCGGGTCATGCAGGGCTTTTTGAGGAGGTCCTGCGGATTCGCCATTTATGCAAATCATTACTTTGGAGGAACTGAAATGAAAAAAACTCTTGCGATTCTCCTGTCTCTCGTCTTGATCGTGGGCCTGTTTGCAGGCTGCGGTGCCAAGACCGAGACCCCCGCGGCAACTACCGCAGCTCCCGCTGCTGAGACCACTGCCGCTGCCGAGACCGAGACCGAGGCTCCTGCTGCCTCCGCTACCGGTTCCGTTTACTACCTGAACTTCAAGCCTGAGGCCGATGCCGCTTGGCAGGAACTGGCCAAGACTTACACCGAGCAGACCGGCGTGAAGGTCACCGTCGTTACCGCCGCTTCCGGCACCTATGACGACACCCTCACCGCCGAGCTGGACAAGGCCGCTGCTCCCACCATGTTCCAGGCCGGCAACCAGGGCGCCATCGATGCTTACGGCGAGTGGTGCATGGACCTGCGGGACACCGATGTTTACAAGGAAATGACCACCGATGACTTCAACCTGAAGGGCGAGGACGGCTCCGTGCTGTCCATCGGCTACTGCTACGAGTCCTTCGGCATCATCGTCAACAAGGCTCTGCTGGAAAAGGCCGGTCACTCCCTGGACGAGATCACCAACTTTGAGTCTCTGAAGGCTGTTGCCGACGACATCCACGCCCGTGCTTCTGAGCTGGGCTTCGATGCCTTCACTTCCGCCGGTCTGGACGGCTCCTCCTCCTGGAGATTCTCCGGCCACCTGCTGAATATGCCCCTGTTCTACCAGTTCCGTGACGACGGCGTGACCAAGCAGCCCGCCACCATCACCAACAAGTACCTGGACAACTTCAAGGCCATTTGGGACCTGTACATCACTGACTCCGCCACCACCGGCGCTGCTCTGACCACCGCCACCGGCGACCAGGCAGAGGCCGAGTTCGGCAAGGGCGAGGCTGTTTTCTACCAGAACGGTACCTGGGAATACAGCAACCTGACCGGCACCTTCGGCATGAACCCCGACGACCTGGCCATGATCCCCATCTACTGCGGCGTGGAAGGCGAGGAGAAAGCCGGCCTGTGCTCCGGCACCGAGAACTGCTGGGCTGTTAACAAGGAAGCCGCTCCTGAAGACATCCAGGCTACTCTGGACTTCATGAAGTGGGTCGTTACCTCCGAGGAGGGCACCACCATGCTGGCCGAAGAGTTTGGTCCCTGCCCCTTCAAGAACGCCAAGACTCCCGAGAACGTGTTCTGTGCTGACGCCAACAAACTGATTGCTGACGGCAACTACTCCGTTACCTGGGCCTTCAACTGGACTCCCGGCGTGGATGACTTCCGTTCCGCCGTTGTGGACGCTTTGACTCAGTACACCTCCGGCACCGGCGATTGGGCCGCTGTGGAGACTGCCATCGTTGATGGCTGGGCCGCCCAGTACGCTAAGAACGTAGGCTAATTCCTAGATTTTCCCATGCAATCTATCGGGGCGGCGGTTTCGCTCGCCCCGATTTTTTGAAAGAAGTTCTGATAGGTCAGAGCTTTTCAAACCGGAATATCCGGAGGCCGTTCCCTCGGTACTCCTCAAAGGAGAGATGACTATGGCTTTATTCAAGAAAAAGAACGACGGTGCGGCACTGAACTCCGTTCTGGTCCGTCGTCCCATTCAGAAGTGCTTCCCCATTTTCCTGCTTCCCACCTTTATTGCTTTCTGCATTGGGTTCCTTTATCCCTTTGCAAAGGGTCTGTTCCTTTCTTTCTGTAACTTCAAAACCACCAGCAAATGGACCTGGGCGGGCCTGGACAACTATGTAAAGGCCTTTGCGGATGAAAGCTTCCTCCATGCCTTCTGGTATACGGCAGGCTTTGCCCTGGTTTCTCTGCTGATCATCAATATCCTGGCCTTTACCGTGGCCTACCTGCTGACCAAGGGCATTAAGGGTTCCAATATTTTCAGAACCGTGTTCTTCATGCCCAACCTGATCGGCGGCATCGTCCTGGGCTATATCTGGTCCATGATTTTTGACGGCATTCTGTCCCGGTACAATACCTCCATCCTGCTGAACTCCACCTACGGTTTCTGGGGTCTCATCATCCTCATGGCCTGGCAGCAGATCGGCTATATGATGATCATTTATATTGCCGGACTCCAGGCGGTGCCGGGGGATATGCTGGAGGCTGCCAAGATCGACGGTGCTTCCGAGTGGAAGACCCTGTGGGACATCATCATCCCCAACGTCATGCCTTCCATCACCATCTGCACCTTCCTGACCCTGACCAACTCCTTTAAACTCTACGACCAGAACCTGGCCCTGACCAATGGCCGCCCCTACAACGGTGCCATCCACACCACCGAAATGCTGGCCCTGAACATCGTCAACTCCAATACCCTGAAAACCAAGGGCGTTGGACAGGCCAAGGCCGTCATGTTCTTCGTTCTGGTTGCCATTATCGGCATTTTCCAGATGAAAGCCACCCATGATAAGGAGGTGCAGCAGTAATGGCAAAGAAACCCGCTACCATCCAGGGAGAAAAGCGGTGCAAAACCGTATTGACCATTGTTTTTGCAGTGGTTGCGATCGTGTACCTGCTGCCCATTTTCCTGGTGCTTGTGAATTCCTTCAAGGCCAATGCCTACGTCAACACCGAGACCTTTGCCATGCCCAATGAAGAATCCTTTGTTGGCTTTGACAACTATGTCAAGGGCATGACCTTCGGCAACTACCCCTTTGCCAAATCCGTTGGCTACAGCTTGTTTATCACCATTGTTTCCAGTGCCCTGATTCTGGTTTGCACCTCTATGGCGGCCTGGTACATCGCCCGGGTGGGCAGTGCCTTCTCCAAAATCGTGTACTACCTGTGCGTGTTCTCCATGGTGGTGCCCTTCCAGATGGTCATGTTCACCCTGCCCAAGACTGCGGACACCCTGAAACTCAATACCCCCTGGACCATTCCCATTATCTACCTGGGCTTTGGCGCAGGCTTGGCAGTGTTTATGTTCTCCGGCTTCGTCAAGTCCATCCCGCTGTCCATCGAGGAGGCGGCAGCTATTGACGGCTGTGGCCCTGTGAAGACCTTCTTCTCCGTGGTGCTGCCCATGATGAAGCCCACCATGATCTCCGTGGGCGTTCTGGAAATCATGTGGGTCTGGAACGACTACCTGCTTCCCTATCTGGTTTTGGACCGGAAGAAGTATATGACCATTCCCATCCATATCCAGTATCTGAAGGGCTCCTACGGCTCCGTAGATATGGGTGCAACAATGGCCCTGATCTTGCTGAGCATCCTGCCCGTCATCATCTTCTACCTGACCTGCCAGAAGTACATCATCAAAGGTGTGGCTGCCGGTGCGGTGAAGGGATAAAAACACATCAAAGGCCTGCTGCGGTTCGCAGCAGGCCTTTTCCTATGAGCTCCCCTTTCAGAGGAGCCGGAGTATCGGCAAAGACAAAAAACTGGGCGGCCCAAACGGCCGCCCAGCAGAGGCTTATTCGATGCTGAAGCTGTTGTTTGCAACCGGGGCACCGTTGAAGTACACGGTGACGGAGTAGCTGCCGGATTCTGTAGGGGCCTTGGGGAGATTCAGCTCGCCCAGCTGGTATTTGCCGTCGTAAAACAGGTCGTACCAGTCGATGGTTTCCTCGGATACCAGGTTGGGCAGAGGATTGCCGTTGGCGTCCCGATAGACGTACATAACGTCGATGTCCTCGTGCTCCACATAGAATTTGACGGTTGCCTCCAGCACCATGGAGAGCTTATCACCGGACTGGAAAGTGGTGGTGTAATCCTCCTCCTTCACATCGTCGGCCAGCCATTTGGTGCCGTTCGGGGTCTTGAGCAGCCGGGACTGGATCTTGTCAGCGGACAGACCCTGGGTGGAGAAGGTCTCTGCGGCGGCGGTGGTGTAGCTCCGGATCCCGCCGAAGATGGAGGTGTCAGAGGTCAGCTGCAAGGTGATGTTGTAGGTTGTATCCGGGATGCGGGGGACGATGGTCCCCTTGGCTTCGGTGCACTTGACAACGCTGGTGGCATCGGAGCTGTTTATGGAGTACATCAGCAGCCAGCCCTCGCCGGGGGCGTTGCCTTCAAAATCCCAGCTCACGTCCAGTCCCCCCTCTTCGTCCTCCGTGAAGTGGAAGGCGGTGACGGTGATGGGGTTGGCGGAGATGTTCAGCCGGGAGGGCTGGGTCATGCCGGCAGGGGTGACCTCAATGGTATAGGCCTTGGCATCGCTGGTGCCCCGGAAGGTGGCCAGGGTGGAGACAACGGTCTGGGTCTCGTCATAGTCGTCAGAGTAGCAGCGAACGGTCCAGCTCTCCACAGGGGTGTCCGGTGCATCCCAGCCCACGGTCAGGTCTCCGTCCAGCCGGGAGATAACCTCCAGGTTGCTTGCAGAGACGAGGCTGAGCACCGTATATTTCATGGTGGTCTGGCCTGCCAGCTGGGAGCCGTCGGCAGCGGTGAGCCGAAGGGTGTATTCCTTGCCCACGTGCATGCCCTTGATGGTGACGGAGTGGCCCGTAAAATTCTGCATGATGTTGTCCTCGCCCTCACAGGAGGCGGAGAGCACCCATTCTTCCGGGTCGTGGCCGCTGACGGTCAGGTTCACCAGGGCGCTGCCCTCGTCTGGGCCAGTGACGGCGGTCATGCTGACCACCTCCGTCTGGCCCTCCGTGGTGAACACATCGGAGATCTGCCCCGTCAGCTTGTGCAGGCCGGAAACGTGGACCTGAATATTGTACAGGGCGTTGGGGCTCAGACCGGAGAATACGGCGGTGCCGCCGGAGACCTGGGCAACCTTGGCAGAGCCATAGGCATCCGTACAGGAGACGGAGAGCAGGCTGTCCGCAATCTGGGTATCCAGGGTTACAGTGAGCTCGGTCTGGCTGCCGGAAACGGTAATGCCGTTCACGGATACCAAGTAATAATTATTGTAGAACCAGTAGGAGAAGAAGCCAACGGCCATCAGGATAACCAGCACCAGGGCAATGGTCAGCGGGGCCTTGCTGCGGCGGTTTTTCTCCACGTTCACAGGGGTGACGTTCTGCATAACGGGCTTTCGGACAGGCCGGGGGGGCTGCGTGGGATACTTTGGCGTTTTCAAAAGGTCTTTCACCGCGTCCAGTTCGCTGTCCAGGTCGAAGTTGTCCTGCATCTGGGGGCCGATGACGGGGAACACCACATCGTCCTCCTCCTTGGGCTGCTCCGGCGCAGGAGGCTCTTCAACGGCGATACCCGCAGGGGAGAAGCGCACCGTCCCCTGGTCAAGCACGGAGGAATCCGGCGTATAGGAGGTGCTCTCTGACAGATCCATGCGGATGGTGGCATCCGACAGGGGCACCTGCCCATCCGTGACCGGAACCTCTTCCGTCAGCAGAATGTCTTCTTCCGGAAGCGTTTCCGGGGTGTCCTCAATGGGAAGCGCTTCCGGCACATCGACCGGTGCCTCGCCCGGCATTTCCGGCGCCTGGTCACAGTCCGGCTGGGGCTGTTCTTGGGCCTCCTGGGGTGCGCTCTGGGGCTCCGGAGCCAGCGGGGCGATGGGTTCATCCGCAGGGGCGGCAGACTGCAGGTAGGCGGCCAGAGCCTGGCCCATATCCGCAGGGTCTTGCCAGCGGTCCTCCTTGGCAGGTGCCAGAGAGCGCAGAATGATGGAGGTCATCTCTTCATCGGCGTACCGGGGGGCATCCAGGGGGCGGGCGGGGTCATCCGGCAGCTCCGGCAGCTTTCCACCGTTGTAAATCCGATAGAGAATCATACCCAGGGCGTAGGTGTCCAGGGTCAGGTTCAGCGTGGCCATAGGGTCCCGGGTCTCCGGGGCACAGTAGGGGCTTGCGTATTTGTCCGGCATTGCGGTATAGTCCAGGAATTTGGTAGACACGAAGCCCAGGTCGCCGATTTCATAGTGGCCGTTTTCGTTCAGAAAGACGTTTGTGGGCTTCAGGTCCACATAGAGGTAGCCCGCACGGCGGCACAGGGACAGGGCACCGCAGAGGTCCAGCCCCAGATTGACGGCCTGCAAATGGGTGATGGCCGTCCGGCGCATGACCTTTTCCAGGGTGCGGCTGTACCGGCTCACCAGGTACACGTGGTAGCCGAGCCGGTTCTTTTTCATGGGGGCAACCTGCCAGCCCTCGAAGCTGCGGAAGCCCTCCAGCTTTGCCATGCTCTGCAGGAACTCTGCCTCTGCGGCGGCATCCTCTGCATTTTGCCGGTAGTAGTCCAGCGCGGCGGCAGGGTCTTTATAAGCGCCTGTCACCAAAAGGGCATCCAGCTGAGTTTGGGATGCAGGCATGGAAAGAATTTTTACGATGTATTTTTGATCAGAGCCCTCTTTCATGGCGGGGCAGCAGCACACGCCGGGACGGCTGCTCATGGGCGCGCCCAGGGCAAAGCCATCCAGAAGGGGGGACACAAGATTGGATTCAGACATTTTTTTCGCCTCCTTGACTTCCATATCATAAAATAAAATAACAAAAAAATCAACAGTTTCCTTCTTGTTTTCTGAAAAGAAAAGTGGTATAATTTGACGATAATAGAGCAAATATATCTCAGGGATGCTTTCTTGGAAGGAAAGACGTCCCGTAAGGAGGCTTTTCCATGAACCGGATCACCTGTGAAGTCTGCGGTACTGCCTTTCAGGACACTGCACCCTGCTGCCCAATCTGCGGATGGCGTCCGGATGGCGGCGCTGAGGAGCCCGCTGTGGACCCTGCGGAGCTGGAAAATTTCGACCTGGACGACCTGACCAAGGAGCTGAACGGCGACAGCAAGAAAAAGGAGCCCAAGAGGGTCTTTGATTTTGACGCAGTCAATCCCCGGAAGGATGCTGCGGTCAGCGATGAGGATGACGACACCGACTATTACGCTTCCGTCCCGGATGACGAGGAACCCCAGAAGACCAATGTGGGTCTTGTGGTGGTGCTGGTGATTTTCATCGCCCTGGTGCTGGCAGCCACTGTGTTTTTGGCGGTCAAGTTCCTGATTCCCGGAAAGAAAGCGGATACAAATCAGACCACGGCCCCTGTCGTAACGGCGGAAACTGTGCAGACCCTTCCTTCCGAAGAGGAGACCACTGTTCCCACCATTCCCTGCACGGGTCTGGCCATGTCCAGCGGCGTGGATACTCTGACTTCCGAGGGGGGAAAATGGCTGCTGCACGTGCTGGTCACCCCCGAGGACACCACCGATACCGTGGAGTACCGGTCCGAGGATGAAAGCGTTGTGACGGTGAGCGCAGACGGCTGTATTACCGCTGTGGGCAATGGCACCACCAACGTGGTTATCACCTGCGGTGACCAGACGTTGAAGTGCCCTGTTACTGTGGCCATCGAGGCGCAGACGGAGCCCACCACCGAGGCGACGAAGGCTACCGAGGCCACCGAGGCTGCTACGGAAGCGACCACCGGCAACACCACCCTGAAGCTGAAAAAGACAGATATCACCTTCGGCAAGATCGGTGTTTACACCACCCTGGAGCTGGATTGTGACCTGAAGGCCGAGGATGTCAAGTGGCGAACCAGCGACTCCAGCATTGCCATGGTGCGCAATGGCGTTGTCACCGCCATGGGTAAGGGCGTGGCGAAGATCACCGCAACCTACAATGGCGAGAGCGTCAGCTGCGTCGTCCGCGTGAAGTAAGTAAATATGCAAAATACAGGGGCCGGCTTCGCGAGCGGCCCCTGCATTTTTATGCTGCGTCCCGGAAAGCGGCCTTCCGGAAGAAAAAGGTGATGCACCACAGCCCCGCAAGACCCACCAGTGTGTAGAGGATGCGGCTGATGAGGCTACCGCTTCCGCCAAACAGCCAGGCCACCAGGTCAAAGCGGAACAGACCCACAAGGCCCCAGTTGACACAGCCGATGACGGATAGAATCAACGCGATCATGTCCATATTCTGCAATATCCCTCCTTATTGAGACTACCCCCAGTTTACCCCGTTTTCCGGGAAATATCCTGCATTGCTTTTTCCGGCGCTTTCCGCTATAATGGAGAAAAACAACAAAAGGAGAATCGTACCATGACGACTCTTTACGAAGGCGCTTATGCCAAAGTAAACCTGACCCTGGATGTGCTGGGCAAGCGGGAGGATGGCTACCATGACCTGCAAAGCGTCATGCAGACCATTTCCATCCGGGATGATGTGGAAATTGATGTGGGCACCGGAAAGCCCTGGGTGTTGGAGTGCTCCCGGGAGGACATTCCCAATGGTCCGGAAAACCTGGCCTGGAAGGCAGCGAAGGTCTACTGCGATGCCATGAAGCTGGACCCCCAGGGCCTTGCCATCCGCATTACCAAGCGTATCCCCTCCGGGGCGGGCCTGGGCGGCGGCAGCGCTGATGCGGCGGCGGTTCTGCGGGCACTGAACCGGCACTTCGATTCGCCCCTGTCCATTCTTGCTCTGGCGGAGTTGGGGGCACAGGTGGGCAGCGATGTGCCCTTCTGCGTGGTGGGCGGCACGGCAATGGTAGAGGGCCGGGGCGAGCGGCTGCGCAAGCTCCCGGATATGCCGGAATGCGTGTTTGTGGTGTGCAAGCCGGAGTTCTCCGTGTCCACCCCGGAGCTTTACAAGAAGATCGATACCGTTGCCATCCCCCTGCACCCGGACAACCGGGCCATGGAGACGGCCCTGCTTGCCGGGGATCTGAACAAGATTGCGGACAATGTGTACAATGTCTTCGACCCGGTGGTTACGGCGGAGCACCTGGAGCTGAACTACATCAAGTCCATTTGCAACAGCTATGGCTCCCTGGGCCAACAGATGACCGGCTCCGGCAGCGCCGTTTTCGCCATCATGCCGAGCTTTGAGTACGGGGCCGTGGTCTGCAACATGCTGAAAGAAAACTATTCTCAGATTTTCCTGGCAAAACCCGTATAAATTGAAGAAATACCGTCCAGACTTTCCGTAATATTCTTGTCTGGACGGTGTTCTTTATGATCAAAACCATCAAGTGTCTGCTGCTGGCCGCTGTCTGCTTTTTTGCGGGGGCTATGGCCGCGTATAAGCTGACCCTTAGCCGGGAGGTGGTCCGCATCCGTGTGATTGCCGCTTCCGATTCAGATCGGGACCAAAACCTCAAAAGGAAAGTCCGAGATGCGGTGCTCTCCGAATTGGAGAATGTCCCCCGGGAAGCACTGGAAGAATGGCTGCCCGAATTGCAGGCCGTGGCCGAAAAGACCCTGGAGAAGAACGGCGCATCCGCGCCGGTTCGGGTCGCTTTGGGTCGGGAGCCATACCGGCGGATATCAGAAGATGCAGCGGACCTGCCCTCAGGGACCTATGAGACCCTGTGCCTGACCATTGGAGCGGGGGAAGGGCACAACTGGTGGGGGGTGCTGTATCCCAAGCTGTGCTACGGAGCGCAGAGCTGTCTGGAAACCGGCACAGAGCGCCGGCTGCGCTTCTTTGTTCTGGAAAAGCTGGACGGGGCCAGGCAGTGGGTGGAAGAAATTATGGCTCCCCTGAAAGGCAATGGCGTCAACTCAAGGATTTTACCGTAGGGGCCGATGCCCGCATCGGCCCGCAGCCCACGAACGTGAGCATTTCATGCAGCGGAAACCGCCAATTGCAAGCTTTTCCTATCAGCCTGAAAGGGTCAAAAACCGAACCTTTCGGGCCGATGTGGGCAGCGGCCCCTACGAAAAATAGGCAAGCTTGCCTTAAGTTGATGACATTGCCCTGAAAGGGGAGCCTAAAACAGAAAGGAGCCCAAGAATGCTTCGATTGCTTTTGGGGAAGGACTGGAAGGCCCTTCGCAGAGAAATTTTGGCGCAGATCGGTGAGAACGTGGCTGCCCGGCAGGAGGGAAATGTGCTCATTGTGCCGGAGCTCATCAGCCATGAGATGGAGCGGGCTCTCTGTGCCGCTGCCGGGGATACGGCCAGCCGGTATGCAGAGGTGCTGTCTTTCTCCCGGCTGTGCCGGGCCGTAGCGGAAGAGGTGGGCAGCGCCGGCTTGAACTGCCTGGATAACGGCGGCCGGGTGGTGGCTATGGCGGCTGCGGCCCGGCAGCTGTCCAGCCGGTTGAAAGCCTATGCCGCCCTGGAAAGCAAGCCGGAGTTTCTTAAGGAGCTGGTGGATGCGGTGGACGAATTCAAGCGCTGCTGCATTTCTACGGATGACCTGAAGCAGGCTGCGGCCCGGACCGCGGGAAGCCTTGCCCAGAAGCTGGAGGAGCTGGCTCTGCTCATGGAGAGCTATGACGGCCTCTGCGCCCAGGGCAGACGGGACCCCCGGGATCAGATGAGCTGGCTGCTGGAGCAGCTGCAGGAAAGCGACTATGGCGAGAACCATGTCTTTTACATAGACGGCTTTCCGGACTTCACCCGGCAGAATCTGGCCATCTTGGAGGAGCTGATCTGCACCAGCCCCATGGTTACCGTGGCGCTGAACTGTGATGAGGTGGATTCTTCCCTGCTGGCCTTTGAGAAGCCCGGCAAGACCGCCGGGGAGCTTTTTCGCATTGCCAAGCGTCGGGGCATCCCGGTGGAGGTGCACTGCCTGGAGTGCCGGGAGGAGCCTCTGGCCCTGGCCCGGGAGCGGCTGTTTCAGGGCGCGCTTCCGGTTGGAGCGGCCAGGGATGTGCTGCGCACCTACCGGGCGGAGAATATCTGGCAGGAGACCATGGCGGCGGCAATGGAGGCGGGGCGGCTGATCCGCCGGGGCTGCCGCTACCGGGACATCACCCTGGTGGTGACGGATATGGCGAGCTACGCCGGTCCTGCGGAGATGATCTTCCGGCGTATGGGAATTCCACTGTATCGGGCGGGAACCCAGGATATTCTGCGGCAGAGCGTCGTCGCCACCGTGATTGCGGCCTTGGAGGCGGCGGACTCCGATTTTGAGCCCAAGGCCATGCAGCGCTACTTGCGTTCGGCCCTGTCGCCGTTGGACGCAAACCAGTGCGACAAGCTGGAAAATTATGTTTACCTCTGGTCCATTCGGGAGAAACAGTGGCTGAACCCCTGGACCAGACACCCTGATGGCTTTTCCAAGGAGATGGAGAAAAAGCCCCTAACGGCCAAGCAGAAGCAGCAGCTGGAGGAGCTCAATGCGCTGCGGCGGAGGGTTGCAGAGCCGCTGGAGCGTCTGCGCAGGAATCTCTCCGATGGAAAGCCCCTGGAAGACCAGGTAAAGGGGCTTTACCGCTTCCTGGAGGAGCTGGGCATGGAGCAGCGGCTGGAGGTGCAGGCCCGGGAGATGGATACCCGGGGAGAGCACCGGCAGGCCCAGATTCTGAACCAGCTGTGGGAAATCCTGGTGTCTGCCCTGGAGCAGATGTACGATGTCCTGGGGCAGACACACTGGGAGCCGGACCAGTTTCAGCGGCTTCTGCGGCTGCTGCTGAGCCAGTATGACGTGGGAACCATTCCGCCGGTGCTGGATGCGGTCCAGATGGGCCCGGTATCAGCGCTGCGGTGCCACGAGGCGAAGCACCTTCTGATTCTGGGAGCGGGGGAGGGCAGCTTCCCCGGCTACTCCGGCTCCAAGGGCGTTCTGACGGATCAAGAGCGCATGGCGCTGCGAAAGCTGAATGTCCAGCTGACCGGCGGCGCAGAAGAGGGCATTCAGGAGGAATTTGCGGAGATTTATGGAGTGCTCTGCGGCGCGGAGCAATCTGTGGCGGTTTTTTGCAGCGCAGACCAGCCCTCTTATCTGTTTTCTCGACTCAGCGAGCTCTGCGGCGGGCCGGAAAAGGCGGATGTGCAGTTGGAATTTGCTCTGACGGGCAGGCGCGAGGCAGGTGCCTGGTTTGCCCAGCAGGGGCTTCCGGAACAGGCCCGGGCGCTGGGGGTGGAGGCGGCTTGCAACGAAATTCTGTCCCGGCAGGACTACCGCCTGGGAAGCCTGAAACGGAAGACCCTGGAGGGCCTTTATGGCCGGGAGCTGCGGCTGTCCGCCTCTCAGGTGGATACCCAAGCGGAGTGCCGACTGCTGTATTTTCTCAAATACGGCCTGAAGGCCAGGGAGCGGAAGCCTGCTCAGGTGGACCCGGCGGAATTCGGCACCTTTGTCCATGCGGTGCTGGAGGACACGGTGCGCCAGGTCCGGAAGCAGGGGGGCTTTCATACCGTCTCTTTGGAACAGACCCAGTCCATTGCCCGGGAAAGCGCCGAGCGCTACCGGAAGGAGCGGTTCAGCGCGCTGGAATCCGCCCGGGTGCAGACCATGATGGCGCGAAACCAGCGGGAACTCACCATGATTGTGGAAGAGCTGTGGAGAGAGCTCCACGAGGGCCAGTTCCAGCCCGTAGGTGAGGAGGTGTCCTTTGGAGAGGACGGTCTGCTTCCCTGGATTCAAGTCCCCGGCGCAAGCATGAAGGCGGTGCTGCAGGGCAAGATCGACCGTGTGGATGCCTGGCAGGGCCCCGGAAGCCCCTATTTCCGGGTGGTGGACTACAAAACCGGCAGAAAGAGCTTTGACCTGTGCGATGTGACCCAGGGGGTTGGCTTGCAGATGCTTCTGTACCTGTTTGCACTGGAGCACAGCGGGGATGCCTTTTTTGGCAAGCGCTGCTATCCAGCCGGTGTGGAATATTTCCCGGCGCGGGCGCCCTACCTTTCGGTCAAGGGCGATATGGACGCGCCGGAGGTGGAGAAGAAACGGCGCAAGGAGTGGCAGCGCTCCGGAATGCTGCTGGACGACAGCCAGATCCTGGAGGCCATGGAGCCGGAGAATGGGGAGAAGAAGGTCCTTCAGGATATCTTCCGGGCGGACCGGGAGCAGCTGCGCAAGCTGGAAAGCTATGTATTCGGCCTTTTGACCGGGACAGTGAATGACATTGCCTCCGGTGACGTCACCCCCAATCCCTACACCCGGGGCACGGCCTTTGACCCCTGTACCTTCTGTCCCTATGGGCCGGTGTGCCACCCGGAGCAAAATGCCCAGCGGCGAAATTTTGAAAGAATCAATGAAGCGCGCTTCTGGGAAACGGTAGGAAAGGAGGAAAAGCACCATGGCTGAGCAATTGACCCCTGCCCAGGCCCTTGCGGTGGAGAACCGGGGCGGGCGGCTGCTGGTCAGCGCTGCCGCCGGTTCCGGCAAGACAAAGGTCCTGGTGGATCGGCTCATGGCCTATCTGACAGACCCTGTGAATCCGGCCCAGCTGGATGAATTCCTGATTATTACTTATACCCGGGCCGCTGCCGGGGAGCTGCGGGCGAAGATCGCCAAGAAGCTCACGGAGCGTATTGCCCAGGAGCCGGAAAACAGCCGCCTGCAGAAGCAGCTCCAGCGACTGTATCTGACCAAGATTTCTACGGTCCATGGTTTCTGCGGGGACCTTTTGCGGGAGTATGCCTATCGGCTGGACCTGGAAGCGGATTTTCGTGTCGCAGATGAGGATGGGGCCCGGGAGCTGCGGCAGCAGGCCATGGAGCAGATGCTGGAGCGGGCCTACAATACCCTGCTGGAGGACCCGGATTTCTGCGCCTTTACGGAGAGCCAAAACCTGGGCCGCAGCGACAAGCAGCTGGGAGAGATCATCGAAAAGGTCTATGCCAGCGCCCGCTGCAACAAAGACCCGGAAAAATGGCTGGATGACTGCCTGCGCCATTCCGAAAGCCTGCCAGAGTATGTAGTCGAGACGGTGTGGGGCAGAGCGCTGATGGACAGCCTTTTCACCTGGCTGGACAGCTACATCCCCGCTTTGGAGCGCTGTGTTCAGACGGCCAAGGATATGGAGAAGGTCCGTGCCAATTTGGAGGCGCTGCTCTCCGGGGCAAAATATCTGCGGGAGAGCCAAACCTGGGACCAGGTGGTTCTGCGCATCCGGATTGACTTTGGCCGACTGAGCTTCCCCAAAAAGGACGTAGACGAGGACGCAAAGGCTTTGATTAAGGCCGTCCGGGAGGGGTTCAAAACAGAGCTTGCCAACCGGGCAAAGGTCTTTGGCCGCAGCTCTTCGGAAATTGCGGCGGATTTTGACCTCTGCGCCCAGGCCCAGCGGGGGCTGGTGAAGCTGGTGCGGCAGTTTTCGGTGGAGTATGAAAAGCTGAAAAAGCAGCGGCACGTTCTGGATTTCAGCGACCTGGAGCACCGGACGCTGGACCTGCTGCTGGGCAAGGACCGGTCCGCACCCACGGCGGTGGCGGTGGAAGTGGGGCGGCGATTCCGGGAGGTGCTGGTGGATGAATATCAGGATTCCAACGGCGTTCAGGATGCCATTTTTGACAGCCTGACCCGGGAAAGACAGAATTGCTTCCTGGTGGGTGACGTCAAGCAGTCCATCTACCAGTTCCGTCAGGCAGACCCAGGTATTTTCCTGGAAAAGTACAATGCCTATGGTCCCGCCGAGACAGCCCGGCCAGGGCAGGGAAGAAGGGTGCTGCTGAGCCACAATTTCCGGTCCGGTCCGGAGATTGTGGAGGCGGTGAACCATGTGTTCTCCCACTGCATGACGAAGGCTGTGGGAGGCCTCGACTATGGCTCTGATGAGGCCTTGCAGGAGGGTGTTCCCCGGGAGAAGCTGCCGGACCCTGCTGCAGAGCTGTGGGTCCTCACCGGGGCCCAGGACAGCAAGGCGGGAGAGGCGAACTTTGTGGCAAAGCGTGTCCGCCAGATGCTGGAAAGCGGCGCGCCTATCCGAGGGAATAAGGGGCTGCGGCCCGTTGCGGCGGGGGACATTGTGCTCCTCATGCGCTCTCCCAGCTCCCGGGCGGCGGCATTTCAGCAGGCTTTGGAAAAACAGGGAATCCCCTGCCGCACGGACGCGGGAGTGGATATCCTGGCAAGCCCTGAGGTCTCCACCCTGCAAAGCCTCTTGCAGACGGTGTCCAACCCCAGGCAGGATATCCCGCTGCTTGGCTGCCTGGCGAGCCCGCTGTTTGGCTTCACGGCAGAGGACCTGGGGCAAATCCGGGCGGGCTCCCGGGAGGAGCGGCTCTTTGATGCCATGCTGGAAAGCGACAGCCCCAAGGTCAGGGCCTTTTTGGGACTGCTGGACCGGCTGCGCAGCGTTGCCCGCATGGGGACACTGACAGAGCTATTGGAGCTGATTTTTGTGGAGACGGACCTGGAAAGCGTCTATGGGGCAGGCCCCCAGGGGAGCGCTGCCAAGGAAAATCTGCGCCAGTTCTATTTGCTGGCCGCAAGCTTCGAGCAGGGGCAGCTGTGCACATTGGAGCGTTTCCTGGAGCACCTGGACCGGGCTGCGGAAAAGGGCCTGTCCCGCGCGGCAGCCAAGGATGAGAATGCTGTGACCATTATGAGCATCCATCAGTCCAAGGGCCTGGAATTTCCGGTGGTGTTTCTGGTGGATCTGTCCCATCGGTTCAATATGATCGATGCGGGGGAGCAGCTGCTGTGCCATAAGGATCTGGGGCTGGGGGTCCAGATGGCCGACCCTGACAGGCGCATTCGCTATCCGTCCTTGGAAAAGCTGGCCATTGCGGACAGAATCCGGCAGGAGACTGTCAGCGAGGAGATGCGGGTGCTGTATGTGGCCATGACACGACCCAAGGACCGTTTGGTGATGACCTATGCCGTGCCCAATGCCAACGGCCCCAAGGCCATTGATACTCTGGCGGCCCCGCTTCCCATGCGGGGCATGGAGGCACTGTGCCGGGAGGCCCAGTGCATGGGCCACTGGATTCTGCTTGCGGCTCTGGACCGCCCGGAAGCGGGACAGCTGCGGGATCTGGCCCAGACCCATGAGATTGCCCCGTCTGACGGTTTTCCCTGGACCATTCGTGTTGTCCCGGCAGAGGCGGAGACGGAGCAGTCCGAAAAGAAGACGACGGAGCAGCCCCAGCCCCTGCCGGAGCAGACGCTGGAAACCATCCGACAGGCGCTGGCGTTCGCCTATGCCCACCCCCAGGCAGCCCAGGCTCCCTCCAAGCAGACGGCTACTGCCCGAAAAGGGCGAGATAAAGACAAGGAGGCGGCCCAGGATGCCCCGGAGGAGCGGCAGATCCAGATGGTCTGGCGATCTCCCGGCTTTCTGGAGGGAACTCGGGACGGCCGGGCCTACGGCAGCGCCATGCACCGGGCCATGCAGTATCTCCACTTTGAGGCCTGCGGCGACAAAAAACGCGTCCGCCAGGAGATCGACCGGTTGGTAGCCGAGGAATTCCTGACGGAGGAGGAGGGCAAGCTCGTCAATTGCACCCAGATCGCCCGGTTCTTTGAATCGGATATAGGCTGGAAGCTGCGGCTGGGCGGGCAGCTCCTGCGGGAATTCAAGTTCTCTATTCTGGATGACGGCTGCCATTATGGCGCCGGGCTGGAGGGAGAGCAGGTGCTGCTGCAGGGCGTTGTGGACTGCGCCATTGTGGAGGAGGACGGCATTACGGTGCTGGACTTCAAGACGGATCGCGTTACCCCCGATACCCTGCCCCAGGCTGTAGACCGCTACCGCACCCAGGTGCAGACCTATAAGGAGGCCCTGGAGCGTATCTACGAAAAAAAGGTCAAAAAGGCCCTGCTGTATTTCTTCCACCTGGATCAATTTGTGGAGCTTTAGAGCGATTCTTCCCATTGCGCCCCTATCTGCCCGTCCTTTTCGGCCAGATAGGCGTCCTTGAGCCGCTGCAGGTAGGCGAAGGGCTCCTCCGGGGAGATGGGGGCAAAGTGGGTGCGCGGTGCGTCGTGCTTGCTCACCAGGCGGAAGGACAGTTCCCCTTCCCCCAGACGCTTTACAGGCCGCCGGGTATCCAGGCCGAAGAAGTTTCCCATGGGCACCAGAACCCCTAAGTCCTCCTGCTTTTCTCCACAGCTTGCAAACAGCCGGAAGGCTGTCTCTCCGGAAAGCGTGCAGCGGCAGCGGAAGATGTAGTATAGCCCCTGCCGTTCTACCAGAACGCGCCCCACAGGCCTGTCCCCAAAGAATAATTTCTGTTCCATAAGAGAACACCCCCTGCCACAAAGCTATGCGGCAGGGGGATTTTCTATGCAATTGTCAGAGCCTTAGCGCAGGGTAGCGCCCAGCTTTTCTTCCAGGGCGGAAAGGACCTTGGCGGTGACGCCCTCGGAGTCGGCGTCGGTCAGGGTCCGGTCATCGGCCCGGAGCTCCAGGGAGAAGGCCATGCTCTTCTTCCCGGAGGGTACGCCCACGCCCCGGTAGATATCGAAGAGCTTCACATCCCGCAGCAGCTTTCCGGCGGCCTGGGAGATGATGCTCTCGGCCTGGGCCACGGTGACGGCCTCGTCGCACACGATGGCCAGGTCACGGCTGACAGCCGGATACTTGGGCAGGGGCACATAGGTGGGCTCGGGCAGCAGATGGCAGAGCATTTCAGAGAAATTCAGCTCGGCGCAGTAGATCTCGCAGTCCATGCCATAATTCTTGGCAACCAGGGGATGCACCTGGCCCATGACGCCGATGTCCGCACCGTCCACGCTGAGCTTGGCGCAGCGGCCGGGATGGTAGCTGGGGTTGTTCTTCTCGGCGGTGTACTCTACCTTCTTCAGCCGCAGACCGGCGAAGATGGCTTCCAGCTCGCCCTTCAATGTGAAGAAGGTCTCACCGGAGCCGTAGGTGCCGAACATGAGCATCTTGGGCTCTCTGGGCAGCTGCTCGCCCTCTACGGGCAGATAGACCTTGGCGACTTCATAGAGCTTGGCAGCCTTATTGTGGTAGGCATTGTTCCGGCTGAGGATTTCCAGCATAGAGGGCAGGGCAATGGTTCGCATAATGGAAGTGTCTTCGCCCAGAGGATTCTGAATTTTCAGCACATTGCGCAGGGGGCTGTCTGCGGGAATGCGGATCTGGTCAAACACCGTGGGGGAGACGAAGGAATAGGTGATGATCTCGCTGTAGCCCATGGCCCGGCACAGGGTACCCGCTTTGGCCTCCAGCTTCATCTCCTCGGAATAGCCGCCCTGGGTGGAGATCTTGAAATCGGTGACGGGGATGGCGTTGTAGCCGTAGCTGCGGCCAACCTCCTCGGCGATGTCCGCCATACGAACAAGGTCCGGCCGGAAGGAGGGGACCAGGATATCGTCGCCCTGGACGGGAATTTCCAGCAGGTCCAGATACTTCACCATATCCTCTCTGGGAATATTGGTGCCCAGGAGCTTATTGATCTTCTCCGGCTCCAGCTTGACGGTTCTGGGCTGGGGTACGTTGTTGATGACGTCGATCATGCCGTCCAACACATCGCCGCACTGCAATAGCTCTACCAGCTCACAGGCCCGCTCCACGGCGGGAACGGTTAGCATGGGATCCAGGTGCTTCTCAAATTTGCCGGATGCCTCGGTGCGCATACCCAGGGCCAGAGCGGTCTGGCGGATGGAGGTGCCGTCGAAGTTGGCGGATTCGAAGACCACCATGGTGGTGTCGTCCCGGATTTCGCTGTTCAATCCGCCCATGATGCCTGCCAGGCCAATGGGCTTATTCTCGTCGGCAATGACCAGCATACCGGGCTTCAAGGCCCGCTGGGTGCCCTCCAGGGTGGTCATGGACTCGCCCTCCCGGGCTTCCCGAACCACGATCTTGCCGGAGGAGACATAGCGGTAGTCAAAGGCGTGCATGGGCTGGCCGTATTCCAGCATGACATAATTGGTAATGTCCACGATGTTGTTGATGGGCCGGACGCCGTTGGCACGCAGACGCTGCCGCATCCACTTGGGGGAGGGGCCGATCTTCACGTTGGCGATCATCCGGGAGGTGTAGCGGTTGCACAGGTTTTCAGCCTCCACTTCTACATCCAGGTGGTCGAAGATGGAGCCTGCCTCAGAGCCGTGGACCACGGGCTCGTGGTGGCGCATATGTTTGCCAAAGGCGGCGGCAGTCTCCCGGGCCAGACCGATGATGGAGTAGCAGTCAGGGCGGTTGTTGGTGATCTCGAAGTCAACGACGGTGTCGTCATTGCCGATGATCTTGTTGATGTCATCGCCGGGCTTTCCGGCGTCGGGCTCCAGAATCCAGATGCCGTCGGCGAAGACGCCGGGCAGATCGTTCTGGGTCAGGCCCAGTTCCGTGAAGGAGCAGAGCATACCGTTGGACACCTCACCCCGGAGTTTGCCCTTGGTGATGTGTACGCCGCCGGGCAGATAGGAGTTGTGCAGGGCGGCGGGTACCAGGTCGCCCTCGTGGACGTTCTGAGCGCCGGTGACGATCTGTACGGGCTCGGCCTGGCCCACGTCCACCTGGCAGATGAACATATGGTCAGAGTTGGGGTGGCGGACGATGGACACGACTTTGCCCACCACCACATTCTTGATTTCCGCATCCATGCGCTCCCAGGTCTCTACCTTCTGGCCGAAGACCGTCAACGTTTCCACAAATTCCTTATCGGAGACCTCGTGCAGATCCACGAACTCCTCATTGATCCATTTTCTGTTCAGTTTCATTTTCTTTCCCTCCTCAGAACTGGTTCAGGAACCGGACATCGTTGTCGAAGATCAGACGCAGGTCGTTGATCTTCAGCCGGCCCATGGCCATGCGCTCCAGGCCCAGGCCAAAGGCAAAGCCGGAATACTTCTCCGGGTCAATGCCGCAGTTTTCCAGAACCGTGGGGTGGACCATACCGGCACCCAGTAGTTCAATCCAGCCCTCGCCGTGACAGGTGGAGCAGACCTGGCCGTCAATCTCGCCTGCGCCGTGGCACTTGTGGCACTGCATATCCATTTCGCAGCTGGGCTCGGTGAAGGGGAAGTGGTGGGGACGGAACCGCATCTGGGCATCGTGGCCGTAGATCTTGCGCATGATGCCGATGAGGGCACCTTTCAGGTCGCCCATGGTGATGTTCTCGGCCACCACCAGACCCTCGATCTGATGGAACATGGGGGAGTGGGTTGCGTCGGCCTCGTCCTTCCGGAACACCCGGCCGGGAGCCAGAATGCAGATGGGGGGCTTGGTGTTTTCCATGACCCGAATCTGCATGGGGCTGGTCTGGGTCCGCAGCAGCACGGAATCGTCATCGGTGAAATAGAAGGTGTCGGAGCGGTCCCGGGAGGGATGGCCCTCTTCGATGTTCAGCCGGGTGAAGTTGTAGTCCGCCAGCTCCACCTCGGGGCCTTCAACAACCTGGTAGCCCATGCCCACAAAGGTGTCTTTGATCTGCTGGAGCACCTGGTTCATGGGATGCTGATGGCCCACGCAGTAGCTCTCGCCGGGGATGGTTACGTCAATGGCCTCGGCGGAGAGCTTTGCCTCCAGAGCGGCGGCGTGGATGGTGGCCTTGCGCTCTTCCAGCTTCTGCTCAATGGCGGAGCGGACGGAGTTGGCCATCTGGCCCATGACAGGCCGCTCTTCGGCGCTGAGCTTGCCCATCTGCTTTAAGACGGCGGTGAGCTCGCCCTTTTTGCCCAGCAGCTTCACCCGCAGCTCTTCCAGAGCGGCAGGGGTTTCGGCATCCTCCAAGGCGGTCATGGCCTTGAGACGGATGCTCTCCAATTGTTCTTTCATAATGCTTCCTCCTAGTAAAGAAAGGTGATTTTGGGTATAAAAAATACCCTCCATCCCACATTCGGGACGAAAGGCAAACCTTCCGCGGTACCACCCGCATTTGCCGGAAACCGGCACACTCTTCGGGCGCAAACACGCCCCAGACGGATAACGGCGTCACCCGGCCAACCCTACTTGCGCTTTTGTGATTTCAGGCGGCGGCTCCTGGGAGAAAGCCCGTTTGCTGCACACACGGAGATCCCACCAGCCCCCGCTCTCTGAAATGCAAACCAACAAAAGGCAGCCCAATCGCAGCTTTTGAATATTACGGGAGTATTATACCACCGGAATTCTCGTTTTGCAAGTGTTTTGACAAAATTTCTCTTTGCCTCCCCTTGGAAGGGGAGGCGGCCCGCAGAGCCGGAGGGGTTCCGCAAAAAAAACCACAGTCAGGCCACGGCCCAAGGAAGGCTTTTCACAAAACCTTCCCCTCCGGGGAAGGCGGCCCGCCGAGAGGCGGGACGGAAGAGGGGCGCCATGGGCGGAAATTGTGTGCGTATTTTTGACTGTTTCCGCCCGTTACGCCCCTCCTCAGTCAGGGCTGCGCCCTGCCAGCTCCCCCGTATGGGAAGCTTTTGGCCCTGCTGAAAATTTACGCTTACACTCTGCGCAGCGCGTCGATGGGGTTCAGGTTTGCGGCCTTGGTGGCGGGCAGCAGGCCGAAGATCACGCCGATGAGGGTGGAGAACACCACGGCGATGATGATTGCCGGGGCACTGATGGCCACGGGAATTTGCATCAGGCCGGAAATTAACTCCGCCAGGCCAATGCCTGTGAGAACGCCGATGATACCGCCGATGCTGGTGAGCACGGCCGCTTCCGTCAGAAACTGCAATAGAATGCGCTTTTTCTTGGCGCCCAGGGCCTTTTTCAGACCGATCTCGCTGGTCCGCTCGGTGACGGACACCAGCATGATGTTCATAACGCCGATGCCGCCTACCAGCAGGGAAATACTGGCAATCCAGACCAGCTGGGTGTTGGTGGATTTGCTCATGTTTTGCAGCTGCTGGGCCTGCTCCAGCATATCGGCGCTGCGGTAGTCAAAGCCCGTGTCCGTGCCGATGATCTGGCTTCCCGTCAGTAGGTCCGCCGCTTTCTTGCCCACAGAGGCCATGACGTCCGTATTCTTGACCTTGATGGCAACGCTCTGGGGCTCGTCAAACTGGTAGAGGGCGGGCCATAGGCTGTCCGGGAAGTAGATGCTGCCGGAGCCATCGTTGGCATAGAGGTAGTAGTCGTTCAGGCTGTTGATGGTGGGGGTGAACTCCTCGGCGGGGCCGATAACGCCTACCACCGTGTAGACATCCGAGCCGAATTCGATTTCCCTGCCCACAGGGTCTACGCCGCTGAAAAGGCTCTTGGCTGCGGTGCTGTCCACCAGGGCCACCTTCCGGAATTCGGTGTAATCCTTTTCCGTAAAGCCCCGGCCTGCCCGAATCTGCATGCCGTAGGTGCTGAAATAGTGCCGGTCTACCCCCAGTACGTTGCCGTTGAAGGGGGTGTCCAGGTAGAAGAAGCCGTCGGTATAGCTGCGGGAATAGTACAGGGAGACTTCCTCAGCGCCGTTGATGTCCTCCAAAGCCTGCCGGGTCTCCTCGGAGATGACCCTTACGGTGTCCGGCAGCGGACTCCAGCTCAGGTCGTACTCGTTGCCGTTCTGATTCAGCTGCACCGAGACCACATTGTTGCCCGCGCCGATCAGGTTCTCCTTGATCTGTTCGTTGGTGCCCTTGATGGTGGAGACGATGGTGATGATGGCTGCAATGCCGATGATGATGCCCAGCATGGTGAGAATGCTGCGCAGCTTATGGCTCCAGATGCCCTCAAAGGCAAGATGAATATTTTCAAGCATATTTTCCTTGCCTCCTCAGTTCTCTTCGTACAGTGTGGAATAGTCGCCCTGCTCGGTAGGAACGCCGGGCTTGACATTCTTGCCATAGGGGAAGGCAATCAGGTCATCCACGGTGATGCCGGAGAGAATCTGGGTGTAGCTGCCCCAAACGCTCTTGCCGGTGACCACGTCCCGCCGCTCCAGCTTGCCGTTTTCCCCCTGCACATACACAAAGCTGGCCCCCTGCTCCGTGCGCAGGAAGGGATTGCTCAGGTAGATACCGTCGGTGGAATCCGACAGGGAATACTCCATATCCACATAGTATCCTGGCACCAGGTCCGCGTCCTCGTCCACCAGAACGGTGAAGGGATAGAAGCTGGCATTGGGGTTATTATTGCTGCTGTAATAGGTGGCAGTGGAGGGAAAGTCGCCGATAGACTGGACGGTGCCTGTGCAGGAAGTACCGTTGCGCCAATCGGAAATGGTCACTTCGCTGCCCAGCTCCAGCTTGTCCCGCTCCAGCTCGCTGATGGTGCCGGTGACGTAGTAGCCGCCGCCGCCGGAGACCTTGATGATGGGGGTCTGGTTGGCCCGGGCCTCTTCTTCCGTCAGCACGGAGACCACGGTGCCGTCTACCTCGGCGTAGACATTGCCGTCGTTGGCTTCCTTCTGGGCAATGCTGTACTCCGCCTCGGCAATCTTAATCTGGTACTCCACGTCCAGAATCTTCTTCTGCTGGTCCTCCTTCATCCTGACGATTTCCTCCAGGGTGTAGGTGGGGCCGGGATCGGGTTCCGGAGTGGGATCGGGTTCAGGCTCCTCGGGGCGGGTGTAGTCGTAGGCATCCGCTGCGTCATAGGGGATGAACCAGAAGTCGCTGCCGGTTACGTAGACGTGCATTCCCTGGAACACGGCGTTGTCTGCCAGGGTCATATTGCTCTGCGTGGATTTGAGGATCATCCAGTAGTCGCTCACGGCGTAGTCCGTCTCCTGGGGAACCGGCGGCTCTGCGGGCGCATCGCCCTTTTCTTCGGAGGTGTCCGCCTCCCAGGCGGCCTTATCCTGCAAATACTGGGCGTAGGCCGCCTCGTATTCCTTCAGGGCTTCCGTGTAGCGGTAGCGCTGCAAGAAGCGGGCCATCTCTGCGGCCAGGTCCCGGTCCACCATGGTATTGAGCTTGGTCCAGAGAATCAGAGGGCTATCCGGGCTGCTGCCGTCAAAGCCACCGTTGGTATTCATCCATTCTTCTACGGTTACATCGCCCCGGTCACCGTAGTCCGGGTAGTGGCTGTAGGAGAAGGCATCTCCCTGGCTGCTGTCAGAGCTGCTGCCGTCGTCCTGCCGGGGGGTATAGGGGGTGTAGTTCCGGATCTCCTGGAGCCGCTGCTGCTCTTCTTCCAGCTGCAGCTTCAGCTGCTCTACGCCCAGCCGCTTCTTTTCCAGGGCCAGGTCGTTCAGGGTGGTATCGAAGGACAGCAGCAGATCCCCTTTTTTGACATGATCGCCCTGCCGGACCTCCACACCGGTGACGGTCTGGGTGTCGGTGAGCATAACGGTTTGGATATTATCCGCCCGGACCAGGCCGGAGGTGGACTGCTGGTCGCCCCAGTAGTCCGTCATGCCGCAGATATCAAAATTGTAGACGTAAACGGGCTTGCTGCCGCCCTTGGAGGCCATGGCAAAGATGCCTGCACCGATTCCGGCCACCGCCAGCACGGAAGCGCCGATGATCACTGCTTCTTTGGAAATTTTAAGCTTCATGTTCACTGCCTCCCTGGGGTGTGGTCAGCAGCTCGCCGTCCAGAATGTGATAGACCTTCTTGGCCCGCTTGGCAATGTCCGGGTCGTGGGTAATCATGAGGATGGTCATGCCGTCGGCGCTGAGCCTGTCAAAAATATCCATGACCTGGGCCCCGGACTTGGTGTCCAGAGCGCCGGTGGGCTCGTCCGCCAGCAGCAGGGCCGGTTTTGTCACCATGGCCCGGGCAATGGCAACTCTCTGGCACTGACCGCCGGACATCTGATTGGGCAGGAAATGGATGCGGTCCTCCAGACCCACAACGCTCAGGGATTCCGCCGCCCGCTCCCGGCGCTCCTTCAGGGGAACATCGGCATACAGCAGCGGCAGGGCCACATTGTCCACGGCGTCCATTTTGGGCATCAGGTAATAGCTCTGGAAGACGAAACCGATGTACTTGTTCCGCACCTCGGCCAGGTCGTCATCCTTCAGGTCGTGCAGGTTTTTACCGTCCAGCACATATTCTCCGGAGGTGGGTACATCCAGGCAGCCGATGATGTTCATCAAGGTGCTTTTGCCGGAGCCGGAGGGGCCCATAATGGCGATATAGTCCCCCTGCTCTACCTCCAGGCATACGTTTTTCAGCACCCGCACAGGCTCCTTGCCCTGGATATAGTCCTTGCAGATGTCGGTTAGCTTGAGAATGCTCACTTAGCCCACACCGCCTTCCGGTTCGGTTTCGGCGGCCGGGGCTTCCGCGCCGACAATGGGGGCCGCCTCGGGCACCTCGGCGCCGTCCATACCGGCATCCATGCCTGCGTCCGTATCGCCCATATCGGTATCCATGCCCATGTCAGCGTCCATGTCCATGCCGCCCATATCGGCATCCTTACCCATGTCCATGCCGCCCATGTCAGCGCCGCCCATGTCAGCGCCGCCCATGTCAGCGCCGCCTTCCTCGTCCTCATAGGTCACAGGGGTGTGGCTGGTGGGAGCACCCACATGGCAATACTGCTCGTCCGGGAAGGCGATGTAGTCCGTCTCGGAAAGACCCTCGGTGACAACGTAGTTGTCCGTGTTTTCATTATAGGTGCCCAGGGTGACGGCCCGCTTTTCCAGCTTGCTGCGGCTGTTCTCCGCCCAGACATAGGCGCTGCCGTCGTCCTCGTAGCAGAGATAGGCGCTGCTGACGATGACACCGGTCTCATCGTCCCCTTCGGTGTAGCGCTCCATGTACAGGTGCTGGCCCATGATCAGGCCCTCCACGCTGTCCAGCTCCACATAGAAGGGATACTTGCTGGCCATATTGGAGGAATCGCTGCTGCTGATATAGTAGCCGTTGTTGTCGTTCTTTACGGGGTTTTCGTAGTCCACCAGGGTCACGGTGCCAAGCCAGGTCTTGCTGTTGTCTACCCGGGAGGTGAGCCTGATGCGGTCACCCTGGGCGATGGCTCCCTGCTGCAGCTCGCCGATGGTACCCTTTACCCGGTAGGCACCGGCCTGCTGGATGGTGATGTAGGCCGCGGGGTTGCCCTGGCTGTCGGTGCCGCTTTCGTTGATGGACTGGATGCGGCCGGCGATAGGGGCAGTGATGGTGGCGTTTTCCAGCAGCTGCTTGGCCTTCTCCAGCTCGGCCTCCTTGGTCTTCAGGTTCAGCTCCGCTTCCTTCTGACTCACCTGGGCAGACTGGATCTGGATGGTGTATTGCAGCTTTTTATTGGCGCTGACCTTGTCCCGCTCCCGCTCCAGCTCGCCGATCTGGGTGTCGTAGTCGCTGATGCTGGCGCTGAGCTGCTCCCGCTCCAGGTCCAGCTTGTCGGCGTTCAGCTGCAGCTGGTCCGTATCGTAGGAGAACAGGGGGTCGCCCTCCTGCACATCCTGGCCCTCCTTCACCAGAAGCTCGGCCACTTCCTTGTCACTGTCCTTCTTGATCTCCATCAGGTTTTCGGATACCACCAGGCCGGAAAAACGGTCCTGAGAAGAAATTCCGGTGAGACTGGAGACCTGCTGCACATACACAGCCTTGTCCTTGCTGCCGCAGCCGGTGAGCACCAGACCCAATGCCAGGCACAGGGCCGCAGCAGAAGCAATCGTCCGTTTCATATTTCAGATCCTCCTATTTGGAAAGAGTCATTTTCTCTTTCAAATCATACGAAAAACGGAACGAAAAGTCAACGGGGTATGGGTTAATTCTTCTTTAAGGTTTTCCGATGGGCACGATCCGTCCCTCTTTTGCCTCGGTTCTGTGGGAAATGGAGATGACGGTCCGGTTTTCGGACACATTTTTCAGCGCCTGCAAAACCATGCGTTCCGTTTCCGCGTCCAGATTGGCAGTGATCTCATCCAGCAGCAGAATTTGCGGATTCGTAACCGCCGCCCGGGCAATGGAAAGCAGCTGCCACTGGCCCTGGGAGAAGAGCTCGGGGGCGCAGGGCGTGTCAAAGCCCCGGGGAAGGGCCTCAACGGTGTCCAGCAGCCCTACCAGCTCTGCCGCCCGGCGGACCTGGGCAGGGGAGACGGTTTCATCGTACAGCGTGATCTGGTCCCGGACGGAGCCGGGCACCATGTGAAAGCTCTGCTCCACATAGCCGATCAGACGCCGCTTTTCTCCCTCCGGGATGCGGTCTGCGGGAATGCCGAAAAGCGTCACGGCACCTTTCTGGGGCGGATACAGCCCCAGCAGCAGCTTCAAAACCGTGCTCTTGCCTGCACCGGTCCGGCCGGAGAGCGTCACCTGCTCACCCGGAGAGACCTGCAAGGTCAGATTTTCCAGAACGGCCTTGTCCTCATAGCCGAAGCTTACATTTTTCAGCTCTGCGGCGAAAGTCCCGGGGACGGCGGCAACATTTTCGGGGACAGCTGTCCTTTCCGGCTCTGCCAGAAGCTCGTCAATCCGCCGCACACCGGCCATGGCGGACTGAATGGACTGAATCTCCATGCCCAGACTTTCCACGGGGGTGAAAATTTGGCCGATATAGCTGATGACGGCCACGGCTGTACCGGCGGACATTCCAAAGAAACGCAGCATAGCGCCATTGCCGGTGGCGGACAGCAGCATAACAATGCCAACCACCAGGGCGTTCAGAATCAGAATCACCGGAGAATAGATGGCATCGTAGAAGTTGGTCTTCTCCATAGCGGCATAGCTCTGGCCGATGAAATCGTCGTAGCGCGTGCACATATAGCGCTCTTTTCCCAGAGCGTGGATGGTGCGGATATTGTGCAGCGTGATGGGCACGAAGGCCGAGGCCCGGCCCACGGCCTGCCGGTTGGCGATCTGGGCCCGAAGCATATTTTTCTGCACATACCTTGTGAAGAAAAACAGCGGCGGCAGCAGGCACAGCAGCACCAGGCAGAGCCCCAGGTTTTTCCGGCTCAGCACCACAAGAATGCTGATGATCTTGCACAGGTCTGCAAACATGCTGATGATACCGGCGCTGAACAGGTTTTCCACGGTGTCCACATCGCCTACAAACCGGGAGGCTAGCTCTCCGGGCTCCCGGGCGGCCAGCGCGCCGGAGGTCAGGCGGGTGAGCTTTGCCATCATACAGCTGCGCAGGCCGTGGGTGATTTTCTGGCCGAAGACGGTGAGCAGGCTCTCCCGGGCGGATTCCAGCAGCCCCGTCAGGGCCAGCAGACCGAAATACAGCAGTACGGCGCCCAGAGATGCAGGCATTCCGGCGGTGAGAGTATCCACAATTTTTGCCAGCAGCAGCGGCGGCAGAAGGGCGGCAACCACAGCCCCCACCACCATCAGCACAATACCAAGGCTGAGCCATATATTTCTTTGCACCGTCCGAAGCAGCACGGTGCGGATATTTTCCCGATTACGCACGGTTTTTGCCTCCTTCCTGGTCTGCCGCCAGGGCACGGTAGGCGGGGACCTTTTGCAGCAGTTCCTCATGGGTACCGGCGGTGACGGTGCCATTTTCCATCCACAGCACCCGGTCCAGCTGGGGGAACAGGTACAGCCGGTGGGAGATGAGCAGCACGATGCTGCCTTTTCCCAGCTCCCGCAATTCCCGGAAAATCTCCGCTTCCGTTGGCTTGTCCAGAGCGGAGAAGGGGTCGTCCAGAATCAGTACCGGGCGCTTGTGGTACAGCGTCCGGGCCAGGGCAAGCCGCTGAGCTTGGCCGCCGGAGAATCGGTGCCCTTCCGGGCCCACCAGGGTATCCGGCCCTTGCTCCATTTCTGTGACCTCCCGGTCCAGGCGGACTGCGTGCAGGTAGGGAGCCGGGTCCTGCCCGTCGCCCATGCAGATGTTCTCCCGGATAGAGGCGCTGAGCAGCTCCGGGTCATGGCCCAGATAGCCGAAAATACTGCTGCGCCGGTTTTTGTCCATATCCCGCAGCTCCTCCCCGCCGAAGGTGATGGAGCCCTCGTAGGGAAGCTCACAGAGAAATGCCTTGCCCAGGGTGGATTTGCCGCAGGCCACGGCTCCCGTAATGCCGATGATCTGGCCGGGCTTGGCGGAAAAGCTGACATTGCGCAGAATGTCCTTCCCACCGGGGTAGGCAAAGGACAGGCTTTCCATACGCAGCGTGTCTGGTGTCGCTGGGGTCAGGTGATCCGGCAGAGCCTCTGCAGGATCAGCCAGAATGGGCTTCACCCGCGTCCAGGAGACCTGTGCCTTATGCACGGCATTGAAAAGCTTGGCGGCGCTGGCGGTTTTGGCTGCCAGCTTGTTGAAGCAGGCGAGAAAGGTGGTAAAAACGGCAATGTCCCAGGCGCTCCAGCCGGTGCCTACCACGTTTTTCTGCCCGAAATATACCAAAAAGGGGATGCTCAGCAGGGCAATGGTCCGGTAAATGGGGGACATGGCCGTGGTCCAGATATTGGCCCGAATGGCTGCACCCTCATAGGCTGTAAGCTCCTGCTCGTAGGCGCGCTGCCGGTCTGCCTCCCGGCCGAAGACCCGGTAGGTCAGAGCATTTCTGGCCCGGTCCAGGGTGGCGGCGCTGAGGGAAGCGGACTGCTCCTTGCTGCGCTCACCGGTTTTCTGGACTTTGCTTTTCAGCTTCTCCGCCACAACATAGGCGATGAGCGGGAAGAACATACATATCAGTGCCAATCGCCAGTCATAGTACAGCAGCATGCATCCGTAGGACAGCAGGGCCACGCCGGTATCGAAGAGCTCTGTGGTGAATTTCCGCATGCCCTCCACGCAGTCATCCACATCCCGGATGGCTTTGGTCATGATGCTGCCTTCGCCCTCGGTGGTCAGAGCCTCCCGGCTGCGGGCCACCAGCTTGGCATAGAGCACCTGCTTCATGCGGCGGCTGACGTTGTTGGCAAACCGGCGGACATAAAAGCGCTTGAAATACCGGTTTCCCTGGACGACCAGGATCGTCAGAGCGTAGCCCAAGGCCAGTACGGCCATTTCCGGATAGCTGCCGCTGCCGGTGAGAATATCCACCAGCTTGCCGGTCATCTGTCCTTCAAACCAGGGACCGGCCAGCAGGCCAATGTTGTAGACAAGGCCCGTAACGGTGACGATCAGCAGCACCTTCCACTCCGCCAGAAAGTAGTCCGTCACCCGGTCCGGGTGAAATGCCTTATGCTTCATGGCTTTCCTCTTGCTCCAGCCGCGCTGCCACATCCCGGAAGTCCACCTTTCTCTGGGCCTTGCTCTTTTGGTAGAGCTTGTCCAGAGTGGCGCAGAATTGCTTAGCCTCGTCTTCCTCCAGACCCTCCAGCAGCCAGGCATAGAACACCTCTTCCATGTGCGCCTTGGAATTGCGCAGACCGTCTGCGGCCTCTGTAGCATAGAGCAGCTGGCTGCGGCCGTCGGCGGGGTTGGGCTTGCGAATGAGATAGCCCTTGTTTTCCAGACTGGCCACCCGTTTGGCAGCAGCCCCCTTATCCATATTCAGTGCCTGCACCACCTGAGTCTGGGTAATGCCGGGATTGTGGCGCACCAGGTGAATGACGTCAAATTCCGCCGTCCCAACGCCTTCCCGACGCATATTCTGAACGGTGAATTTCCCCACCTCCCGGGCAATCTTGGTGATCTTTCTTCCGGTTTTCTCCATGTACCATCGCTCCTTTAGTTGTATGTTCAACTAATTAGATGGTAGCACAACTAAATTTTGATGTCAATAGGGAATGCGCGTATGAATGCACTGCAAATGAGGTAGGGTGTTTTTTCCCGTTCACTACTTCTGCCATGGCGTAAAAGTGGAAACTTCTTCTGCGCAACGTAGAATTCTTAAATTCTCCTTAACCCCTTGACAAGTGAGGTTTAATGCGTTAAACTGCAAGCAGAAGGTCTAATGCATTAAATCTCGTCTGTATCACAGACAAAGAAAGGATGAATCCCCATGAAACGTTTTTGTGCCGCTATTCTTGCTCTGTCATTGCTGGCAGCCGCGCTTTCCGGCTGCGGCGCAGCCCAGAGCGCACCGGAAACCACCGCTGCGCAGACCACCTTCCCCACGGAAACCGCCGCCCCGGAAACAACCGTCCCGGAGACCCAGCCCACGGCCACTGTAGATGCCGTTCCCGTGCAAAAGGACAGCCAGTATGAATCCGCACAGCCGGGCATTGCCGAACCGGTGATCACAACCGGCCAGACGACCGTCCATGTCTCCACCGCCGATGAATTTCTGGCGGCCATCGCCTCTGATACGGAGATCATCGTGGACGCGGAGCTCATCGATTTCAGCACCGCCTCCAATTACGGCACCTATGGCACTTCTGAAGGAAATTACCGCTGGAATGAGGAATTCGACGGCCCGGAGCTGATCATACAGAATGTGTCCAACCTGACCGTTCGCGGCTCCGGCGAGGAGCGGACGGACAAGGTCCTCTCCTGCGTCCCCCGGTACGCCGATGTGCTGACCTTTGAGAACTGCGCCAATATCTATGTGACCCATATCACCGCAGGCCATACCCAGGAGCCCAGCCAGTGCGCCGGAGGTGTGCTGCATTTTATCAACAGCCAGGATATTCTGGTGGAGGACTGCGACCTCTACGGCTGCGGCACCCTTGGCGTTGACGCGGACAACAGCCTGAATATACAGGTCATCAACAACCTGATCCACGACTGCAGCTATGGCGGCGTGCAGTTTTCAAACTGCCAGAATGTCCGGGTGGACGGAAATACCTTCCGGGATCTGGGAATGGAAGGTTATCCAGGAAGCGTATTCCGCATCTACGACAGCCAGAACGTCACCTGCAACGGAAAGGACGCCATTCCCTTTCAATAAAAAGCATAAGGAGCGTGTCCATATGGAAACACCCAAAATCTTTGAAAGCGAATACCGCTTCTGCCTGCTGCTCTGGGAGCATGAGCCCATCAATTCCACGCAGCTGGCCGCCCTGTGCAAGGAAAAGCTGGGCTGGTCCAAGGCAACCACCTATACGGTGATCCGGCGGCTGGCAGAGCGGGGTGTGCTGAAAAACGAGAACGCCACCGTCACCAGTCTCGTGACCAAGCAGGAGGTTCAGCGCTCCCGGCTGACGGAAATGGTGGACGAGACCTTCGAGGGCTCTATGCCCGCCTTTATCGCCGCCTTTTCCCACAGCAAGCGGCTGTCCAAAAATGAGGTGGACCAGCTGCGGGAGATGATCGACAACTACAAGGAGGAATGAGCCATGCGCGCCCTCTTTTCCAATCTGCTCACCGCCAGCGTCAGCGGCAGCATCGTCATTCTGGCAGTGCTGGTGCTTCGGCTGGTTCTGCGGAAAACCCCCAAGAAATTCATCTGTATGCTCTGGATGGTGGCAGGGGTCCGGCTGCTGCTGCCCATCCCCCTGCAAAGCAGGTTCAGCTTACAGCCCCCAACCATTCGCCTGCCCCAGTCGGAAACGCTGCAAACCTACCTCGTGCCTCTGTGGTGCATTGTGGCGGTTTCGCTGCTGTGTGCAAGCCTCATCTCCTATGCCCATCTGCGCCGCCAGGTGAAGAATGCCCGGAAGGTCCGGGGCGGCTGGGAGTGCGAGGGGCTGGAAACGGCCTTTGTGCTGGGCTTTCTGAAGCCGAAAATTTACATTCCCGCCGGAGTCAGCGACAACACCCGGCAGCAGATTCTGGCCCACGAGCGCACCCACCTGGACAAGGGGGATCACTGGATCAAGCTCATTGGCTTTCTGGCCCTGGTGCTCCACTGGTTCAATCCCCTGGTGTGGGTCAGCTACATTCTGCTGTGCAAGGATATTGAGATGGCCTGTGACCAGCGGGTGGTGCAGTTCATGGATTTGCCGGAGCGGAAGGCCTACTCCGCCGCCCTCTTAGATTGCAGCACCCACAAGGTCCACTACGCCGCCTGCCCTGTGGCCTTCGGCGAGGTCAGCGTGAAATACCGGATCAAATCCGTGCTGAGCTACAAAAAGCCCGCCTTCTGGATCAGTCTTTTGGGCGTGCTGGCCATTGCCTTTGTGGCAGTGTGCCTGGGAACAAACCCCGTAGAAAAGCAGGAAGACCCGGAGGCCGCACTGGTGCAGAGCAGCCAGGAAGACCCGGCGGACTTTTCCCCCGCCGCGCAGCCCCAATATCCCGAAAATCCAGACTGGGGCATCACCCTCTCCGTGGAAGATCTGACCGTCACCGGCGGCAAGCTGATTTTGAAAATTGCGCCGGAATTCTGCCGCACCCGCGATACCATAAAGGTTTCCGGTTCCCATCTGGAGCGCTGGAACGGAAGCAGCTGGGAGATCGTTCCTGTTCTCGCCGGCAATGCGGAGCTTTATCCGGAAACGAACTACGGCTTCTCTTTGGGACAGGATACCACCCAGAGCACCTATAGGGATTTGGACTGGTCGCTCACATACGGAGCACTCTCTGCCGGAGATTACCTGATTGCCATGAATATTTCCGGTGAAGGCCTATCCGGCAGCTTCTGCGTTCCCTTCCGCATCTATCGGGAAGCCCTGCCCAGTGCCCAGGAGGAAGCCCTGACCCGATGCACCAACACCATAAACGCGCTGAACAGCAAAAGCGCCATCTCCCTTCTCTGTGGAGAAAAGAACGCCTTCAATGACGATGTCTCCCCCACAGCCAGGATCACCAAGGACGGCCAGCGGTACCGGCTGGACTACTACGCCGGAGAATACCTAGCTTCCAGCATGCAGACGGACTACAATTTCGCCGACCGCATGAAGGATATGCTGAATGATTTTCTGCCCGACGAGAACCGGAAGATTCTGTTCCCAGAGGGGGAATCCTGCATCGATGCCCAGCAGATCCGGTTCCGCTCCGCCTGGGCGGACGCGTCCGGCACGACCTACCAGGGCACGGACACCTACCGTTTTGACGAAACCGGCAATCTCACCCGGGTAGACCGGCTGGTGCAGGACGGCAGCGGCACCGTGCTCTCCCATGACTACCTGGAAGTCCTATCCCAGGACTACGGCGTATGCGTGAACTACATTGCAGACTGCGCCTCCCTGGACTATGCCGACTCCTTCTCCACCGGTGCGGATTCCCCCTGGAACATTTTCCTACGGGTAGACGACGACCTTCTGCTGCCCACAGGGGGCGAGATCATGGTTTCCTGGCAGGGTGTCGGCAGGGGCAGCTACACCATGGACGACCGCTACTGGCTGGAAAAGAAGACTTCCGACGGCTGGCAGCGGCTCCAGGGGGACAACACCTATCCCTTCGGCACCGTTCTGCAGCCTCTGAGCAGTATGAGCCAGATATTTTCACTCGACTGGAGCAGCACCTACGGTGCCCTGGACTCCGGCGTCTACCGGCTGGGCACCCGCTTCTACAGCGGCAGCGAGAGCATCATCCAGTATGCCCAATTTGCCATTGGCCCCACCGGGGGCATCCATGGAGCAGGCGCCGAGGAGGCCATGGCCCGGGTGGATGCGGCTATTGCCAAGCTGAAAACCGCCAGCTACCATGTAAAGAAAGCAGAGGGCTACCCGGAGCACGGGGAACTGGTACAGAGCGAGGAAATCTTGCAATATGGAGGCGATCTGGCCGTTGCCATCTACAACGAGGGCACCTACAGCCATTGCTTTGTGGATTCCGGTGACGACCGGCTGTGGGACGGCTGGTACAACTATTCCTACTACCCCGGCCCTTACGACAGCTTCTATTTCCCCGAGGGACAGAGTGTCATCTCTGACAATGAGATCACCTTCCTCTACAGCAGCTCCCAGGCCTCTGAGGACAACCCTCTCACCCGCTGCACCTATCGGTTCGACGAGCAGGGAAACATCACGGAAATTGAGCGGGATGACTTTGGCCTTATCTGGGGCGGATATGTTGTCCGCTACACCTTCCTGGACACCCCGGAAAGCGAGATTCAGCAGACCGTGGCGGATATGAAGAACAACGACTACCGGCTGTTCCTGCCATAACCAAAAACCTGTCCATGCTGACCGGCGCACGCCGGTTTGCATGGACAGGTTGCTTTTTCTTTTGCTTTCCAGCGTTGCTTTTGTTGACCGGTCGTAGATCACAGGCAAACACAATGCTCTTGAATGTAACTTTTTTCTATGCTATACTCTCTATAACACTCTCTTTTTGCCATTTTGCGTCTTACAAGGAGGTACGATGATATGAGTCAGGAACAGTTTGCCGCATTGCTCCCCATCGTCAGTGCCGACCTCATTGGTGAAATCACCGCGGCACAAGGCATAACAGAATCCGATGCCATTCAGCTGCTGTATCGTTCCAAGCTCTACGCTGCCCTGGAGCAGGAGGAAACAAAACTATGGCAATACAGCACCCCTATGCTGTATGCACTCTTCGTTCAAGAGCTGTCCGGGAAAGAATTGACCTATCCTGACGTTTAGGAGAAAAGCCATGAGTCAAGAGACGAAATTTGCAATTTTCTGTTTGGAAAGCTATAAAGTGCATCGGAGTCTAACCGGAAAACAGGCCGTGGAACTGTTTGAAAAATATGGTGTTTTTGACTATATCCGTGAATTTTATGACGTGCTGCACACGACCGGGTATCAATATATCAACCATGACATTGATCTGTATCTGAAGGCGCGGAAAGCGGAAGTACCGGGGTGACCCGTAGGAAGAGAGCTTTCCACGCCCCAAAATGCCCCCGGGCAAGTCTGCCTCACAAAGAGGTTGGCTTGCCCGGGGGGCATTTTCTAAAAGGTCAGGAATTCCGCATCCGGTTCCGGTACTCGTTGGCGTTGATGCCCTCCAGCTTTTTGAAGGTTCTGGTAAAATGGGCGGCATCGGCATAGCCCACCATTTCGCCGATCTGGCCGATTTTCAGGCCGGGGTTTTCCAGAAGGCGCTTGGCGTTCTCAATGCGGATGGAATTGAGAATATCGTAGAAGCTCATCTCCATGTACTTGTTCAAGAGCTTGCTCAGGTGCCACTGGGATACATAGCACCGGTCCGCTACCTCCTGCAGCGTCAGCTTCTCCTGGTAGTGCTCACGCATATAGCGCACGGCGGAATCCACCAGGAAGCTGCCTGCGCCCTGGTGCTTTTCCTCCTCCTCGGGCGGCTCCTCCTGAGGTCGGGCGGAAAGCTCTTTTAATTTGGCGGTCATGGCTTCCAGGGCCTCATTGATCTCCGCCATTTTGCTGGGCTTCAGGAGAAACCGGGTGACACCCAGGCGGATGGCCTCCTGGGCATAGGAAAAGTCCCGGTAGCCCGTCATCACCGTCACCTGCATATCCGGGAACTCACTGCGCAGCCCCGCCAGCATGGTCAGGCCGCTCTGCCCGGGCATCCGGATGTCCGTAAAGAGGATATCCGGCTTTTCCTGCCGGATCAGGTCGTTGCCGGACTTGGCGTCAAAGGCCGTGCCCACCACCTGGCAGTCGTAATTCTCCCACTTGACGACCCGTTTCAGACCCTCCAGAATGACAGCCTCATCATCAATCAGAACAACACGGTACATTTTTCTCTCTCCTCATCCATTGAGCTTTAGTGCGGCCTCAATGGCCTTCTCCGGCGTAATCTTTCCTGTGACAATCCGCCGGATGTTGGTAAACAGATAGTCCTTTGCTGCTGCGGACATCCGGTCCTGCACAGCCCCCACAACACCGGTGAGCGCTGCATTGCAGTCTGCCGCAGACTGCTCCAGCGAATTTAAGTTTTCCGGCACTGCACCGCTTTTCAGGGCCGTGAACTCCGTCTTCACAAAGGTGCTCAGGGTCTCGTCACTGGTCAGCTGGCTTACGAATTCCACGGCTGCGGCCCGCTTCTGGGGATCGTTCCAGGCCTTTCTCGTAATAAAATAGCCCATGGAGATGCCGCCGATGGTATCCGTGGCCGGGCGCTCTCCCTTGCCGGGGACGCAGCAGACCACATAGTTTTCCAGATTTTGGGGATAGCTCTCCGCAAAATAGCCGCATTTCCAGGACCCGTCCACAAGAAACGCCGCCATACCTTCGGCAAATTGGATGGCCGTCTCCGAATCGGTAGCCGTCATGGTATTGGCCGGGAAGTAGCCCGCATCGTAGAGCTGCTTCAGATCCTCCAGGGCCGCGATCCATTTTTTCGCAGTCTCGTCCATGACCAGATGGCCGTTTTCCAGCCTGGGCAGCTCCAGCTGGTTTTCCAGGCTGCCATTGTTCATGATCAGAAACTCAAACAGATAGTGGGGGATCTCCGACAGAGAGCAGGCGATGGGGATAAAGCCCGCCTGCTTGATTTTTTCACAGTCCTCCAGGAATTGCTCCCAGGTGTAGTCCGGCCCCGGAACCGCCACGCCGCTTCTTTCCAAAACCTGCCTGTTTACAAACAGGTTCTCCCAGTAGCCGGTGGAGGGCACGGCATAGTGCTTGCCGTCCGCGGCCTGGGCAATCATAGCGGGCTTCATATTGGTGGCGTAGTCCGGGTACATGGTCCTTACTTCCTCGATGGACACCAGCTTGCCCGCCCGGATAAAGGGCTCGGCATCGGCATTGGTGAAGAAGAACAGCACATCCGGGTCAGACCCGGTTTCAAAATCCGTGAACACCTTGTAGCGCCATTCTTCACTGGCTCTTGAAGAATCGTCCAGCACACGGTTTCCTGTGGAGGCCTCATAGGCTGCCACGGCATTTTCATAATTTTTTCGGTTGCCATCGTCTGCGCCATAGGAGGTCACGACCTTCAGTTCGACGCTTTCGTGCTGTGTTTCAGAGCGCATTGTGTTCTCCTCCTTCGAGGAGAACATCCGGCCTGCGCAGGCCGCAAGCCCCACACACAGCGTCAGGCACAGTGCCGCCGCTGCAATTTTTCTCATTTTTCGCTCACCTCTCCGGATTCTTTTTCCGCCTGTGCGGCGCTCTCCAGCGGGATCACCAGCCTTGCCCGGATAACCCCGGGAGAAGCCTCCTCCACCGTCAGGCCGCCCCGGTCGCCATAGAGCAGCTTCATGCGCTTGTACACATTGCGCAGGCCAACCCTGTGTTTTTCCAGCGGCGCGTCGGAGCAGATGCGCCGGATATTCTCCCGGTCCTTCTCCGTCATGGTGCCCTCGTGGAACACCTCCAGGGTGACTTCCTGCTCGGTCTGGCAGGCCCGGAGCGTCAGCTTCCCGCCCCGGTTGGGGGTGATATCGTGCTCCACGGCGTTCTCCACAATGGGCTGCAAAATGAGCCTTGGCACCGGTATCTTAGCCGCCTCTTCCTCAATTTCCCGCTCCACCTGGAGTCTGCCGCCCAAGCGCTCATTGATGATGAACAGGTAGGCATCCACATAGCTGAGCTCCTCTTTCAGGGGGATCTGGTTTCTGCCGTCCCGGTCCAGCACAGCCCCCATCATGGTAGACAGGGCCTCGATCATGGCGCTGACCCGGTCGTCTCCCGCCATGCGGGCTTCCCAGTTGATGATCTCCAGCGTGTTGTTCAGGAAATGGGGATTGATCTGGGATTGCAGGGCCTTCATCTCCGCCCGCTGGGTAGCCCGCTGCTCCTGATAAGCCCGCTGGAACTGGTTCTCCAGCTCTCCGGACATGGTATTGAAGTTCCGGAACATCTGCTCAAATTCCCGGTTGGGGGCAGGGGCGGCGATCTGATAGCCCCGCTTGCCGGACTCTACCCGGGCATTGGCGTCTGCCAGAATCTCCATAGGGCTTGTGACATTCTTATAATACTGCCGCACCATGATAATCATCAGCGGCAGCACCATCAGCACCACCATGCCGATGCCGAAGAGAATCCAGGGGTTCTCCGTCCAGGGATTGAATTCCTCCGTGGTGCCCGTCAGCGCCAGCACATGGCCATCCACCGTGCGGGTGCTGTAGAGGTCCTGCCGGACGGGGCGGGATTCCTCCCAGTCCACCGGTACGAAGTTGTCCTCCCGCAGCCGGTATGGGTTCCCGTCCAGCCATACGCTGACGTTCTCCACCCGGACAATGGCGGAAATGGGCCGGAAAAAGGTATCCGCATCCAGAAGCATGATGACCGATGCATAGGGCTGGAAATTCATGTCCAGCAGATTCCGGACCATGTACAGCTCCCCGTCATAGGACAGGAAGCGGATCGTGGTATCGGTTTTCCCCATCTGCTCCATAATATCCGGCAGCCTCTTCTGGAACTTGTGGATCAGATCGATGCCGGTGGTTCCGCTTGTCAGGTGGTAGGCGCTGACGGCCACGGAATCCTCCCAATAGTGGACAATGACGCCCTTATACAGGCTGGTCCGTGTGAATATCCGCAGGTAGTCATTGGTTTGCAGGTACAGCTCCGCCCGGTCGCCGTTTGTTGTATAGCTCTGGTAGGCCTGCCGAATGAGACCGTCGTAGGACACGGATTTGGAGGCGGCAATGGCCTCCTCCAATCTGCTCTGGACCTGCTCCATGGCCTTTTGGGCGCTGAAATCGATCTCCTGTTCGATGGTCTGGCTGTAGGTCCGCTCAAAGAAGGCCCCCGCAACCGTCAGAACGATCACAATGGGGATCAGCCAGCAAGCCAGGATCATGGCAAGCAGTCCGGATTTTAAGGAAAAACGCTTCGCAGTTTTCTTCTTCATACGCTACCTCTGCCATTTCTCCCAGTCATTTCCCCCATTGTAGCACAAGGCCGGGAATCCCGCAAGGGGACTCCCGGCAATTTGTATAAATTACAAATCCAAGGCTTTTCGCCAGATGTGAATATAATCCAAAGCCTGGGCTCTGGTCTCGCCCTCTGCGGCCATACGCAGCAGGGGCTCCGTGCCGGAGAAGCGGCAGATGATCCAGCTTCCGTCCTTGAAGAAGACCTTGCAGCCGTCTGCCCGGCTCACGTGGTCAATCTCCTTGCCGAAATCCGGCAGCTGCTCCTGCACAAAGAGAAGCTCCTGCAGCTCCGTCTTCCGGGCGGGCTTCATGGTGAAGGCAGCATCCTCATAATAGAGCATTCCGTACTTATCGGTGATCTCCTTGTAGAGCTCGGAAACGCTCTTTCCGGTGACGGCCAGCATCTCCACCAGCAGGGCTGCGGCATAGATGCCATCTTTGCCCGCAATGTGGCCCCGCACGGCCATGCCGCCGGAGGATTCGCCGCCCACCACGGCATTGGTCTCAGCCATCTTTGCAGAAATGAATTTGAAGCCAACGTTCACTTCATAGCACTTCTCGCCGAAATCCGCCGCCACCCGGTCCAGCAGGTGGGTGGTGGAATTGTTCCGGACACAGGGGCCGGTCCAGCTCCGGTACTTGCGCAGATAGTAGTACAGCAGCACAAGCAGGGTATTCGGGTGCAGGAAGTTGCCCTCCTCGTCGATGACGCCCAGGCGGTCCGCGTCGCCGTCTGTGGCCAGGCCCAGATTGCAGTGGTTGTCCACCACATAGTTGCTCAGCAGATGCAATGTATCCGCGCTGGGGGCGGGCATTTTACCGCCGAAGAGGGTATCGTGCTGGTCGTGGATTACGTCCACATCGCAGCGGCAGGTCATCAGGATGGTCCGCAGGCTGCTCTGGCTGACACCGTACATGGGGTCTACCGCAATGCGCAGCCGGGAGGCTTTGATCTTCTCCACATCCAAGAATTGCAGGATGCTGTCGATATACTCGTTGAAGGGGTAGATCTCCCGGATCTTTCCCTGCTCCAGCGCCACATCGTAGTCCACCTCGGGGATGGCTGCGGGGTCGACCTTGGCGATCTCCGCCTCGATCTCATTGGTCACCGTCTTGTCCGCGTCCCGGCCCCCGGCGGTGAAGACCTTGATGCCATTGTAGATGGCGGGGTTATGGCTGGCGGTGACCGCCATGCCATAGGGCAGATTATACTGCTTCACCGTGAACATGATCAGCGGCGTAGGCGAGGAGCGGTTGACGACCAGAGGCTTATAGCCGTAGCCCGCCAGGACCTCGGCTACCCAGTGGCAGGCCTCCTTGGACAGGAAGCGCCGGTCATAGCCCACGCAGACCTCCGTGCCCTCCAGGCCCTCGGCCTTCATGAGTCCGCACAGGCCCGCCACCACCAGGCGGATATTGGCTTTTGTAAATTCATCGGCAATGACGGCACGCCAGCCGCCGGTTCCGAACTTGATCATCTTTTTTCTCCTCTCTCAGCCCATGATAACTTCGATTTCACTGACGCTGCCCGGAGCCTGAACAGGGATGGAATCCACGGTCTCGCCGTTCAGCCGGATCTCCGCCACGCCCTTTTCCACGCCCTTGGGGTTCGTCACACGGATGCGGTACTCCGCCCCCCGCCAGATGCGGTCCACCGTAAATTCCTTCCAGTCCGCCGGGATGCAGGGGTCTACCGTCAGGCTGTCGAACTCCGGGCGAACGCCCAGCAGGTACTGGGTGGCCGCATAGTAGGCCCAGCCGGCGGAGCCGGTCATGAAGGGATGGTGGGCCTCGCCGAAGGTCGTATGGTCTCTGCCGGAGACGAACTGGCAATAGGAATAGGGCTCCGACTTGCGGACCTCGATCTGGTCATTCTGCATGGCGGGACACAGGGCGTCGTAGAACTTCATGGCCCGGCTGCCCCGGCCCAGAACCGCCTCGGCGCACCAGGCCCAGGGGTTGGGGTGGCTGAAAATGGAGCCGTTCTCCTTCAGGCCCGGATAGACCCGGGTGACAAAGCCGATGTCGTCATCCGGCACGGTGAAGCAGGGGGCGTTCAGCATCAGGCCGTAGGGGGTATACAGGTATTCGTCCACGGCGTCCATGGCCAGCTTTCCCTGCTCGGGGTCTGCCACGCCGGAGAGCACCGCCCAGGTATTGCTCTCCATATGCACCCGGCCTTCGGTATCCGCCTGGGTGCCGATCTTCCGGCCCTTAGCGGTAATGCCACGGATGAACCACTGGCCGTCCCAGAGCTCCTGGCGGCTGATTTTCTTCACGGCAGCGGCCATGGTCTCATAGTCTTCCGCATCGCCGTTCCGGCCCAGCTTCTTGGCCAGCTCCACAAAATTGCAGATGGCCCAATGGTGCAGGAAGCTGACCATGGCGCTCTCGCCGCCGCCCAGGTTCAGACAGTCGTTCCAGTCCGCCCGCAGGCCCTTGCAGATGCCGTGCGCGCCTACCTGCTTGGCGGAGAAGTCCAGGATGCGCTTCATATGGTCGTAGACCGTGCCCTCGCCGCCGTCGGCATAGCGCACCACCGTATCCACAAAGCCAACGTCGCCGGTCTCCCGGACGTATTGGACGATGGAACTCACCAGCCACAGGGCATCGTCGGCGCAGGCGTCCTTCAAGCCATGGACGATCTGGCTCTTATCCGGGGTGGGCACCACCGTAGGGGACTTAAAGGACTGCTGCTTCTCCTCGGGTTCGAACCACCTGGGTTCGAACAGATGCAGGCCGTAGCCCTCATAGGTCAGGGCCTTCAGCAGCTGCACAATGCGCTTCTTGCAGCCCTCGGGATCGGCATGGACCACCATCATGGCATCCTGGGCGGTGTCCCGGTAGCCCAGACCCACCCGGCCGCCCACCTCGATGAAGGAGGTGAACCGGGAGAACATGACGTTGATCTCGCTCTGATACAGGTTCCAGATGTTCAGCTCGGTATTCATGGCCTCGCTGGGTGTGGAGACTTGGAGGCATTTCAGACGCTCGTCCCAGAATTTTGCGGTCTCGGCAAAGTCCCGGTCCACCCTCTGCTGGGTGTACTTCCGGCGCATGGTGCGCCCCGTTTCCAGGCCGCCCTCACCCAGCAGGAACAGAAGCCGCTGCTCCTGGCCGGGCTCCAGGGTGATGGTCTTCATCAGCGCGCCGCAGTGGTTGCCGCCCTTCCGAAAGGAGCCGGAGCACTTGCCTGTCTCCACGGCCTGGGGATTCCGCTCAGTGCGGTAATCCCCCAGGAAGGCATCCCGGCAGCAGTCGAAGCCGTCCGGGGTGAAGTCAGCGGTGAAGAACTGGAAGCCATCCTCTTCATAATAGAGGTCCTCTTCGATGATACCGTCTTCATACCGGCTGCCGGTGGCATAGAGGCTCATCTGGAAATTCTGGTTGTCCATGGGAATCTGGTGGAAGCTGAATTCCAGATAGGAAAATACGGACAGATTCCGTTTTTTTCCGGAATCGTTGCGCAGCCGCACGTCCCAAATCTCCACCGGGTCGTCAATGGCCGCAAACAGGGCCTGCTGGGCATTGATGCCGGAGTAGTCGCAAAGATACTTGCTGTAGCTCAGGCCGTGGCGGCAGGAATAGTGCTCCTTGGGCTTGCCCACGGGCTGCCAGGACACGGACCAGAAGTCACCGGTATCGTTGTCCCGGAGGTAGACATAGTGGCCGGGGCCGTCCACGGGGCCATTGGGCCGGAAGCGGGTAATGCGGTGGTACTCCGGGGACTTGTAGAGCACATAGCCCGCCGCAGTGTGGTTGAAGACACCGTAGAAATCCTTCAGGCCAATATAGTTGGTCCAGGATGCGGGGACATCCACCCGGTCGATGACATACTCCCGGCTGGCGTTGTCAAAATAGCCATAACGCATAGGACAGATTCCTCCCATGATGATTTTTTCTAGCATCTGCCCTTAGTATACCGGATTGTTCGGCAAGTTGAAAGAGACACAGCGGTTAATTCTTGTCTCTGCTTGTCCATCTTGTATACAAGCGGAAAAAGCGCGGCGGCGCTCCCGCCGTTTTCTCTTCTTGACGAACAGGTGTCTTCGTGATATGGTTGGTCTATCCCAATTTCTTGGAAAGGAAACACACAAGATGGAATATACGTCCCTTCCCCAGGCCCTGGAAGCCCTGGAAAAGCTCCAGAGCACCCTGTTTGCCTACAACCACGCCATGGGCATCCTCAGCCAGGATGCCTCCACCGCTGCCCCCGAGGGTTCCTGGGAAGCCCGGGGGAAAACCATGGAGGTGCTGACCAAAGTCTCCTATGACCTGACAGCCGATCCCCAGAACGGCATTCTCTATGACTACCTGTCCGCCCACGCTTCGGAACTCACCCCCATCCAGGCCCGGGAGCTGGAGGTTCTGAAAAAGAACTACGACCGGATGCGCCGCATCCCCGCCCGGGAATATGTGGACTACAGCGTTCTTCTGAACGAGGCGGATACCGTCTGGCATAAGGCAAAGCCCGCCAACGATTTTGCCGCTTTTGCGCCGTATCTGGAAAAGATCGTGGCTTACTGCCGCAAATTTGCGGGTTACTACAACCCCGACATGGCCCCCTACGATGCCCTGCTGAATGAATACGAGGAGGGCATGAATCAGGAAACCCTGGATGTCTTCTTTGCCCGGCTGCGCAGCGCCATTGTGCCTCTGGTGGAGAAAATCGGCCAAAAACCCCAGATCGACGACAGCTTCCTGATGAAGCACTACCCCATTGAGCAGCAGCGGCATTTCAGCGACTACCTGATGGAGGTTATGGGCATTGATCGGACCTACTGCGCCATTGCCGAGACGGAACACCCCTTTACCAACAATTTCGGCAGCCACGATGTGCGCATCACCACCCACTACTATGAAGACAATCTGGTGTCCTCCATGTACTCCGTCATTCACGAGGGGGGCCACGCCCTCTACGAGCTGGGCGCTGACCCCTGCTACAACTACACCGTGCTCTCCGGCGGCGTATCCATGGGCATCCACGAGAGCCAGAGCCGCTTCTACGAGAATATCATCGGCCGCAGCCGTGCCTTTGTCCACGCAATCTTCCCCTATGTCTCCACCCACTTCCCGGAGCAGCTGGCAGGAGTCACCGAGGAGATGTTCTACCGGGCCGTGAACAAGGCCCAGCCCAGCCTGGTGCGGACCGAGGCCGACGAGCTGACCTACTGCCTGCACATCATGGTCCGCTACGAGATTGAAAAGGCCCTGATTGCAGGCACCCTGGAGGTCAGGGATGTGCCCCAGCGTTGGAATGCACTCTATAAGCAGTACCTGGGCATTGACGTGCCCAGCGACAGGGAAGGCTGCCTCCAGGATTCCCACTGGTCCTTCGGCGGCATTGGCTACTTCCCCAGCTATGCCCTGGGCAGCGCCTACGGCGCCCAGATGCTTGCCTGCATGGAAAAGGATCTGGGAGACGTATTTGGCGATGTTGCCAAGGGCGACCTGAGCCGGGTCACCGGATGGCTGCGGGAGCATATCCACCGCTATGCCAGCCTCAAAAAGCCCGGGGAGCTCTTCCGGGAGGTCTGCGGGGAATTTGACGCAAAATACTACACCGACTATCTGACGAAGAAGTATTCCGAGCTTTACGGACTGTAAGGAGCATTTTCCATGGAACTGACTGCTGCGGATATTGCTATGCTGCTGCCCAAGCGGGACGAAAACGCCCACAAAGGGAATTTCGGCCGGATTCTGCTGCTCTGCGGCAGTCTGGGCTATACGGGAGCCGCCTATTTTGCCGCCATGGGTGCCCTGCGGACCGGGGCGGGGCTGGTCTATCTGGGGGTTCCGGAGAGCATCTATGCCATTGAGGCTGGAAAGCTCAACGAGCCCGTGATTTTCCCGTTGCCCGACCAGGGAGGACGGCTGGAGCGGAATGCGATCCCGGAGATTCTGGAACGGCTCCCCCGGATGGACGCGGTACTCATAGGCCCGGGGCTGGGACTGGGCAGCGGGCCGGAGGCCGTGCTGACAGCCGTGCTCACCCACGCCGCCTGCCCCGTAGTCGTCGATGCCGATGGCATAACCCTGCTTGTCCGGCATATGGATATACTGCGTGGAAGAATGGCACCCACAATCCTGACGCCCCACGATGGGGAGTTTGCAAGGCTTTTCGGCCCCGTGGGAGAGGACCGCATGGCAAGTGCCAGGGCAGCCGCCCTGGACAGCCGCAGCATCGTGCTCCTCAAGGGCCACCGGACCTGCATCACCGACGGCACCCGGGACTACCGGAATACCACCGGCAACCCTGGCATGGCCACAGGAGGCAGCGGGGACGTGCTGGCGGGAATTCTGGCTTCCCTGCTGGGGCAGGGCTTAGAGCCGCTGGAGGCTGCGGCCTGTGCCGCCTGGCTCCACGGAAAGGCCGGGGACCTGTGTGCCGAGGACCTGGGCGAGTACGGTATGCTCCCCACGGACCTCTTGGGATACCTTCCGCGACTTCTGAAATAAGGCGGAACTGTTATGCGCAAAGGGCTGCTTCCCTCACTTCTGGTTTCTTTCATACTTCTGTGCGGCTGTGCAGGCCCGGAAACTGACCCGGGCCTTGCCCTGCGCAGCCGCATTCTGGAAAAAGGCTGCTGCTTTGACGCGGAGATCACCGCGGACTATGGCGACAGCCTTTCCGTTTTCGCCATGCACTGCCAGGCGGACAGCGCCGGGAGCCTGCGCTTCACCGTCACGGCCCCGGAGAGCATTGCAGGCATTTCCGGCAGTGTGGCGGCGGGAACGGGAAAGCTGCTGTTTGAGGACAAGGCCGTTTCCTTTCCCCTGCTGGCAGACGGCCTACTGACCCCGGCGGCTGCGCCCTGGATCTTCGTAAGAACTCTGCGCTCCGGCAACCTCATCGCCTCCGGCCGGGAGGGCGATGGCACCCGGCTCTCCATTGACGACAGCTTCCGGGAGGATGCCCTGCGGCTGGACATCTGGCTGGACGAAGCGGGGAACCCAACCAAAGCCGACATATCCTGCAAAGAACAGCGATACCTGTCGATGGTCGTCCAAAATTTTCGAACCGAGTCGGAACCGGAAGCATAGTATCTAAAGGAAACGCAGTATAAAACCGGGACGCCGGTGGGAGAATACTCCTAACCGCGTTACATAAGCCCTCAGAGCGTAGCGCGGAAAAGAAATGACGTACGGAGTGTGATACCATATGGACAGCTTGATCAAACGGGGCGACATCTTTTACGCGGACCTGTCCCCGGTGGTGGGCAGCGAGCAGGGCGGCACCCGGCCGGTGCTCATCGTCCAGAACGATACCGGCAACCGGCATTCCCCCACAGTCATTGCCGCCGCCATCACCAGCCAGACCGGGAAGGCAAGGCTTCCCACCCACATCAATATTGCAGGGGGCAGCGTGGGCCTTTCTAAGGATTCCGTGATCCTCTTAGAGCAGATCCGGACCATCGACAAGCGCCGCCTCCGGGAGCACATGGGCCGCCTGGACGACGCCCACATGGCCATGGTGGACGACGCCATCGCCGTCAGCTTCGGCTTGCCGGAGATAAGGTGAGATATTTTCAGGAAAAACTTTCCCTCCGGGCGATGCGTCGCACCCACGTCAAAAAAGCTTCCCCTTCGGGGGAGCTGGCTCGGCGCAGCCGAGACTGAGGCGGGGCGTTCCGGGTAAGAGCGGTACGAGCGTGCATATTTTCTACCGTTCTATCATCCGGGGCCCCTCTTCCACCACCGCCTGTGGCGGCGGTCCCTCTTCCCCGCAGGGGAAGGTTTTTCCCCGTTCACAGAAAATTTTCCCGTTTTTGGTCTTTACAGCAAGGAAAACTTAAGCTATAATACAAATATTCTTTTGAAAAAGGAGCTGAAGACCATGACGGATCAAGATACCCTGACCTTCAACGTCCCCGATGACAAAGAGAACATGCGCCAAATCCTCCGGAGTGTGTTCGAGGCCCTGACCCAGAAAGGGTACAACCCCGTAAACCAGATCGTTGGCTACCTGCTCACGGAAGACCCTACTTACATCACGAATTATGGCAACGCCAGAAGCATGATCTGTAAGATCGACCGGGACGAGCTGATGCAGGCGCTGGTGCGCGAGTACCTTTTTGAACACTGAGGCAGAATAAGCTCTGCTTCTGCCGCCTGAAGTCCGGCTAAGAGGCCTTTGCCGCGGGCAAAGGCCTCTTATTTTGTACCTTGACAGCTTCATATCGCCCTCCGTTTTGCGCGTATTTTGCGTTTATTTTTGCGTAAATCAAAAATATTCTAGGCATTTCAGCACTTTTTTCTACATTCTGCTTGACAGGATGGTTACAATGTGTTACAATTCGATTACATTTTGCACAGGAGGTTCCAATCATGGCTGAAGAGAAAGCAGTTCTCATGTATAAAGGTCACCCGCTGATGCGGAAAGATAACCTGATCTATTACGGCTCCATGGCCGACACCTATATTGTTATGCTCCAGGTTCTGGAGAGCAAAAAGCAAGGCGACACCGACATGGCTACCCGTGTCTCTGTCCAGCTCCAGCTGACAGACCCCACCGCCAGAAGCAGAGACCGGGTGGTCAAGAAGAGCGAAAAAGGCGATCTGTACACCGCCCTGGACGTTGGCTGCGTCTGGCTGGAGCGGGCTCTCGCCGGTAAGTAATTGGACGGAAACTCCGACAAATTCGTCTGCGGCTGAACAGCGGATTTTTTCCCCCGGCTGTGCGGTTCCGAAAGCGGGAAATACACAAAGTATTCCTCCGCGTTCAGAACCTTCATCCGGTGAAAATCTCTCGCTGCCAGCTCTTGCCAAATTTGTCGCAGCTTCCTGAGTTTTACATAGATACCTATATTTGTTAGATTTCCCAGGGCAAAACGGAGGTTCCATATGAAGTTTTCCAAAAGAATGATCTGTCTTTTCCTGACCGTGATGCTCCTGGGTGCAGTCCTTGCCCTGCCGGCCTATGCCGCAGAGAGTGACTGCATTCAGGGCATTGCTTTTGTAAACGCCACTTCCCTGCGGATGCGTTCCGAGCCCTCCCTCAGCGGCAAGATCCTTGCATCCGCCGCCAAGAATGAAGTGGTGGTCCTGCTGGCAAAGGAGGGCGACTGGTATAAGGTCAATTACAACCTGACTATGGGCTATATGCACAGCGACTATCTGAAAACCGCCGCGAAAGAAAATGCGGAGCTGGGCTACGGCAAGGTAACGGCCTCCAGCGTCAATCTCCGGCAGAAACCCACCACCGCCTCCGCTTCCCTGGGCACCGTTGCCAGGGACAGCAAATGCTACATCATTGGCGTCAATGACGGCTGGTACAAGGTCATCTCCGGCAGCAAGATCGGCTATATCCGCAGCGACTATCTGGCCTTGACCGAAGCGCCCTACGAAAATGCCGCTTCCACCAACAGCCCCAAGTTCTTCCGTCTGGGCAAGTCCACCGGCGTCACCCCCAGCGCAGCGGCCCTGAACGGTACATCCAGCAATGCTTCCGGCTCCGCCGGTGTCAGCGTTTCCGGCTCTGCCATTGTGGCAGAGGCGAAAAAATACTTAGGCGCTCCCTATGTGGCAGGCGGCGCAAGCCCCAGTGGCTTTGACTGCTCCGGCTTCGTATACTATGTTCTGAAAAATCTGGGTCTGAGCGTATCCCGCACCCCTGCCGCCCAGTTCGTCAACATCGGCACCGGCGTATCCAAGGACAATCTCCAGCCGGGTGATCTGGTGTTCTTCATCACATCCTCTTCCGGCAATGTGTCCCACGTGGGCATCTACGTCGGAAACGGACAATTCATCCACGCCCCCAACTCCCGCTCCACCGTGTCCTATTCCGACTTGACCACCGGCTATTGGAGCCAGCACTATTACGGCGCAAAGCGGGTAGGATGATCCTTTCAAAAAATACATACCCGGAGACGAGGAAATGCGTTTCCGGGTATTTTTCTGGCTCTTTTGCACACACTACTCCCAAAAGGAGTGAAAACTATGGCAGAAAACAAGCGGGGGCGGTCGAGCTTCCTTTTGCCCCAACCGCCGGTGATCACGGCCTGGGCCAGTGTGGCCGGGAAGAAGGAGAGCCAGGGGCCTCTGGGCCATTGCTTCGACAAAACCAGCCAGGATACCTTTTTCGGTCAAAAGACCTGGGAGCAGGCGGAGAAGGCCATGCAGGAGCAGGCCCTGAGCTTGCTGCTGAAAAAGGCAGAAATCCAGCGGTTTGATTTGGATTTGGTGCTCTCCGGAGACCTGCTGAACCAGTGCATCGGTTCGGCGTTTTCCGTGCGCAATACGGGGCTGCCCCACCTGGGGCTCTATGGGGCCTGCTCCACCATGGCGGAGAGCCTGCTGCTGGCCTCTCTGGCAATCACCGCAGGAATCGCGGACCGGGCGGCGGCCCAGACCAGCTCCCATTTTGCCTCCTCCGAGCGGCAGTACCGCTTCCCACTGGGTTATGGCGGCCAGAGGATGCCCACCGCCCAGTGGACGGTGACGGGCTCCGGGGCGGTGCTGGTGTGCCGCAGCGGCAAGGGGCCGCGCATTACGGCGGCAACCATCGGCACCGTGACGGACTTGGGCATTCAGGATGCCAACAATATGGGAGCTGCCATGGCCCCTGTTAATGTTAAACTAAGACCATACCCGATAAAGTGGTTGGCATGGTTCTATCTTTACACACAAAATACAAATAAATATGGAGGAAATACCAGCAATTACATCTATAACCATACCATTATCTTTATTTTCCGTTGTATACTCAAAAGCGAATGAGAAAGCACCCGGTTGGGTGCTTTCAGAGTGTCGAAAAAGTCCAGTTAAAGCTGGGCTTTTTCTATTATCCATGATA